>NZ_JANAVQ010000004.1:0-575934 GCF_024213605.1 Paenibacillus sp. CH40
TCGTCCTGAGCCAGGATCAAACTCTCCATTAAAGACCAACCGAAGTTGGTTTATAGAAAGAGCGATAAGCTCATTTTGAAACTGACGAGATAAAATATCTCTTGTTTGATTTTGCGAACAAAATCAATTTACTCACTCGTTGTTCAGTTTTCAAAGATCAAATTTTCATTTGGCTTTTCTTGGGCCGGACAAATAATATATCATACTTTTTCGATCCACACTACTGGTAAATAATACCTGTAGGTGAGCCCTTGAATTTTTGAAGTCCATCTAACCATTGCATCACAGCCTATCTTACGGCCGGATAAATAATATATCATTTAGGTTTCCTGATTACTACATGTAAATTATACAAATAGTAAGTGACTTATCAAAATCAATTCTATTACTGTACTCCTCATATACTTTTGAATTTTTTTCTTCATTATATACCGTATATGTACCATGAATCTTTGAGGCTTCACAGCGCGGCGTTTCGACGGGGAGAAACATTCATAACCTTCAGTCAAAGCGTATTTACGAACGTGCTGAGCTAAAAGACGCTGGGACCAGACTTCGTAAGAATAGCCCAACTCTCCATCGGAAGCGTTAGACAAGGCTAGTTTATTTACATGGTAACCAAGTTCTGTAGTCTTTTCGTTGATATGTTTGATGCTTGCTTCAAAATCATCGAGCATCTTGTTCATAGTGCCCCCTATTGCTTTTCTTTTCACGAGAGAATAATCAATGTTAGCGGTAATATCCCCCCTTTGCATAACGTCGATTGGCGTACTCGATATCAGCTTTTGATCCGCTATTCCATTCCCCGCCATGAATAAAAATAATTAATCCAATAATGATTGATAAAAAATAACCGCTGCTCTTTCTGAGGACAGCGGTTATTTTTTATCGAATACTTTAGGTAGAAGCACATGAAACTTTTTAAGTCAGAAACTTTCATGGAAAATAAGAACAGCTTTTTGACCAAGTTCTTGAGATAATTTAATTTTTTTGAAATTACGAATCTTTGGCCGACTATGTTTAGTAATTGTATCAATCATAAGTACTTTTTTGGGATATATCTATAATCAAAAAGGAAATTATTATTTATATAAACATATCAAATTTTTATATAGTAGGTATTATTTATTTGGAATATGTTTATACTGAGCGAGAAGTGAGCTGAATGAATGGTCTTATGGTTTTTAAAAAAATATTCATAAAGATAGGAAGAAAAAAGATGTGCAATATAATCAATCATCTACCTTTACGACCTACCATAGAAAAGGATGAAAGTATATCAGGATATTTTTTTAGGCTGGTATATAAAAATTGTTTTAATTCTGCAAACACATTGATAAAGGAATTAGGTTTATCCTATACTCAGGCTGTAAACAGTGACTTTCCTCTTTGAGCAATTGAAAACCTATCAATTAGAACAAATACACAGAATTATCCTTATTACAAGCACACTTATGCTTGGAGACTCAGATTAATTACCAGTGATTGGTTTAATAAAGTATTACTGAAAAATAAAATTAAATACTGTCCGGTCTGTATTAGTTTAAAGCACTATCATCGTTTGCATTGGGGAATTCACCCTTTACATTTATGTTTAATACATAAAACTAGATTGCAAGATTGTTGCGCGACTTGCTTTTCACCTATTACTCATAGCACTTTTATAGGAAATGAATGTGAAGCTTGTAATTCCAAATTAGAGAATGCAAATTTTGAGATATGCCAAAATGCGTTGCTTCTTGAATCTTTGAATCTCAGAAAAGAATGTATGAAGCATTGCTAAACCAAAATTTAATTCTGCCGAATATTGATAGTTTCTCTGAATATCTTAAATTGGCGTATGGAAGTTTTCACTTGTTAATTGGTGCTAAGCATTTTATAGGAATGAAGGAAGGTGTTATTATAGCTTTTTATAATCAAAGTAATCATCGCAAAAATGGTTATGATGAGGCACTTGCTTATGCAAATGTTTATTGGATGTACAAAAACTTCCCATACAACTTTTATTTTGTTTTAAATGATTTTATTTCAAGAAACAAAGGCAGCAGAAATTTTTACCCTAGATTAAAAAAATTTGAGTTTTTTGTTCAATCCTCGGAATTTATTTGGTTAGAAAGAGCTTATCGGTCGTTTTTACTACAAAAATGTGAGGAAGGTACGAGCAAAAAAGATTTATCGATTTTCAATTGATGTTTCATGCTTATGTTTAAAGAAAAGTAATAATATATATGACGAGAAATCAAGAAATGAGTTTGATCTATATATTTCAGCTACTGCATCAAAGGAAGATGAATTACTGGTTACTTCCACGCATACAGTTTGAAAAAGTACAATATCTTTCAATTAATTCATAATTTAAAAAAAGCCACTTAAGAAAATAATTGCTCATAGTTTTTTAAAAATTGATAATAAAAGTTAATGCCTAAAGAAAACATTATTATAGTTTAAAGTAAATCTTAAACGATATCGAAACATTGACAAAGTTGCTTTAGCTCAATTAGATATTAGGCTAAATGCTTAATAAAAATTGATTTCTAATCCTCAACACTTTTATTCTGTTGCAAAAGCACTTCGAGCTCATACACTGTTATTTTTGAATTATAAAGATCATAAATTATTGAATTCATAATAGTTGTAAGAGAATGTACTCTATAATATTTTCTTTCTATACCGGTTTCTTCAGTAATTCTTTGATGCGATATTGAAACCCCTTCTTTATATAATTTACATATGGCTGTTATTGCATTCTCAAGTCTTATACGTTCTGTTTCAATTTTATTTATTTGGGTTACTTCTTCTTTCCTTTGGATATACCAATTTATTAATTCTGGCATTTGACTCTTGAATAAAGTTCATCCTCATGTAACCATGATCTTTTACCGACCCAGTTCACTGCTATCACCTCTAAAATGACATTTTATTATCAAGTTTTAATTGCATTCTTATAAGCCATTGTTGCCGAAAAAAGTTAGCGTTAATCAAGAAAATAAATAACTGAAAGTAAAAAATGCCTGAACCATCAAGGTCGCAGGCACTGACATCTAATTCAAGTTTAATGACAAAACATATTTCATATAATGACAAAACTAATTACAACGGACATTCTCCCTGTGTGTTCGCTATAGACATTATTCAATATAACGTACAAACGTATAATATATTGATACTTTACAACTTACGTTATATACTATTATAAAATTTATACACTGGGGGTATGGTTAAAATGTCCATAGCTTCGGAGTTGAGCGGAACGAAGCCCGATTCACTCAGCTTTTTACATGGGGTTAAAGATTGTATTCCTACATTGCTCGGTTATGTATGTATTGGGTTCGCGGCAGGCATTGTGGGTGCCTCATCAGGGGTTAGCACCATGGAAATTGCCTTCATGTCAGCGCTTGTGTACGCCGGAGCCTCTCAGTTTATTATGTGCTCGATGCTGGCTGCAGCCAGTCCTCCATCCGTCATTATTTTAACGACATTCATTGTGAATGCTCGTCATCTGCTGTTAAGTGCGTCGCTGGCTCCTTACTTTTCTAAATATTCATTGTGGAAAAACATAGGCATCGGCGCTCTTTTGACGGACGAATCCTTTGGAGTAGCGTCGGATAAATTGGCTAAAGGCGGGCAGGTCAGTGACCGCTGGATGAACGGGCTTAATATTACAGCTTATCTCGCTTGGATTGCATCCTGTGTGGCGGGAGGGGTTCTCGGGAACTGGATTTCCCGGCCGGAGACTTTTGGTCTGGACTTTGCCTTGCCTGCGATGTTCCTTGCCCTGCTTATTTCCCAGCTCCAAAGTGTCCAGACCTCCAAACTCAAGCATCGTCTGCTGCTTGTGCTATGTATGGCTGTTCTGATGTACCTTTTGTCCTGGTGGGTGCCATCATATATCGCCGTCATTGTAGCAACCATGGTCACCGCAACGATTGGAGTGTTAACCGACAAATGAGCATTAATCCCAATGTCCTGTATATCATTATCGGTGCCATGATTGTCACAGCCATCCCAAGGATCATTCCCTTTGTCGTGCTGCAAAGGCTGGCGCTCCCCAAACCAGTGCTACAATGGCTTTCCTATATTCCCATCTGCATATTCACGGCCCTCGTGATGGAGAATTTGCTCGTCCGAACCGAATCCTCAGTCACTCTTAATGGGCAAGTGCTTATGGCTGTCTTTCCTACGCTAGTGACCGCCTTGTGGAGCAAAAACCTGCTGGCTACCGTCGTTGTCGGTATTGTGAGTATGGCTGTAGTTCGACTATTGTGGTGAAGATAAAAATGCCCTCCTACAATAGGAGGGCATCTGCCATTTCTTATGATCCACCTGTCGTCCTTACTAACGAGGGCGACAGATCTTCTTCCTCAAAGTCAGATTCTCGTTGAGAAAGATACGAGGAGGCTTGAAGCCTGAACATTTCTGCATACACTCCGTCTATATCCATTAAGCGTTCATGGCTACCTGCTTCTACAATTCTGCCTTCCTCCATTAAAATAATGGTATCCGCCATACGTGCGGAGGACAATCTGTGGGATATAAACACTCCAATTTTCTCATGAATAAGCTGATCAAACTTTTGAAAAACCTCTTTCTCCGCATGTGGATCCAAAAAAGAGCTCGGTTCATCCAAAACATATATATCGGCATTTCTCATAAAAGCCCTGGCTATTGCAATACGCTGCCACTGTCCTCCAGATAGCTGCTGTCCATCTTCAAACCATTTTCCAAGCAAGGTATTCATTTTATCAGGCAGGCCGACTATCAAATCTGTAATTCCCGCCTTATCTATAGCTGTCCAAATAGCCTCATCATTTTCTCTGGAAGCCACATGACCAAAGCCTATATTATCTCTAACAGCCATCTCATAATGTACAAAATCCTGAAAAACAACGCCTATCTTTTCTCTAAAAATGTCCTTATCCAATTCATGTATAGAGTGTCCATTAATTAAGATTTCTCCTTCAAAATCGGAATACAAATGAGTTAGTAACTTCACGATCGTTGATTTACCCGATCCATTTCTCCCTACAATCGCCAGCTTCTCTCCTTGATGAAGCTTGAAGCTAACATTAGAAATGGCATTCTCCTCCGTGTTCGGGTATCTAAACGATACATTCCGGAATTCAATACTATGAATAGCGGACAAAGGCAATTGCTGAACCGTTTTTTGTATTTTTGCCTCTTCCGGCATATCTAAAAAATCAAATAGCTGCTTGATATACAAATTATTTTGACACAAGCTTAAAAGCCCTTGTACAATGCTCTGCGATGTTGACTGAGTTAACGTGATACCCTGAATTAAGCTCACCAAGTTCCCCACTAAAATTTGACCAACATAAGTGGCTTGTATGGCTATGAAAATAATAAATGCACACGCACCCTGATTTACAATCTGAAATACAAGAGAAGTATAGGATCTACGAACCGCTAGCACTTTATCCTCGCGATAAAACCCTTCGAGTATCGTTTTGTATCTTTTTCGTAGATAGTCTCCCAGTTGGAATATTTTCACTTCTTTAAAACTATTATCTCTTGTCACTAAAAATGACAAATACCAGGATTCACGTTGTCTTCCTGCTCTTTGAAAGTGAACATTAAATTCTCTTTGCCCGATACGTAAAAAAGAATAGAATGACAAGCATGGAATGAGAAAAATGAATAAGAATGCCCACCATCTCCATGCGATAAGAATCGCACCCGTCGAAAATAAGGTTACAACACTGCTAATAATAGCAAGGATTTGAGTAAATATTTCAAACGGCCTAAAATCTGCCTCTCCCTGAGCACGTTGAAGCATATTTTGCACATCTGCATCCTCAAACGACTGCAAAGACATCTTTTGTGCTTTTTCAATAATTCTGATATTTACCTGGTTTGATAGCCGGCTTTGAAACATTTTACGAAAAAAGCTTTCGCCAATATTGATCAGATCGTACAGCAAATTGACACCGATTAAGACGCCAAAAGCTATAAATACAGGTTGAAAGCTTCCCCCTGACGCTCCCGCCACGACACTGTTAATTAATTCTCTCGTGGTTAAAAGAATCACAGCAGGAATTGCACCCTTCAACAAATTCGTAATGAGTATAGCAATCAAAAAGGAAGGATGTGTGTCCCAAAGCAGTCTGAATATACGAGGCCAAAATAGAAAGGTACGAAATATATTTTTATAGGACAAAGAGATCAGGTCATTGGTTTGTCCATTAGACTGTGACATAGCTTACCCCTTTCCTATGCAACAGGTTAGCTACTGTATGCTTAGCTAAAGCCATACATTTTATTTCTCGCTCCCTATTTACACCAAGCAGACGATTCAAATGCATATGAATGATACTGCCCAAAATATCATCAGGATGATTGGTAAGCTCGTGATTATTTTTAGCCAGGATTATCGCTTGAGCATACTGCTGAATCATAGTCTGTCTTTTTTCTACAAGTGCTAAGAAAGCAACCTGTGTGGCCGTATCTGCTTGTCCAATCCATTCATAATTCGCTTCTACAGTGGTAATCAATGTTTTTTTGACATCCCTAAACGCCTTCATATGAGGCTTGCAATCAATTCTCTCTTCTAGCCAGCTCACTTGCTCCTGAATTGTTAAGCCAAAACCACTCAGATAATGAATAATGTTAATCACAGCCGCTATCTCTATGTCCAGATTGAAAGCATTAGAGCGAATTCCCTTCATATAGGCGATGACCCATTGACTATCCGCGTCAAAAACCTGTTCTGCCAGCTCCATAAGTGTCTGTCCTCCATACCTCTCCAATTCAGGATGGTATGTATCTATGGCCATATTCGTAATTATCCCCTCTTCACGCAACTCGGCTGCCCACTGATTTAATTGAGGCAAGCCAACAAGCCATAGCTTTTCTGGTTCTCCCTGAAACCGTAGACGGATATGATGTTCAGGATCAACGTATCGTAAAAAGTAAAATTTTCGACTCCAATCCTTAAACCCCGGCTGTTTTAAGAGATGCCCTAGGCTTAAGCCTACCAGGTCAGTCTCTCTTTCCTTGACTCCGTACAATTTAAGGTATAGCCACTCCCCTCCTGGAAATATGCCTCTATGAATGCTGGAAGAAGTATGAGCAATGAAGTTTGGAGAATCAATATGATTTTGTGAACTAGGGATACTCGGTTTCACCTTTAATTTTTTCTTCTTTAGTGGAAACACAAATTCCCCCATATATCTTCCTGCTGTCCCCTGTAATGGGGTATGGAAGGGATTATCCAAACACTCGGTAAGAAGAAGCTCCTGTCCTTCGCGTATCTTGCTCACCTCATGTAGCAATTCTTTGATATGGAAGAGGTTGCATAGGTCTAATAAAAGGCGATTATCCCCCATCGTTAGGTAAACATAGCGCGGTACATTCCATTGTTGTCTCCACACCTGGAAAAGTTCTTCGCCTTCTTTGGACTCGCATGATTCTGAAATATTCAATGAAGCTTTGCTCAGTTTCCACTGCGCAGCACTAATAATGATCTTTTTATATACTAGTCTTGGCAAAAAAGGGGACTGCTCTAATGGCCCCCAGTCAAAATAAGACCACGTACCAATCTCTTTATTAGTAATATCCGTTAGAAATCTGAATATATGTGGTGAAAGCTTGTAATTCAGCATGTGTGTTTGCAAGGGGATTATTTCCTTACCCAAACGTCTGGACTTGACATAAAAACGATCATGAGTAGCACCCACCACTAAATCATCAATACAGAGCGTATGGTCCTCATCTTTAGAAGACGTGGTTCCCGATACAATCTCATATTCCATTAAATTTTTGCTTAATGAGATGTTGGATATTTTCCCCTGTTCCGGCATAAAAACCATCTCTGACAATAAGGCATCGGGATGAAAGCATCGGTGATGATCATATATTTCAGATAATTTTTGTACAAACTCCTCACTAAACATATCCAGAAAACGTCCAAAGGTTTTACCCGCTCTATTCGAGCCAGCACTGGCTCCAAGTAAAAGCGAATAATCTCCAGAATCAACTTTTTCAGGAGAATCAGCAAATATACTATAATAGATCTCCATTGACTCTGGGGAAGTGTCGTAGTTATCAGAAATCATCAGTTGCTCTAACTGTTCATCTGTAAGGGCGAGTTCTATTTCATGATTAGAAATGGCATTCGAAACCCATTGAAAGAGAACAGCGTTGCGTTTAAATGCCTCCATGCCCATTGATTTTTTTTCATTGGAACGATACATTTCCGGTATACCCAGACCCCAATCCTCATCAAACAGTTCATGAATAGGAACCTCCTGATACACACCGTACTTTTCCAAGAAACGATTCAAATATTCAGCCAATTCATCCGTTTTGGGGGTTGCATACAATTTGCACATGACTTCAGCCCCTAATGAAACCTCATCAAGCACATGTTTCGGCAGCGTTACTTCTTTATCCAATTTAACATCAACTTGTACAGGTGTTTTCACAGAAATGATATCCAGCATTTTGTCACATAATTTCCGGTAGACCTTCTCTCCTTCTCCAATTGTGCATTGATTATATTGAAGTAATAAAGCATCAATTTCGTGTAAAATGTGAATCCAAGGATCGGAAATGTCCAGTTTTTTAATTTTTTCGAATATGTAATGAAAGGGTGAATGATCCATTAATGGAGGTCTAAGCTCGCTCAAAATAAACTCTTGTTCTACTAGTTGCTGCAAATAATCAGCTATGATTTCCAAAGTAGCGTCAGGGAATGCCTTTAATAGTATTTCTTTGAGTTCCATCACTCGAATTGGATGTTCAGCAGCTTCAAACGTCATTCGAACAACGTCAGTAAACCGAATGGAATTAAAATTTTCTGCCGAATCATCAGCTTCTGCTGCTCCATGCTTAGGTCGGAATGGTAATTTGGCTCGATTTCCTTTGATCATAACCGTTTTGTTTAGGAAGACCTTTAGTTGATTAAATATGGCCGGATCAGCTTCTATTTTTTGAATCAGTTTATATATCCATTCCATGTCAGGTCTGGCTCTCTTCAGATGCTTAGGATAGCTACCAATATCCAGATCGGTAGTCTTCCCGCAAATTCCCTGCCCCACTCCTGAAAACAACCCAAATGGAGTCGTTCGGGTAGTCATCCGAATAAAATACCGATAAAAGCTGTTCAGCGTCTTCTCATACTTTTGTAGCTCTCCTTTATCATCCAAAGCATGGCCATCTTTCAAGTAATGTAGAAACTGCATTAGGGACGGAGAGGCTAATGATATGGCTTCTTGAACAACAGCTTCTTGGGATGCCAACTTTAATCGACGAGTTATTTCCTCCAAAGTAAGCTGGCTGTCCACATTTTGATCCGAAAACACCTGAAAATATCGGTCTAGTGGTAGTAATGGAGCTCTGATTAGAAAAAAATCACATGCACTAAACCATCTTTCATCCCGATCTCTCACTTCATTATGTAGTTTATGAGCATTAGTGTAATGCAGTTGTCTCTTCACAACTGACCACCTCCAAGTTTTTAGGAAATATATTCAACTTGTAACCGATTCCATGACATGTTACCAGAATTTTGGGATGACTTGGATCATCTTCTATTTTCTCTCTCAATTTTCGGATGTGCACATACACCGTATTAGACGTAGTAAAAGCATCCACTCCCCAGACTCTGTCTATAATGTGATCAATCGTAGAAGCACACTCTTTTGTAGTAAGAAGATACATTAATAATCGGAATTCCATCATAGTCAGCATATGCTCATGCCCTTGCTTCCAAATAACCTTTCCAGCAGGATCAAAAATGACATTGGGTGATAAACTAATAGCCTGCTGTTCTCTTTTCATTCCATATTCAGATGAAGCCATTGAAAACAATTGTTTGAGGAGATCCAGTTGCCGTTGATCATCACTATGATAGGAAAGAAAGATAAATGGAACTGTAAATTTTTCTTTAATGCTGTGCCAGTAAGACAAGTCCTCTAGCGTTACTTGATCCTGATTCAAAGCTACACCGATACACTGCTCATCAATCTCCGGTAGAGCCTGATAAAGCGAATCATAAAACATGATTCGAATGTTTTCTGGAGTGCTTAAAGTCTCAAAAAAATGCTTAATCTTCCTAAAAGATGATATAACCATAAATTTTTGTTTCATCTAATCCCCCCAAAACCAATGCTTCAGATAAAGCAATAAGGTAGCACCCTTAAGAAATTAGAAACAATTCACTCCATCTCCCTGAATATTTAAGATGTTCTTTCCCAATTCCATAGTCCAGCAAACTTAACGCAATCCCTGTTGCTCCTTGCAGTATTCCTACATTATGAACATGAGTTGTCCCCTCCAAATCCTGGTATCCAAATGGGAGCTCTTCATCGTATAAATTTACTAACTTTAAAACTATCTGATCGGCAAAGCGTAACGCTGCTAGATTATCGGTTAAGTTATAGAATCTATGAGCTATATGAAGCAAACCAGCCAACCCGTGACAGAAAGTAGGGGATAGCGCATTTAGTAGCTCATCATCTAAACAAAATATGGATTCCATAGCTTTTTCCGCTATCTTTTTCCATTCTTCATTACTGCACTCAATTCCTGCTCTGAGTAATGTCCAAGCTATTCCAAAGGTTCCATGACACCAGCCTTCGATTTCTCTCATCCCTACTTTTTTCACTCTCTTGTTCATTGAAGGCACTTGAGAGTTTACAGGCCAATACCAGCCATATTGATCCTCCTGAATTTGAATAAGCAAAAAATCGGCTATATGTTTTATAGCCTCTTGTAATCCTTCAACTTTGATCTTTTTTTGTAGGGCAGTGACAAGCAGTGCAAGTATTCCGGTGATACCATGCGCCAAACCTAGATGGATTGAAGCCGAATCTTCCCTTGACGACAAATGTATATATTCAGGTATAAAGTGCGTAATGGTATCTAATAATTGACGGGACAGATCACACATCGTGTTGTCTTCAGTAACCTCCAGTGTGTATCTACCCACTCCAAGCAGTCCATTGATGATATCCATTTGCGTACTGAACTCTGTAGTTGTACCAATTACAGGTAAATCTCCCCACTTTACTTCAATATACTTATTAAGCTGAGAGATTAGTTTGTTATAATTAGCTCTGTTATTGGAAGCTAACAATATGCCATAAGCTACTCCGGTTGTTCCATAATAAAGAGAAATACGAGGCAATAATAATAGAGAGTTAGCATCTAAGTACCGTAACTGACTATGCACATGCTCTGCCCAATTTTGATCAGGCTCCAGATAACCCCATTCAGACAACAGCACTAACACACCCGGAATTCCATCGGCAAGCGAGCTAGGATTCCAAGGGGACTTTCCACGTGAAGGTGAAAGGTTGTTTGTATGATTAACTATCTTTTCTGTATATGATAGGTCTATTAGCTTTTGTGCTATATACTTACTGATTTCAACTGATCTCCCCTTCAAATCTTCAGCCATAAATCCTTCCCTCATTTTCATAACTGGAAAAGACACGGTTATAGAAACCGTGCCTTTTTTCCATGTATTTTCGTTATTAACACGTTTTGCAGAAGGTAAGACTAACTTGACAATTCAAAGTACCTGTTGCACATGAAGGAGTACAGATAAGACCACTGGCTGGTTGAACCCCTTTTGGAGCAACCTCATTTTTGGCTACTTGCAAGTCCAGATCAAATTGATTTTTCATCTTGTTACCTCCTTTTATTTTTTACAATTTTATTATAAGTTATATAATCTTAACTAGACTTTATATATTTCTTACATTTGTCTTAATTTCAACGAATACATTTAAGATAAACCTTTATTACTTTTTAGTATTTTTAAGGACAGCACACTAGATTTTAGTGACAATATAATGAGGGAAAATATAATGGAGGCTTTCATATGAAAATTGATAGTTTTGTTATACAACAATCCGACCAAGTTCGTGCAAGAGATATTAGTAAAAAAATTGCTTTACGTCTGTGCGAGCCCGAATCCGTCTATGCAGCAGTCCATTCGGAACACAATGTTTCGCCAGAAACAAAGTACCACCCATGGGGAGAAACCTCACTTTCGCATGGTTATCCTGGTAACATTCATTTACTATCGAAATGGCGTGCTACAGACCTTTCGTATGATTGGAATAGAGCCATACATTTAAATATGGCTCAGATCCAATCCTCACTTGCTATAAATGGTCTTGACGACCTCTCTCTTTACAGTGGCTGGGCAGGCATCGCTGCGTCCGTAAGAGAGGCTTCTAATTATGGAGAATACTACAGCAATTTTTTACAGCAAATACATCAATGGATGATGCCTCTAACAGAGCAATGGCTTCAGTCGAACACAGAACAATTAAGCCTTCACGAAGGTATGCCCATGCAATCCTTTGACACCATTTCGGGAGCTTCCGGGATTGGAAGATATATTTTGATGAACTCAACCGATCCTATTTGTACTCCTCTTGTTGAGCCAATTCTTCAATTTCTTACTGATCTTACACATCCCATACATATTCACAATCATTATGTCCCAGGGTGGTACTCCCCACAAAAGTTTCAATTTTTAGATCGGGATAAACGTAACTATCCTCTGGGCAATTTCAATTGTGGAATGGCACATGGCATTCCTGGACCGTTGGCTTTATTATCTGTAGCTTATAGTTCTGGAATTGAAGTAAAAGGCCAATATCAAGCGATTGAAACCATTACGGAGTGGTTGCTTAAGTATAAATATGAGGATGAATATGGTAGCTACTGGCCTCATATTGTTCCATTTGAAGCTGAAACAGGCTCTCTACGGTTTGATTTGGAACGAGCAAGAGAAGCATGGTGCTACGGTACACCCGGCATCACCTGTTCCCTATTTCTTGCCGGAAAGGCTCTCCATAATGTGGAACTGCAAAAATTAGCTGTGAAAGCTTGTGTCGGTGCAATCTCCTATGAGATAGCTAAGCGGGAAATGGACTCTTCTGCACTCTGTCACGGTCTTGCCGGATTACTTACCATCTCTTGGCGAATGTGGCGTCACAGTAAAGAGCCTGCATTTCTCCCGCTTATTCAACAGTTAACGAATTGTCTGCTTGATCGCTTTCAAATGGATAGCCCACTTGGATATCTGGACCCCGAGCCAAGGTCAGATGGCTCTTTGACTTGGCTGACAAAAGCAGGCATGCTTGAAGGCGTTGCTGGGATTGCAGCTGCTTTATTAAGTGTTTCTGAGAACAAAGAGATCGGTTGGGATTACATCCTCATGCTATCCTAACTACAACCAGTCCCTATTCACAAACATCTTTCTCCCACCATACAGATAGGCTAAAAACGTAAAAATGACAATCAATCCGAGACTGTAAGGCTCAACTCTGGGTGCATAACTCGCTGTTTGCGGCATCATAATATAATAAGGGATCGTAAAAGGAAACCACGCACCTATGGAAGAATGAAAGCCTGTTATGACAATATTAGGAACCACACAACAAATAGACATTCCCAAAGAAGCTCCAAAATTCCGAATTTTTATCGAGAGGATAAGCTGTAATGCTGCCAGGGGAAAAATCCCGAGCCACCCTCCCAAGCCGGTAGAAAGAACGACAGACCAAGGGATTTCTCCTGGAGCACCTGCTATATTTCCACTTACAAAATAGCCTACTATAAATATAAGCTGATCAAGACCCAGTATGAGAATGAGCAATATATATTTTGCATAATAAATTTGCTGACGAGGATACGGGCTGCTTAATAAAATCTTCCATCCCCCATCCCGATGCTCATACGCACACAAAAGAGAAGCGATAATTCCACAATAGAGCGGATAAAAAAACATAGAGTGAAATTGCGCTGAATACGTATATAAAGTTAACCAGCTGGGCGAAAAAAACTGCTTCAAATCGTTCAGCTCCAGGACTCCCATTAAAGAATTTATGACCGCATCTAATATAATGAGAATCCATACCATGATCCATTGAAGCTTTATCGTCTCTACGCGTAAAATAGAGCCCATGTATCTTCTCCTCTCTATTTGAATTCATGCTTGGTAAACTGTAATGTACCAAGTCCCGTAAAGATGACTCCCGCACTTAAAGCAACGATTACCCAAATCATGTGTTCCTTCATCAGAGGACTTGATAGTGCAGGGTACGACCAAGGCAATATTTTAATCCACAGAATACTTGTGCGTGCCAAAAACAAGCTTGCAATAGAACCGAATATACCAAACGCTAATGGGAATGCCTGATTAGTGAAAAGCGTAGACAGCCAAAGTTGAATTGCAAGTACTGGTAGGGTAGCCAAGCTTGCATTAATCGGCTGTAACAGCATGATCCGCCAAGGAATGGGTTCGCTTGTATATAACACCCAGATGAGGCTCATACCTGCTACAGTGATCAAGGCAGTACCCAACTGCAGAATCACGATCCATACGATTTTGGATAAATAGATATAGCTTCTGGGAACAGGCATGGCCATAAGCTGCTTCCATGTTTGAGTATCATGCTCTGTACCGGCCATAATGCTCGCCAAAAGTGTACCGCCAAGCAGCATCACAAACGAAAGGAACATAAACATAACGGCAAAACCAGCATAGACACCTCCTGGTCCTTGCCGAAAGTAAAGATACCATTCCACGGCAGTCATGCCTGTAAGTACACACCCCTGTATAAGAGGAATCCACCAGCATATTTTCTTCAGCTTAAAACCCTCTGCCTTTATAACCCGGAGTATCATAAGCTTCGCTCCTTACCTGTCAGTTCCAGGAATATCTCCTCCAAGGTTTTTTTCTTCTCTGTGACCCGATAAATGGGATGATTGTGTTCGACAAGCACCTTGATCATCTCCGAAGATTGTTGCCGATCTACAATAGGAGTCACGACCTCATTTTGTTCAATCGATTCAGCTCCGGCCGTCCATCCATACTGAATCAGTGCACCGGCAGCCAGAACAGGATCTGGGGTTTCAATGAATAATTGAGGCTTGCTTTTGGCGGTGAGTTCCTTCATCGTTCCCTGGAAAATCATTTCACCCTGATTAATAATTCCTACATAGGTTGCAATCTGCTCAATTTCGCTTAATAAATGGCTCGAAACCAGTACCGTCATTCCGTAAGCGCCAGGAAGGCTCATAATTAACTCCCGAATTTCCTGAATACCAGACGGGTCCAAACCATTCGTCGGTTCATCAAGTATCAATAATTTGGGGTTCGCAATAAGCGCCATAGCAATCCCCAGTCTTTGTCGCATCCCCAAGGAATATCCCTTTACCGGACGATACGCATCCTTGCTTAATCTCACTAAATCCAGCACTTCATGAATTCTTCGGGTCGGAAGTCCACGCATGGTTGTGACGATTTCCAAATTTCGATATGCAGATAAATGGGCATAATAGGCAGGTGATTCAACCAAGGAGCCAACATCCTTCAATATTTCCATACGCTGATCCTTTAGCTTTTTCCCGAAAATCTCAATTTCTCCGGATGTGGACTTAATCAGCCCAAGCAGCATACGAATCGTGGTTGTTTTACCCGCCCCATTAGGTCCTAAAAATCCATAAATCTGCTGTCCGGGTACCTGGAGATTTATTCGTTTTACAAATTCCCGTTTTCCAAAACGCCTAGTTAGCTGCTGTGTATGTATTACATATTCAGACATTTCCTGATCTCCTCTCGACTTCTAATGCTGAAGCTTAAGTTACATACAGTTTACTGAAGTAAAGTAAACATCAGGTAAACAGTCCCTAAACAACAGGCAAAAAAATCGAGCAGACTGCAAAATGTGAGATTAGATGTTAAAAAGTTAGATGTTTAGCGGCAGTGAAATCTCCATCCTTGTACCCGCTTTACTGCCTGGAAGGATATGAAGTGTTCCGTTATGCGCTTCAATAAAGCTTTTGGCAATAGGTATTCCATGCCCTTGGGAGTGAGATACCTGCATGAACTCATTAGAATTCATTCCTATTCCGTCATCTTCGATAGAAATAAGAAGCTTATCGTTCGCTTTGTTTACTTCCATGGAAACGTGTGTACCTGGAGGATTATGAATGATTGCGTTAATCAAAAAATTCTGCAGCGCTCTGCCTAATAACTTGCTATCGAAGGACATAATACAAGCAGCCTCCATGGACGTAAAAGAAAATTCGTATTGCTCGGCCGAAGGATGGTTAGCAATATCTATGACCGCACTACGGAGAAACTCCACAATGTCCTCCTTCTCCAATTGGATTGGCAATGGACTTTCCTTAAGCTGCATAGAAGCATTCAAATCCTGAATCAACTGCTTCATTTCAGTCACTTTCTCACTGATACTCATACTAAAGCTTCTTCTTTCTTCATCAGACCAGTCATACTCTTGAGCAGTTAGCATGGCCGCATATCCCTCAATATAAGATAATGGTGTTTTGAGATCATGGCTTACACCTGCTACCCACTGCTGCTTTCGTTTCTCTATTTCCACTCTCTCTTCCTCATTGCTGCGCAATTGTGCCGATAAGATGCTCATTTGTTCAAAAACTTCTTTATACAATTGATACGGAGGCTTATAACTATTTTTCTGATTCTTTTTGCCCTCCGGCAGTTCCAGTTCACTTAGCGGCGCTTGGAATTCCCCCGTCGCAATATTTCCAATCCATTTAATTACATACACCAAAGGTTTGCCTATATACCATCCGTAGGCAGCTATGAACACAACACTCTGCACGATACCAAGTCCTGTCCAGAATAGATCAATATTTATATTTTGAGATGCTCCAAATATACTTTTTATAAAAATATATAAGATCGTGCAAATAACAAAACATAGGACATAGGCCAGTACAAAGCATAACGTTACTTTCATAAAACGAAAGGACATCTTAACCAGAGAGTTCATTCTTGCTCCTCCATCTTGACTGACATCATCATTTTATAACCAAGTCCTCTTACATTGATTAAAAATTGGGGGTGCTTGGGATCAGGTTCAATTTTTTTCCGCAAACGGGAGATATGAATCACTACAGTCTTCTCATCACCCAAGTAGGCCTCGCTCCATATCGCCTCGTAAAGCTGCCGTACACTGAAAATACGATTAGGATGCTTGCACAAAAATACCAGCAGTAGCCATTCACGTGCCGGACACTCGACCTGCTTGTCCTCCACAAACAACACACCGGATTCCAGTTCCAGTCGGAAATATCCAAAATCTAAAGTTCGTAAGGTCGGTTTCATGGCCACTGTCGAAACTTTCCGATATTTCATTCGAGCCTTCATACGGGCAACGACTTCCAGTGGGTTAAACGGTTTGGTAATATAGTCATCCCCTCCGATACCAAACCCCATTAATTTGTCTAGGTCTGTATCCCTTGCCGTCAAAAAAAGAATAGGGGCATCCGTATATAGGCGCATTTGGCGACATACCTCAAACCCATCGTTATCAGGCAGCATAACATCAAGTACAATCACATCCACATCCGATTCCATCACGACTTGCAGCGCTTCCCGACCTGTTGCAGCATGCTTGACTTGAAGGAACCCTTCTTTTTTTAACACCGTTGTCAGCATATCCCGCAGTCCCTGCTCATCGTCTACTATAAGTACTGCAATTTCTTCCATAACCCAAGGTTCTCCATTCTTTTTTTACATTTTTTACTTTCATTATAAAAGCAAACGGGCAGAATTTAAATCGAGTTCCATCACATATCGTTCATCCCCGTGAATATACTTAATAACCAACAAGGCCAAACTGTGCCGTGTATCCACTTGGGGGGTGCCTAATAATGCCGGAACCACGCCAGCCATATTCATTCGTCGTATCCCGCGAAGATTGGTCGCTGCATCGCAAAGGGTACCAGGACCAGCAACGTCATCAGCAGAAGGTCAAAGATGTCATTAAGCAAAATCTACCCGATCTGATAACGGAAGAAAATATTATTATGTCGGACGGTCAACAGATTATTAAAGTGCCGATTCGCAGTCTGGATGAATATCGCTTCATTTATAACTATCAAAAGCAAAAGCATGTAGGCCAAGGGGATGGAGATAGTCAGGTGGGGGATGTCATCGGACGTGATCCTGCCTCCCAGAAGCCTGGTAAAGGTGAGAAAGCCGGCGACCAGCCGGGACACGATATTATGGAAACGGAAGTCAGCATAGAAGAACTGGAAGATATGCTGTTCGAGGAAATGGAATTACCGAATTTACAGCAAAAAGATAAGGATCAAATTGAGGTTGAATCTATCGTGTTCAATGATATACGTAAAAAAGGCATGCAAGCGAACATTGACAAGAAACGAACCATTCTCGAAAATCTGCGCCGCAATGCCCGTGAGGGGAAACCGGGCATTCATCATATTAGTCCGGACGATCTTCGCTACAAAACATGGGAAGAGAAGACTATTCCCCAATCCAACGCGGTGATTATAGCCATGATGGACACATCAGGCTCGATGGGCTCTTTTGAAAAATATTGCGCTCGCAGCTTCTTTTTCTGGATGACCCGCTTTTTGCGCCGTCAGTATGAAAAGGTGGAAATTGTCTTTCTCGCGCATCATACCGAGGCTAAAGAGGTTACGGAGGAAGAATTTTTTACCCGCGGAGAAAGTGGCGGCACGATCTGCTCTTCGGCTTATTTGAAAGCACTAGAGATTATCGACAAACGATATCCTCCTTCCAGCTACAATATATATCCCTTCCATTTCTCGGATGGCGATAACCTGACCTCGGACAATGAGCGGTGTGTGAAGCTAATCGAGGAACTTATAAAGCGAAGCAATATGTTCGGCTATGGAGAAGTGAATCAATATAATCGCAGCAGCACGCTGATGTCAGCCTACAAGAATATTAAAAAGGATCAGTTTATGTACTATGTCATCAAGGAAAAAGGTGAGGTATACCAAGCCTTACGTACCTTTTTTCGCAAACGGGAAGGGGGAACGGTGGGATGAGCACCGACCAGAAGGAGCTAGAATATGCGATATCAGAAATTATGGAGATTGCAGATGGATTCGGGCTCGACTACTACCCGATGCGGTATGAGATTTGTCCGGCGGATATTGTATATACGTTCGGAGCCTATGGTATGCCCACGCGCTTCAGCCACTGGAGTTTTGGAAAAACGTTTCACAAGATGAAAATGCAGTACGATTTTGGATTGAGCAAAATCTATGAGCTGGTCATTAACTCCAATCCCTGCTATGCCTTCCTGCTGGAAGGAAATTCTTTGGTGCAGAATAAACTAATTGTCGCCCATGTACTGGCACACTGTGATTTTTTTAAACACAACGCTCGCTTTTCAGCTTCTAATCGCAATATGGTGGAGAGTATGTCGGCCACAGCAGATCGAATCAACAGCTATGAAATGGAATACGGTTCAAAGGCTGTGGAATCCTTCATTGACTCTGTATTGGCGATACAAGAGCATGTGGATCCACAGATCATCAAACCAAGGCATCTGGATAAGCAGCGCTACATGGAGCTCAAAATTCGGGAGCAGAAAGAACCCGGAAAACGCCACCGTCCCCCTGGGCCTTACGATGATCTGTGGTCACTGGACACAGTGAAGCAGCATGATCCCGCCGAGACCGAGGGCATCAAGGTACGCAAGTTCCCACCGGAACCTGAAAAAGATATCGTCTGGTTTATTCAGGAATTCTCGGAGGTGCTGGAGGACTGGCAGCGGGATATTATGACGATGCTACGGGACGAAATGCTGTATTTCTGGCCCCAAATGGAGACCAAAATCATGAATGAAGGCTGGGCCTCCTATTGGCACCAGCGGATTGTAAGGGAACTGGATTTGACCGGGGAGGAAACCGTTGAATTTGCAATGTTGAACGCTTCTGTCGTACAGCCTTCCAAGCAAAGCCTAAACCCGTACTATTTGGGTCTGAAAATATTTGAGGATATTGAAAAACGATGGGATAACCCAACCCGTGAGGAGCAAGAGCGACAAGGACGCAGACCGGGCGAGGGTCGAGCTAAAATGTTTGAGGTACGAGAGTTCGACTCAGACACCTCTTTTATACGCAATTACATGACCAAGAAACTGACAGAGGATTTGGATCTGTACGTGTTTGAGAAACGGGGACCCGATTGGAAAATTACTGATAAATCTTGGGAAAACATACGGGATCAGCTCGTGTTTTCACGTGTGAATGGAGGCTCCCCTTATATCGTCGTCGAGGATGGAGATTACCTGCATACGGGCGAGTTGAAGCTCAAGCACCAGTACGAAGGCATTGAGCTGGATTTAAAATATATGGAGCGCACACTTCCGTATGTATATCAGCTGTGGGGGCGCACCGTTCATTTGGAAACCATGATTGAGGGTAAGCTCGCCTTATTCTCATATGACGGTAAAAAACATCATCGCAAGTTTGTATAGATATATAAAATCAATAGCCATCCTAATTTAAAAAGGTGCATTCCGAAAAAACGGATATGCGCCTTTTTTTTAGTATTTCATACAACCTTAAGCGACCTTCATTTCTTGCCAATTTCAGGACGCCTGTTTCGTTTTGGATCAGGGGTGTATTATACTAATATAATAAATGACCCACGGGTCATACATGAGAAGCAGTACGAGGAGCATTGATATAGATGAACACCCATCCCAGCTTTCGTGAAGTACGTGAAAGTGACCAGCAGGTATTCCCAATCGCCTGGTACGCCGTTGGCTGGTCCAAGGAACTAAACAATAAACCGCTTAAAAAGCGACTGCTTGGCAAAGATATTGTCCTGTACCGTGACGATCATCGTCAGGTACATGCCATCCATGCTTATTGCCCGCACCGTGGAGCTGATTTGTCGCTCGGCTATTGTCAAAACGGGCACATCACATGCCCTTATCATGCATGGTCTTTCGATGAGAGTGGGCAGTGTGTGGATATTCCGGCACATCCAGGACGGGCTATTCCTGAATTTGCTCATACCTATGCCTATCCCGCGATTGAAAAAGCCGGTCTGCTGTGGGTATATCCTCAGGCCGTTGGCTCAAAGTCTGAGATAAACTCAGGGTTGGGCACATCTACATCCCCACTTCCTCTGGAGATTTTTTCCGAGCTGGAGGACCCCTCTCTTATTTTATCTCCTTACGATTCCGTGTGGAAGGCACATCTGACGAGAGTTGTGGAAAGCGTGTTGGATGTCGCTCATTTGCCAATTGTCCATAACAAAACGATCGGTAAAAAATCCTCCACCGACATTCATATCGAGTTTGAAGCGGATGACAATCATATTCGAGTGAAAAATGGGAAAGGTCTATTGCAATATGCCTTTCCACAATGGATTTTGACTCCCGCCAAGGAAGGACGCAGCAAGTTTATTAATTTCGTCACCTTCACTCCGATTGAGCAAGAGTTAACGGCCATCTACGGACTGGCTGGTCGTAATTTTGCCAGATTTGTACCGGGCATGAGCCATATTTTCTCCAGATACAGTGGCAAGGTACTGGAAGAGGATCGGGCCGTGGTGGAAAGTCAGCATCCGCGTCCAATCCCAGAAGCGCTGCGAATGGAGGCACACGTCCCTGCTGATGGACCTCAGGTTCGGTTTCGCAACCGCTGGTATGATTTCCTTGTCAACGATGAGCCTCGTGTACGACTGAATCTAGAAACTACTTCCTCCTAAATTCGACGATGTAGCTTTGATTGAGCTGTTTTCCACCTTCCGAAATGTTCTGGTACATGGATAAAAACCGGGCGGATGGGCTCCATACCGTTGGGCTGTCATAGGATTGGATATCGGTCGTAACCGGAGTGGTTTTACCCGTGGACTGGTCAAACACATACAGCCCTCTCATGCCTTGCTGATCCTCATCATAAATGGAAAAAGCAAGCTTGGACCCGTCACTGGACCAGCTTCCACGACTCATTAAAGTACCTTGACCGACGATTCCTTTCTCTTTGCCCTGTTCATCCAAAATGATCATACGGGCTGGTTCGGATGTATTCCATTTCCGCTTTTCAATGGCAATAGACTTACCGTCAGGCGACACGGCAAAGGACATGGCACCCTCTGCAATGGTCACAGCCTGAGGATGATTGAGGGTGAACCGATTCAGCACCGGATACCCTTGTTTATCACTGCCTGTATAAAATATGGCGTTACCCACTTTTTCGACATGAAACATCAATTCAGAGCGATTCGGATCTTGAAAACTCAATTCTTCAGCCTTGCCGTCCAGACCAATCAGCTGGATTTTACCATCCGGTGTGCCTGTAATGAGATCATTCTCATCGCTCCAGCTCACTTCGTTAGTCATATCCAGCTTGCCAATCGGTGTAACCTTACCACTGCTTAGTTCCAAAATGTAGCCCTGAATATCATATTTGCTGCTGGTGCTACCTTCAGTAAAAAAGACATGGCGCTGATCTGGTGATACCACAGCAAGTAACTGTGGAGCCTTACGACCTGGTGTTAAAATCCGCTCCTTGTTTGTCTCTACATTATGAATCCACAGCTGGGTTTTACGCTCGACAATCAGCTCTTCGTCGCTCAGCCAAGACCTCGCGTAGACATCCCCCAGCCTGTCGATAGACGATACCACCAGCTCGTCCGTTACCTGCTGCCGGGCTGCATCCGTGTCAATCACAGTAAGCTGCTGACCCGGCTTCATACCGGATGCTGGATTTGTCTCTCCTGCGTTCTTCATGCCGCAACCGCTGAGCAACCCCCCAGCGATTAAGCCAGTCATGAGCACCCCCGTGGCTTTCTGACTGAAAACTCTGGTACGGGAACCTTCGCGATGGGAGGAGCCGATCTTTTGCCTATAGCTGTCTATGTTTTTCTTTATCATGTACAACGGCCTCCTTGTTAACGATACCCCTAGTTTAATAGCCGAACATCTCATGAATACATCGAATTGTTTCCAAATTGTAAACAAGACATCATTCTATCTAGCCCTGTGCTAACAATCGGCCGTTTACAGGGAGCCATCGTGAACCAAGAGGGGGAGTCTAAGCGAAAATTCATTCACACTTACATTCGTATGGCCGTTGCCATTTTCCAACCCACCATGATCTGAAGCTGTAAGCTGCAACTCTCCCCCCATGCGCTCCGCCAGTCTGCGCGCCAGAGGAAGACCGAGTCCCGTACCGCTGTCCTGACGAGATCGATCACGACTTAAGGTAGCGAACGGCTCAAAAATCATGTTCCATTGCTCCCTGGGAATCCATGGACCGGAATTGCGTATACACACAATCACGGTGTCCTGTTCTACCCGATTCGATAACGTAATCCATCCACCGTCCCGATTGTACTTCACTGCATTATCTAGCAAATTCAATACAATATGCATCAGATGCTTAGGGTCTCCCCACACCTGGGCAGGAACGGTATCTATCGAAAAATTCAGTCTACGCGCTGCCGCTTTTCCTCGAATACGGCTCCCTGCATCTTCCAGTAACGTATGCAGTTCCACAGCCTCCGTATGCAATTCAAAATCATATTTATCCAGCACAGATAGCCGCAGCGAGTCCTCGACAAGCTCGTACAACCGTTTTGTTTCCTTACTGATGCTTTCTCTCGCTTCACGCAGCAGTTCAGGATCATCCCCATACATATCCAGTAAATCAGCATAAGCTTGAATAGAGGTTAATGGAGTCTTTAGTTCATGGCTGATATTTCCAATAAAAGATTTTTGCTGCTGCTCTAGCTCTCTCAAGCGCTGAACCGCTTCTTCCAGCCGGAGCTTTTCGTTTTCCAGCGCGGTAATGCTCTTCCGGATCACATGACTCATTTGGAGCATTCCTTCATCCAGTCTTCCCAGTTCATCCTGCCGCCGCAGCAGTCTGACTTCTGGATAATGCCCTGCCGATATCTGTTCGGAAGCCCGAGTCAGTCGTCCGATGTCCCTCGTCTGGCGGCTAACATAGCCTAAACCCAAAATAAAGCTCAATACCATCACCGCACCCCCCGTCCATAGAAACAAGTGGGCAATGGCCCGGTAGAACTGCTGCTGTGCTTCTGTTGAGCTGTGAAGCTGTACCACTCCCAGTAAGCCGTCTGGACCTTGAAGCGGAGCCAAATAAGTGATTGCACTTCCTTCCGTAATATACGCAATTTTGCCTTGGATCGCATAGGAGAGCGCCTGGCTGACATCTGTTCTAAAAGCCAGCGGTAGAGAATTGCCAACCTCATGCCCCTGACTATCATATAAAATAACACGCATATTACTGGATACGCCTAGTTCCACTGCGAGCCCAGGTGCCTGCTTCTTCATAAAGTCTTCCGGTGATTGGCGCACTCCCAACAGGTAAGACTGTTTTACACGCATTTCTACAATTTCGGCCTGACGCTTTAAGCTGCGTTCCATTTGATCTGTCTGGTTAGCGCGAATACCAGTAAGCACGAGCCAGCTCAGCACACCCACAGTAAACAGCAGCAAAGCCGCCAGTACCAGCGGAAATTTCCAACGCAGGCTCAAGCCTGTAGGTTTGCGTTTGCGCTTCTGTTGGTCGGTGGACCGCAAGCTTCCTTGCTGATGGAGTGAATGATGTTCGTTCACGTTATTTTCTCTGCCTTATAGCCGATACCATACACGGTCTGCAATATCGCCTGGTGTGGCTCAAGCTTCTTGCGCAAGCGCTGGATATGAATATCCACCGTACGCGTTCCGCCCACATAATCGAAGCTCCATACCTGCTCCAGCAGCTCGTCCCGTGTATATACCCTCCCGGCATGAGACACCAACAGCGCCAGCACATCAAACTCCTTGGGGGTCAGCTCCAGCGCTATGGCTCCAAGTTCAGCTGTTCGGCTGGACGGACGTACCCGTAATGGGCCGAGGACCACTTCTGTTCCTTCCGGGGCAGGCGCTCCTTCTCGCTCCAGCCTCCGTACCAATGCTTTAATACGAGCGAGCAGCTCCCTCAGGTCAAACGGTTTGCTCATAAAATCGTCCGCACCCAGCTCCAGCCCGAGTACCTTATCAACGATATCGTTTTTGGCCGTCAGCAGTAAAATACCGATGCCCTTCCGACTTTCCAAACGGCGGCACACCTCATATCCACCCAGTTTGGGCATCATCACATCCAGTATGAGCACATCTGGATGGAACAAACGCACTTTTTCCAAGGCGTCCTCCCCGTCAACGGCGGTTTCCACCAAAAAACCCTCTCGCTTTAATGCATAAGCCAGCGCATTCCGAATGCTCGCCTCATCGTCCGCTATCAGTATTTTTTTATCCATGTCCTGCCCTCCCTGCATAAAAAACCGCTCCAGCTACCTATGTTCCCGCAAATAATAATGAATCAGACATGTATGACATATAAACTGCTCACGTGGATCGTTAAGATCAAAATCTGTCATGTCGCGTATCCGTTCTAATCTGTATTTTACTGAGTTACGATGTATAAAAAGATAATTGGCTGTATCTACCAGACTGCCCCTGTTTTCCAAATAATAAAATAACGTTTTGAGTAAGTCACTGCCATGTGAGCGATCATATTGCTGAAGTCTCCCCAGCTTGCGTTCAAATACATTTGAAAATTCCTCTTTGTCCATCGCTTCTCCAAGCATATAGTGCATCTCTATATCGCTGTATTTGCATACACGTTGATCAGGATACAGTCGCTGAGCTACAGTAATGGCACGACGTGCCTCATTGTAGCTTTGCAGCAGCTCCCACAACTTTTTGGCACTTCCGATGCCTACATAATAATCGGCGGTACCCCAGGCTTTTTCAGTTGACCAGTTTTTCAGCGTATCACTCCAGGACAATTCCTGATCAGAGTCAGATCCGGTCTGGTGATCATTCGGCTGAAGAGTCGGCAGAAATAATATCGCACGATTTGAACGAAACTCAATATGAGACACCACACGCCGTCGGGTTGATTCCATACTCAATAACCCAGAAAGAATCTCTTCTGGCGGAGCCGCAGCACTTTCCAGTACAGCCACCTCCCAGTCATATTCCGGGTTAAATCCCAATTGACGACCTCTCCGCTCAACCTCATGCCGCAACGGCAACGGAGGTGTCATTAGCTCATCTATAAAGTTCCCCCGTAGTCGGCTTTCCGTATCTTCTACCGCCTTTTCACGCATTAATTCCAACGCCATCACCAGCCGTGCCTGCTCAATACCAACCTGCTCCATATCATCCAGCTCATTGCGGGCAATGACCAACTTGGCAACTGTACGTTTATCTACGCTAATGGGAAAATGACGAGCACCTTGTACTATCGTCCAATCCCATTCTTGTGGTGAAGTGACAATGGCTTGACCTCCATTATCAATCAAAGCAACCGGAGCTTTAAAAAGCTCTGCTATATTATCGCTTACAGCCTGTATGCCACTGTTCTCCAGCACCATCGTCGTTAACGTTCGATAGATTTCTTCCGAACGTCGCAGCAGCTCTGCCTGTCGGTTCAACACCATATCCATGACACGCTGCGTAATATCCGTATAGGGAATATCGGATGGAATCTCAATCACAGGAAGGCCGCAGGCATTGCTTTCTTCCAGCGCACTGTGGGGAATTCCCGTGAGAAAGCGGGTAGGCTTGATCACAAGCGCCGCCGCTCCGCCCTGATGCAGTAATTGAATAATTTGACACAATACCTCAGGCTCATGACGGATCGAATAAGCCGTTGTCATCAACAATACACCTTCCCGGACCCAGCCTTTCAGGTCAGGGACTTCCATAATGTCAATAAACCGGACAACCCGGCTTAGCCCCTGTTCTCCGCTTAATACCTTCGCCTCCTTCAACACGGGTATTGCCATGAGCTCTTGAACTGTTACACCCGGTATTTTCATAAAGACAGACCACCCTGCTATTTATTTTGCAAAATCCTTACTTCATCTAATTTTCAGGATAGTGTACCAAAAAAGTGTACAAAACAAAACCTTTTACCGCTTGGTCAAGTCTATCCACACCAGCCCATTCCTATCTTTAGGAGCTCAATGGAACCTAAATAAACCGCCCTTTTCTGGAAAAGGCGGTTTATTTTAATATTCAACTATTTATAATGAGGTTTAAGAACTATCCTGCTTGTTCTCCACACGAAGCAACTGCTAGCGTACCGACACGGCTGCACCCAACGCCACAATCGGATCAATAGCCCGAATACCCAGTGTACGCTCCAGCTCTGGCGCAAAGTTCATCGTTACAAAACCTGTGCAGGCAAGTACGATGACCTCAGCTCCCTTCTCCTGAAGCCGCAACGCCGCTGCCATAGCCGCCTCTCTACCTTGTGGAGTGTTCAAGTCCAGTGTCGTCTGCACACCTATGGGACGCTCTGTACCGATATAGGAATTGCCCAAAATGTGGCGAATCAGCGGCGGAGCCTCCTCCAAAATGGTCAACACGCCTACACGGCTGGCCGATGTCAGAGCCAAGAGTGCCGCACAAGACCCCGCCCCGTATACAGGTACAGATACAGTTTGACGAGTTTCCTCCAGCGCCGGATCAGCCGCGCAGCTAATACCGATAGACGTACAGCCTTGTTCAACGAGTTGTTGCGCCGCAAACACAATTTTAGGCACCGCTTCCCGGTCTGTGATATCATCGTAGATTCCTTTCGGCTGATCAGGGATACATACACTGGTGACAGGCAGCCCGTAGCGCTGCTCAATGACCCGGCCGTGAAGGTCGATAGCTGCTTTGTCCTGCATGGTAAGCACTCTGATCATTCCAAGCATGATAACTTCCTCCCTTTTATCTCTCTAGCAACTGACCAGCCTTCATCATCAGACGATCATCCAGATATACATCCGGTTTTTGTACGACTCCGTCAATATGTACACCCGCAGCGACAGTTCCCCCGAAGGTATTATTGCTGCCAAAAGCGACATGAATCGTGCCATATACTTTCTCGTCCTCTAATACAACACCTGTAATGCGGGCTTTATCATTCGTTCCAATACCAAATTCGGCCAGCATTCTACCATCGCCTTCACCGAGCATATCCAGCAGGGACTGTCCGGCTTCCCCTTCTGCGGCGATCAATCTGCCATTTTGCACCGTCAGCAGCAGCGGCTCTTGTAAGGCACCGATTCCCGCTATAGAACCGTCCACCACAATCTGACCCTGTGCCGTTCCTTCTAGCGGAGCAATATACGCTTCACCGGAAGGCAGGTTGCCCGATTCGCCAGGATTCAAATACATACCTGTGCTGGGAACGCCGTTGCGCCCTTCTATGGTAAAGTTCAAGCTATATCCATCCTTTTCAATCCGTACCTGCTTGGCAGCAGTCAGCAATGCGGTTACCTCTTCGGTCAGCGCCTTGACCTTCAGATAATCAGCAGCGATTGCTCCATTCATGAACATATCGTCTGTCATGCCAGGCATGGTCGCCAGGCGTGCTCCAGCAGCTGCGGCCTGCTTACGGGCACTTGTATGTGTCAGCGAATACCGGGTGACACATACAACAACGTTGGAGCGAAGCATGGCTTCGGCAACAGGGACTGGAGGCTCCTCGCCCGATTTGGAACGAACCTTCATCGTCAAAATAGCTGCTTCTGCCCCCAGTGCCTTGCCAGCCTCATATATGGACTCGCCCAATTCTTTTTTATCATCGTCGGTTACGACCAGAAGCGTCTCCCCAGCGGTAAGTCCCAAACATTTTTGCAATACATTTTTACTGATTTCAATACGTTGTTGACTCATAGTTCTTACCTCCAATTTTTAGCTCCTTACACCATTTCCGATACCAGTTTGCCAATCAAGGCATTGGACAATACAACGGGAATCCCTGAGTAATGCGCCGCTAGCTCTCGATGCGTTTCCGTATAGCCCATGCAATCCAGCACGATCAGATCGGCTTGATTCTTGAACTGTCCGGCTGCTCGGCAAAATTCTTCCTCACTGCCACTGTAAGGCGAGGCCGCCGCAAACTCTGGATTCAATCCATAAGGACTGAATTTGAGCTTGACGTTGTTCTTCTGTTCTTCGAGCGGTCCAATGAGGCCCAGTCTTCTTCCGCTGGACATAGCCTTTAGTACAGGGGGAAGCACATGATCTGGCTCAATTAGAAAAGCGCTTCGGGTATGCAATCCAGGAAACACACCGGTACAGAGTAGCAAAATCGTACGTATGCCTTGCTCCTCCAAATGTGTGATTTTTTCCTGGAGCAGCGGCTGGATTTTTTCGCGTGAAATGACCACCGACTCCCCGGTCGTCAAGCGCGAGGTTAATACATATTCTCCCGGTGACGGTGATAGATGCTGTTGTATATAGTCCAATGAGAGCCCATCCAGCGCACCGGCCTGTACCAGCTCTGCCCGTCCTTCCAACGCCCTTTCTACGATAGGGGCCACATCTGACCGAGGGGCTTGCCCAATCGTAATCATCCCAAGCTTATGCATTTTGAACCCCTGCTTTCGCTTCATTTATTTTACGCTCCTGGCGACAAAGGGCAAGCCCGCGGTCTGCCCTTATTTCGGTTCTGGGAATAGTTTTAACTTATGTTACTGCAACTTTCCTAACATAAACAATGTTCGTTCTGACCAAAACAAAGGCTTATTTATTGTGCACAAAGGATAAAAAAACAAAATCATAGCGCTATCATTACATTTTAACCCTTTTTAATGTCAAGAAATATAACGCAGTATAAATATCTCTTCCCTCACTGCCCTGCGCTTTGAAGTGTCTTACCTGTCCGTATATGCTAAAATACTTCCGTATCGGCTATTCGCCTACAGGAGGGCATGATCATGAAACAATCTATTTTGATCGTAGAAGACGAAGAAAAGATTGCCCGGCTTCTAGAGATTGAACTTCAATTTGAAGGCTATCAAGTATGTAAAGAAAAAAACGGAATTGATGGGCTGGAGACGTATTGCAAAGGCAATTGGGACCTAGTGTTGTTGGATATTATGATTCCCGGTCTCAATGGCATCGAGCTACTTCGGAGGATTCGTAAGCATGATGCGAACGTTCCTGTCATTTTGCTGACGGCTAAAAGTTCCATTGCAGATAAGGTCGAGGGACTCGATTTGGGAGCCAATGATTATGTTACCAAACCGTTTGTGATCGAAGAGCTGCTTGCACGTGTACGGGCCGCACTCAGAGTGGGTGCAACGAAAGACATGGCTCCACAAGTGGTAGATAAATGGCTTAGTGCCGGGGATTTACGTCTCCATGAAGGTACTCGTGAAGTTCTTCGGGGAGAGCACAACATTGAGCTTACACCGCGAGAGTTTGACTTGCTCGTTCATTTACTCAGACACCAGCGGCAGGTACTTAGCCGTGAACAATTACTGGAGAATGTATGGGGCATAGATTATATGGGCGATACCAATGTGGTCGATGTGTATATTCGCTACGTGCGCAATAAAATCGACCCTACGCGCCAGCTCCCTGAGCTGATCCATACTGTACGCGGAATTGGTTATGTTCTGAAGGAATCCTTATGAAGCTACAAAACAAAATCCATACGTATACCTCGTTATTATTCGGGATTTTACTTGTGGCCATTAACTTCTCAGTCTATTTCCTATTCAGCCAACTTTCGATAGACAGTCGAAAAGACCAGGTAGAGGCCGCAGCAGAAAACATGATTCGTGGGATTCAACGTGCTCCGATATCCGTAGCCGCTGAGGATCTTCTCCGAGCCTATGTACCGCTGGATGGCATGCTTCGGCTAATGAAACCAGAAGGCGACTTTCTTCCCCCTATCACCTCTTCTTCCGAGCAATCTCTTAGCTTGATGAAGGGCGTTTTTGATGAAACACGGCAGGTTCGCATCATTACCTATGAAAGTAACCGTTACATTCTTGTATCGCTCCCTATGATTTGGACCAATGGCGAGGTTGTCAATCTCCAGGTGACCGAAAGTCTGCAACCGACGATGCAGACGCTACAGGTACTCAGAATCGTACTTGTTGCTGTCACTGGAATTGCGCTCATTCCTGTCGTAGTATCGGGAAGACTGCTCGGCAGACTGATTACACGTCCAATTACATCTATGATTAGCACGATGAAAGAAATTCAGCGCAGCGGGAAATTTAAACGTCTTCCACTCCATTCATCATCACGCGACGAACTGGTCGAAATGGGTGAAACATTTAATGACATGATTGAACTGCTGGAGCGAAATTTCGTCAGGCAAGAACAATTTGTATCTAATGCGTCCCATGAATTGAAGACGCCGCTCACCATTATTGAAAGTTATGCCAGCCTGCTCAAACGGCGGGGGTTGCAGCATCCCAAGATTTTTGCCGAATCCGTTGAAGCGATCCATTCCGAGGCGATCCGAATGAAGGACATGGCAGAGCAGCTTCTTTTGTTGGCCAGAAACGAAGAACAGTGGAATGTCGTGCTGGAGCCTGTACGCCTGACCAGAATAGCGACAGAATTAAAGACTACATTTGAAAATGCGTTCGCCCGACAAATTCAACTGGATGTACAGGCAGACTGCATTGGCTATACCGATGAAAATAAGCTGAAGCAGCTCCTGTTTATCTTTTTGGATAATGCACGCAAATACAGTGACGAGCCGATACACCTGATGATTGATACGATAGGCGATACAGCTCAACCCTGCATAAGAATCACAGATCAAGGAATTGGAATCCCGGAAGAAAAGTTATCTAAAGTATTCGACCGCTTCTATCGTGTGGATGAAGCCAGAAGCCGCGAGGAAGGTGGGACTGGACTAGGCTTATCATTGGCTACAGGAATTGCACAAGCTATACATGCTCAAATTGGGCTAGAAAGTGTAGAGGGGAGCGGAACAACGGCAACGATCATCCTCCCTACCGTTCCAAAATAATAATCCAAAGGAGGGAATAACGATGAAATCCATCTATGTGTGGATGATTGGGGGTACGCTGGCGGCTGTATTGATTACAATTTGTCTTTTACAGTGGCCTTGGGCACGGTCGTTAGTAGCTTCTCCATTGGAAGAAAAGGCCGTCATCCAATCCGTTTTGCATCAGTATCCCGGCGAGGTGCTCGAATCCCAACGCTTGGGTGATTTTTATCTGATCAGGCTGGAACGCGCCAAAGGGAAGTATGATATAAAAGCCAATGCCTATGACGGTGTCATCGACTCCATTAAGCGGACACAAGCTTATACAGATGTGAAGCAGGAGCCCCAAGACCACAATCCCGGTAACTCACCAACCAGAGACACATCGAATCCAGCTAATAAACCTGACCCGGTTTCTCTCGTTATTACAGAGAAAGAAGCAGCCAAGCTTGCTGCCAAAGCAGTTAACGGAACATCCGATGATATTGAGCTTCACCGCAACGACAAAGGCCTCTATTATCTGGTTGAGGTTGAGGTGAAAAATGGGCGTGAAGCAGTGGTACAGGTCAATGCAGTATCGGGCTCTATCGACTCTATAACGTGGGAAAAAGCAAAACAGGAGCACGACGAATCATGACGACTTGATGATCATCTCAGCTCATGTTTTCTCATGGTTTTCTCATGATTCTATTATGTTCCTCTCATGTTCAAGAGATAAGCTGTATTCATGCTTATAGCACAAGGAGGAATGATGTAATGAATAAAAACTATACATTAGGAATTATGGCAGCCACGGTTCTGCTTGGAGTTACAGTTACGGGTGTCTCAGCGAATGCCGTATGGGCCGCTAAACCTACGGGCCTTATTGGAGCGACCGCCGCTGCCAACATTGCCAAGAAGGCTGTGGGGAATAATGCACAAGTTGAAGATGTCGAACTAGAGCGCAAGAACGGAAAAGTATACTATGAGGTGGATCTCCAGCAAGGGGATAAAGATTGGGATATAGATGTTGATGCTTATACTGGGAAAACCATCCGTTCCCATTCTGAGCTTGATCATGACTCGAATGACGAGTCCTCCCTTAACAAGCCAAATGACATCACCCTGACTGAAAAACAGGCTGGACAAATTGCGCTTAAGCACGTGCCCGGGAGTACCCTTTTGTCTTCTAAATTGGATAAGGAAGATGGACAATTCATCTACGAGGTAAAGGTACTCACCAACGAAGGAACCGTTGAGCTTGATATCCATGCATCATCTGGCGCAATCGTGGATACAGACGATGATGATGATGACAACGAATATTAATTAACCAGGTCATAATTAGGGTAACTAAATACAGAGCTAATTAAAACGGAGCAGCGAACTTTCGCTGCTCCGTTTTTTTGACCAATGTGACACAGGAAAAGAACGAAGATGGCTCCATAAAACTGCACCTATTATTTCTTCATGAATAGACTGATAACTAACAGAGGATTACCTTTTTTCTTCAATCCAAAGTCAAGTGAGGTTCTTATGGCGAAATCCTATACTAAAGCACAGATTCGCAAAATCACCCGTCGTTTCGGCCTGATCCCATTAAAATCAAGCTTAGTCTCATCATTATACCGAAAAAATGCAGTGATCCAGGTGAAAACGAAAAAGGGAACTTATGCATTAAAACCCTTTAGTCGTACAAAGATGGTCCGTTCAAATACGATTCAACAGATGGAACGAGCTGTAAGCCATATCAGGCTTTTGAAAAAGAGAAAGTATACCTACATGCCCGCATGGCTCCCCACTCATTCCGGCAAGTTATGGACTCTATATGAGGGAACGCCATTTTATGTAAGTCAGTGGATCAAAGGACGGGGACTGGAGACCGCTGAAGATTTCGAAAAACTGGGGCGGGCACTTGCCACACTTCACGCCACCTCCACCGGCTTGCATCAGATGGATAAAGGAAAGTCCCCTCCGACCATTCAACAATTGCGGATATGGAAAAACCAGGATCGTCTTTTTCAAAAAAAAATGACAAAAACCAGTCGCTATGATAAAACGTACCGCAACTGGTACAATGCTCACGGCGAAGACTGCAAACGTTTATCCAGGCGAGCATGGAAGGATTTGCAGGATGCATCCATTATAAGGATGCTTCGGATGGAACATCGGCATCCCTCCTTGATACACAGTGATATCACTACCCCGAATGTCATTATTTCGGATGACGGTCATCTCAAAATCATTGATTGGGATCGGGTTAAGATCGGCTCAGCCTATGCTGATTTGGCAAAGGCCCTTATGAATACGACTCAATTCAACCCTGAATTTGTGCAATCCTTGCTGAAGGGATACCAAAAACGCAAACCGCTAAGCCGTACTGAACGGAAGATTGTTACAGCTTTATATAAACTACCACGAGAAGCCTGGCATGCTTCCCGACACCCGAATCGTTCAAGAGATCGCGAAATCCTGGACAATTGGGATCAGTCGTGGCCTCTTCGATTACAAATCATCCATATTTTGCAGGATTGGGCTCATGTATAAAAGAAAGTGAGGAGCAAAATGTCGATTTTATCGAACGTTGAGCAGATGTACGGAATCAAAATTCAGCGTAGCCGTCAAATGAAGGACATTCACAAGATTGAGACCGCTAATACGACTTATTGCTTAAAACCCTACAAATTCCCGGAAGAAGAGATCCGTTTTATTACACGTGTCTTGTCCTACTTGGATGAGCGCGGGTTTACACGCAGCCAAAAGGTCTATCCAACAGTACAACAAACGGCTTACATGACCTATGAAGGTGTTTCGTATACATTAACCAATTGGGTTCATGGACTCAGACCAGAATTCACAAAAAGAATAGACTTCAAAAAGGGAATTGCTACTTTAGCCAAATTCCATTCCAGTGCCGTGGGCTTTCCTGTCACTGAAGCTCCGCCATCCAGAATCCGTTATGAAGACTTGAGCGATGAAATAGCTGGATACAAAAAACGCCTCATCCCATACAGAGGCACAGCACATCTCGTAGCTCTTTGTGAGGAAGTGTCCCATCGCCTACAGCAGCCCAAAGTTAGAGAAGCCATTGCTCAGGAGCAAAAAGCCGCCGCATTTATACACGGCGACTATAATTATCCCAATCTGATTAAAGACAAACAGCTCAAAATCCATATGATCGACTTTGAAAATTGCTCCCTACATGTAAGGATGAAAGATCTCTCCCATCTTCTTCATCGGAATTGTCTTTGGAATGGGACAAAGATGCTGCGCGCGATAGATTACTATCAACGATATCGTCCATTGAGCACCCATGATTTGCATCTGCTTCACGCACTATTGATCTCTCCCTATCATGTGGTCCGCAATATCAGAATAGGCGGCTTCCGTTCTGCCAAGCGAGTCATTCCGTCGTTCGTGCATTTGAACAAATACCGACGTGAACTTAGATCACTCTTATAATCTGTCAGCTTGGAACTAAACAAAAAAACAGACCCGATGAAGCGGTCTGTTTTTTTGTGTACTGACAACCAACTACAGGAAAAGCGCATGCCGCTAAAGGCAATCGAATTGCTGACTGTACCGGTACAACCAAAAATGTATAGCATTGTAAACAGCACTTCCCCCTTCTACAATGATGCTAAGACTCAATGCTTAATGGTTTCGAGAAGAGAATTTGGGAAACTAACAATAGAGGTGATTGTACATGTACACCATGACAAAAGAAGAAATAAAAGCTTATTTAAACAGAATCGGAATTCCCGAAATTCAGCCTCCTACCCTTTCCTATTTAGTTGAACTGCATAAGGCTCATGTAAAACATCTTTCATGGCAAACATTGGACATTTTCGCAAGGAAGCCGGCAGCCATTGGTTTTCGAGAATCCATTCAACTCATTCTACATGGGAGAAGTGGTTATTGTTTTCATCTGAATGGTGCCTTTAGTGCACTACTATATTCACTAGGGTACAAAGTCTCTCTGCATCGTGCCGGGGTACAACCTCTGGGAGCTGAACCACGCATTAATTCATTTCATCTTGGACTAACAGTGAACTTGCTAAATGAGCATCATGAAGATGAAGTATGGATTGTTGATGTCGGGCTAGGCGATATGCCCTATGAGCCTCTTCCACTCCGTATGGGGACTTATGAACAAGCCCCTCTTCATTATAAAGTTATGGAATCCGGAGTTGTTACAAAAGGTTGGCGCTTAGAGCATGACTCACTTGCTTCATTTGTTGGCGTTGATTTTGCCCCTGCGGTTGTTCAGGATTTGGAAGAATTCATGCCGAAACATCATTTCTATAGCCGCTCAGCGGAATCTCCATGGTTTAACCTGTTTCTGATTCGGCAAAGGCAAGCATTAGAGGCGAATGAACTCAGAGGATGTATTTGGAAAAGACGCGGGCTACACAGTTTGGAAAAAATAGAACTGGATAAGAAGTCGCAGTGGCTGGAAGTGTTGGCAGATGTATTTGGCGAGCCGCTCGTTAACTACAGTCGCCAGGAACGGGACGAGTTATGGAAAAGAGTACTTGCGGCTCATATAGAATGGAAAAAGTCTATGACTGAATCGTTACAGTAGTGAAGCCTCCAACGTAAGGATAGCCTTCAAGCCACATCTTACACCTTTAGCATTTCCGAGGAGTGCTGCAGCATTTCCAATTCCTTCACCATGTTTTCGATCAGCTTTGTGAACGAAGCCAATTCCTCTGAGCTGGAAGCCTGTTGCCGGGCACTGGCTGTTGTGACAGCTGTTTCGGATTGCACACTGTCAAGCATACGGGCAATATCCAGCACCTTGCGCTGAATTTGCTCCTGTGCTTGCTTCGAATTAGATGCAAGCTTTCGCACCTCCTGTGCCACAATTTGAAACCCGCGCCCTGCTTCCTGCGCATGGGCAGCTTCAATCGCCGCATTCAGTCCCAGCAGATGAGTCTGATCGGACAGTTCCCGGATCGTACCGCTCATCTGCTCAATATGCTTAATCTCGTCACTCAAATGCTGTACCAATTCCTCTGTATGTTCCTGCGAAGAAGCAGTGTTGCAGGCACTCTCCGCGATATTATCCGTATTTTCCCTAAGCTCAGCAATCATCCCGGTCAAATTTTGCGCAATTCGGGACACAACGGTCAACACCTGCGTTTGTTCGTCGGCCAGCTCGTTGATTTGTTCCTTTTCCTTTTCCTGATAAGCTTCCAGTACAAGCTGGGAATCCAGGTTGAACATTTTGGAAAGAGCATGCACAATAGAAAACCAATCCTCTATCCCCGAACGTTTTAAAATGTCGACTGCAATATCAAGATAAGCAATGTACGTGCCTAAATAATAATCGGAAGACAATCCGATTCGGGAATGTACCTGCCCCACAAAAAGACGGTGTTCGATAAACTGATCATCTATTTTTCCATCTGCGAGAGAAAGCCAGTATTCACGTTGTGTTTGTTTTAGTCGTTCAATATTCGACCATTTGGAAATAATCGACATGAGATGCGGAACCTTTTCTACATGCTCATAAAACCGATCGACCACCTCATTCACAATAGATTGGAATAGTCCCTGATAATGATGCAATAAAGCCAAATCATCATCAGTAATACCAATATATTGTATCTGTTTTAATCTACTCTCCGCGACATGAATCATAAGTTCCTCCAAATAATAGTTTACATAGATTTTACATTACCATATTTATCGGCAACTTTTTAGAAAATGTTAAAAAAGCAGAAGATTGATTATGATTTTTTTCATAGCAATTTCAGAAAAATTATATATAAACTCAACTGCTTAATGATACAAAAAAAAGAATCCGGCAGCACCTGAAATCCCCTGTGCTTGCCGAATTCCCTCTACGAAACACGTTCATCGGATACCTCACAACCGTATGACACCATCCAGATCAACCCATGGTTTCACCATACTGTACTTGTTTATTATTCGTCTTACCGATTCAGGAGGCTACCTACATACCTTAACAGATCGTTGGCGCTGGCTCCTGTGTAGCCGTGCTCCTCAATCAGTCGCTTAATCACCTCATTCATCCGTTTGAGCTGATTAGCGTCAGGCGTTTTGGTCGAAGTCGTAATCTTCACAATATCCTTCAAATCGGCGAACAGCTTCTTCTCAATGGCTTCTCGCAGCCGATCATGATGATGATACTCAAACTTTCGTCCCTTGCGAGAATACGCGGAAATACGGATTAATATTTCTTCACGGAACGCTTTTTTCGCATTTTCCGATACCCCGATTTGCTCCTCAATAGAGCGCATGAGCCGCTCATCCGGGTCGAGTTCCTCATCTGTGAGCGGATCGCGAATTTTCGCCCAATTGCAAAAAGCTTCGATGTTATCCAAATAGTTGTCAAACAGCGTCTTGGCTGATTCCTCGAAAGAGTACACAAAGGCCTTCTGCACTTCTTTTTTCGCCAATTCGTCATATTCCTTACGAGCCACGGAAATGAAATTCAGATACCGCTCCCGTTCTTCCTTTGTGATGGAGGCATGTTGATCCAGACCATCCTTAATTGCTCGTAAAATGTCTAGGGCATTGATGGATTCCACATTTTGCTTAATCAATGCACTAGAAATACGATTAATGACGTACCGCGGGTCTACCCCGGACATACCTTCCTCCAGAAACTCACTTTGCATTTCCTTCAGATCGGCTTCCTTGTATCCTTCGACCTCTTCACCGTCATACATGCGCATCTTTTTGACCAGATCCATCCCCTGTTTCTTCGTCTCCTTCAAGCGGGTAAGCACGGAGAAAATGGCAGCCGTTCTCAGCGCATGAGGCGCAATGTGGATATGTCTCATATCACTTTGATCAATGAGCTTGGCGTAAATCTTTTCTTCCTCAGATACTTTCAGGTTATAAGGAATCGGCATTACAATCATCCGTGATTGCAACGCCTCGTTCTTTTTGTTTGCAATAAAGCTTTTATACTCGGATTCATTGGTGTGAGCCACGATCAGTTCATCTGCACTGATGAGCGCAAACCGCCCAGCCTTAAAATTTCCCTCTTGGGTCAGAGAAAGCAAATTCCACAAAAACTTCTCATCGCATTTCAGCATTTCCTGAAACTCCATCAGTCCACGATTCGCTTTGTTCAATTCTCCGTCAAACCGATACGCACGCGGATCGGATTCCGAACCATACTCTGTAATCGTGGAAAAGTCGATGCTGCCCGTCAAATCAGCAATATCCTGTGACTTCGGATCAGAAGGGCTGAACGTACCAATACCAATCCGGTTTTCTTCCGATATAAATACCCGCTCCACGCGGACCTTTTCAATATCACCATCAAATTCCGTGCGCAATCTCATCTGGCAGGATGGGCAGAGATTACCTTCAATCCGTACACCCAGCTCCTTTTCAAAATCGGGACGCAGCTCATGGGGAATCAGATGAAGCGGGTCCTCGTGCATGGGGCAGCCTTCAATCGCGTATACGGCTCCCTGATCCGTTCTTGAAAATTTCTCCAGACCACGTTTTAGCAACGTGACCAGTGTCGATTTCCCCCCACTAACGGGTCCCATCAAAAGAAGGATACGCTTGCGAACATCGAGCCGCCTGGCTGAGGAATGGAAATATTCCTCCACCAACTTTTCCAGCGCTCGATCCAGTCCAAAGATCTCCTGCTCAAAAAATTTGTATCGCTTATGTCCCCCAACCTCTTCTACACCAAAAGATTCAATCATCTTGTAAACCCGTGCATGAGCTGTCATCGCCGGCGTCGGGTCTTTCTTGAGTATCTCAATATACTCTCTAAAAGTGCCGCTCCAGGCCAGACGGTTGTTTTCCGCCCGGTACTCCGCAACGCGTTCAAAAATATTCATGCTCGGTTCCTCCCATGACTGCGTAATGACTATCCTCCACTCCTGATGATTATGGCTACACTCGTCACGCCTTTCAGGATATGATGCAATCCCCTTAAAAAAAGTGTAATACATACCTATGCAGATTGATTTCAGAATTGACCTATTTTTTGTGACAGGTCTCTCTGCTTTTTCGAAAAAACCAAGGGATACACTGTGCTAAAATATACAACAACAACGCGGACCTGACGCATTATGGTACAATATAAGCTCGGAATAATGGGATAAAGGAGCGGGAGAAGTCATGGCGGTTCGGCATGAGACGGAGCTGTACGCTCCGGTGAAAGCCTTTTTTGAGAACTTGGGATATGAAGTCAAGGGAGAGGTGCGCAACTGCGATTTGGTGGGTATCAAGCCAGGGCAACAGACACCATTGATTGTGGAGATCAAAAAGACGTTTAACCTGGCGCTTGTGCTGCAAGGCATGCAGCGTTTGAAACTAAGCAGCAATGTATATGTAGCTGTAGAACGAAATCGTGCCAAAAAAGGGGCCGTGAATCAACGCTGGAACGAGCTGGTCGGACTGTGCCGCCAGTTGGGACTTGGCTTGCTCACCGTCACCCATTTTAAAACGAAGCCGCCGCTCGTTGAGGTACTGTGTAAGCCTGCGGCGCATAGCGACAATGTCCACAATGCAGCAACGGTACGCCACGGCTCGCGCAAGGAAAAGCTGCTGCGGGAATTTCACGCACGCAGCGGTGACCACAATACCGGCGGCAGCACCCGACGCAAGCTGGTCACTGCCTACCGGGAAAAAGCGCTGCGCGTAGCCGCAGCCTTGCAGGGCTTGGGGGAAGCTGCCCCGGCGCAGCTCGCTCGCATAGCAGCCGTCAGCACAGCTGCTGCCGTACTTCAGCACAACTACTACGGCTGGTTTGAGCGCGTATCCCGCGGCCGCTATCGACTGACTCCGTTTGGCGAAGCTGCCCTGAACGAGTATGCGGCAGTACTGCAAGAGCATGGCATAAAAACGGCCGCTGAAATAGACGCAGAGCTTGACGAGGACAGTGGACAGCTCCAGATTGCGGAAGCGCCAATCACTTACTCCACCGTTGTTGTGGAAGCGGAGGATGACTGACATGGGGCGGATGGTTTTCGCTAGCTCCGCGCAGTAAATTCGCTAATCGTTTCACCGATCAGATTCATGCCCATAAGCAATTGCTCACGGCCCGGATGGCTAAAATTAAGGCGAATATGGGACGCGCCTTCACTGCCAACCGCACATAGTGCACCTGGCATAAAGGCTACGCCTTTGGGTAACGCCGCCTTTAGCAGCAATGCGCTGTCCAGCCCATCGGGCAACTGCACCCATACATACATGCCACCGGACGGAATAAGATACGTCACGTCTTTCCAAAACGGGCGCTTGAGCAGCTCCAAGATTAATTGAAGTCGAGTCGAATATTCCTTGTTCAGCATCGCTAAGTGCTCGTGCCATTGAAAACGCGAGCTGGTCAGCAATTGGAACAACAACCGTTGGTTCATCGTACTGGATTGCATATCAGCCAGCTGCTTCAAGGCGTACATTCCTTCAATCAGCGGCGCAGGACCAGCAGCCCAACCCGTTCTGAGCGCAGGAGCAACTGTTTTATTGAACGAACCGATATAGAGCACTTGGCCGCCCTGACCCGCATGATCCAGCGCAAATAGAGAGGGGTAAGTCTCTGCAAATTTTCGACTCTGACCATGTGGACTCTTGTCATGGAACTCATTTTTTTGCTTCAAATGCAATTCACCATAAGAATCATCCTCAACTACTAGCACCTCATGATGCCTGCACAGGTCCAAAATTTCCTGCCGCCTAGCCGCGCTCCATAAGGAGCCCGTCGGATTCGTAAACGTCGGCGTGGCAAAAAAAAGCTTGGGTCGATAACGGATCATCAAAGCTTCAAGCTTATCAGGAATCACACCTTCCCCATCTGATTCTACAGGAACGATCTGAGCACCCTGCATAGATAGCACTTGTAAACATCCAGGAGACGTAGGGTTTTCGACCAATACCGGATCACGCTCATCCACCATCAGCCTTATGATCAGGTCAATGGCCTGCTGACTGCCTGTCGTGAGGAGGATTTGACCTGGTGGTACTCTTACTCCTTTACGCTGTTCCCACTCTCCCGCAAGCCATGCTCGCAAAGGGAAATAGCCCTCCGGTTCACCATACTGGAGGGCGTCAGGGCCGGAGCCAAACACATCATGGGCCGCTTCTTCCAGCAGCTTCACCGGAAACAGCTCTTGTGCAGGTAGTTCTTCAGCCAGAGATATAAAGGAGTGTCTTCTCGCATTTTCCCGGATATGACGCACTGGAGAAGCCAACATCGCAGCCGTTCGTGAAGCAAAGGAATATTGCATGAACATCCTCCTTCTCCTGAAAAATAGGTCATGATCTCCGGGCTGACGCGTCAGGCATATAGCTGCTTCATCTGACGCGCATATAAGGCATAACGTTCAATCGCCTGCGCCCGGCTGGACACGCCTAATTTCGCATAAATTTTACGTAGATAATTATCAATGGAGCGCCGGCTAACTTCGATCTCGATAGCAATTTTGTCATATGTAATTCCTTGTACAATACGTTCCATAATAAACACTTCGGTTTGTGTCAATTCATCAAAAGGCTCGGATGCCATTAACGGCATAAAGGGCCAGTTTCCACACCGAATCCAATCCATTGGTAAAGAAGCAAATCCTTCGCGCAAACCGTTGATCAAATGGATTAACTGGCTCGGTGATGCCTGTTTGGATAACATTCCATTTGCTCCAAGCGAAATTAACTGCTGAAACAACGTAATATTATCCTCATCCGTCATAATAACAATATGGCTGTCCGGAGACAAGGCCCGCATTTGTGTCAAAAATGGTTCCGCCGTTCCCTCAGGCAACCTGTAGTCCATTAAAATGATTTCCGGTCGAATGGAGCAAGCCAGTTCCAAGCCTTCCGTTCCGGAGGAAGACATCCCTCTGACAAGCAAATCCTGCTGGTCTTCCAAAATAAGCTTTGTTCCCAGCATACTTGTAGGATGGATATCTATGATGACCACCTGCCATACTTTTCTCATATCTAAACCTCCTGAGTTTACAAAAAAATACATAGTTAGTAGCAAAAATAATTCTAAAATTAGGGATTGCATATGTAGAAATTGCGCGAATGTGAACGTATAGGAAGCGAAAAACGTTTAAGGAAATTGTATCCTAGGACTTCCTTCCGATGCAATCTCTTTTTCCAATATTTTTATACGACTATTTCGCTTTTGCGAAATAAATAGGCCCATGATAGAATTGGTACTGCAAATAAAGACTGGAAATTTGACTTTACACGGGAGTTGAAAATCGTATGCAAGCTTCACCTGAACGTCCTCCTGCCGAAGCTCGGCGGAGCAATTCAAGAAAGGGGTTACCCGTAAAGGCTTTTCTGCTATTTTGGTTCATTCTTATTATACTAGGTGCTCTCGCAACCTATCTGTATAGCAATCACTTGAAGCAGCAAATGCTAAACGAGATGCAAACCCATACAGACCAACAGATTCAAGCACTCAAATCTGACTATGAAAAGCAACTGACTGCTCTTTCCAAGGAAGTTAGCGGATTGCAGGGAAAAGTCCAGTCCTTCAATGAACTACTGACCTTTACGAAGGATAATGCAAACAATAAGACCGATAACAGCAACAAACTGTATACCCAATTAAACGAAGTCAAGCAGCAGCTCAATACACTTCAGAAAAAAATGGACTTGCTAAAATGAATGTAGACGCAAAACAAGTGAACCGGTTCTTTATGTTGGCCCTTGCTCCTTTTATCGGTTTGTTGGGGTATATTTTGTTAGTGCATCCCTCATTGAGCTTTCCTGGGTCTACTTCTTTGAGTCTGCAAAAAGCTGAAGTCACTCTACAAATGCAATCAGTAGGTAAACAGCTTGATGAAGCCAAGCAAACGGCAACATACACCTTGTCTACAATTCGCCGGACTTCTGAGCTATACAAGCAAACGACTCAAACGATGAATCAGCTTGTCGTGACTGCCTCTACGCAGTCCAAGCGGCCCGCGATTATCTATGATCGACGCATCACCGCCAAACTGGGGGTTCCCTATGAGCGGGTAGATAGCAATCGGATTACCATTGAATTATTTAAGGTAAACCCGGGAATTTATCATGGCTACGCTATGAAGGTCAAACTTAAAGATCCTACTGCTATGAAAATGTCTTTGGGAAGTGACAAATTGGGTGGCTCCGAAACCACCATGCGTGCAGTCTTGAGACACGGAGCTATTGCAGGCATCAATGCAGGCGGCTTTGCGGATGGAGACGGCAAACGCTATCCATTAAGCACTACTGTCTTGAACGGCCACTACCTTACTGGCTTTCAGTCCAGTTTTAAGGATTTGTCCTTCGTCGGACTGAGTAACGATGGCAAGCTTATCGGTGGCAAATTTTACAGTCAAGGTGCTCTTGACAGCTTAAAGCCTGCCTTTGGTGCTACCTTCGTTCCCGTCCTGCTGCAAAGGGGACAAAAAATGCCTATTCCTGACAAATGGAAAGTCTCCCCCAAGCGGGCCCCACGTACGGTCATTGGCAACTATAAAGATGATCAGTTGCTCATTATTGTCGTAGACGGCTACAATGAAAGCGGGGGTTCGGGCGCGACGCTCGAAGAACTGCAAGGAAAAATGTACAATCTAGGTGTTCAAGATGCCTATAATTTGGACGGAGGCGGTTCCTCGTCGCTTATACTTAACAGTCGAGTCGTAAACAAACCGTCAGATGGTAATTTGCGTCCAGTCCCTACTCATTTTTTGTTCTATAAATAGCTATGTGTAGTCTGCTAACAAATTAAATATGCTTGCCGACGTACGGCACTATCCGAAAAAAAGCATCACGAACGAATGTCGTGATGCTTTTGCCTCATTTAGGAGGAATACTGTGTCATTTCTGTCAGGCATTGAGCACAAATATAACGGTCTTTGAAATCGTTCACTTGTTCTACTGACCCGCAGAATACACATTTTGGACGATAACGCTCCAAAATAATGTGGTCACCCTGAACCAAAATTTCGACAGGATCTCCCTCATTCATTTGATATCTTTTACGCAGTGACTTAGGCAAAACTATTCTCCCCAGCTGATCAACTTTACGTACCACACCGGCAGGTTTCATCGTAATCGTACACCTCTCCTATTGAGTAATAACTTACAAATTTCTTACCATGCGAAAAACTAGGTACAAAGACACTATTCTTTATGTAGTATTCGCTGTCTTTTTGTCGAATCCTGCTGATCACAGGAAATTTTATTACATTTTTTCATAAAATCATGAACCATATCAAAGTATGGTACAGAATGTCTATAATATTTTTATCGACCGGAAAGCCAATTATCATTAGCCCTCGCTGAGAAATTTCGCAAATTTTTTGACCATACAACCTTTATTTAAGTTCCACTATCATGTAGATTTGAGCAATATAGGTGAAACTTTTATTACCAACTAAGGTCCTGGTTCTTTATTCGCATTTATACTTGTTCACTCGATGTTCTTTACGATAAACCTGGAAAATCCATTTGTCTCAACGCTTCATATACGATAATCGCAGCGGAATTCGACAAGTTTAGAGATCTTACTTTATCTGACATAGGCATCTTGATGCATGTATTTGGATTAGCAGCTAGCAGCTCTGGCGGCAAACCTTTCGTTTCTTTACCAAATACCAAGAAGTCTCCATCCTGAAATGCAATATCACTATATCGCTGATTCGCTTTGGTCGTCGCATAAAAAAAGCGACCTTCCTGATATTTCTCCTGCACTTCAGCAAAAGACTCATGATATTCAATGTGGACAGCATACCAATAATCAAGTCCGGCCCGTTTTAACGTGGCATCGTCGGTACGGAAGCCCAGTGGCTTCACCAGATGTAGATGAGTTCCGGTTGCAGCACACGTTCTAGCAATATTCCCTGTGTTAGCCGGGATTTCCGGCTCGACAAGCACAATATGTAATGGCATCACGTTTCGTTCCCTTCATTTTAAATTCATCAGACAAATAACCTACAGTTTAACCAAAGTGTATACATTGAAAACATACACATTCTTTTATTTTAACAAAATCAGACAGATATGAACATCAAACGACAAAAATTTCAACCCACACCACTAAAAGCCTTCCCCTATACACATTCAGGGAAGGCTCTACATTTACTTTTTCGATTTCAAATACCGTGTATCGAAATATATGTCCGTGTAATCAACTGTTACGTTGCTTGAATCCGTCCATAAACTCGGCTAATGCTTGACAGTTCTCCATTGGAACAGCATTGTAGATCGAGGCGCGAAGCCCTCCTACACTGCGATGCCCCTTCAGTCCGATAAACCCGGCCTGTTCGGATTCCTTAATAAATTGTTTTTCCAGATCCTCGTTCGCGAGGCGGAAGGTTACATTCATGATAGAGCGATCAGCGCTGTCCACACAACCACGATAGAAGCCTTCGCTACTGTCAATACGGTTGTATAGCAAAGCAGCTTTCTGCTGGTTCACACGCTCAATGCCTTCCAAACCGCCTTCTTCCTGAATCCATTTCAGCACTTCATTCACCATGTATATGGCAAAGGATGGGGGAGTATTGTAGAGAGAGTTATTTTTTTCATATGTGCTATAACGCAGCATCGTAGGAATATTGTCCGGTGAGGAAGTCAGCAACTCTTCACGGGCAATCACGACCGTCACACCAGAAGGTCCCAGATTTTTTTGTGCGCCAGCGTAAATCAATCCAAATTGAGTAACATCAAAAGGCTTGCAAAAAATATCACTGGACATGTCCACAATCAAGGGTACGGAACCCGTATCCGGAAATTGCTTAAATTGTGTACCTTCAATCGTTTCGTTGGACGTCATATGCACATAAGCAGTATTCTCAGGCAAGTCCAAGGAATCCACATTCGGAAGACGCATGTACTTCTCATCAGCGGAGGATGCAGCAACATGAGCCTTGCCCAGTAGCTTGGCTTCTTTATATGCCTTGTCCGACCAGCTACCTGTCATTACATAGCTCCCAGTCTGTCCTTCGCTCAAGAAATTTAAAGGCAGCATCGCAAACTGCGTACTTGCGCCACCTTGTAGGAATAACACCTTGTAGCCTTGTGGATTGCCCAGCAAAGATAACAGGCGTTCCTGCGCCTCATTATGAACAGATTCATACACAGCTCCACGGTGAGACATTTCCATGATCGACATCCCTGTTCCCTGGAAATCTACGAATTCAGCTTGTACACGTTCTAGTACTTTGAGCGGCAATGCCGCTGGTCCTGCATTAAAATTGTAGGCTCTCTTACTCAACAAATTCCCATCCCTTCTCTACTCTGGTGTGGATATTATCGCTATGATAGCAGTATTCATAAATGCGTTCAAGACTTGTATAAAAATGTTTTCAATTTCATTTATGATGTGACAGAGTTGTGAATGTCAACATATTTAACATCTTTATTCTGTGATTTTCACTTTAATATTAAAAGGTCCCCGGCATAAGACCGGAGACCTATTTTGAATAACAACTGTTACCCGTAAGCTAATGCTTGTTATTCAAAGCAGCTATGCTATCGACTTATTAGCAGTCAAAATACAGGCTGTATTCGTGTGGATGAACACGGATGTTCACCGATTTAGCTTCGGAACGTTTGAGCTCTACATAGTTATCAATAAAGTCCTTCGTAAATACGCCGCCTTCAGTCAAGAATTCGTAGTCAGCTTCCAGAGCATCCAGAGCCTCATCCAATGAACCAGGTACGCTACGGATTTTACCTTTTTCAGCGTCAGACAGCTCGTAGATGTTGCTGTCAAGTGGACCATATCCCAATTCGATTGGGTTCAGTTTGCGCTTGATGCCATCCAGACCCGCCATCAGCATTGCTGAGAAGGCAAGGTAAGGGTTAGCTGTGGAGTCCGGTGTACGGAACTCGATCCGACAGCCTTTTGGAGTAACAGCTGCTACTGGAATACGTACAGCCGCAGAACGGTTACCTTTGGAGAATACCAGGTTAACTGGTGCTTCGTAGCCAGGAACGAGACGTTTGAACGAGTTGGTGCTTGGGTTGGTCAAAGCGATCAACGCAGGTGCGTGGTACAGAATACCACCAATGTAATGAAGAGCCATTTCGCTCAGATTAGCATAACCACCTTTTTCGTAGAACAAAGGAGTGTCGCCATCGAAAATAGATTGGTGAACGTGCATACCGCTTCCGTTATCCCCAAAAATCGGTTTCGGCATGAATGTTGCCACTTTACCATATTGACGAGCTGTGTTGTGTACAATGTATTTATAAACGAGCAGGTTGTCTGCTGTTTTCTTGAGTGTATCAAAACGGAAGTTGATTTCCGCTTGGCCTGCCGTAGCTACCTCATGGTGATGGCGCTCAATTCTCAGACCTGCTTCTTCAAGCAAACGGCACATTTCACTACGGATATCTTGTTGGGTGTCTACTGGCGCTACAGGTACATATCCGCCCTTCACTCCCACTTTAAAGCCCAGGTTGCCGCCTTCTTCCTTACGGTTCGTGTTCCAAGCTGCTTCCTCGGAATCTACGAAGAAGGAGGAGCTGTTCATGCCGCTTTCGTAGCGTACATCATCAAAGATGAAAAACTCGGACTCAGGTGCAAAAAATGCTGCTGTGCCCACTCCTGCCGATTGCAGAAATGCCTCAGCTTTTTTTGCGATGCCGCGAGGATCGCGGTCGTATTTTTCGCCGTCTGGCGTAGCAATGTCACACAGGATATTCAGTGTAGGATGCTGAGTGAAAGGGTCGATAAAAACCGCTTCTGGATCGGGCAGCATAACCATGTCGGATTCCTCGATGCCACGATAGCCGGGAATGGAAGAACCGTCGAAAGCAACACCGTTAACAAATGTCTCTTCATCTACTTCGGAAGCTGGCAATGAAATATGGTGAGCACGACCAGACAAATCTACAAAACGAAAATCTACCCACTCAATATTATTTTCCTGAATTGTTTTCAATACGTTTTCAACGGACATGTCTTCTTCCTCCCAATTTTTCCGAACATTAAGTCTTATACAACCCTGAAATGTTCATGATCGAATGTTTTTTTCTGTCGTCATTATAAATCTCAAACATGACACGGGTCAATAGCTATGTAAGGTATTTTTTAAACTAATGTTAGATATGCTTACGCCCTTGATAACATTTGAATAGCACAAAAAGCCCGAAACATCGGGCTTTTAGGCAATTTAAATCTCATTACTGCGTTGCAGCAAAACTTTTATGCATTAATGTTAAACATTGGTTTTAAGCAATGGTAGTAGGCGTGTGAAATGTTTTCCCCACAGCAGGAGCCAATATTTCCAAATCTTTTAGCAAATCTGAAAATTGATCTGGGAACAGGGATTGTACGCCGTCACCCGTCATCGAGTTGTCAGGGTCTGTATGCATCTCAATAATTAAACCATCCGCTCCGGCAGCTACCGAAGCCTTCGTCATAGGAACAACCAGTTCACGTCTACCTGTGCCATGGCTAGGATCGGAAATGACCGGCAGATGGCTCAACTGTTGCAAAACAGGGATCGCGGACAAGTCGAGCGTATTTCTAGTGTAGGTTTCGAATGTACGGATACCGCGCTCACACAACATAACATTCGGATTGCCGCCTGCCAAGATGTACTCAGCAGCATTCAAGAACTCATCATAAGTCGAGCTGAAACCGCGCTTGAGCAATACTGGCTTGCCGCAAGTACCCAGCTTGCGCAGCAAATCAAAGTTTTGCATATTACGTGTACCTACTTGCAGAATATCGGCGTATTCCGCGCAGATGTCTACGTATTCAGGTGTCATGACCTCTGTGATGGTCAAGAGATCGTGCTTTTGCCCCGCCTCAGCCATCATGATTAAACCTTCTACACCCGTTCCTTGGAAGCTGTATGGCCCTGTACGCGGCTTAAAAGCACCCCCACGGAGAACTTGCGCGCCTGCAGCTTTGACCAATCCGGCAATTTCATCTATCTGTGCAGCAGACTCAACAGCACATGGTCCACCCATAATGACAAGCTCGCCCCCGCCGATATTTACACCTTTAATAGAGATAACCGTATTTTCCGGATGAAAATCACGGCTGGCCAATTTATAGGACTTCGATATTTTAACCACATTTTCTACGCCTTTCATTTGACGCAGATGTTCAGCCAGCTTGGGCTCTACGCTACCGATCAGTCCGATGATCGTGCGATCCGATCCCCTTGATACATGAGCCTGCAATCCTTCTTTCTCAATAACTTCAACAATAGCTTGAATATGCTCTTCAGGTGTTTGAACACCAGCGATAACGATCATTTTTTTTCTTCCTCTCTATGAAACATATTTTATAAACCAACATATAGGTTAATATTATGACACTTAGACGCTTGTTCGCTTTTAAGCTTTTATTCGTTAAAGCAACTATACCTGTTTTAGCTATACTCGTCAAGGCTTAATTATCCCGAATTATTCAATATTCTAACTTAGTGAAGCTAACCGGAAAATATCTACAAATTAAAACAATTTAAAAAGCCGCTATCCGGATGGTTGTATCCGAATAACGGCTGTAATCAATCACATACTATTTCGTTGTTTTTGACTTCTCTCGTACAGGAGGCAGCAGTTTTTTCATATCTATGGTTCGCTGAATCTCCCACGTGTCCGGGTTAGCCGCATCATACTGCTCCAAATACGTAATAACCTCTTTGGTAATCAGTGTCGGGGTTGAAGCCCCAGAAGTCACAGCCACTTTGGCTACACCTTCAAGCCACTCTCTCTTCAGCTCGGTTACATCAGAAATACGATAAGCTGTTGTACCAGCAATCTCCTCCGAAACCTGAGCCAATCGGTTTGAATTGTTACTGCGCGGATCCCCGACAACGATCACCAGATCCGCCTGTCCAGCCTGCTCAGCTACCGCTTCCTGACGTACCTGCGTCGCCAAACAGATTTCATTGTGTATCTCAGCACCCGGGAACTTCTCCAGCAGCTTCTTCATAATGTGCTTGATGTCCCATTGACTCATGGTCGTCTGATTCGTGATAAGAATTTTGCCAGCTGGCAACGTAAGACTGTCGATCTCTTCTTCCTTTTCAATCAGATGAACATGGTCAGGAGCAATACCAATAGCTCCCTCTGGCTCTGGATGATTCTTTTTACCAATATAAACAATCTGATAGCCTTCGGCAGACTTCTCCCGAATCAGATCATGCGTCTTTGTGACGTCAGGGCAAGTCGCGTCTACCGTAGTCAGCCCCTTGTCTCGTGCCAGCTTGCGAACCTCTGGTGATACGCCATGAGCAGTGAAGATAACAGTGCCGCTCTCTACCTGGCTTAAAATCTCCATACGGTTCGGGCCGTCCAGTGTAATAATCCCTTCGTCTTCAAAGGAATTGGTGACATGACTGTTATGCACAATCATGCCCAATATATAAATAGGCCGGGGTAAGTCCAGATTTCTGGCTGCCTGACGAGCCAATACCATGGCATCGACTACGCCGTAGCAGTAACCCCGGGGCGAAATTCTGAGTACTTCCAAAATGAGCCCCCGCTTTCTTCGACACAGTATACAGCTCCGATAACTCGGTAGCTGTGGGCATCCTAGCCTTTACCGGCCAATTCTATGATGTAGTTGCCTTCCTATTATAGCCTATTCCAAAGGCGCGGAAAAGCTGACTGGAAGCCAGATGACAAATGTCGTTCCTTCTCCTTGGCGCGTAACCACTTCCACAGACCCGTGATGTTCATCAATAATCCACTTGGCAATAGATAGCCCCAACCCAATTCCCTCTGTCACCCCGCGTGACTCATCTGCCCGGTAAAAGCGGTCAAAAATAAAGGGAACCTCACTCTTGTCCATTCCAATGCCCGTATCACTGATCCGTAGGCCCACCTGTCCTTGATAAACAATGGCATCAAATCGGACTGTGCCTTCAGGTGTATATTTGAATGCATTATCAATGAAAATGAATAGCATTTGCTGCAAATAATCCTTGCTGCCATCCATATAAATACCATTCAGCAACGAAAAATCTCCCACATTCCATTCGGCCGTTCGCTCTAAAAACTGAGCACGACGGGCAACCTCACTTACAAGTGGTTCCAGCGCAACGGGAGTCTTATCGAACGTTTTCCCTGTGTCCGCTCTCGCGAGTGACAACATATCACTCACCAAACGGCTCATCCGTTTGCCTTCATCCGCCATGTCATTTAATGCCTCCATAGAAAGCTCGCGAATCATCTCTTCATCCATATTCGGTCGCTCTCCTGGTTCGGTAGTCCACATTTTGAGCAAAAAATCAACGTTGCCACGGATCGTCGTTAGCGGCGTACGAAGCTCATGGGAAGCATCAGCCACAAAACGGCGCTGTGCACCGTACGCATCTTCCAGCTCCTTGTAAAACACCTCTGTGCGCCCCAGCATGTTGTTAACTGTCCCGATTAATTGACCAATTTCATCTGGTGGTCCGTCATATTCAATCCGAACACTCAAATCATTACTGGATTGAATCTGATTTGCCCCCTCAATGACCTTGACCAGCGGCTTCATAGACTTGCGAGCCAGAAAGAGACCTGAGGTCGCAGCAGCGAGTAATGCAAACAACGAACCGTATACAAGCACATTTTGTAACCTGTTCATGAGTCGATCCTGAGAGCCCGTGAATTGTCCTACCTGTAGCAGCCCGACCACCAACCCCAACTCCTCGGATTTAATCGGCTGTTGATAAATCATAAAGGAATCCCCATTGACGTTCACACGCCGAATCCCCTCATTTTGAACTGCTCCTGCCGCTGTAGATGGAACAGGGAAGGTGATATTGAGGTCTTTCATATTTTGGGTCGTTTTGGTAACACCGGACGTATAATTGTAAATTTGTACATATAGCTGTGAGTCATCTATTCCACGTCCCTGCTCTAATCCCAAATCCAGGTTGGGGACTTCAAACAATCCCCCTTTTATAATAAGGCGTAATTGCTTGTTAATCTGTGGCGCCTGAGTCATAAGCTGACTTTTCACTTCATTATACGTGTAGTAATATACTAGTCCGTAAGTAACCAGACCAAAAATGACTAGTACTATAGCCAAGATGCTCGAATACCAGGCTGTCAGCCGCCACCGAATAGACATATTACACATCACCTCTTAAAATATAGCCAGCTCCCCGAATTGTACGAATGAGTCGTTTACCGCCATCCTGCTCCGTTTTTTGTCGTAGCATGGCAATGTATACTTCCAGCACATTCGATTCTCCGCTATAGTCATAGCCCCAAATTTTGTCCATAATCAGATCACGCGACAGAACACGCTTCGGGTTTTGCATGAACAAATGGAGCAGTTCAAATTCTTTGGCCGTCAGTTCCAAACGTTTGCCGCCACGAACCACTTCACGGGATTCGTTGTCCAGTTGTAAATCCTCGAAGGTAAGCCGATTTCCGTTATTGTCCTGTTGTTCGGTTTTACGCCGCAAAAGCGCTCGCACTCGTGCCAGCAGCTCCTCTAGAGCGAACGGCTTAACGAGATAATCATCGGCCCCTAGATCCAAGCCCTTAACCCGATTCTCAACCTCATCCTTGGCTGTAAGCATCAGGACAGGTACCGTACTTCCACCCTCCCGCATACGACGGCATACCTCAAAACCATCGACCTGCGGCATCATTACATCCAGCACGACCACATCAGGCTCAGCTGTCAACATTTTATTTAATCCTTCTGCTCCATTGGCGGCTGTCAGCACTTCATAGCCTTCAAATGCCAGCCCTCTGCGCAGCATGGAAACAATTTTTTCATCGTCATCAATGATTAGAATAGTAGAACGCATACACGATCGAACTCCTTTATCTCTTCTTTTCCTTCTATTGTAGCAGGAGTAGACGCGTGTAGCATCTGGCTGCTTCATACAGCAAGAAACGGAAGGGATCTTCCTTCCGTTTCTTACGTGCACTTGTTCATTTTTGTAGAGTTTTCATCTTATTGTTGAAGCGTCGAGCTAAAGTCATTTTTGTTGCCAATTTTCAGCTGAACATCTTTTTTCTGCCCAGCTCGTTCGATGTTAAGTGTCAGCGCTGTACCCACTTTTTGTTTTTGAATGAACTGGATCAGCTCTTGTGATGTGCTATAAGGCGTGCCATTCGCTCCGATAATCACATCGTAAGGACGCAGATCGGCCTGATAAGCTGGTGATTTGTATATAATATCCCGTACAACCGAGCCTTCGGTCAGAGATGTACCCAGTTCTTTGGCTACTTCAGGACTCAAATTTAACAGACTTGCACCAATGAAAGGTACAGGTTCTTTCGGAATAGGCTGGTTATTTTTCAGCTTATCGACGACTTCCAAAATCGTATTGGACGGAATCGCAAACCCGATTCCCTGTGCGTCTGCACTAACAGCTACGTTCATACCGATAACCTGCCCTTGCAGATTTAATAGCGGTCCACCAGAGTTACCAGGGTTAATGGACGCATCCGTCTGAATGAGATGCTTGTATTGCGTCGGTTTTCCAGTCGATTCACTATTAATGGTGATCGTACGTTCTTTCGCACTTAGCACCCCGGCTGTTACCGAATGTTCAAAGCCTTCAGGGTTGCCGATTGCGACCATCCATTCGCCGACTTTAGCGTTATCGGAGTCACCCAAAGTTACTGTCGGAAAGTTGTTTTTGCCTTCAATTTTAAGTACCGCCAAATCAAGATCAGCATTTTTGCCCAAGACTTTGGCTTCGTAAGGCTTATTAGTTCCCTCCACTGTAACCTGAACCACACTCGCACCTTCAACAACATGGTTGTTGGTTAGGACGTAACCTGATTTATCAAAAATAAAACCGGAACCAATACCAAGCGGAGTCAGCTGCCCGCTGTTGCTACCTTCATTTTCATTACTGTTACCGCTGCTGCCACTGTCACCATACTGATTACCGAAAAAGTATTGATACAGCGGGTCATTGTAATAAGGGCTGCTTTGTCTGCCACTGCTGCCACTGGTTTGTTTGGCAAGCGTTTCGATTTTGACGACTGCCGGCCCAGCCTTGGCCACAACAGATTGAACATCAGCGGTACCTGAAGGCATCACAGCCGGAACTGCGCTTGGAGTCGAGCTGGTTGTTCCTGAATTAGTCGTTTCTCCGCTTTCAGCTGCCGCCGAAGTCAACGCCGTCTCGGGTGTGAACATATTTGTTCGGTCAGCTGTATACATCAATACCGTAATGACCAGCATCCCGGCCAAAAAAGATAAGAATATTGTTTTCACCTGCGACTTGGGCTTATTCGGTTTGAATTGCCAGTTGCCGCCATTCCGACCCGAACCATCCTGTTGCTCAGGCATAGCCCGATGGTAAGAGGGAGGAAGAGGTCTCACTGCCTGCGGTGGCGTAATCTCAACATCCTTTTCCACCGACTGCCCTTCCTTACGTTGTCCGTCCGATTGAACTGAAGAAAAAGGGCCGTAAGAATAATAATATGAGGAACCGTTCGAATCGTTTTGCCGAGTTGCGTTATCGGTATCAACCTGATCGTTGTCGTTCCGGCGTCCGGAGTTATTATTTTTAAATTCGTCCATTGTATATCTCCTCCCAAACCCTATGCTTCAAGGTGGTGTTGTTTAACTGACTTTATTTTGCACTTTAAACCTTAATTCCACCTTAAAAAAAATTAAAAAGGAGATAAAACCTTAGACCTATTGTACCTAATCACTTTCACTTAAAACGAAATGCCCCGGATATAATCCGGAGCATTATCGATTGTATATGCTTTTTTATTTCGTGTTAAAGTTTTCGTCGAACTTTTCGTTCGGTGTTTGAGCATTATTTTGAATTTTGTTGCGACTGGAGTTTTGAACTTTTTGCGCTACTGCACCTGTACCGCCTTGATCTGTTGCAAATTCTTCATCATACTTCTCATTTGGTGTCTGGAAGTTGTCTTGAATTTTATTTTGTTCAGACTGCTTTACCTTTTGTGAAACGACACCTACCGTATTGTCTTGTGCAAATTCCGCTTTGAACTGATTTCCTGTGCTTGCCTTGAAGCCTTTGTTCGTGAAAGAACTTCCGCCTTGATTTGGCATAATTCTCAACCTCCCAGTATGTTTTGCGGGATAAGCTCATCCCGCAACATAGTATGTGATGTTGGAAAAAACAATATTCAAGGATTATATGGAAGCATCCAGTGTCGCAGTCGGAATGGTTTTATGCGTTTCTATCGCTTTTTGGAGCGATTTTACCATCTTTTCCGTACATTTTCCGTTCCCTTTTTTTATAATTTGGACATCCACATCTTTCTTGCCCCATTCAGAATACACCTGCCGGGTTGTTTTAAAATACAAGTCAATTTTATTGCCCTTAATCGCAGAACCTGTATCTGCTACAATCCCGTATCCATAACCTGGAATGTACAATATGCTTCCCAAAGGAAACGTTTTGGGATCAGCCGCAATCGTAGACAGTGTGTTCTTGTCACGACGCACTTTTACACCGGAATACGTAATACCGTAACCGGGATGACTTGGCCGTTTGCCAGTCGATTCATAGCCTGCTGTATATCCTGTTGCCGTGACCGTCATGGTCGTAATAACCTGCTCTTCGCGTGGAGCCAAAACAGGTGCGGACTGCCATTTTTTATGCTGGACCGGTTCTTTGTGACCGTAAACTTCATTGCCGGGCAATATCAGACAGGTTGCAATTAACACGGTTCCCAAAATCCGTTTCCATACCAACATGGATCTCATAAAAAACCTCCCCTTGAGGCAAAGGCTTTCCAGAAATCCATTGGTTTATACGAAAAGATTATTATTTTTGAACATCCTGACCTGGATAAAGTCTGCTCAGCTTCACTTTATCTTCAAAAATATGCAGGAGTGTCCGCACTATGGGGGTGTGCTCATCGTCTGTGTGCAATATAATGGAAGCAGGAGAAATCGAAATAAGGGTGCTTACGATTCGATCTTCGACCTCCATTTCTAGTTCAATGCCTGGCATCTCGACAATGATGTCATCTGCATCAGGAGTCGGTATGGGCACCATGGCACTATCCAGAATCGTAAAATTATGTCCGCCTTGGTGAAGTACGTGTACGAGCGGAACTTTGCTTTCCTGAAAAAAAACAAAATATTTAAGCAGCCCCATAAATTCTTCGTATTGCCGATCTGCCCAGAATTCCTCCATGGCATAGTCGACGATTTCTTCAAGCTCTTTTTTATACGCATGGAGCCTAAATTGAATCAGTCCTTCCAAATTGATCACACGAAGCTCTTTGAAATCCTTCTCCAGGAGAGTGCTTAGCTTACCATGACGCTTCAAACGGCCTCTCGGGCCATCATCGCTTAACAGCGAACGAATCATACTGCGAATTTGCTCTGTATCCTCTTTCTCCAGCAGCGAACAGGCTTTGGTGAGAATGAGATTGAGCAGTCCCCACTCCTTGACTTCGATAATATAATCCGCTATTGCCGAAGACATGATGCTGTATACACAGGGGAGAAAGCTTTCAAACGCCGAATTGCTTTCTGTGCCCTTGCAGGTCCATGCCACTTTGTTGTCCAGCTGTCTGAAAGTGAATCGAAATCCGCGCCGTGACATATGTAGTCCCTTTGTTCTACTTTTGACCACTTCATAAAACCGGTCGGTTTCCTGATCTCCGTCTGTATTGGTCCACACTGTAAACAGTTCCATTGGCTCACTCCTTTCGATCACTGCTTTCAGTATATGGCGGCCTCTAAAGGGTTATACGAAGTGAACGACTGGAAACAGAAAGACATATCCAAAAGAGGATGATCAAGTTTCAAAAAGCTGGTTTGGCGTGTTATAAACAATTACTGTGATATAGGAAAATAACGAAAGACGTTTGAATATTTAGGGTGGGGTATGTTAAGGTTATAGTAATATGAATTTTTCACAAGAGGGAGGAGATAAGATGTTAACGATGCTGAACATGCTGCGTACATTCATGATCGTCATATTGAGCCTCGTTCAGATTTTGTCCCTTCCTGTGACGTTTCATGCGGAAGACACCACTCAATCCCTTCAGTTTACTGCGGGATCTTCTGTTGTGCCTCATGCTGACGTTTCCTCGTTAGAAACAGATTCTCACGGTCTGGAACACCATTCCAAACCAGCTATACGCAAATCCTCCCCTTTACTTCATCTGGTGATCGCTGCGGCCAAATCACTTCCCTTTGTCATTTTGATAGCGCTTGTGCTGTTATTGAGCATCCCTAAACTACGTCTGCCTTTTATTCCTGTCATTTGCAAACTAAAGAAGCAATTATACTTGTTCCCCATCAAATTCACCTCTAGTTATGTGGCTTAACCTCCCTTTGCATGCAGATCACCACATTTGCAAGTCTATTTGTTAATATTTTACAATAATTGTAATACGTAAGTGTATGTATCAGGTTTTTTACGTTAATTCATAAAATTTAATACAAAAAGAAAGTTTCCATGTCACTCCCAGAGTATGTGATTTATTTCCCATACCATTCATTTAAATAACATATCGTACAGGAGGCTTTACAAATGGATATTCGAGAGTCTATTTTGCCAGGAATCGGGATTAAGTATCGAATAGATGCAGAGAGTGGCGACCGAATTGTCATTATTATTCATGATGATGGCAGGCGTGAGTTGTATCACTTTGATTACGAGGATCTGGAACAAAGTATTTCTATGACAACCCTGAATGATCAGGAAGCGCGATTGGTAGCCTCCATCATCGGGGGTATGACATATAAGCCCAAACAGCTTGAAAGTGTAGAAATGACGTTTGATGATTTTATTATCGAATGGTATAGAGTGGAATCCCACTATGCAAGTGTCGGCAAATCCATCGGTGAGCTGGATGTAAGGCAAAATTCGGGAGCCACTGTTATTGCCATTGTGGAGAAAAAGGGAATGAAATATGTAAATCCTGGTCCTGAAGTGATTATTAACGATGATGCCACTGTAGTCGTTGTTGGGGAACGCGATCAGCAAAAACGCTTTAAACAAATCCTTATGAACGGAAGCGGGTGATTGGATGGATCATCTTGTATTTGAGGTTGGATTGGCAATTGCTCTCATCGCTGCAGCCGGACTTATTTCCTCCAAACTGCGCTTCTCGGTCATCCCTTTTTATATCCTGATCGGAATGGCAGTTGGGCCGCATGCGATGGAGCTATGGCATTTTGATTTTCGCTTTATCGAAAGCGCCCCATTTATTGATTTTATGGGAAGAATCGGAGTGCTGTTTCTTCTCTTCTACTTGGGTCTCGAGTTCTCAGTAGGTCGGTTAATTAAATCAGGTCGTTCCATTGCCGTGGGCGGCACCATTTATATTGGCATCAATTTTACACTGGGGCTGGCTCTTGGCTTCCTGAGCGGCTTTCCTGTAGCAGAGACACTGGTTATCGCCGGAATTACAACAATATCATCCAGTGCTATTGCTGCGAAGGTGCTGGTAGATCTCAAGCGGACTGCCAATGCAGAAACAGAAATGATTTTGGGCATTATTATGTTCGAGGATGTTTTCCTCGCCGTATACATCTCCATCCTCTCCGGATTGGTTCTTAGTGATTCATCCTCGCTCGGGGGTGTGCTGCTATCAGCCCTAATCGCGCTTGGCTTTATGCTTGCAGTCATTATTATCGGCCGTAAGGCCGTCCCTCTGTTAAATCGTATTCTCCGTATTCGCTCCAATGAGGTATTCGGACTTGTTGTTTTTGGCTCTCTGTTTCTGGTGGCTGGTTTTTCGGAAACGATTCATGTGGCGGAAGCTATCGGCGCCCTGTTGGTCGGTCTGGTACTGGCCGAAACGGAACATGCCAAACGAATCGAGCATTTAATTGTTCCTTTCCGCGATTTCTTCGGTGCCCTGTTTTTCTTCAGCTTTGGACTGTCCATCGATCCACTGTCCCTGGGAGGAAACGCGATATGGCTTGCGCTGGCAGCAGTCGTCCTCACGTTGTTTGGTAACATTTGGGCAGGAATGCTGGCTGGGCGTACGGCCTCCTTATCTCCCAAAGCGTCAGCAAATATCGGTCTGACCATTGTGGCACGGGGTGAATTTTCGATTATCATGGCCAACTTGGGCAAGGAAGGCGGTTTGCTTGATATTGTTCAACCCTTTGCAGCTATCTATGTACTCATACTGGCGATTCTTGGACCACTTCTGACAAAGCAGTCAAAACCTATCTTTAATATGTTAAACAAAATATTTAAGTTCAAGGACCCCCGCCTACGAAAGGAAGAAAGTAACTCGGCATAACTGCAAAAGCTGGATACGACAATCCATAGGAGGGAAGGCTATGCCGCACGCTGTAAAACATGCCGAAACTCTATGAGGCGGCTTGTGAAGCCCGCTTCAGGAGATGCGAGCAGGTTCCCTGTCTTTTATACGGTGATTGGTGGAATTACAGCATCCGTCGGTCTGGAATTGTTTTTACATCCGCATGATATGATCGCTGGAGGCGTCACGGGGATCTCCAGACTCATGTCGCTTTATACACAGGAGCATTTTGGGTTACTGCTATTCGTTTTGAACTTGCCACTCATGTTGCTGTATTCTCTGTCTACTCACAAACCCATGCTGCTTCGAGCACTACCCGGCTTGTTCGCCTTTTCGGGCTCAGCCATTATTCTTTCGCCTTTTCCGGCAGTGAGTGGCCATCCGGTCGTATGCGCTTTGGGCGGCGGAATCTGTATCGGTCTTGGCGCAGGGCTGGCAGCTCGTCATGGTGGTCTGCTCGATTCACTAGGACTTAACGAATCTGACGATGGCCGTCCATCCACATTGTTGCTAACACACCGTAAGATTCCATTAATACAGATTGTTATGCTGTGTAATGGTCTGCTGCTCATTACCGCCGGCTTTGTGCTAGGCTGGGAGCCAGCTCTCTATTCAGCCTTATCCTGCCTCGCCGCCTATGAAACGACCCGGCTGGTGTTTACCGGTCTGACACGTATGGTTTGTGTTGTCAGCAAGAAACAGCAAACCGTCAAGGATGCCATATATCGCAGGCTGCGTATACACAGCACACCTGTTGGAGGCTCTGCACAGATAGAGGGTAAGATTAAAAGCGAATCTGAGGATAAAAAAGAACAAATGGTCATCGTTTACAACGTTCAACTGTTGGATTTGCAGCGTTTTAAGGCAGTCATCCAAATGGCTGACCCGCAGGCTGAGATCATGTATATGAAACGATGGAAAACATAGCAAAGTAACACATCAAAAAACGCTTATCTACACTAATCCTTATACATAGATTAGTGATGGATAAGCGTTTTGTAATTAACAATATATTAACGGATATTAATTTTGCATGATAAAATCATGTTCAATACTGCTGGCACTGTCAAAAGTACGAATAATATCATAACGGGTATTGCGCTGTGCCGGAATGTGACCCGTCTCGCGGATCAACTGTAAAATGGATTCGATGTTAACCTTATACGTTGCGCCCGCAGCGGATACTACGTTTTCCTCAATCATGGTGCTGCCAAAATCATCGCAACCGTAGTATAACGATTTTTTACCGATTTCAGGTCCCATAGTTACCCATGAGGATTGAATATGCTTGATGTTATCCAATACAAGACGACTGATCGCAACGGTCTTCAGATATTCCTCTGGCGTCTGGCGTTCCTTCTTCAGATTGGTGTTGTCTGGCTGGAAGGTCCAAGGAATAAAGGCCAAAAATCCTTCAGAATTATATTTGTTTTCAATGCATTCGTCCTGAGCATCACGAACACGCAACAAATGCAGCGCACGCTCCTCCATCAACTCGCCGAAGCCGATAACCATCGTAGCAGTTGTGTTCATCCCAACCTTGTGAGCCGTTTGCATGACATCCATCCAATCACGCCAAGAGCCTTTGAGACGGCTAATTTTGCGGCGTGTGCGGTCATCCAAAATTTCTCCGCCTCCGCCCGGAAGCGAATCCAATCCAGCTTCATGAATGGCTCGAATCGTGTCTTCCATGGATAGACCGGATTTTTCCTTCATTTTGTGAATTTCAGCTGGCGAGAAGGAGTGCATCGTAATATCGGGAAAACGCTCCTTAATAGCTTTCAGCAAATCCGTATAATAACTGAATGGCAGATTTGGATTCACACCGCCTTGCATTAGAATTTCGGTGCCACCTACCTCCTGCGTTTCCTTGATCTTCTGAAAGATCACCTCATCCGGCAAAACATAACCTTCATCGGAACCCGGTCTACGGTAAAAAGCGCAGAAGCGACAGTATACGTCACATACGTTCGTATAGTTAATATTTCGTCCGATGACGAAGGTTTTAATGGGATCGGGGTGCATGCGATTCATGACTTTATTCGCCGCGTGACCTATTTTTTCTACCTCGTCTGATTCGAACAAAGCAACGGTATCCTCTAAATTCAGGCGTTCGCCGCGTAGGGCTTTATCTAAAATATGGTCGATTACACTCATGGTGTATCCTCCTTCGCTGTCACAGGGCGACGAAATGAACGACAGGACTTATGAACGAGAATGCTTTCACAAACCTGCGTTCGAACCCTGCCGTAATGTATGTTCATGACTGGCCTTGTATGTTGTCTGTGCTATTTAGCATAGTAAAACCTAATGATAATACTAACATATCTTTAGGTAAGGAACCATACTTATTCCCGCTTCTTTCTGCTTTCCACCTAGGAAAACAAGCTTATCTCAACATTGCGTATAGCCAAGAAATAACAAAACAAGACTGAAAGTACCTTTTTTCACACTGTCCTTCATGTCATTCTTATAGAAAACAGCAAGCCTCCTGAAATACTGGAAACTTGCTGTTTAGTACTGTGCATATTTGCTCCCGGCGTGAAAACGACAAAGATGCTGCGGATGTGCTAACGCTCTAGCGCTCTAGCGCAGCGCCTCATCCAGATCACTGATCAGGTCGTCAATGTCCTCCAAACCTACGGAGAAACGAAGTAGTCCATCCGTAATCCCGCGCTCCAATCGTACACTATGGGGCATAGCCGCATGTGACATCATCGCCGGATACGACAAGATGCTTTCCACAGCTCCCAGACTCACCGCTACAATTGGAATACGTACGCGACTGAGGACTTCTTTTGCACGCTCACCAGAACCCACATCAAACGATATCACTGCACCATAACCGCTGGATTGACGTTCATGAACTTCACGCCCTGGATGATTTTCCAGACCCGGGTAGTATACTGCCTCAATGTCGTTGCGCTCGTTCAGCCAGTTAGCGAGCTTGGCTGCACTCTTTTCGCTGTGAGCCATACGAGCCTCCAGTGTCTTCATACCGCGCATGAGCAACCATGACTCCTGCGGAGCCAGTACGGTACCCAGTCCATTTTGGAGCTGCTTGATTTGTCTCCCAAGCGATTCGGTACGCGCTACCGCAAGTCCTGCCAGCACATCGCTGTGTCCGCCCAGAAACTTGGTCGCACTGTGCAATACAATATCGACTCCCTGCTCAATCGGACGTTGATAATAAGGTGTCATAAAAGTATTATCCAATAAAGTTAAAAGTCCGTTGTCCTGTGCCCAAGAGGTTATTCCTGCTACATCGGTAATTTTGAGTGTCGGATTGGACGGGGTTTCCATATATACAGCCCTTGTATTCTCCTGCAACGCCTCTTTCACAAGGTTGAAGTCCGTCATGTCGACGAAGGTCGTTTCGATATTCATCCGTTTCAAAATGGAGGTCAACAGTCGATATGTTCCCCCATATACATCCTCGGAAACAATGACATGATCTCCAGCGGATAAGAGCATAAATGTAGTGGAGATGGCCGCCATACCTGACGCAAAGGCAAAGCCGCACGCCCCGCCTTCTAATAAAGCGATATAATCCTCCAAAGCTTGTCGTGTCGGATTACCTGAACGGCTATAGTCATGCTGGGGAGGATTAAAAATATCATGATGGTGAAAGGTAGAAGCTTGATAGATCGGGACGCTCGAGGCCCCCGTAACGCTGTCAATTTCAGAACCAAAATGCAGCAGCTTAGTAGCGAACTTCCGCTCTTTGTTCAAATCCTGCCCGATCCTCCTCGCATCCTCTATCATTGCAGCTCTCCTCCTTCTACTTCTTGACGTGCCGCTTCCAACGCCGAACGCAAATCTTCAATGAGGTCGTCTGTATGCTCAATGCCTACGGAGAAACGCAACAGCCTGTCATCTACCCCAACTGCATCTCGAATTTCTGCTGGTATGTCCGCATGTGTCTGCACCGCGGGATAGGTCATTAGCGACTCAACACCGCCGAGACTTTCCGCAAACGCAATGAGCTTAATGTGACGAAGCAAAGGTTCCACATAACGAGCATCCTTTACTTTAAAGGAGAAGATACCTGTATTTCCGCTGGATTGTTTATTTTGAATCTCACGACCTGGGTGGCCTTCGATAGCTGGATAGAATACTTCTGCCACCGCCGGATGCGTCAGTAAATAGTTAGACAGCACTGTTGCATTATGCTCATGTCGGTCCATACGCAGCGCTAACGTCTTCATCCCCTTCATCAACTGATAGCAGTCACTCGGGGAAAGCACGGCCCCTATGGAATTGTGCAGAAAGGAAATTTCAGCTGATAGCTCTTTGCCTTTGGTTACGATTAACCCTGCCAGCACATCGTTGTGTCCGCCCAAATACTTGGTTGCGCTATGTACCACAATATCCGCGCCGAGTTCCAATGGCCGCTGGAAGTATGGTGTTAGCAGCGTATTATCTACAATGGTAAGCAACTGATGTTGTGATGCCCATTCAGCCACCGCTCGAATATCAGTAATCATCATTAACGGATTTGTAGGTGTTTCTATGAATACAGCTTTGGTATTCGGTCGACATGACTGTTCGAGTGCTTCAAGATCGTTCGTATCCACATAACTGGCTGTTACACCAAATTTAGATAAAATACGCTCCAGCAAACGATATGTCCCGCCATACAGATCCAGCGATACTATGAGATGATCTCCCTGTCCAAACAATGCAAATACCGTTTGCAGCGCCGCCATACCTGAGCTGCATGCAAAGCCTGCATCACCAGATTCAAGTGCAGCAGAAGCCTCTTCCAGTACCTTTCGCGTGGGATTGATCGTCCGAATATAATCAAATCCTGTGCTTTGACCCAGACGGGGATGGCGGAACGCCGTAGATTGGTAAATCGGGTAATTAACAGCCCCGGTTACTGGCTCCTCTACTGAACCGATTTGTGCCAATCTACTTTCGATTTTCCACTGTTTCTCACTCATATGAATCCTCCTGTTAACTTCCATAGTGGGTGCTATAACCAATCTGCAAAAATGGATGTCAAAGACTATACTGCTGCGCTACTGCAAGGTGGTACTGTACAAGGGTAAAGTACAAGCCCCTTTTTTAAATCTGGGGCCCGATATCGTAAGGTGTCTCTTGGTATACATAATAGTTCAGCCAATTCGAGAATAATAAATTGGCATGCGCCCGCCAGATTGAGGGCGGTGTGCGCTCAGGATCATCATTAGGAAAATAATTTTTGGGAACTTCAATATCCATTCCTTTGGCCACATCGCGGTCGTATTCCCATTTCAATGAAAGCGGGTCATATTCAGAATGCCCAGTTACAAAAATTTGTTTACCGTCAAGCGTGGCTACGAGGTACACTCCAGCTTCCTCGGATTCGGATAAAACTTCTAATTCGGCGATATGATCAATATCTTCCCGCCGAACCTCCGTATGTCTGGAGTGAGGGGCATAAAACAGTTCATCAAAGCCGCGTAGCAATTTTACTTTAGGTTTAATCACGGTGTGTGGAAATACGCCAAAGCATTTGTAGTCGAGCCCGTATTTCGGGACATTGAAATGATGGTATAAACCTGCCTGTGAGGCCCAACAAATGTGCATGGTCGAAGTTACATTCGTTTTCGTCCATTCAAAAATTTGCCGGATCTCCTCCCAGTAGTTCACATCCTCAAACTCAAGCTGTTCAACCGGAGCTCCTGTAATGACCATGCCGTCAAAACGACTGTTCTTAATCTCGTCAAACGTTTTATAGAACATATTCAAATATTCTTGCGATGTATTTTTGGATACATGAGACTTCATGTGCACCAGCGTGACGTCCACTTGCAGCGGCGTATTGCCGACCAGGCGCAATAGTTGGGTTTCCGTCGTTTCCTTCGTAGGCATCAAATTCAAAATGGCGATGCGCAACGGACGAATATCCTGATGATAAGCCAAGCTTTCATCCATTACGAAAATATTTTCGCCCTCCAGCACTTCCTTGGCAGGTAGTGTATCTGGAATTTTAATCGGCATGTAAACTCACTCCTTGTTCGGTAAGTTTTGCGAAAATCGTCCTGCTGAGATGCCGGGCATATAATAAAAAGACCTTTCTCTGGTTAGAGAAAGGTCATATTTGTATCCATATGCGCCTCTCTCATCTGTCAGGGCAACGCTCTTTGTACAAAGCGCGCGTCCTGCAAGAATTAGCACCGTGCGATTAAAATCGCCGGTTGCCGGGTATCATCGGGCTAGTCCCTCCACCTGCTCTTGATAAGATTTCGCTATATTCATTTTGGGTTCACAAAGTTCTTGTTGTTCACTTTAATGCATCGGCTGGGCTTCGTCAAGATGGGACTTTTAAATTTGTGCCCTGCAATCACATTTTGTCTACCTTTTCCATAGGTTAAATCATATCCCTCCTTTCGCTGAAGCTCTTGCCACTACTGTCGATTTAGCCCATGATTTTGCGCTTGAAAGGCCGTAGGCCGAGCGTTATACTATACAAGTGCTATTAGGCAAAAATATGGAGCAGTAGTGCAGACTTTGAGTGTTTCCTGCGATACTGTGGCAATCAAAAAAAGAACATTTGAGAGGTGAATCCGGAATGGAAGGCGACCCGAGTCCGAATAGGCGGCGATCCCTGAACAACAGCATAGGAATGACTTCAGCTTGCCGAAAGACGGGACGCCAGGCTCTGTATGCTCCAAAAGCCTCCGGCTTTTGATGAGAATGCACGCTTACCCGCACCGGCTAACTGGCTAACTGAGTTCATTCCTTATGCTTAAGGTAAACGTATTTCCGTTACGACGGAGCATAAGGAGTGACATATATGAAAATCCGTTTGGTCAACAACGGGGTTTTTACCCCTGTCGAAGAAATTGAAATGGCGCTTACTGCACCGGCAGAAGGTTTTTATTGGATTGATGCTGATGTCGATGATTTGGCAGTGCTCCAACCTTTATTTTCCATGCATGATCTTGCAGTAGAAGACTGTTTGAGTGAAGAAGAACAGCGTCCGAAGATCGAAATTTATGAAAGCCATTATTTTATCGTTGTAAATAGCATTCGTTTTGATGATGAAGAAATATTTTTGCGAGCTTTGAACATTTTTCTCGGCCGCCATTTTATCATTACGGTGACCAAGCAGAAAATCAATGAGCTTCGTACCCTCAAGCCTATGCTGTGGGAGCAAGAAGTCAGCCAGCCTGACCGCTTTATGTATCTGTTGGTCGACTTGATTGTTGACAACTATTTTCTGGTTGGTGACCGGATTGAGGTCCGCATTGAAAAGCTGGAAGAAGATATTCTAATGCATACGAAAAAGTCGCATTTGAACGAAATCATCGGCTTACGAAGTGAGATTCTGTGGCTGAAAAAAGTGCTGGGTCCGCAAAAGGAAGTCATCAATACCCTGAACAAACGGGATTTGCGACTCATCGACGATCAATTGCAAAAATATTTCAGCGACATTTATGAAAATGCTGTGAAAATTTCGGAGACTTTTGAAACTTACCGCGATTTGATGGGTAACCTTCGAGAAGCTTACCAATCCAGTATCGCCAATCGTGCCAATGAAATTATGCGTGTGTTTACGGCAATAACGACCGTATTTATGCCATTGACGGTCATTACCGGAATATATGGGATGAACTTCGATAATATGCCTGAACTTCATACACGTTATGGCTATTTTGTCGTCATTGGTATTATGGTGGCACTAGGTGTCAGTATGTTCTGTATTTTCCGCAAGAAAGACTGGGTTTAAAAAGAAAAGGGGAAAAAGTACGGAGTTGGATACCTATTTCGATTTTCAAGCTTGATCATAAAAAGCAGCAGCCGTGTCCTATGAGGAACTGGCTGCTGCTTTTTAGTCTGTTGGACCCTGAATGTACTTAATACTTTAGCTTTATCTAATCAGTTCTATATTATCCAACATGTCGGTCGGGTACCTGCTGATGGCGAAACCGTATACGGATCAGACGCAGACGCTCATAAATTTGATCCAATCCTGTTTCTGTCGCCTTTTCTTCCCCATACACTTTCAGCATGACAGGCTTGAGTAGCGTATCCCCCAACTCTTCATAAGCAGACCAGATGGCTGCCTGCTCCTCCTCAGATACATTCACCAATTCCTTGCGGATCAGCTTCTCCATATCAATACCATCCCTGTCCAAATGCTCCACAACTTCAATCATTTCTCTACGATGCAAACCTGTCTTCATCCCGATATGCTCCAGTGAAAGACCGTCCGAAATGCCTTCGATAATCGTTCTAGTTAGGCTGAACTTATTCAGCTCCTGCCTGTAATGGTTCTCTTTTTGCTTGTATAGCCATGACAAAAAAACTTCTTCTTCCAGCGTCTCTGTTACCCAGTTCAACGGAAATGGCGTGGTCCGGTCATTTTGTGTCGTAATAGCCAATAGCTCCGTCCCATATTGCGACACCTTACCCTGACCCATACCAGGCAGCTCCAACAATTCTTCTTCGGTATGGGGAAGATAGACGCTAATGAGTCGAAGCAGCCGATTCGTAGCGATAAAATAAGGCGCTTTTCGTTCCGTTGCTGCTTTTTGCCGTCTCCACATTGTCAACTGCTCATACACTTCATCACGTGGAAACAAATCACTGTAGCAATACAGCTTTTGCAGCGTTTGTCCTCGTCCTGACGATCCTTCTTGCTCATGAAATACGCCATGGATTAAGGGCCTGTAGCCCTCAGCCATTTTGAGCGCCAGCTCATGACGGTATACATGCAGTAATTCCTGCCACAAGCTGCCCTCATACCAAAGGTCGTCTATACTTTCATCCGGGACATGGTGTGTGCTCCAGCCTGCACTCCATCCCCCTTCATGTTGCCCAATCCATACCTGAGCAAAGTCCTCATAGCCCTGTTCATTCCGTTTGGACAAGCGATTTAAAAATACAATCTCCATGATTTCTTCCTCCCTCATATCGTTGAAAGACAGTCCCGCACAACACAAAAACGCAAAAAAAGCACCTATCCTGCGTATTCGCAAGAAAGGTGCTTCCCTTTTTGAGCCGTACTATGCTGTTGCCTATATAATAACCGTACCTTGGAGTGCCGTCAACCATAAATTCTAATGATTCAGCTTTTCCTTTGCCAATGCCAGAGCACCGCACAATCCAGCATTGTCACCCAATCCCGGAGATACGATATATTGCTCAATATCTGTCGTCAGACTCGAATGCTGTACGTATCCGTTCAAAAGTTCTTGAAGCTTGGTACGAATGAGCGGGAACAGTTGGTCCTGCTTCATTACTCCCCCGCCCATAATAATTTTTTGCGGTGACAGGATTAATACATAGCTCATTAAAGCCTGTGCCAAATAGTACGCTTCCATTTCCCAGGCTGCGTGATCGACAGAAAGTTCATGTCCTTTAACCTTCCATCTTTTTTCGAGCGCAGGACCTGCTGCCAGTCCCTCCAAACAATCTCCGTGATAAGGACATGTCCCCTCGTAAGTATCTTCTGGGTGACGACGTACCAGAATATGCCCCATTTCCGGGTGGGATAATCCATGTATCAGCTTTCCACCAACCAAAGCACCCGCCCCGATGCCTGTACCTATCGTAATATACAGACAGTTGTCCAATCCCTTGGCGGCACCCCAAATAGACTCACCAAGTGCTGCTCCATTCACATCCGTGTCAAACCCCATAGGCACATCAAAATGCTGTTTCAGTTTGCCAATTAGATTGTAATTTCCCCAATGTGGCTTTGGCGTTGTTGTAATATAGCCATATGTATCACTGCCTTCGATAGGATCAATCGGCCCGAACGAGCCTACACCCAATGCTTCAATGCCCTTGCCTTCAAAAAATGCGATGACATTCTCCATTGTTTCTGCTGGGGTGGTCGTTGGAAAGCTTGCTCGTTCCAGTACCTCCCCATGTTCGTTACCAATTCCACATACAAATTTGGTACCGCCTGCCTCAATTGCTCCCAATACTGTCATAGTTGCTGTTGTCCCCTTTCAATAATCCGGTTCTCTCTCCACTATATTCACCTGAAATGTGCCCGAGGTCAATCCCCTTATCGCAATTGTATATAATCCTTCACATGACTATACAACTCCCTTGACATAACGGTATAAAAATAAGGACACTAACGCACCCAGCGTCAGCATCCCTATAAACTTACTTCACTTAAATTGTCCGTATCAAGCCTAACAGCTTCATTATGATCCGGTTGCGACACCCATCAATGTACACAAGCTTTTCATTTCAAGCTGCTCAAACTTGTCTACAATTTGCACGTGATCCAGCGTCAGCAGACAGCTATCCAAAGCACATGCTACAGGTACACCGCAGTGAATTTCAGCAAGCTTGCGTGAAAGATGCAGCATATCCAAATCACTCTCAATTTTTTTACGGACCGAGGGTGTTAATTGATCCAAATTCTCCAGAATGCCTTCAATAGAGTCGTATTCCTGCACCAGCTTGAGTGCCGTTTTCTCACCAATACCTCGTACTCCTGGATAATTATCGCTTGCATCCCCCATCAGGCCTTTAAGGTCCACCACTTGGCGTGGCTTAAGCCCTTTTTCAGTCAGCAGGGTCTCCGGGGTGTATACCATATAATTGCCGTGCCCTTTTTTCATAATAATGACCCGTGTCCGATCATCCACTAATTGAAGTAAATCATGATCTCCCGAGAGAATCATTACATCCATGTCCTCATTTTGCGAATAATGGCGTGCAAGCGTACCGATACAATCATCGGCTTCAAAACCTTCCGCTCCAATGTTGGGAATGCCCAGGCTGTCTGTCACTTCCCGAATCAATGTAAATTGGGGAATCAAATCATCTGGTGCGTCGGCTCGGTTTCCCTTATACGCAGCAAAATGTTCCCCACGAAATGTCGTTCCGCCCATATCCCAGCAGCAAATGACGTGTGTAGGATTAAATGTTTGGACTGCATCCCAAAAATATCGAATAAAACCATATATGGCGTTCGTTGGCACCCCAGCTTTTGTACGACGGATATAACCGTTTGCGGCGGTTGCATAATAAGCGCGAAATAGCAGGGCCATGCCGTCAACCAGCATTACGGATTGTTCATTGCGTTGTGTCACAGATTGTATTGCTCCCATTCATCATAATATTTAACCCCCACAGTATAACATATCGTGGGGATAAATTGGGCGTTATTGAGCTCCCCATGTGCCCTCAAATGTTTCCTCTTTGAATCCTACCGTTACTTTGTTACCGTCGGTTACAATCGGGCGTTTGATTAATCTTCCATTCGAGGATAAAAGCGAAATTTGTTCTTCACGGCTCATGTCTCCAAGCTTATCTTTCAGCTTTAACTCTTTGTACACCTCACCGCTTGTATTGAAAAACTTTTTCAGCTCCAGCCCGCTTTTGCGAATCAAGTCTTCCAATTCCTCCGGGCCGGGCGGTTGTTCAAAAATAGGAATAAGTTCCGTCTCATGTCCCTTGTTTTGCAGCCATTTCACTGCATTACGACAGGTACTGCATTTAGAATACTGATATACTTTCAGTTGGCTCATCACTAGATTAACCTCCATTTGGTTTTCATCGCTTATTTATATTTTATTCTGAAAGATATTGCGCTCTTAATAGCTCCTGCATTCCAGCCATATCTTCAGGCAGCGGAGCATAGAACGTCAGCCGCTCCCCGGTAACAGGATGCTCCAAGGATAGCTCTGAGGCATGCAGAGCCTGTCGAGGCATCTTGGCATCAAGCTGATCATATCGCTCACGTTGCGCAGCGTCATCGGGTGTAATCCGATACATTTTATCTCCGATCAACGGACAACCGATATAAGTCATATGCACTCGAATTTGGTGCGTACGCCCGGATTCCAACTTTAGTCCGATGCGACTTCCCCCGTTCCACACTTCCTCCAGCTTATACAGCGTAAGGGCAGGATAACCATCCGGGGTCACCATACGTAAATGCGGATCATCCGGGTTGCGGTCAATCGGTCCGTCTACCTTTCCTTCCTGCAGCTCAGGCCGTCCATGCACCAGAGCTGTATAGCGCTTATCCACCGTTCCCGCAATCATTTGCTCAGAAATATGCTGGTGTACATACGGATTTTTGGCTATTACCAGCACACCCGTCGTCTCCTGATCAAGACGATGAACAGGACGAAACCGGAACAACTCTCCCTTGGCCTGCCAATAATGCACAACCCCATTAGCCAGTGTTCCTGTGTAATGACCGTGAGTCGGATGGACAATCATGCCCGCCGCCTTGTTCACCACTAACAGATGTTCATCCTCAAACAATATCTCAAAAGGAATGGGTTCAGGTAAAATATCATCAGAACGCTCGCGCTCCATACGAATTTCTACTCGATCCCCGGACTTCACCTTTACGCTGATGTACACACGTGTCCCGTTCAGCATAATACCTTGCTCGGTCAGCTTGAGTTTGGATATTAACTTTCGAGAAATGTTCATACGTTTTTGTAAAATAGTCTTCAACAGCATGCCCTCCTCCTCAGGAGGGATCGTATATACGATAGGTTCATAATACAAGCTCATCACAAATTCCCGGTTGCCTCCTTATTTGCGGAACACTTTTTTGCTGCGCACATATTCGACATCGGGCACACCCTGACGGACATTCGCTGTACGAGCAACGGCAAAGAAATAATCAGAAAGACGGTTCAAATACCGACGTACCGCCGGATTAATGTCCGTATGTTTACCTAGTGTAACAGCACGGCGTTCCGCGCGTCGGCAAACTGTACGGCAAACATGAAGCGTTGAGGATAATGTGCTACCACCCGGTATAATAAAACGCTCCACCTTCGGATTTTCCTCCTGACATGCATCAATCCAGCCTTCCAGACGCTCTGCCAGCTCGTCTTTCACCTTATATTTGCTTTCACTAATTTTAACAAACGCCAAATCCGAACCACAATCAAACAGCTCCTGCTGTATTTCTTCCAATTGAGTCCGAATATCCGTAAACTCTTCCCCTTCGGCAAAGCTGATCGCTTGTCCTACAAAGCTGTTCAGCTCGTCAATTGTACCGTATGCCTCCACACGATCATCATCTTTGGACACTCGACCGCCGATCACAGAAGTTTGTCCTTCATCACCTGTTCTAGTATATATGCCCATTTCATTCCATCCCCTTTATCATTCCGTAAGTGCTTTCAGCACCTTGATCGCTTCTTCCTTATTGCTTGTACGAGGCGGCACGGTAGCAAATAATGTTTTGGAGTTATATTTTAGCTCCTTAAACATCTTCATCTGCTCCACCGGAATTCCGAACAAATGAGTTTCCTTGCTTACATCTGATCCTTCTTCCTCCTGCCCCTTCTTCTTAAATACGCCGCCCTCGAACACGCCCCGAGCGTACGTCTTCTTGTCAAAAGCATCATCTAACGGCAGATTCGAGCCATTCTGTCCATACAGCTTCATGTCCTCTTCCGGCAAAAGAAACAGATCATGCTCCCCGGCCGCATATTCTACAACCAGCTTCTGCTGGTTATACAGCGGACTGACTGAAATCTCAATAGTCGGAGCCTGTTCGCCCAGCTTATCCTTAAGCTTTTGTGCCAGCTCTTCCCGGATGACTGAAGCATCCCCTTTATCCATAATAAAAATGGAGAAGCTGTCCTTGTCCCGTCCCCCACATCCAGCCAATAATACAAGTGCAAGCATTCCGATGATCCATGGCGATAGCCTTTTTAGCCCTGCTCTCATATGTACGCCCCCTCTTCCATGCCATTAATATATCATAAGTTGTGAACGCAAAAAAAGAAGGCCCGACGGCCTTCTTCTTACATTTGGCTGACTTCATACGGTTAAACCTTGCATTCCGTACCATACAGCTTCATATATTCATTGATTTTCAAATCGAGCTTGCAACTGATCTGGATAACAAGATCAGAGGTGAAGGACTGCTCTTCCTGAAATGTCCGCATCATCTCATTGCGCAGGAACAAAATTTCATCTTCCAGGGAAATGTCGTATCCTATTGAACTAGATGAATTATATCCAACATATGACATGAACATTCCTCCTACAATTGAAAAATTGAACTTCCTGCTTCCGATTTCAAATTATAGCATAGAAATTTAGAAATAAAAGACTATTTTTTATGAATTACCCATAAAAAAATAATTTTAACCTTCTTTTTTTACTTTTTCTACAAAATGACCAATCCGATCCAGTGCCTCCGTCAGCTGAGCAACAGAAGTCGCGTATGAGCAACGAAGATAGCCTTCGCCTCCCAAACCGAACACATTACCCGGTACAGCCGCAACTTTAGCCTCTGCCAAAAGACGCTGTGCAAATTCATCTGAGCTGAGTCCCGTGCTTTGAATACTAGGGAAAACGTAAAAAGCCCCTCTTGGCTCATGGCACTCCAGGCCGATTTCCCGGAACCCTTCAACCATCAGACGGCGACGCTGATTATAGGCTTCTACCATACGATCTTTCTCACCCAAACCATTCCGCAAGCCTTCCAGTGCCGCAACTTGACCCATAGAAGGCGCACACATTACGGTGTACTGATGGATTTTGAGCATAGCAGCAATCAGATCTGGATGCCCGCATGTATATCCAATACGCCAGCCTGTCATGGCGAAGGCTTTGGAAAAACCACTGACGAGAATCGTACGATCCATCATACCAGGCATAGCGGCAAAACTGACATGCTTTTCTCCATAATTCAATTCAGCATAAATTTCATCAGAAATGACGATCAAATCATGTTTTTCCACGACTTCGGCAATCGGAAGCCAATCCTCATAAGTCATCGTAGCCCCAGTTGGATTGCTCGGATAGCATAAAATCAACACCTTGGATTTAGGTGTAATTTTTGCCTCCAGTGCTTCAGCCGTCAGCTTGAATTCATCCTTAGCAAATGTTTCAATACCTACTGGAATCCCGCCTCCAATCGAAGTGATTGGAGAATATGAAATGTAGCACGGCTCGGGCACGAGAATTTCGTCGCTAGGTACAATTAACGCACGCAAAGCAAGATCAATCGCCTCGCTTCCCCCAACGGTTACGATAATCTCATTTTTGGGATCATAACGGACTTCAAATTGCTCATTCAGATAATCACTAATCGCTTCACGCAGTTCTGGCGTTCCCGCATTAGACGTGTAGCTGGTAAAACCTCGCTCCAATGAATAGACACAGGCTTCCCGCATATGCCAAGGGGTTGTAAAATCCGGTTCGCCTACACCAAGGGTAATAATATCCTTGTTGCCACCCACCAAGTCAAAAAACTTACGAATACCCGAAGATGGGATCTCGCGCACCAACGGGGACAAATAGGAACTCATGGCTTTGTTGCTGTCGGTAAATGCTTCTGTTTTGAGATTCATCATGATCTTCCTTTACGGCGAAATCATCAGACGATTATCTTCCTGATGGTCTTCAAAGATAATTCCGTCCTGCTTGTATTTTTTAAGCGTAAAATTAGTCTTGGTAGACAAGACCGAATCAATAGGCGACAGTTTTTCCGACACAAAATTAGCGACCTCACGGAGATTGCGGCCTTCAACCTCTACCAGCAAATCGTATGCTCCGGACATGAGATAGACCGATTTAACTTGCGGATACAAATAAATCCGTTCTGCAATCCCTTCAAAGCCTCTTCCACGCTCGGGTGTAATCTGTACTTCGATCAAAGCGGTAACCTTTTCGTCGTCGACTTTGTCCCAATTGACTACAGCGGCGTATTTGACGATCACATGTTGGTCTTCGAGCTCTTTAATTGAGGTGCGAACATCCTGCTCGTCAACCCCCAGCATAGTAGCTAATAGAGTCGGTGTTCTTCTTGCATCTTCTTTTAACAATTCCAGCACTTTTAATTTCAATTCATTCAGTTCTGTCATTCTACATAAGGCCTCCATCGAAAGAGATTACTATACATCATACAATACGCACTTTAAACCTGCAAAGAAAAACCGTCCACTCCGGTAAACCCGGCAGATGGACGGCTGTTATGGGAATCTGCTTCAAAAACAGAAAATCCCGTTTACATATAATAAGGGTTGTTTTGATGAGTAGACTGTCCTTGCTGGTGCATAGATTGGCCATATACTCCCGCAGATGCCGACTTTTGCTGAATGAACTGTTGGCATTCTTGTTGGGTCTTGCGAGCTTCTTGAATCTGTTTGTCTAAATCGATGCGCAGTGCTTTAGTCGGAGTGGCATACATATTGTTTTGGCTCATCAGATGATACAAATCACCTTGCAGACGCAATGTATCATTCGTAAGGTCGGTGAACATCTGACGCACAGACGGACAGTTGGATTCTGTCGTCGCCGTTGTGTACTCGCGCACCGTACGTTTCATATCAGCAAGAATGGTATAGAGCAAATCTTCTTCGGGCATAAATGACATATTGTTTTGTGAATACATTCTGTCAAACCTCCTTTATTGTAAATCCAAATTACTGCTGCGGTTGCATTGGGGCAAGCTGCTGATGCTGTTGAAGAGCATTAGAAAGCAGATTCAAGTGGTGCTCATGAGTTCTTGCCAGTTGCAAACAGGCTTGTTGGATGGCTGGGTGCTGAATAGAAGCCGCTGTCGCCGCACTTTGTTTGAGTAGTAGTTCTTCATTGGAAATGGAGTCCACGATGTACTCCAGCTCTTTGCCTGACAAGGGTTGCATGTTCGTAGATTGCATAATTTCTGTGCCTCCTTGAATGTTTTGTTGCACGCTGGTTATCTTGTCCGTTTGGCGAAATACTATGTACACCTAAGAAATACTACATATTACCTTATGAGGAGTGCATTTATATGGAATTGATAAGCGGGAATACATATTGGCCCAGTACCTTGGAGAAAATGTTGGATTTCCCGCCTTTGGCAGAGGATTTAAATTGTGATGTATTGATCATCGGTGGCGGGATGGGTGGATCCATCTGCTCCCGACTGTTGGGAGAACGACAGGTAGACGCCGTGGTTATTGACAAACGCAAGCTAGTACATGGAAGTTCTTCGGCCAATAACGGACTGCTGCAATATAGCAATGATAAGACCTTAACTTCCTTCATCAATACGTTTGGTGAAACGAACGGTGTACTGTTTTACCGTATGTGTAAAGATGCTCTGGATCAGTTGGAAAAACTGTCTACCACGCTGGAAATTGATCCGTCTTTTACGCGCCGAAGTAGCCTGTACTATGCAAGTACATCGGAGGATGTGCAGACACTTCAGGAAGAGTACAAACAGCTAACCCGATTTGGATTTCCCGTCGAATACTGGGATGATCAACAGATTGCTGCCCGATTTCCTTTCCGAAAACCAGCAGCTTTATACACACGCGAAGATGCCGAGGTTAATCCATTTTTGTTTGCCCAAGGACTGCTGCGATCTGCAAGCCGTCTCGGTGTACGCTTATATGAGCATACGGAAGCCAAGCATTTTGAATTTAACGAAAATGAAGTTGTTTGTCATACCAGCGGTGGAATTATCCGAGCGAAAAAAGTTATTTTTGCAACAGGTTATGAAACACAAGAGATTAAAACAGACCGTGGAGCCGTTCTGGAAAGCTCATATGCTATCGCCACCAATCCAATCGGAGATACTCCCTTGTGGCATGAACAGTGTCTCATCTGGGAAACCGCTCGTCCTTATCTATACATGCGCTCCACACCGGAAGGACGCATTATTATTGGTGGTTTAGACGAACCTGTACTGGACGCCAATCAACGTGAAATCAGGCTGCTGCACCAACAGCAAAAGCTGCTACAAACGTTACAGGAATTTTTTCCGGGTATATCATTTCAGATCGACTTTGCATGGGCTGCTGTATTCGGCTCCTCTCATGACGGCTTGCCGTATATTGGTCCACATCCGCGTTTTCCCAACTGCTACTTTTTAGAGGGTTACGGGGGAAATGGAGCAGTCACGAGTATGATGGCCGCACAACTTTTGGCTGATGAACTGACGGGCACACACCGACCTGAAATGGAGCTTTATTCTCTGACCCGTACTACCAAGCCCTCGCCCGAAACAACGGAACCGATGGTTTAACATATGAAATACAAAAAGAACCTCCTTCCCCTATAAGTGGGTCTGGAGGTCTTTTTTAAATGTATTTTAAACTATTCGGTTTGCTTGTGCCAGCGTTGTGCGTGGGAATGAGACTTGCTCTGCTTTGTCTTTTGTTCCATTTTCAGCACACTTCGCATAAAAAACCATCCTAGCACTGGCATCAATGCCAGTCCAATCAACAACCAGATCATCGCTGTGGGAGCCTTGCTGATACTTAGGACACCCAAGAAAATGAGTGTTCCGGTCAATCGGCCTACCATTAAGCATAGTTCGCGTAGTACAACCAGTTCCACTCTCTGATTGGCATCTCCTTTACTCGTACCCATTAAATCAAAGCTGGCAGAAATCATGGGAATTAAATACAAGGGCATAAATAAAGCGGTGCCGATCCCCATAATCAGTAGTGTACTATACTCCATACGCCACAATAACGGTAAAAGCGCGATCACCAACAACACGGCACCCAACAGCATACCCGCCGAACGATAGTGTGGCTTGAGCCATTTTCCGACAGCCCAAAAGCTGAAAAATGAAACCGCCGATGTAATAAGTGAAAACTGCGCCAGCTTCCATTCCTGTTGAGTAGCTACATACACGAGCAGCGTAATCAGGAAGGCAAATACCCCTTCACGGATGCCCTGGGCAACAAGCGATAACGACAACGGACGCCACATACTCCCTTTTTGTGACAATCGCTGCTTGGGCTCCTTCCAATTGTAATTTCCTGTCGGCTTACGCTTGCGAAGAAAGAAACTAAGCACCACTCCTACGACATAAAAAGCCAAGGAAATACTGAATATCACGCGGTAACCTGCGTCATCCTCCATACGGGCAATAATCCAACCGGACAGCCAAGGTCCCACTATACCGGAAAACGAGCCTAGCAGACCCACCCATCCGTTAAAATGATCACGACTTGCCTGATCCGTGACCTCGAAAAAAATCACATTAAACGCCAGCCAGAATAAACCTAATGCTGCACCCAGCAGCATCCCGAGCGGCCATATGTAGTTCACAGCCTGCGGTCCCGTATATAACACGATCAGATAAAATAGGCCGGATAATGCGGTCCCCACGCGCAGGGCATTCATTTTGTTATGTTCCTTGACCCACTTTCCAGCCACCCAGACCATAATTCCCAGGGCAATTTGTTGACTGACATTAAACCAGCCGATCATCGCGTAATCCTGCCTGCTTTTCCACAAATACACGTTAAGAAATGTGCCTGACAATGCTGCTGCAAACACAAACAATCCATTCAAGCTTAATAGCAGAATGGATTGTCCGTTCAGGTTTGATTTCAATGCAGTTCCCCCTAACCGAAAAATCACCAATCAGCTTATTTCAAGCCAGCTTGTTCAAAGATTTCTTCGATTTAAGATGCCCGTATTGAGCTTGGGCCTATCCGGGGGATTGCTATTTAATTGTTGGAAATACCGCTGAGCTTCTCCAGCATCCGCAGTCGGTCATTCTCTGATAGTGTCTGCTGTACATGGAAGCAGCTAGGGCACACATAAACATTCAAGACGAACGGCAAATCCAGAACAGGCTTGCCAAGCGCTGGGGACATCGACGGTTCAAAACCTTCTCTGGTTACGGTTTGCGAACCCGCATGCAGCATGTACTCCCCACATTGAGAACATTCAAGAACCTCATCTTGTCTGTCGAGTATTTGTTCAGCACCTTGTTCATAAGCCATCAGATCCGCACCGCTTTCTTCGAATTTTTGCAAAGTATGCAGCACAGGCAGCTTATGAAGCTCATTATCCTGCAACAATGGTGCATCAACCGGTTTTTCAACTACGATTTCATCCTCTGCCTCATATAAAATATCCTGCTCCTCATCATCACCGAGCTGAATACTCAATGTCCGATAACCCTTCAGGTCTTCTTTTCCATGAGAGTGGGGCACCGGGGTTACAGAAGCCACATGATCATGTTTCGTCTCTTCATGTCCATGCTCACCGGCATGTCTATGCACAGGTGGAGAAACAGACTCATCTTCATCATCGGTGATGTCAGAGTACCCTTTCAGATCATTATGGCAATAAGGACACTCTTCCTCAGGCCCTAATTCTTCATCCCAAATAATTTCCATGTTACACCATGGGCAAATAGTCATTTCCAAGCTTTATCATCCTTCCGTTCCAAGCGTATACCAAGCTCTAGTATACAGGATGTGTCAAGTTACACTGGCACCGATCACATAAGATAACGATATTGAAATAATCATGGAGAACAAGCCGACAGCACGATTATCCTCTTTAATCTGTTGATCGATAGAAAATACCGGTGTTAGAAACTCAAAAAGAAAGTACGCCGCAAGTAGCAGTAAAAAGCCAACGAACGACCAAATCATCGTATCATACACACTAGATTTGGCTTCCATCGCAAAGCGGAGCACGTTGCAAATACCGAACATTTTCCCTCCCGTAGCCATGGCTACCGAAACATTGCCGCGCTTGATCTCTTCCCAGCATTTATAGCGGGTTACCAGCTCAAAACACGACAAAAATACAATTAGCTCCAGCACCGCCACCGAGAAATAACCCAGCATCATCCCCAACGGATGTGACAGCAATTCATCAATCGCCATCTTCACTTCGTCCCTCCCGTTCTACCAAGCGTTCCCGGGCAAAGCCGGCAACCCATAGCTATTCCAATTCAGCAACTGTTACGCCTGTGCCGCCTTCATTGTAATTACCGATACGGTAGCTTTTCACATGTTTATGCTTGCGGAGGTACTCCTGAATACCGGTTCTCAGGACACCTGTACCTTTGCCATGTATAATGTGTACCTGACCCAGATTGGCCAGAAACGCTTCATCCATGAAGCGGTCCACTTCCATCAAGGCTTCCTCCACGTTCGCCCCCCGAAGATCAAGTTCACTTCGTACGTTATCATCCCGTGTCCGCTTAACGCCAGTCACTGGTTTTTGAACTCTTGGAGTCGTTGTTTGTGCAGGTTGCAGTAGTTCCAGATCATCCAGACTGACCTTCATCTTCATGATTCCCAGTTGAACCACAGCTTCCTTGGTACCGGACAGTTCAACCACGTGGCCTTTTTTATTCAGACTGTGAACGGATACTTCATCGCCAGCCATGATAGAACGAGTACGTGTAGCGGCCGGGCGTTTGACGGTACTTTTCTTGCGTTGCTTCGGTTCAGCCTCATCCAATTCTCTGCGAGCTGCAATCAGCTTATGCTCCTTAACCGAGGCCCCTTCTTCCTGAGCCAATTTACGCAAATCAGTAATGATTTTCTCTGCTTCACTACGAGCCTTATCCACGAGAACTCTTGCTTCGTCCTCAGCTTTTTCCAGCATACGGTCCCGTTGGGACTCCAGCTTATCCAACTCCGTCTGATGACGGCTACGCAATGCTTCCATTTCCTTACGCAGCTGCTCCGCTTTTTCCCGTTCTTGCTCAGCTGTTAAACGGTTCTGCTCCAGTGACGCGATCATGTGCTCGACGCGCTGGTCTTCCTCCGTTACCTCACCACGGGCATAGTCTAAAATACGCCCTGGTAATCCCAATCGCTCGGCAATAGCAAATGCATTACTTCGTCCGGGAACACCGACCAGAAGGCGGTAAGTCGGGCTTAATGTAGCGACATCAAACTCCATGCTTGCATTAATAATTCCTTTACGCTCATAGGCATACGCCTTCAATTCACTATAGTGAGTCGTGGCAACCATACGGCAACCCATGGCATGTATATGCTCCAAAATGGATACAGCTAGAGCCGAACCTTCCGCGGGGTCCGTTCCTGCCCCCACTTCGTCAAGCAATACAAGACTTTTGGGCGTCATATTTTTCAGGATGCTAATGATATTGGTCATGTGACTGGAAAATGTACTCAAGTTTTGCTCAATGCTCTGCTCGTCACCAATATCGGCATAGATTGCATCAAATACACACAGCTGGCTTTCATCCTCAACAGGTACAAACAGTCCAGACATCGCCATCAAACTAAGCAGACCGATGGTTTTCAGAGTAACGGTTTTCCCCCCTGTGTTCGGTCCGGTAACGATAATGGAGGTGTATGAATTGCCCAACTCCACATCAATGGGAACAACCTGCTCCAACGGAATTAGGGGATGTCTGCCCTTTTTCAGCTTCAAATATCCGCGGTCATTCATTAAAGGCAAGGTTGCCTTCATTTCACGGGCGAGACGCGCTTTTGCAAAAATAAAATCAAGATTGCCCAATATGTCCACATCATACAGCAACATATCTGCTTGTTCTGCGACAAGTGCGGTCAGCTTTTGTAAAATGACTTCAATTTCACGCTCTTCTCTCAGCCTTGTTTCCCTCAGCTTATTGTTCATGGCTACAATGGATTCAGGCTCGATAAACAATGTTGCGCCAGACCCGGATTGATCATGAACAATTCCGCCAAAATAAGAACGGTATTCGGCCTTAACTGGGATCACAAACCGATCTCCACGAATCGTTATCAACTGATCTTGAAGCATTTTGGATACAGTTGAGGAACGAATCATGGAATCCAGCTTTTCACGAATACGCACTTCTCCCGAGCGCACCTCCCGACGGATTTGAGAAAGCTCAGTGCTGGCAGAATCCAGCACCTCTGCATTTTCGTCAATACAGCCTTTAATGGAGTTTTCTAAACCTCTCTGCTCCGAAAGCTGCTCACTCCAATACAGCAATGTTTCGACAGGATTTTCCTCATGCAAACTTGCCACGTATACCTGTATACGGCGTGCGGCCTGAACTGTTGTCCGAATGCCAAGCAACTCCTGCGGGCTTAACGTTCCGCCAATACGGGCACGCTTCACCGCCGGAGTGATATCCACTACTCCGTTAAATGAAGGCACTCCTTTGAGTCGATCAGCAGCATAGGCCTCATCCGTACCTTTCAGCATTTTCTTGATATGCTCCAAATCATCGCTGGGCTGTAGTCGAAGGGCTGTCTGTTGTCCCGTTGCCGTTTGGGCATAGTGACTTAGTTTATTTAGAATTTTTTGATATTCAAGGGTTTTAAAAATTTTAGAGTCCAACTTCACTACTCCTTTCACATATATCTATATTATACCGAAAGCAGCAAACTTACGCTATTTGCCAACTCCTTTTTACACATAAGAAAGCTCTTCATGCCACACACTAACCTTTGTCTAACCCTGTAAATTCAAAAAACAAAGGAGGTTATTCCGTGAGCATTCTCGGGCACATTGTACGTTTCATCGTTGCCGCTCTGGTGCTGATGGTCGTAAGCTGGATCGTTCCCGGATTTAGTGTAGGCGGCTTTTGGAGCGCGCTGATTCTTGCCATTGTCATCGCCTTGGTTGGTTACATTATCGAGGCAGTGTTCGGCCGACGCGTTTCTCCATTTGGACGCGGTATCGTAGGTTTTCTTGTGAGCGCTCTGGTGATCTGGATCGCTCAATATGTGGTGACCAATGTCAGTGTTTCCGTTCTGGGCGCATTGCTCGCTGCGTTGGTTATCGGGATTATCGACCTGTTTATTCCGGTATCGACACCGTTTGAAGCAGGTCGCAAAGACGGGAAATAACTTCAATAGAACTCCCGACAAAGCTGTCCCGAAGCAGATTTCGTCTGCCAAAGGACAGCTTTGTGTCATATAACCTCTGAGTGGATACAAAAGCAAACAATCCCCGGCGATGAGCAGCCGGGGATTGCCTTACATTTTTAATCCGTATCTACTGATCCTGTTCGATAAGTTCAATCCATTCATTGTACTCCGTTTGAAGTTTAGTGTATTCTTCCTGTAATTGACGTAATTCTGTAGAAATCTTCTCCGTATTTTCCCGATCTACGTCCTGTTGTACTTGTAACAGACGAAGCTGATGCGCCGCCATTTCATATTTTTGACCCACTTCGTCCAATTCAGACTGCAAGGCCATTCGTTCCTGCTCTATGGACTGCTGTTCAGCTTTCGCTGTTTTGGCAGCTTCAACCGCCAAACGAGTCTCCTCCTGAAGCTGTTCCTTTTGTTCAACGGTTACCGCTATTTCCCGTTCCCAAGATGCAAATTCTTCCTTACGGGCAGCATCTTCAGCTTCCAGACGTTCCGCTTCTGCCTTCAACTGATCGTATTTAAGTTGCCACTCTAAAGATTCTTCCTCAGCACGTTCCAGTTTACTCCGCCGTTCGTGATCTTCCTGTTGAAGCTGCTTAATATTCTGCTCCAGCTGTCCAGCTCGGCTCTTCATGCTTCCATATTGCTCCTGAAGCGATTGATACGCCTTAGCTCCCTCTTGCTCTCGGACTTTGGCTTTCTCAAGCTCATCCTGAACGCGAATCAGCTCAGGTGAAAGCTCCTTGATTCTCGCTTCAAGTTGAACTAGCCGTTGCTGTTGTGAAGCAAATTTATCATTAATAGCTTCGAGCTCAGCCTCTGCGTGCTGTAATTGCTCCTGTATCGCTTCCTTCTGTTCACGTGCTTCCAGCAGGGAGAGCTCCAGCTCATCAACTGCCAACTGGCGTTCTTCTGCAAGCTTCTTCCATGACTTCTCGCTTTCAGCTAGCGTAGCCAGCTCACTTTGCAGCTTGCGAGAAGATACGTGAGCTTGCTCCAGCAGCTTCTGCATCCGCCGCTGTTCTTCCTCCAGCTTAGCCGTCTGCTGCTGCGTAGCCTTAGCTTCAGCTTCTAATTGATCATATCGGCTTTGCAGTTCTTCACGCGCAAGCGTATCTGCCTGCTCTCGCTCTATCGCAGCCTGTCGCTGTGTTTCCAGCACAGACTCCAGCTCGGACTGTTGTTGCTTCAGTACTCTTGCTTGTTCTTGAGCCTCTCCCAGACGAGAAACAAGCTCTGTACTGCCTGCTTGTACTTGTTCTAATTGTTCCTGAAGCTCCTCAACCCGAATCTCCTGCTCCAGTGCAGCTTCATCAGCTCGCTTCTGCGCTTCCTGATGCTGGAGCTTTTCTTCATTCAACGCCAATTCAGCCTGTTTACGTTCCTGCTCCAGCTGCTCATTCAGCCCTGAGCACTTGGTCTGCCATTCGCTTACCTTCTTACTATGCTCTTGCTGCAAAGCAGATCGCAGCTTGTCCAGTTCTGTACGCTTTTGCTCCTGATGAGTCTTCTCTGCAGCTGACAGCTTGGCTTCAGCCTGTTTAGTCGCTTCAGCTACTTCCTTCTTCATCTGCTCTTCTATTTGTCGGATACGGGCATTAGCCGCCTCCTGCTGCTCTTTCAGCTTGCGAGAAGCTTCTTGACGAGACTCCTCCAATTCACGTTTAGCTTGTTTTTGTCCATTTTCAAGTTCAGTCGCTTTTTTCTCCTGCTGTTCTAGCTTTGCCTTCAATTGGGCAATCTCTTTGGCTGATACAGATTCGGTTTCCATCAGCTTCTTCTGCGTTGCTTCCTTTTCTTCCTTTAGTTGAATAAAAGATTGATGCAGATCTGTATTTTTTTGCTGCTGTTCTCCTAGTGCCGTCTGGAGTTGCGCCAGATCTCCCCGGAGTTCTGCTCGTTCCGCTGCTAAGCGGTTCATATGACTCTGAATTTCCTGGATTTGTACAGCTTCTTCTGCCATATGAACCGCAGCCAGCACGGCAATTCGTGGCATATCCAGACGCGAATGAGCTTGAGAAATGCTGTGCATGCGCTCATCCACGTAATTGGCAACCTGCTTCATATAATCGGTATTGCTGCCGACGAGTTTATAAGAAGTACCGTAGATCTCTACAGTGACGCGAGTACGATCTGGTGTAGTCACAATTATGCCCTCCTTCAATACTACTGTATGTTGATTCTAAGGTGTGTCCGGTACTATGGTAACCCGCCTTCCGTGAAGCGTTCAACCTTATTAGTCCGGCTTCCCCGCAGCGGGTAAATATCAGAGTAAGAGAGCTTCTATGATGATAGGCCAAAAAGCCGTATCGAACCTCTGTCACTAAGATTCGATACGGCTTCCCGCATTTCCTGCTACTTTCTCAATTCCGCTCCAAAAGTTTGTTCCAGAGACGTAACGACAGGAGTATGCGCCGCATTGATCTCTTCATCCGTCAACGTATGTTCCCAATGACGATAGGTCAGAGAGATAGCTACGCTCTTCTTATCTTCACCAAGCTTACTGCCTGTAAATACATCAAACACTCGTGCATCCTGCAACAGCTCTCCGCCTGCAGCGTGAATAACACGAAGCAGTTCACCTGCCTCGACGTCTTTATTTACCACGAGGGCAATGTCACGTTCCACGGATGGGAAGCGAGCCAGCTCTCTGAACTGAATATGAGAGTTGGCGTGTTCAACGACCTGTTGCAACGCAATTTCCGCTACATACGTATCATTCAGCCCATAAGATTGTTGAAGCTCCGGATGAATCTGCCCAATGGTACCGATCCGTTGAGAGTTTCCATTCACATCCAGCCATACCGAAGCAGAACGGCCCGGGTGATAGCTTTGTGGTTGGTCAGCCACATAACGAATGCTGGCACTCAATCCGAAATAGTCAAACACCGTTTCAAGCGCGCCTTTAATATCAAAGAAATCAACCTTTTCAGCACCAATATTCCATTGTTTTTCACGGCGTACCCCAGTCAGCAGTAGACTAAGCACTTGAATTTCCTGCGGCTGACGGGTTAATGTTTGTTCCTCTGTATAAAATACTGTTCCCATCTCAAAAATCGCCAGATTGTCTTGCTTGCGATTCATGTTGTACACCGCTGTATCTAGCATCTGTGGGATGATACTCGTACGCAAAACACTACGGTCTTCGCTCATAGGCATAGCCAAACGTACCGGATGGCTACCTTCTGTCAGGGCATTAAATAACCCTGTACTTTGCGGATGTACAAAAGAGTAGCTGATCGTCTCCTGCCAACCACCATGAGCCAGCAATCTGCGCAGGGAGCGGCGCAATGATTGCGATGCTGTCAAAGCTCCCGGAGTTGTAGGACCTTCAATCGGCGTGGTCGGGATATTGTCGTAACCATACAGACGAGCTACCTCTTCGATTAAGTCCACGTCAATGGTAATATCTCCACGGCGTGTAGGAACTTGAACTTCCAGCACACCTTGCTCTGCGTCGCCACATCCGAAATGAAGTCTACCGAAAATCGTTTTCACCTCAAGCAGCGACAGTTCGGTTCCCAAATATCGGTTTATTTTATCTAGCGACAGCTTGATAATGCGGTTTTCAGCTTTTGCAGACGCTGATTCTACGATGCCCTGGTGTACAGTGCCTCCCGCATAACGCTGAATCAGCGCAGCTGCACGATTCACAGCAGGCACAACAGCGCCTGGATCAACCTCTTTTTCAAAACGCAGACTCGCTTCTGAACGCAGTCCAAGTTGACGGGATGTTTTGCGAACTGTACCGCCGTCAAACTTGGCAGATTCCAGCGCAATGCTGACCGTCGCATCCGTAACCTCGGAATTGGCTCCACCCATCACGCCTGCCAATGCAATGGGTTTCACACCGTCTGTAATCAGCAGCATATGCGGCTCCAACTTACGCTCCTGATCGTCAAGTGTAATCAATGTTTCGCCTGCACGAGCGAGTCGAACTTCAATATTTCCATTTTCCAGCTTATCCGCATCAAAAGCATGCAACGGCTGACCGTATTCCAGCATAACGTAGTTCGTAATATCTACGATGTTGTTGATCGGACGAACACCTGCCGCCATCAGACGGTTTTGAATCCATAACGGGGAAGCCCCCACTTTTACACCTGTGATATAACGGGCCGCATAGTGCGTACACAGTTCAGGAGTATCTACCTTCACAGACAGATGATCTGCCGCTGCATCGCTAATTTCAACCAGATCCTTAGCCGGGTCAGCCAGCGAAATGTCACGTCCCAGAATCGCACTCACTTCATATGCTGCTCCGTGCATGCTCAGGCAATCCGAACGGTTGGGTGTCAGATCAAAATCCAGCACCTGATCATCCAGCGCCAGCAGCTTCGTAATTGGCATACCAATTTCAGCATCCTCAGGCAGCACCAAAATACCTTCTTGCAATTCCTTTGGAAGCAGCTTGTCATTCATGCCCAGTTCTTTGGCCGAGCAGATCATGCCCATGGATACAACACCACGTAGCTTGGCCTTTTTAATGTGGAAATCTCCCGGCAACTTTGCACCTACAACTGCAACAGGAACCTTTTGACCTGCATCCACGTTTTTAGCACCACACACGATTTGCAGATCTTCCTCTTGACCTGCATCGACAATACATACATTCAGCTTATCAGCATCTGGATGCTTTTCCTTGCTTTTAACATAGCCGACAACGACACCAGTAATTCCTTGATTGCGCTGCTCGACCTCATCAATTTCTATGCCCGAACGGGTGATTTTCTCTGCTAGATCCTCCGCGCTTACCTGATCCAGCGATACATAATCGGACAGCCACTCGAATGATACTTTCATATGGGTTCACTTCCCTTGATATAGTTGTTTATTGACGCGCAAACTGTTTCAGGAACGACAGGTCACTGTTATAAAAATGACGAATATCGTCGATACCGTATTTCAATATAGCAATCCGCTCTACACCCATACCGAATGCAAAGCCGCTGTACACCTCGGGATCAAAACCTCCCATCTCCAACACTTTCGGATGGACCATGCCACAGCCTAAAATTTCAATCCATACACGTTCGCCATTTTTCTTCACAAAAGTCACGTCTACTTCAGCGCTCGGCTCTGTGAACGGAAAGAAGCTTGGGCGCAAACGGATTTCGGTCGATTCTCCGAACATTTCGCGTGCAAATTGAAGTAAGGTTCCTTTCAAATCACTCATACGAATGTCTTTTCCAATGACAAGCCCTTCAATTTGGTGGAATTGAAAAGAATGCGTTGCATCGTCATCATCACGTCGGAAAACCGTACCCGGACAGATAACCTTAATAGGCGTTTCGCCCTTCATCGCTTCCATTGCACGAATCTGAACCGGTGACGTATGGGTACGCATCAACAGATCCTCGGTCAGGTAAAATGAATCCTGCATATCCCGTGCTGGGTGATTTTTAGGCAGGTTCAATGCTTCGAAGTTATAATAATCCGTCTCTGCCTGTGGACCTTCAGCCACTCGATAGCCCATACCTGTAAAAATATCCTCGATTTGCTCAATCACTTTGTTGAGCGGGTGCAGTCCACCTTGCGGCAACGCGCGTCCAGGCAGCGTAACGTCGATCTTTTCCGCTTGCAAACGCTCATTTGTTTCTGCTTTCGTGAACTCGTCCTGCTTACGGTTAACGACTTCTTCAATCGCCTCGCGCACCTCATTGGCTACCTGTCCAACAACTGGACGCTCTTCCGCGCTCAGCTTGCCCATACCGCGCAAGATTTCAGTCAATGCGCCCTTTTTCCCCGAATATTTGACCCGTAAATCAGCCAGCTCCTTGGGTGTTGCAACCTTCTCCAATACTTCCAGTGCTTCTTCCTTCAAGGCCAGCAAATGTTCCTTCATTTGGATGGTTTCGCTCATCGCCTGTTCAGTCCCCTTTCTTCATTTCCAGCTTTTCAGACAACAAAAAAAGGTCTTTTCTCCCGGTAAGGGACGAAAAGACCGTGGTACCACCCTCGTTAGACAATAAGCTCAGCTCACCCAGCATTCTGCCTTACGGCAACTAGTTACAGGTGATTTTCATGCTATGCATCATCGTCTCGCTCTACACGTTGTAACGGTCGTGAACCGGTATCCCCTACTTGCACATTCGCCATTCACATGGCGTCTGAGGTTCAAGGAACTGCTCCGGAGCGAACTTCAACAGCCCAGTATTTGCAGAAACGCTCTCAATCCTACGGCGCTTCCTCCCTGTTCAATCGGACACTGTCTACTCTTCTCCATCAAGACATTTTCAAAAATTCGAACTATTGTTCATTATTATATGCAAACTACCGCGCTTTGGCAAGCAGGGCATACGTTTCATTTCTTTAGATATCGAGATCATCCAACCGCTCCAGATTTGCACGAATGCGCCTGATTTCGCTCAACAACTTCTCGTTTTCGTCATTCGTGCCCGTCATTCCCATCAACTCTGTAAGACGCAATTGTAATCGAAGCCGTTCCTCACGCCGCTCCTGGTCTTCTGGCTCCCGTTGACGGCTCCGCTCATCTTCTTGCTTTTCGTCGGCTGTCCCCTCATAAATTTCATATCCGCCCTCCGGCTTCATATCGAGTAATCGAGTTGCCGTGCACCTCACCAGCTCCCGATCATGTGAGACGAGCACCAGTGCTCCATCATAGTTACGCAAAGAATCCTCTACAATTTCACGGGTTTCAATGTCAAAATAATTCGTGGGTTCATCCAGCACCAGCAGATTGGCTCCACTAAAGTACAGACGCAGAAAAGCTACCCTGCATTTTTCTCCCATACTGAGTGTCCCGATCCTTTTAAATACGTCCTCTTTCGCAAAAAGAAAGCAGCCCAACACCGTTCTTGCTTCTGTTTGAGTCATTGTCGGGAGTGCAAGCAGACTGTCCAGCAACGTTTGATCCTCCGGAAGCTGCTCCAGCTCCTGTGAAAAATATCCGATGTTCAACTGTGGGTTGGTTGTGATTTTTCCTGTCTGTGGCTCCAGTTGACCTGTTAATAACCGAAGCAGCGTGGTTTTACCAATTCCATTGGGCCCGCGAACAGCCAGTCGCTCTCCACGTGCAACGATCAGATTTAGATTTTTCACAATGATACGGTCGTTGTAGCTAAAGTCAACCTGCTCAGCACGCAGCAAATATTTTGCCTGAAACCCGCTGTCACTTAATTTCATGTGCAAAGACGCAGCCTCACGCGGTTGCTCTACTCTATTGGCCTCCAGTCGCTCCAGTTCCTTCTCCTTCGCATGATAACGGGAAATATTTTTTTTAGCTTTGGCCTTATAAAAGCTCTGCGTGACGGCCATCTCAACCTTGGATGCGCCACGATGTGCCTGATGAAACCATTCCCTGTAATTTCGAATCGTTTCCTCCAGCGCCTGTTTCGCGAGTTCCTGCTTCCGATAGCTGGCTTCCTGCTCTCGCAGCTCTCGCTCCTTTTGCGCTTTATATTCCTTATAGCCGCCTTTATAGCGCCCAATACCCGTCGAAGTGAGCTCAACTATACTCGTAGCCACCCGATCCAAAAAGGCTCTGTCATGCGATACAAACAGCAGTGTTCCCGGATACGTGGACAGCCACTGCTCCAGCCAAAGCAAGCTTTCGGCATCCAAATGATTGGTCGGCTCATCCAGCACCAGCAGCTTCGGCTGCCTGACCATGAGTCCGGCTAATCGCACTCTCGTCTTCTGTCCGCCACTCAGGTCACCATAAGCAATGGACCACGTCTGAACAGGCATTCCCATTCGAGTGAGCGCCTTTTCCACCTCAGACTCCCAGGCAAAGCCTTGCAGGCGTTCGTATTCATCCATCAGTTCGCCGTAACGCTCCAGATGATGCTCCATATCCTCCCCAGCATCGGCTAGGTCAGCTTCCAGCTGTCCCAACGCTCGCTTGAGACGCCAATGTCGAGGGCTGGCCTGCTGTGCGGCCTCCAGTGCGGTTCGAGACCAATCCACCGTATCCTGCTGCTTCAGCCAGCCCCGCTCTTCCAGTGGCAAATCATGCTCTACTTGACCAGAGGTTGGCGCTTCATCTCCCAGCAATATTCGCAATAGCGTCGTTTTACCTGCTCCATTTCTTCCAAACAGTGCGAGCCGTTCTCCTTCCATCACTTCCAACGACACATTCTCAAATAAAGATGTCCCGCTCCAATCCTTTACTACATTGCGAATACGCAAAATCGTTCTCATACCGATCATCCTTTCCCAGTCCGGTTTTTTGATCCCGGAAGCAATAAAAAAAGCCGCAGAAGGCTGCGGCTTGCATGCAAGGAATATAGAATGACTGTTATGAATCGTTTCAGAACATACGCTTATGAAAAATAACACCGTAAACGAATAAGCCAAATCCCGTTCCGGAATAAACGCATACATCCCTACATTCATTTTCAGACACACTTCTCCCGTTGCAGCTTACAGCCGCCTGCCAGTAACTGTGCAGTTAAGTGGGAAAATCAGTGTGCTTACTTCATCGGACGTATGGTTACCTTCCTTTTCATGGGATACTTACTTGCAGTCAGTATAGCAGATCACAATGCATTTGCAAATAACCCGCGTTATTTTCCAAATACCAAAGTTGTATTGGACGAACCTGCATATTTCGTTACAAACTCTTTAGTATATTCAGGAGTCTGAACCTGATAGCTATAGTTTTTGCTTGGATTCCAACTGGTTACACGCGATTTTTGGTTGTTGATGGCGGGAAAACTCCCCACATCTTTAAACTCGCCATTGGCTTTATCATCAAGAATACCGCCCTTTTCACTACCTTTTCCAAAGTAGTTGTACTCAGAATAGATTCTTGCATTCGTAGCAATGGTGTAAGCAAGCTGGAAATTATTAATATAATTATTTTTAACATGAAAATATCCATATCTCATAAGCCCTGGGCCACGTACAAGTAAGTTTTCAAAGTAATTATTGGCGATCGTGATATGGGGCATGCCATCATAATTTTTATTGCCATCATCAGGGTATCCCAAAATGAGACCATATTTATGATTAGCAAATTTGGAGTTACTAATGGTTACATAATCAGCCGATTGACCTATGTACAAAAGTTTGTCCAGATCCGAGCCATTCGCATTATAACTGTGACCTGCAAATGTAACATGATCAATCCAATAATTTGTACCTGCAGTGAGATAAAGTTGGATGTCATCGTTACCGTTAATGTTGGCACTGTGCTCAAAAGTTAAATTTTGAAAGATCACATTTCCCGAATTATTTGTTGTTTTCAAATGAATGTTAACCAGCTTGTGTTGCGCGTAAGAACCAATGAGTGATTTGTTGGAACCAATGTTGACCACGGTTTTAGAGGAGGCAGAAATATTTTTTTCGATTACCAGAATTTTAGGAGTTGAATCCCCTAACTGGTTTTTCAAATCGTTTACATTATTGATATAAATGACCTGACCGCCTTTTCCCCCCGTTGTGGCAGGCTTTGTAGCTCCATTTTCACTTTTAGCCTGTCCGGCAAAACCAGTCATTCCATTCGTCGACGTATTTGGAAAATCAGCAGCGGCGAACGTAGAACTTGCTGAAAAAGTAAACAGCATCAAAGTTAATGCTAAAAACAGAAAAGAAATTTTCCTCATTGCAGCTACACCATCCTTTTTTAAGTTAAATCCCGACAATGCGACTATACTTATTTTTTAGTAATTGGTAAATAGTTCTTTTTATCTGTTTATTTATAGCATCTAAGCTAAATATTTTATATTTTATTTTGTGTAGCAATGTAAAAATAGTTCGTAAGAACGCAAAAAGCCGTGATACCCCGTCGGCACCCCGGCTATAATGCATTTATCTAGCTCCAAACAAAACAAAAACCCTTGCGTCACAAGGGTTTCGAACTTCTTAAAACAGTAAGCGGGTGATGGGAATCGAACCCACGCTATCAGCTTGGAAGGCTGAAGTTCTACCATTGAACTACACCCGCATTTTATAACATCTCGATTCTTATGTATGACACGCTTAACCTATCGTCAACCAGCTGAATCAGGATGTTATTTAGTATAACTTACCTTTCAGCAAAATGCAAGCATACTACATACTATCCTGAGCCAGCCAATTCATAGGTTTACGTAAAAACAATTTTTCAAAGACTTCTGCAGGAATGGGGCGACTAAAGTAATATCCCTGACCCTCATGACAATCCTGTGCCTGCAAAAAATGAAGCTGCTCCTCATTTTCCACTCCTTCAGCCGTAACCTTCAGCTTCAAATGGTGAGCCATGGAAGCAATAGTAGATACAATTGCCGCATTTTTGCTGTCGACCAGTACCTCATTTACAAAGGAACGGTCAATTTTTAGACGATCAATCGGGAGATTCTTCAAATAATGCAATGAGCTATAGCCAGTTCCAAAATCATCAATACTGATTGCGACACCAATAGCCTTTATTTTTTTCAACTGTTCAAAGGCCCGATCCTTATCAAAGGTCATACTTTCGGTAATCTCAAGCTCTAGATAGCGTGCTTCAAGTTCCGTATAGGTCAAAATGCCCCGAATGACATCCACCAGCTTTTTTTGCTGAAATTGGCGCATGGATAAATTGACCGAAATCGGGATGGGTGGGTACCCGAGCTCCTGCCATTGCTTATTTTGCAGACAGGCCTCCCTTAACACCCATTCCCCCAAGGGCACAATTAAACCACTTTCTTCAGCCACCGGAATAAAATCGCCCGGCATCACCATCCCACGATGAGGATGATTCCATCGCACCAGCGCCTCCAAACTCGTTAGCTCGCCACTTTGCAGGTGGACACGTGGTTGATATACCAATGAAAATTCCTCATTTTCAAGTGCTCGCCGCAGATCATTTTCCAGCTGGAGTCTTTCATGCGCTCGCATCTGCATCGCGCTAGCATACCGCTGAAAATTCACTCCCTGCTCTTTGGCACTATGGACAGCCGTATCCGCCTGCTGAATAAGCTGTTCGCTCTGATTCGCATCCAACGGGTATAAAGCTATACCAACGCTCACCATCACATGATAGGATTCGCCATTAATATCGAAAGGCTGATCGAACAGCTTCACCATATCATCAATACGATTTCTCATAGCATCTGTATCTTCGTATCCCGTTAGAAGAAAGGCAAATTCATCTCCGCCCATGCTAAAGACAGCTTCCCCTTCATGGCTAAAATGCCCCAAGCGTTCGCCTACCGCATACAGCAAATAATTCCCTGCCATATGTCCAAGCGAATCATTAATCGCCTTGAAACGATCAATATTTAGCACTAAAAGCGCTACTGTCTCATCCGATTTCAATGATTTGCGCAATATTTTATCTAAGCGTTGGGAAAGGCGACGACGATTGGGGAGTCCTGTTATATCATCATTATAGGCAATGTGATTAAACTCAGATTCTGCTGCCTGCTTTTCACGATAAGGAACCAGAACCATCAACCGAACCAGCCCGCTCAACATATTATAAAATGCTACCGCGTTGGTCAAAAGTCCCAAAAGGTGATTAATATCGCTCATTTGCTCAGAAAATAAATAGAACAACTGACTCACAACACACAGCCCAATCCCACGAACAATAAGCAACATGCCCAACTCCGCCGGGCGGGCTTTCCGATATTTTCGCACCCCGAAAATAAAAGTGAGCACAAGCAGTAACATGACAGCCAGATTTAATGTCCAGCCCAGGTTGCCTATTTCGTATCGTATACGTAGATCCGGTAAGTCTGCACCAAATGTCTTAATAACTCCTAGAATCAGCAAAGTGCAGCCTATCCCTGCCCACAAAGCCACTGTCTTGTATTCAGACTTCGTCTTGCTAAACGGGAGGAAACAAACACATAAGAGCAAGACAGAAGTAAAGGCACGATTTACAAATAGCAGCCATAACGAAATGCCCGGAGACAAAGCAAAGTCTGTCAGGCTTACGAAACTAAACGAAACAATATGAACAAGGTAAAGCAGGCCAGCCACCAAAAACGTAGGGGCAATAAAAAGTCTCTGCAAGGATAACTTTTCCAGTAAAACGGACCAGGATTGATAAAAAATAGAAAAACAAATCGCAGCACAGGAAAATCCTACAATCGGATATAACAAGAAAAAAATATTATGGGAGTATATCTTATTCAAAGTTACGTGAAATAACTGAACCAAGACAAACAAAACTATCGAAGCAATGCCGATACCTATCGTTTTTTTTACTTCCAGCCGTATACTCATTCAGCCTCTTCAGCCCCCTGCATATCGGAGATTCCGATCATCTAAGACGTTTGACAGCTTTGGAAGCCGTTGTTTAAGTCTATAGTATCAAAAATAATGTTGTATTCTGGTATATAATAGCATTTAATCTGTGAAAGGTGAATCATTTTTTTGTCTTAAATTCATGAATTCATTTTCGCATTTACGCAAATAACCGAGCTTACAGCACCAAAAAAGCGCATCATCTTGTCAGATTATGCGCTTCAGACAACCTTTTCCAAAAAGGTGATACCTATACCCCAACGCTGCACAACATAAAAGAAATAGTATGTACAGGACCCCTCTGCGAAAACCTCCCCATATTAAACTACAGGAAGCGTGATTTTGAATTGTGTGCCACTTCCATGTTTACTGTCTACATGTATGAAGCCTCCGTGATTTTTGATAATTCGATAGCTCACAGCCAATCCCAATCCGGTTCCACTTTCTTTTGTTGTAAAAAAAGGATCAAATAAACGCGCCAATGTATTGTGATCCATACCTAATCCGTTATCTTCAATACAAATGTGGACATAATTACCCTCAAGCACTGTATGGATATCGATGCAGCCCTCTCGTTCCCCACTGATGCTTTCAATGGCATCCATCGCATTTTTAATCATATTGAGGATAACCTGCTTAATCTGCTTCACATCAATGGAAACCTTCATGAGCTCATCATTTTCGTCCAATGCAATCTGGCAACCCTTCATTAATGCTTCGCTTTCTGTCAGCATCACTACCTCTTTCAGCAAGCCCATCACAGATACAGCTGTCTTTTGCGGAGCCGAAGGCTTGGACGAATTTAAGAACTCATAAATAATGTCGTTCGCACGATCAATCTCTGTTAATATAATGCGGGCATACTCGTCCCTGCCCAACTCCACCAAATGTGGCCGAAGCAATTGAATAAAGCCCCGAATTGCGGTAAGCGGGTTACGGATTTCATGGGCGATAGAAGCAGAGATGCGTCCCAGCATCGCCAGCTTATCGTTTTGATACGCCGTCTGCTCAATCTGCTTATAATCCGACACATCCTTGACGCTAAACAAAAAATCCCCATCCATCTGATCACCATAAGTCACTGTTATCAACCAATGCCGACCATACTCATCAATCAACTCATGATAGCGCTTTCTATGAAAGATAGTTTCTTTATAAATCCGCATGATTTTCTTCTTCTTAAACCGACTTAACTCAGGATGATGCAAAATTTGCATCAAATTGCGACCTGCTAGCGAACTCCGTGGTAGCTCCAGCAATTTCGCCATTTGCACGTTAATAAAGGTCAGTACCCCGTCACTGTCAAACAGCATGATACCACTATCCAGGTTCTCCAGCACATTTTCATACTTGTTATTGGCGATCTGTGTGGAAGGACAAGCTCCCACGGTATCAAGCAAGGCTTCTTGGAATTCACTGATCATGCCAGGCTTCCCCCTTGTTTCGGAATGACAAACTGGCCGTTTCGGACGCGTAATAATCTTGAAGAAGAGAAAGGCATCTATCGACTACCCTTCATGATGTAGAAAACAGTTTCACAGAAATCCGACCATCTCTTTCCAATTCGAGTCTTATTTTATGATAGACAAGATTAAGGATCGCAGTCAATCGGAAAAAGTGTCGAATCCAAATTTTTATCCTGTTTTCTTTCGTCATAATATCTGCGCAACATTACCAAAATGAAAGATTACGTTAGGAACAAGCGCCCTACACACCAAAGAAGCTCTCCAGAATTGAGAGCTTCTTTGGTGTGTAGGATGTCAACTGCCGCTCTTATTATGTTGAAGTCGGGATCGTCTTTGGCTCATAACGGCCAGTCTTCTCTTAAGCTCTCCCTGCCATTTTTCATCATTCATCTGTTTGGCTACCATCAATAAATCCAGAGATATGTCAATTTGACGCTTCACAATTTCAAAGGCATCTTCACTTTCACGATTCACACAATTTTCAAATATCGTATCATCGTCTTCCATGACATAATCCTGAAAATCAATCTCGGTTGCCCCATCTCCATGTGCATATTCAGCCAGAATTTCATACTCATTTTCGACTTTATAATGAACTTCAATGCGACGACATACCGGGCAAAACAGCAAAGGAACATTATGAACTTGGGTGCGGTAATGCTTCAGCGTTCCCTTGGTTCCTACCATGCTTGCTCCACAGCAATAACTCATCCGGGCTCAGCCTCCTCTGAACAAAACCTGTTCTGCCTTGTTTATCTTCTACAATACCTTATTCGCTTTCATCAGGCAAAATTCCTCCAGAACACAACAACATTTCCATAATTATTTGTTACTTCACTCTATATTGTCTCATTTAAACAGGATATCCTCACATCTTGCGCTGCACAGAGCAGGCAAGCAAGCCCCCAATAACGGCAGAGTAACCGCTAGTTGGGGGCTTGCTTGTTTAATTTCAACTTATGAAGCTTATATTACAGATTTTGATCGCCTGGTTTCCAGTTCATTGGGCACAAGCCACCGGATTGCAAAGCTTGCAGTACACGCAAAGTTTCTTCCACACTGCGGCCTACGTCGTTGTGGTTAACCACTTGATATTTCAATTCGCCTTCTGGATCAATGATGAACAAGCCGCGCAATGCAACGCCTTCTTCTTCGATCAGAACGCCATAATCGCTCGCTGTTTTTTTCGTGATGTCAGAAGCCAATGGGAAGTTCAGTTTGCCCAGACCATTGTTTTCTTTAGCTGTGTTGATCCATGCTTTGTGGCTGTGCACGGAGTCTACACTGATACCCAGAATTTCAGTATCCAGCTCTTTGAATTGGTCAGCAGCATCGCTCAACGCTGTAATTTCCGTAGGGCACACAAAAGTGAAATCCAGTGGATAGAAGAAAAATACGAGCCACTTGCCACGGTAATCGGAAAGCTTCACCGAACCAAATTCTTGACCGTCTCCAGTTACTGTTTCCAATGCAAAATCAGGGGCGGGTCTTCCTACCAATCTTTCTGCCATAATAATGAAATCCTCCTTTAAAATATGTAAGAAAAACACCGAATGTGTTTTCCTCAATCATCTGTATTGTAATGGACAACTTACTTGATAAATGTTATCATTCGCTGAAATCAAAGTCAATATTATAACCATTACTTTTTTATAATTATTTTAAACTAGCTTAAAAATTCACGCTTTATTCACATTTTGAACTTTTGAATATACAAGTAGCTCCTGATTGCTCAGGAGCTACTGTGCTAAACATTTGTCGAAAAGGCTGTACTGTATAACCTTACTATATAATAGGAAGCTTTTTTTCAGAACAGGTGATTTACGGAGCTTTTAACGAATAGCTGCTGCGATCAGATCTCCCATTTGAGTTGTCGAGATCGCTTGAGATTTATCCACCGCAATATCCGCCGTACGGTGCCCTGCATCCAATACCTCAGCTACCGCTTTCTCAATGGCATCAGCTGCCTTCTCGTACCCAAAGGTGAGACGGAACATCAAAGCAACGGACAAAATCGTTGCAATGGGATTCGCCAGCCCTTGACCTGCAATGTCAGGCGCGGAGCCATGTACCGGCTCGTATAGGCCGAAGCTGCCTTCTCCAAGTGATGCGGAGGAGAGCATGCCGATGGATCCGGTCAGCATAGCCGCTTCATCACTGAGAATGTCACCAAACATATTTTCCGTCACGATGACGTCAAAGCTAGATGGACGACGCAGCAATTGCATGGCGCAGTTATCAACCAATACATGCTCCAGCTCGACATCCGGGTAGTCTACAGCAACCCGGTTAACTACTTCACGCCATAAACGGGAGGTTTCCAGTACATTAGCCTTATCCACCGATGCTAGTTTCTTGCGACGTTTTTGTGCAATTTCGAAAGATTGGCGCACTATACGCTCTACTTCTGTTACATTATATGCACAAGTATCGACTGCTTCCTCACCCTGAGGACTTTCTCGTCTGAACTTCTCACCGAAATAAATGCCGCCCGTCAGTTCGCGCACCACGATCAGGTCCGTTCCTTCCAACACTTCCGGTTTCAATGTAGATGCGTCCTTGAGACAGTCAAAGACGACAGCAGGACGAAGATTCGAAAACAGACCGAGCTCTTTACGAATGCCCAGCAGTCCAGTTTCAGGACGAAGCTCCTTTGGATTGTTGTCCCATTGTGGTCCTCCTACCGCTCCCAGCAGAACGGCATCTGCAGATTGACATACTGCCAGTGTTTCTTCCGGCAATGGTGTGCCCTTCTTATCAATCGCAATCCCGCCGAACAGCGCATGCTCCGTTTCAAATGAAAGGCCGAACACTTCTTCCGTACGTTTCAAAATTTTCTCTGCCTCTGCGACCACTTCAGGTCCAATTCCATCTCCCGCTATTACCGCAATCTTTTTAACGTCTGCCATCACGTACACTCCTCTTGTTATACAGCTATACAACCGTATTTTTCATACCTTCTTTGTAACATACATGGCAGGACTTTGACCAAGATATAGAATCTATCAATTCAATAGGCACAGCCTATAAGCTGATTTTTTCATCAGAGAAAAAAGAAAACAGGACCGGAAACATCCGATCCTGTATATATCCAACTCTTAAGTCCGATAAAATTAAGATTTATAATCTACGCGATTACTGTAATTTTTACGCTTGTCGATCAAACCATTTAGCGCATCTACGTAAGCCCGAGCACTTGCTTCCAGAATATCGGTACTTACCCCGCGTCCCTGCACAGACAGTCCGTTTTGCGTCAGCACTACATGGACTTCACCCAGGGCGTCCTTACCATGGGTAACTGACTTGATGGAGTAATCTGAAAGTACAACGCTTTCGTTGCTGGCTTGGTCAATCGCATTGTAGATCGCATCGACTGAACCATTTCCTTCAGCTTCTGTCTCGATAACCTGACCTTCATCGTTAACCAGATGCACTTGTGCGGAAGGCGTAGCTTTGTTTCCATAGGTAACAAAAATCGTTTCCAGCTTGAAGACTTCAGGTGCATCGGCCAATTTTTCTTCCAGCAATGCCAAAATATCATCGTCCGAAACTTCCTTCTTCTTATCAGCCAGATCCTTGAACTGCCCAAAAGCGCGATTCAGATCTTCTTCGTTCAATTCGTAGCCCAACTCGATCAAACGCTCACGGAAAGCATGCCGTCCTGAATGCTTGCCCAGTACCAGCTTGCTTTCTTTCAGACCGATACTTTCTGGTGTCATGATTTCATAAGTCGTTTTCTCTTTCAACATGCCGTCTTGATGAATACCTGATTCGTGCGCAAAAGCATTGGCTCCAACAATCGCCTTGTTGCCCGGCACTACCATCCCCGTCAAACGGCTAACCAAACGGCTCGTGCGTGCAATTTCAGACAATTGCAGAGACGTTTTGGCCTGAAAAAATTCCTGTCTCGTCTCCAGTGCCATGGCGATTTCCTCAATGGCCGTGTTTCCAGCGCGTTCACCAATACCGTTGATGGTTCCCTCGATCTGATCCGCGCCGTTCAGGATGGCAGCGAGTGTATTAGCAGTAGCCATTCCCAGGTCATTGTGGCAATGTGCACTCAATTGAATCTTCTCCACATCGACCACATTTTCCTTAATGTGTTTGAATATATTTCCATACTCGTAGGGTGTCAAGTAACCTACCGTATCTGGAATGTTGACGACAGAAGCCCCTTCTTGTACAGCCATGTTGACCATTTCAACCACAAAATCAAGCTCTGTACGACCTGCATCCTCCAAAGAAAACTCCACTTTAGGCAAATATTTCAACCCATAGCGTATGGCAGCACGAGCGGTTTCCAATACCTGTGCCTTCTCCATCCGCAGCTTATGCTGACGGTGAATAGGAGAAGTTGCCAAAAAGATATGGATACACGGGTCCTGAGCTCCCTTGAGTGCCTCGCGAACCGCATCAATATCCTGTTCCCTTGCACGCGAAAGACCAATAACCGTCGAATTTTTCACAGCTTTTGCTACTGCATTAACAGCCGCCAGATCACCCGGAGAAGCAGCCGGGAACCCAGCCTCCATACGATCGATTCCCAGCTTCTCCAACTGATGAGCGATCTCCACTTTCTCACGAGTATTCAAGTTCACGCCAGGTGACTGTTCTCCGTCTCTCAACGTTGTGTCAAATATATATATTTTGCGCAACCTAACGCACCTCCTCAGGATTAGGACCCTTAAATTACAATGCGGCTCACGCAATAAGCAGGGCCGCATTGTAATTAATATTTATAAATAATTCATGTTGTCGAGTTCATAGTACAAAAGATTATTACTTTTTGATCCAATGCATCATTTCACGCAATTGTCCGCCCACCACTTCAATCGGATGGTTAGCTTCATTACGACGAGTAGCCGTCAGGAATGCACGTCCAGATTGATTTTCAAGGATGAAGTCACGAGCAAATTTACCTTGTTGAATGTCAGTCAATACATCCTTCATGGCTTTCTTCGTATCTTCCGTTACCACGCGTGGTCCAGTTACATAATCGCCATATTCCGCTGTATTACTGATGGAATCACGCATCGTTGCCAATCCACCTTCATACATCAAGTCAACGATCAGCTTAAGCTCATGCAAGCATTCAAAGTATGCCATCTCAGGAGCATAACCTGCTTCAGTCAATGTTTCAAAGCCCGCTTTTACGAGTGCGCTCACGCCGCCACACAATACCGCCTGCTCACCGAACAGATCCGTCTCCGTTTCTTCACGGAAGGAGGTTTCAATTACGCCCGCACGTGTACAGCCAATGCCTTTTGCGTATGCAAGACCGATTTCTTTGGCTTGACCCGTTGCGTCCTGCTCAATTGCGATCAACCCTGGTACTCCAAACCCTTCTACATAGGTACGACGTACCATATGTCCTGGGGATTTTGGAGCAACCAGCAATACATCGCTATCTTTAGGAGCTACGATTTGTCCAAAATGAACGTTGAAACCATGGGAGAACAAAAGAGCTGCGCCTTTTTTCAGGTTAGGTTCAATTTCATTTTTGTACACAGAAGCTTGAGTTTCATCAGGTAACAAAATTTGAACCACATCTGCACGGCTTGTTGCATCAGCTACGTTCAGAACTTCAAAACCGTCGTTTCTTGCGACATCAGCTGATTTGCCTTCACGCAAACCAATAACAACATTCACACCACTGTCACGCAAGTTTTGTGCTTGAGCATGTCCTTGGCTACCGTAACCAATAACGGCCACTGTCTTTCCTTTCAATACGCTGAGTTCTGCATCTTTTTCGTAGTACGTTGTAACTGCCATGGTTAATTTCCTCCTTTTAATTGGACCCTTCATAATGAGCGGGTACCCCAAGAGACTTTCCCTCGTGCTCAGTATCTAAAAATCTCTTCGAGCCCCCGCTCTTATGCGGGCGGTTCTTTATTGATGTAATGCGCTATAAGCGGTAATTCGTTAAAGCTCCATATTAAGCATTGCCACGTATCATAGCTGTAACCCCGGTTCGAGTCAACTCCCGAATACCGTAAGGCTTCAACAACTCGATCATGGCATCAATTTTTTCTGTATCGCCAATGACCTGTACGATCAAGCTCGTCGTTCCAACATCAATTACAGCTGCTCTGAATGTTTCTACCACACCCATGATCTCTGGCCGCTGAGGCGGTTCTGCCTTTACCTTTATCATCGCCAATTCCCGAGCTACCATCGGCTTGGAACTGAGATCGATGACCTTGATCACATCAACCAGCTTGTAAAGCTGCTTTTCAATCTGCTCCAAGTTGTTCTCATCCCCTACAGTCACAATGACCATACGGGATAATCCAACTTCTTCCGATTGTCCCACAGTTATGCTCTCAATGTTAAAGCCTCGGCGACCGAACAGGCCGGACACACGTTGCAAAACGCCGGGTTGATCATTTACCAGTACAGCAATGGTATTTTTTGTTGTCATTTTACTCGTCCCCCATCAGCATTTGATCAATTGTCGAACCTTGCGTCACCATCGGATATACATTCTCTTCCTTGCTGACTACAAACTCGACAACGACCGGTCCGGGTGTATCAAGCGCCTCCTGCCAAGCCCGACGTGCCTCTTCCTTATTCGTAGCACGCAGTCCTTTGACTCCGTATGCTTCGGCAAGTTTCACAAAATCCGGACTTCCAGCCAGGTCAATGTGACTATACCGATTGTTATAGATCAATTCCTGCCATTGGCGAACCATTCCAAGAACCTGGTTGTTGATAATTACGATTTTAACCGGAATGTTATTGATTGCACAGATGGCTAATTCCTGCGAACACATCTGCATACCGCCGTCCCCGTTAATCGATATTACCAATCTGTCAGGATTTGCCATCTGAGCACCGATTGCAGAAGGGAAACCAAATCCCATCGTACCGAGTCCACCAGAGGTGACCCATGAACGTGGCTGATTGAATTTGTAATACTGTGCTGCCCACATTTGATGCTGTCCCACGTCCGTCGTTACGATTGCGCCGCCCTTGGTCGTTTCATCCAGCAACTCAACAACCCATTGTGGTTTAAGCACCGTTTCAGAATCCTTATATGAATAAGGTTTCTCTTTCTTCCAATGCTGAATTTGCGCTCTCCATGCATCAGCTCGATCCGCACGTTTCACATCCTGATTCAGCAATTCCAGCACTGCCTTCACGTCACCCACGATAGGAATATCCGCTGCAACATTTTTTCCAATTTCAGCAGGGTCGATATCAATGTGGACGATTTTAGCTTGAGGAGCAAACCCATCCAACTTGCCTGTTACCCGATCATCGAAGCGGGCTCCGATACAGATCAACAGATCTGACTGTTGAATCGCTTGATTGGAGGTGTATGTTCCATGCATCCCCGGCATCCCCGTCCACAGTTCATGTCCACTTGGGAAACCACCTAATCCGAGCAATGTTGTCGTAATAGGAATTTCCGTTTTACGAACAAACTCGTAAAGTGCTTCATGTCCACCGGAGTATACAACTCCTCCACCTGCCAGAATGAATGGACGTTCTGCTTCGGAAATAGCTTGAGTTAGCTTGTCTAGTTGAATTTTGTTGGGTATCACTTTCGGGTTATAACCCCGCATGGTCACAGGTTCCGTTTGTGGAACAAACAACGTCTGGGCTGCAGAAATATCCTTCGGAATATCAATCAGCACCGGTCCCTTGCGCCCTGTGTTGGCAATATGAAATGCCTCATGGATGATTCGCGGCAGATCCTCTACATCTCTTACCAGATAGCTGTGCTTCGTAATCGGCATTGTAATTCCCGTGATATCGGCTTCCTGGAAAGCATCCGTACCGATCAGGGAAGATATAACGTTACCCGTGATGACCACTAACGGCACCGAATCCATAAAAGCCGTCGCAATACCAGTTACCAGGTTTGTCGCTCCAGGTCCGGAAGTGGCGATACAGACACCCACTTTACCGCTCGCCCGTGCATAACCATCTGCCGCATGAATAGCTCCTTGCTCGTGACGAGTGAGGACATGCTTGAAATCCTTAAAGCCATACATGGCATCATAGATATAAAGCACTGCACCACCAGGATATCCGAAGACACAATCTACTCCCTCCAGCAACAGGCTACGGAGTAAAATTTCCGAACCTGTAATCACTTCAGGCTTCATCCACTTTTCACGTAATTCATTGGTTGACCTAACTTCAGGAATTTGTGCACTCATTGGTCATCCTCCTTTACAAAATTTACATACATCTGACATTTGTAAAAACAAAAAAACCTTTCATCCCTAGAACAGACTTGCTGTTACTGAGGGACGAAAGGCTGTAGCTTCCGTGGTACCACCCGTGTTTGCCCGATATTTCGCAATATCGAACCTTGGCAGGTACAGAAATCACAAAGGATCTCCATATCTGGCGTCTGTAACGTAGACCGTACGATTTTCCCTAATAGGTGATTCAGCGCACCGTTAATATCATCGGGCCCAAATACTTTTCAGGAAAACAGCTCCAAGGTGAGCTCGTTAAAAAGGGATTTTGGTGAAGCTTGCAGCTAATGCCTCACTCTCTGAACAAAAGAGCCCTAATCACTTCGTCCTCTTCATTGCCGTTGAGTTCATGTCATTCTTTCAAATGTTTAGACACATTATATGTCTCTCATCTGGGATAGTCAATACCCATATTTCATAAAAATTTATGTTTCTTTTCTGAAGCACCTCAGAGTCGCACGCTTGTAAGAGGTACCCGCATATTATAAAAAAGACCACACGGTGAGACAGTGCACTCCTCCAAAGCCACGTCTTATCTTGTTAAAAGGGTAGAAAAGGAGGCCCGTTTATGATTCGAAAACGCAGCTATCAAGATGACAGCATTATCTTTCGTCTCATCGAGCAAGAGCTTGTCCCCCTATCGCATTTAAGTGCCCAAGAAATGGAACAAATACGCAAAGAATTACCCCGGCGCTTAAACCGGGGCATCACTTTTGTGGCTTGCAGACCGGATAATGCACAGGTTGTTGGCTTCATTCATGTTATGCTGCATGGCGAACTATTATACATTGATTTGATCGCAATCTCTTCAGCTCATCAAGGTATGCGATACGGAAAAAAACTGCTGGAGCATGCCGAACACTACGGACGACTGCGTCGCTGCAAGCGGGCTAAAGTTATGGTGGACGAAGACAATATCAGGGGGATCCATTTTTATCTGCGTCATCAATATCAAATGCTGCGCTACGTAGCTCTGAGCCGATGCCACGAACTCGAAAAGTCACTGTAAAAAGTATCTTTTTCGAGCTCAAGATTTTGTATGACTAAAATAAATTAGGGTAATACGGATATCCTACTCCGGGGTACCCCCCGTCTGTATACGGGCCTGGCTGCGGACCATATCCTGGTCCTCCATAACCTGGACCGTAGCCACCATATCCCCCACCATAGGCACCAATGTATGGAGCTGTGCCGATGGCAAGCAAGTCAAACAGCACCAGAGGAATAATCGCCTTCGTGTTTACTTTTTTCTTGCGGTTTGGTTGAAGAACCAGTCGGTTACCCGAAATGCGAATCAGCTTGCCGCTGACCTGGGAACCATCCTTGCGAGTAGCAAAGATGACTTTGCCAACAAGCTTCTCCACCTGCTTTCTGGTTACTGCCTGTTTCATCGTATTTCCTCCTTCTTTCTCAACGGATGGACAGATTGAACGGCTCCTTGATAGCTCATCACCACCACAAAATAGACCGGAGCTGACAGGGGCCGAGCGTCCCGTCCAATCTGCATAGCACAGTCTATTCCATTCATGCCAGTGGCGTATGTTTAAATGCCTGCACAATATAAAAAAATCTGGTACCTGCACATGCAGATACCAGATTTTTTATACACCAATGTACATTTTCAAAACATACACATCAGCTGTTTATAAGTTTTAACGCTTGCTTGGATCATAAAGTTGACCCAAAGCGGCCGGAGCACGTGAACGTCCGACAGCCGCTACCAGTACAATAATCGTTAGGAGATATGGCAACATAAAAATAATTTCCTGGGGAATACTTTGGGACCATGCGAACAGCTGCACATAGTTGCGAATGGCTTGTGAAAAACCAAAAAACACTGCTGCGCCAAAAGCGCCGAGCGGATTCCATTTACCGAAAATCATAGCGGCAATAGCAATATATCCCTGCCCCGAAACTGTATTGTGCGAGAACATATTCGTTGTAGTCAGGGTGATGGTAGCACCACCAATCCCAGCCAACGCCCCACTGATCATAACACCAATATAACGAAGACGATTCACTTTAATTCCCACTGTATCGGCCGCTCCTGGATGCTCCCCAACGGAACGCAAACGTAAGCCAAACGGTGTTTTATACAAGGTGAAATATCCAATAATAACCAATATAATGGCTAGATATGTCGTTGGGTAAGCTTGGAAAAAGGCTTTTCCTGCAATCGGGATATCCACAAGGTAAGGGATGGATATTTCGTTGAAACCCTGAATCCGACCCGTGTCACCATCACCCTCAAATAAAAGCTTGACCATGTACAGTGTACTACCTGCTGCCAAAAAGTTGATAACTATACCACTTATTACCTGATCGGCTTTAAACGTAATAGAGGCCACAGCATGAATTAGCGAAACCAGAATACCGAACACCGCAGCTGACAGCACACCTACCCAAGCCGCAGAGGTGCCTCCTAGTCCAGCTTGCTCGGCATAAAATCCGCCAACACCCGCTGCAAACGCTCCAAATACCATAAGTCCTTCCAACCCGAGGTTCGTTACACCGGATTTTTCTGAAAAAACTCCGCCGAGAGACGCAAAAATAATCGCCGTCGCAAAAACGAGCGTTGTATGGATTAATTCACCAAGTGTTAACCAACTCATTTTACAACACCTTCTCTTTCTTCCGCTTGGAGTAGAGCGGCTTCACAACCCAACGTACAATACCTTGGGCCGCAATGAAGAAAATAATCGAGCCAATGACAACCCGGATAATTTCGGGCGGTACATCTGCGCTAAAGCTCATCCCCGCAGAACCATACGTAAGCGTTCCGAACAAAACAGAACCGAGCAGCACACCGAATGGGTTATTCATCCCAATCAGAGCTACAGCGATACCGTCAAAGCCGGTTCCCGGTGATCCTGCCATGACAGATTGATAATGGAATACTCCTAGTACTTCAAAGGCGCCTGCCAATCCGGCAAAAACTCCACTAATGAACATCGCTTTTATGATATTACGATTTACATTCATACCTGCATAGCGGGATGCATCCTGATTAAATCCGACAGCCCGAAGCTCATAGCCTTGCTTTGTTTTCCACATGAAAATGTAGAAAAAGACTGCCGCCAGCACAGCAATAACCGTACCCCAATGTACCCGAGCATTCCCCATCATCTGGGACAGCCATTCGATGGAAATTGAAGCAGAAGGCTGAATATCCACAGAACGATTTTCACCATCCATAAGTGCGAACTGATTGATCACCAAATTAGCCAAATACAGACCGATCCAGTTCATCATAATACATGTAATAACTTCATTCACGCCTCGTTTGGCCTTCAAATAGCCAGCAATCGCAGCCCACAGGCCTCCGAAAACTGCACCTGCAATCACAGCCAACGGTGCATGTATGATAGCTGGCAACCCATGGAGTTTAATGCCCACAATCGAAGCAGCTGTCATACCTACCAGAAACTGACCTTCGCCGCCAATATTAAACAATCCGGCGCGGGCCGCAAAAGCAAATGCCAACCCCGTTAAAACCAGCGGAGTCATCTCACGGATAGCCTCTCCAAAGTTATAAGAATCTCCGTATACACGGCTAAACAAAGCAGAATAGGCCACAATAGGGTCATACCCGCCAATCAGCATCACAATAGCACCCAGAAGGAGACCCAAAATAATAGAGACCAGCGCCAGTACAAAGGAGTCTTTTGTGAATATTTTCAATAGATTAGCCATTCTCTACTCCTTTCTTCACTGCACTTCCTGCCATCATCAGTCCCAGTTCCTGGTCATTCGTTTCTTCTGGCAGCACTTCCCCGACAATCTTGCCCTCATAGATGACAGCAATTCGGTCGGATACATTCATAATCTCATCCAGTTCAAAAGATATGAGCAACACAGCTTTACCTTGGTCCCGCTGGGCAATCAGTTGTTTCTGGACAAATTCAATAGCTCCGACATCCAGACCGCGTGTAGGCTGTGCTGCAATGAGAAGGTCTGGATTTTTATCAATTTCACGCGCAATGATAGCCTTCTGCTGGTTCCCACCAGATAATGCTCTTGCCTTCGTGTGAATATCCGGTGTTCTTACATCAAACTTTTCGATAAGACTTTTGGCCTGTTTCTCTATAGCATCTTTGTTCAAGAAGCCATTTTTACTGTAAGGCGCCTGGTAATACGTCTCCAGCACCATATTTTCACTCATAGAAAAATCGAGCACCAACCCATGCTTATGACGGTCCTCCGGTATATGTGAAACGCCTGCCTCTGAAATTTTGCGTGGTGGCTGATTGGCCACCTCTTGTCCGAGCAAACGGATGCTTCCGCCATCCACTCTGCGTAAGCCTGTCAAAGCTTCAATCAGCTCACTCTGTCCATTTCCATCTACTCCGGCAATCCCCAAAATCTCGCCCGCCTTGACCTGCAGGTTCAACTCATTTAGAACATTAATGCCATCCTTGTTTTTAGAAATTACATTGTTCATTTCCAGTACCGTTTGTCCTGGTTGCGCAAGCTGCTTGTCCACTTTAAAGGACACACGACGGCCCACCATTTTCTCAGCCAGCTCATTTGGTGTTGTTTCAGACGTCTTGACCGTATCAATAACCTGACCTCGGCGAATGATCGTAACGGTATCTGCAATTTGCATGATTTCTTTAAGTTTATGAGTAATAAGAATAATTGATTTGCCTTCAGCGACCAAGCGCTTCATAATGTCCAGCAACTCAGTGATCTCCTGCGGTGTCAGTACAGCTGTAGGCTCATCGAAAATCAGAATATCTGCACCGCGATAGAGCGTTTTGATAATTTCTACACGTTGCTGCATACCAACAGATATATCCTCAATTTTGGCATTCGGATTTACCTGAAGACCATACTGCTCAGACAACCGCTGTACTTCTGCGGCAGCCTTTTTATAATTGATTTTCAGACCCTTACGTGGCTCCGAGCCCAGGACAATATTTTCGGTAACGGTAAACGGCTGTACGAGTTTAAAATGCTGATGCACCATGCCAATCCCCAGATCAATCGCCTTATTTGGACTATCAATCTGTACGGGTTTACCTCCGATTTCAATTGTCCCTTCATCCGGCTGATACAGTCCGAAAAGAATATTCATAAGCGTAGATTTACCCGCGCCATTCTCACCCAAAAGGGCATGAATTTCTCCCTTATGCAGCTTGATGCTGATGGAGTCGTTGGCAACGATGCCGGGGAATCGTTTTGTAATTTGCTTTAACTCAACGACGGGGGTCGCTGCATCCATGAGATCACCCTTATACACTTTATAGTATGTGCTCCAATGAGCTGATTTTGCCCGTTATAATCCATATAACTCCAGACGTAAGAACAAGGCTAGTCTTATGAACCAGCCTTGTCGCTACTTCTATGTTCTTCAAGCCAAAACTTATTTCGAAGGAACTGTAATTTCGCCCTTAATAATTTTTTGCTTGTATTGTTCTACAAGATCAAGCACGTCTTTAGGTACGTTTTTCGTTGATGTGTCTGCCAAACCAATACCATTATCCTTCAGAGCCAGTGTCTCGACACCGCCCTTAAATTTACCATCAATTACTTCTTTAGATACGCGTTTTACAGCTTCATCTACACGTTTTACCATCGAAGTCAATGTTACGTCGTCACCAAACTCAAGCGATTGGTCTTTATCTACGCCAATAACCCATACTTGCTGGCCTTGTTGCTTACGTGCGAGTGCTTCATTAAATACACCTGTACCAGATCCACCAGCTGCATGGAAAATAATATCCGCACCGCTGTTATAGATCGTCGCTGCTGCTGCTTTACCCAGGTCCGGCTTATCAAATGCACCTGTGTAGTTAACTTCCAATTTTGCATTTGGATTTACAGCTTTAATTCCTGCTTCGAATCCTTTTTCAAAACGTTTGATCAATGGGCTGTCTTGTCCACCCACAAAACCAATTTTGTTTGTTTTGGTAAGCTTACCAGCTACAACTCCCACCAAGAAGGAACCTTCATTTTCAGCAAAAACAACCGATTTTACGTTAGGCGCATCCACGACACTGTCAATGATCGCCAAATTCTTGCTTGGGTTGTCTTTCGCTACTTGTCCAATCGCATTCGCCAGATTAAAACCGATTCCCCAAGTCAGGTTAAAATCACCCTTAACAAATTGGTTCAGGTTAGGAATATAATCTTGATCGGATTTACTTTGCAGGTATTTAACTTTAACGCCCGATTCTTTCTCAGTGGCTTGTAGTGCCTCCCAAGCAGATTGGTTAAACGATTTGTCGTTTACTCCACCCACATCTGTAACCATGCCGATTTGGACATTCGATGTTTTGGCAGAACCACCTGTGTCTCCACCATTTGCGTTGGACGCACCTTGATTTTTGTTACCGCAGCCTGCGAGAATGACCGAGATCGCCAGCAGCATAACCAAAGACATACTGAACATTTTCTTCATGCTGATACTGTTCCCCCTTAGTGTTAGATCCCTGGACTGTCTCTTTTCTTTGAACATGTACATGCTCATTGCATGTCATTTACTGACGAGACAGATCGTACAGAAGACTTACTTTAGAGATTATACAATTATGATCGGCTAAAATCTAGACAATTAATAACCTTGGGTCAATTTTTTTTAAAATCTCATCAATGTAAGCGTTACAAAGTTAAAAAAAACATACATTCTTCCATCTCACGTCATATTTATTCGTATTTTGGAGAAAACGAAGTCTTTTCCGTAACATTGAGTATGTACAAAAAAAGGCATCCCTACACAGCGTACTGCTTGGGATACCTTTTTACCGCTTTCGCGGTTTCCACGCCTTCATTATTAATAATTAAGCGTTGATTTTGCCTTTAGCAACAGTTGCCAAAGAGTTGAATGCATTAATATCATTGACTGCAAGATCAGCCAAGATTTTGCGGTTAATGTCCACACCAGCCAATTTCAGACCGTGCATCAATTTGCTGTAAGACAAACCGTTCAAACGAGCTGCTGCGTTGATACGCACGATCCACAGTCTGCGGAAGTTACGTTTCGTCTGACGACGGTCACGGTATGCGTAAACAAGCGATTTCATTACCTGCTCGTTAGCTGTTTTAAAAATGCGGTGTTTGGAACCAAAATAACCTTTAGCAAGCTTCAATACTTTTTTATGACGACGACGAACGACGAATCCGCCCTTTACTCTTGCCATATCAATAGACCTCCCAAATAATGTTTATACTTCATTCATTGCAGTGCTAGTGCTATTTCAGGTTAGCAAGACCTTGTTTCAGACGCTTAACGTCCCCAGGTGCCATCTCAGGGTTAGTACCCAGAACGCGTTTTGCACGTTTGGATTTGTGGGAAAGCAAATGGTTTTTGTAAGCTTTGTAACGCATTACTTTACCAGTACCGGTAATTTTGAAGCGGCCTTTAAGGCTGCTATGTGTTTTCATTTTAGGCATTGAACTTCCTCCTTAATTTGTCATTGACTCTTTGGAGCCAATATCATAATCATGCTGCGTCCTTCGAGCTTGGGTTGGCGCTCCACGGTACAAAGATCAGCAACTTCCAATTTCACACGTTCGAGAATTTTTTGACCCACATTAGCATGGGTAATTTCACGACCGCGGAAACGAACGGAGCATTTCACCTTGTCCCCTTCATTCAGGAACTTTACCACATTGCGAAACTTGGTTTGGTAGTCATGTTCCTCGATGTTGGAACGGAACCATACCTCTTTGATGTCAACGATCTTCTGGTTTTTACGGGCTTCCTTTTCTTTCTTCTGTTGCTCATAGCGGAATTTACCGTAATCCATAATCCGACACACGGGCGGCTTCGCTTGAGGCGCCACGTTTACGAGATCCAAGTTTGCGTCAATCGCCATTTGCAAAGCTTCACGCGTCGGTGTAATCCCGATTTGTTCCCCATTCGCACCAACTAGACGTACTTCTCTCACCCGAATCTCATCATTGATCATATGTTCCTTACTAATAACCCTCCACCTCCAGAACCTGTTATTGTTGTATTGTGTTTAAGCACAAAAAAGGGATGACGACTATACAGCCGACATCCCTGTCTGATACTCAATTCATCATGAAAGTTCAATTCACAAATCATTGGATCATGACCAGCCGGCAATACCGGGCAGGTGAGAAGTCGGACCTTCTACTTGTTAATCCATACTTTTCAATTAACATACTCAAATATCTTATCACGGTGCAATCGAGGTGTCAACACTTTAATAAAAAATGAATGACACCGATCTTCAGTCCTATTTCACCGTCCAATTAACCTTGCTTGCTCTGAACCTCTTCCAGGCGAACGACACGCGTATGCTGGGTATGGCTCCATTGCTTGTTGTTCTGTGTAAAGAACGCATAGAACGTAATCGGATACCACGAGACCAGATATACCGGGAATAGCAGCAGGTACAGATATACTTTTTTGAACGTGACCTTTTCCAAAATCATTGCGATCACAAAGGTAGCAATATTCAGACCCACAGCTATAGCACCGGTCCAAGCCGGGAATTGCACATAAATATTTTCGATATTAGGTCCACCAAATAACGCAATATCTATCCACATAGCTACTGTCATCAAGAAGGTGAGCAGTACGATATACACGTTTAGACCATAAAGAGCCATATCGAATTTAATCAGGCTTCTATGCTTGATACTTTGCCACAGCAACGGGAAGAAATAACGACGAGCAACCGTGAAATGACCTTGCATCCAGCGCAGACGCTGTCTGGACGAAGCTTTGAACGTCAACGGCTTTTCATCATATACCTTGGCATCGTAATTAAATCTTGGATATACGTTGCGTTGTGTGCAGCGCATGGTGAATTCCAAATCCTCTACGAGACTTGTTGCACCCCAGCCCATTTCCTTAAGCAGATTTGTTTCAAAGCACATGCCTGTACCACCGAGGAAATTAGCCATGTTCAGATTGTGACGTGACAGCTGCCACAAACGGTTGATGTACCAATAAGATACCCCGTATGCCGCTGTAATCCAAGAATCCTCAGGATTCTTAGTATCAATGTACCCCTGAATAACACGGGCACCTGTACACAGATCATTGTTCATTTCACTCAAGAAATTGGTATGCGCCAAATTGTCAGCATCAAACATGACAATGGCATCATATTGGCGCGGCATAGCCCATAATTCCTTGAGCATCCACTCAATAGCGTAGCCTTTACCACGCAGATTTGGATTCGTACGTTCACAAGCATTCATGCCGTGAGCGCGAACAATATCCGCAGTCTTATCTGTGCAGTTATCACAGATTACGAACACATCGTAAAGTTCCTTCGGATAATCAAGTTGCTTCAAATTTTCCATCAATGCTCCGACAACCTGTTCTTCATTGTGGGCAGCGACTAAAATGGCAAATGATTTTTCTGGAGCCGCGTGCTCTTTCCTTTTCTTGCGAACCAATCCGAACAAGGAGAATGCAAACTGATAGACTGCGATCACCGCCAGTATGACCTGGAGCGTCACGAAAATAGCGTCTAACATGATCTCTTGTTACCCCCTTTTTTATACCCCTTAAAATCTTGCGTTTGTTTGTTTTCTATCTGTGTAGCGCAAGTTGCGGCGCTTTGCGCGCCTTTTCTGTAGTTTTTGACCCGACCCTTGCTTTCTTCATTGGCTGTGCGCAGCCCCCTTTTGGCTGACACAGGAATGCCATTACGATTTTCGTTGGTTTTCAATCTTTTGTCAAAGCCCTTAAACCGGTCTCAGCAGCAAAAAAACACAACAAACTCCCGTTTGAACCGAGAATGCGGCGCTGGTCTTCTCATTGGTGACGCTTAGGTCTTATTTTCATCCATTTGCTAACTTTTTATTTCTTTGGTCCCTCCTTTTTGTGGGCCAATTAGCAACCACTTCTAAACACTCTATCTTATTAGACGGATGAACGCAAAGAAAGTTATACAATTTGGCTTATATTCCATTAACATTTTTGTGTAGAATTGAACCAAGTAAGTTATGAATCTTTAGTGATTCTTGAAATGAACAGCGTTTAAAAATATGATGAGAGCAAGAGAATAATTACTTATGGTCTGATTATGTCAAAACGACTCAAAATATTTGCCGACTGACCTGAACCGGCAACCGGAGGAAACCAAATGCAACGTCTAGTCGTAAAACTTGTAAATCTGGAGCAGCAGTTGTTCAAATGGATCAACGGACGCTTACACAACCGTTTTTTGAACTTCTGGCTTTATTATCTCACACATTTAGGCGGGGCTACCTTTACTATAGCCTCCACACTCCTTATTTGGTGGCTCGCTCCGAATCCGTGGAAAGATACCGGTATGAAGGGAGCCATCGCTCTCGGGGTCAGTCACATCCCCGTAGCTATCGTTAAAAAGCTGTACCCGCGGATTCGCCCGTATTTGGCGCTACCAGGTACAAATACATTCCGCAACCCCTTGTCGGACCATTCTTTTCCCTCAGGGCACACGACCGCTATTTTTTCAGCTACCGTGCCTTTCATGCTACAGTCACCGATGCTAACATTGCTGCTGTTGCCTGTAGCGACAATTGTTGGTTTTTCTCGAATTTATCTGGGTCTTCACTACCCAACGGATGTACTCGCAGGAGCGGTCATCGGAACGTCTGCAGCAATAGGAACGGTTGCATTCTGGCCTTAAAGCCGATATGGTATGATTGAGAACATCCCAGCAGGAACAGGTGAAATGAGAGTGGCTAAAAAACGAGTGTTATTATTATCGGAAGGTTTCGGTGCCGGACATACTCAAGCTGCCTACGCGCTCTCAAGCAGTTTGCGGAAGCTTTCTCCGAATGTGCAGACCAGAGTGCTGGAGCTGGGGAGTTTTTTGAATCCAAGAATGGCCCCGCTTATTATTACAGCATACAAGAAGACTGTTGTATCGCAGCCTCGTCTAGTCGGATTGGTTTACCGTCATCAGTACAAAAAATCATTAAACCGTCTTACAACGCTCGCTTTGCACCGTCTGTTCTACACGCAGACCCGAAACATTCTCCGGCAGCTTCGTCCCGATTTGGTGGTATGTACTCATCCCATCCCAAGCGCGGTAATTTCACGTTTGAAGCGCTTAGGCTTACATGTTCCGCTTTGTACTGTCATTACAGACTACGATGCACATGGAACATGGATTAGTCCCGAGGTTGACCGGTACTTTGTATCTACGCCTGAAGTCATGCGTAAGCTGCGCGCACGCGGAGTATCCGTCTCGAAAATCCAGGTGACCGGTATTCCCGTTCATCCAAATTTTTGGGAACATCCTGGGCACGATGAAATTAGAGAACAATTTGGACTTAAACCCATCCCGACCGTACTCGTTATGGGTGGCGGCTGGGGCCTTATGAATGACGAAGTCATACATCGTTCGCTTACTCAGTGGAGAGATAACATTCAATTTATTTTTTGTTTGGGGCATAATGATAAAATTCGTCGTAAAATGCAGTTGGATCCCAGGTTTAATCATCCAAATATTCATATCTTCGGATTTACACGGGAAATCGACAAATTAATGGAGGTATCGAATCTGCTCATCACCAAACCCGGCGGAATGACATGCACCGAGGGATTGGCCAAAGGGATTCCGATGCTGTTTCACAAACCTCTCCCTGGACAGGAGGAGGAAAATTGTCAATACTTTACGGCTCAAGGCTTCGGAGAACCGATTACTTCGCTGGATGTTGTCGTTAAATGGATGAACCGACTGCTACACGATTTTCCAGAAATCGTCCGCAAGCGACAGGAGCACGTCCATAATGTAGCGCGATATTATCCTCTTCAGAGCGCACAGAGTATTTTGGATATACTGGAACCGAACAGGGTGCTTTCCTAATAAGGAAGCACCCTGTCTTATTTTATCCATTTGATCTGTTTTTATTTCCCGTACTTTTCAAGGCGTGTTTTTCCGTACTCTTCCAAAGCATCTTTGCCGATCAGCACCTCGACTCGATGAATATTCATACCCTTGCCCATAAACTTTTGTTCATATTCCGTCATGACATGCTCCTCGTTAATCCCCTCACGATGAAGGTTTAACGAAATATTCGTCATCTGCAAACCGCTATCGGCAAACGAATTCAGAGAAAACTCAAACAGTGTCTCCGAATCGGTCTTAAAATGAATTTGTCCTTTGCTGTTCAAAAGCTGACGGTACTTGTCCAAAAAACGCGGATGCGTCAAACGACGACGTGCATGTTTGGCTTTAGGCCAGGGATCACTAAAATTCAGATAAATGCGTTCAATCTCTTCTGGTTCAAAAACATTTTCGATCTGTTCAATGTTTGCCAGTGCCAATTTGATATTAGGCGGCGTATCAACCTCTGAATTACTCCAGGCCAGACGAGACTTTTCTGTTGCACGGCGAACCAGCTCATCATACATATCAAAGCCAATATAGTTAACCTCCGGATTCCGGAAGCTCATTTGGCTTATAAATTGCCCTTTACCCATACCGAACTCTACATGAATGGGACGATCATTACCAAAAAGCTGCTGCCATTTCCCCTTATACTGTGCTGGCTCCAAGATGACTAGGTCCTGCTGTTCTTCCAGACTTTCCCGAATTCCTTTTCTTCCGCGTAAACGCATGTTACTCCTCCATATACTCTGTTATCAAGGAAAAAGGAATTTCACCCCCGCTTGAAGATACGGAAATGAAATTCCTTTTTCAATATATTTGGATTGGGGTCCAACTAATTTAATTGTTCATAGTCTACCCCATCAGCAGGTGAAAAATCAATTGTCTTTTGGCAAGCCGCTCTGATTTTTTGACGTGCGGTCGTTCCAATCTGACGATCCTGCCCAAAACGGACACCAGTCAATGCCAACGCCTCATCAAAGGTTAACTCAACAGTAACTTTATCCATACGCGTCTTATCCTGCGCATTCATAAAAGATCACCTCACGGGTTATTTGTGATGGAACCGACGTGCACTTACCCTAAAACAGGCGATAGAAACAGCATAGCTGCCTCCCTGAAGAATAATCATTAGCAACGGATAACTTTTATCTTCAGGATCGAAAACAGTCCTTTTATTGTATGTCTGGTACCGCTTACAATATAACACATTGTGTAACCTTTTTCAATCCGCAACGCCATAAAATACGCACATTTTATTGACTTGTTCGGTCAAATGATTCCCAATGAAGACTGATTTTTGTTACAATAGGGTGATCGTAAAAAAAGGAGTACACCCATGAAAACAGATTTATTGCCTGCTCCTCTCCTGTGGGGAGATAAACGGTTCCATACTTGGAATTACGAAATGCGTGAGCAATTTCAAAATAAAGTGTTCAAAGTCATGCTGGATGCCGGTTTTACCTGTCCGAATCGCGATGGCTCCATCGCTAAAGGGGGTTGCACCTTTTGTAGCGCACGCGGATCGGGTGATTTTGCCGGGCGTCGTCGTGATGATCTGGTCACCCAGTTCAATACGATTCGGGATCGGCAGCATCTAAAATGGCCAAACGCCAAATATATTGGCTATTTTCAAGCCTATACTAATACGTATGCCCCGGTTGAGGAACTGCGAGAATACTTCGAGGTTATTCTGGAGCAGCCCGGTGTTGTCGGTCTGTCTATCGCTACACGTCCTGATTGCCTGCCTGACAATGTAGTGGATTACCTTGCCGAGCTAAACGAACGCACGTACCTATGGGTCGAAATGGGTCTGCAAACTGTCCATGAATCGACCTCAGAGCTGATTAACCGCGCTCACGATACTCAATGCTATCTGGATGCGGTGGAAAAGCTGCGCAAGCGGAATATCCGCGTGTGCGCCCACATCATTTATGGTCTGCCCCAAGAGACGCATGAAATGATGCTCGATACGGGACGGGCGGTAGCCGCTATGGATGTGCAGGGCATCAAAATCCACCTGCTGCATCTCATGCGCAAAACGCCCATGGTCAAGCAATATGAAGCGGGATTGCTACGCTTTCTAGAAAAGGACGAATACGTTAAGCTGATAGTTGATACGCTGGAGTTTTTACCTCCCGAAATGATCGTTCATCGGTTAACCGGGGATGCTCCACGCGATTTACTAATGGGACCCATGTGGTCGCTTAAAAAATGGGAAGTGCTTAATGCCATTGATCATGAACTGAAGTCACGTGAAACGTGGCAGGGAAAATACTGGAGGCAACCTTAAATGGGCTTCCTATCCGTCCTGAGCTACGCTCATCAATTGGTGGCTGCGCGGGTGCAGCCAGGCGATACTGCTATAGACGCCACTATCGGCACAGGAGCAGATACGTTGTTTCTGGCAAAAGCTGCTGGTAAACGGGGCCGTGTCTATGGCTTCGACATCCAACAAGAAGCACTGCATTGCGCCCGTCGTCGACTGGAAGAAAACGCTTCTCCTTCATTAGCAGAAGTATCGCTACTGCTACAAGGTCATGAGCAAATGCGGGAGGCCGTTCCGGACATGCTGCATGGCAAAGTCGCTGCGGTCATGTTTAACCTCGGCTACTTGCCTTCCGAAGGCGCCGATCCTACGGTCATCACCCATACAGACAGCACGCTCGTCGCACTTGATGCTGCCTTACAATTGCTGCGACCACGCGGCATTCTGACTGCCGTGTTATATCCAGGACACGCCGGAGGCAGTGAAGAAGCAGATGCCGTTCTTCAATGGGCTTCTGCTCTCCCGGTCTCCAGCGGTCAAAGCATTATTTATCGTCAATTACAACGAGCCGCTTCGCCTTACGTAGTGGCGGTTGAGAAGAAATAATGTCGGATTTTAAACTCAGGTTATGAGCGGCTTTTTGAGCCGCCTTACATATATTATTTTTTAAGCTCGTTTGGGTACTATTCATCCCAGTTATTGCCCCAGCGGCACGTTATTCATTTCCTTATTCTGTTAGGTCGCACTCATTACTCAATATGGAGGAGAGAAATTATGCTAAAGCCATACCCGCTGCAATTTCAACCTGAGTTCAAAGAGAGAGTTTGGGGAGGACGGGCCTTAGAGCAATTTGGTCTAACCCCACCAGAAGGACATATCGGGGAAGGATGGATGATTGCCGATCATCCAAACGGAACAACAACGGTTATCAATGGTGAGCTGGCAGGCAAAGGACTGGATGAAATCCGCGAGACCTACGGGCAGGATTGGCTCGGGGCCAAGGGTGTATCGGAAAAAGGCGGACGATTCCCACTTTTAATCAAACTACTGGATTGTAATGATGACTTATCCGTTCAGGTGCATCCGACAGATGATTACGCAGGACTTCCAGCCGGAGAATTAGGAAAAACTGAAATGTGGTACGTGCTTGATGCCAAGCCAGATGCCAAGATTATTTATGGTCTGACCGAAGGTGTAACCCGCGAGAGTCTGCGCACAGCTCTTGAAAGTGGGGATATCCTCGGCAGTTTGCGCCAGGTTCCAGTCGAAGCAGGCGATACGTTCTTCATCCCCGCCGGAACCGTACATGCACTGTGTGCAGGCGTTGTCGTTGCTGAAATCCAGCAAAATTCGGATACTACCTATCGCTTATATGACTACAATCGCCCCGGACTGGACGGCAAGCCTCGTGAGTTGCATATCGAGGATTCCCTCAATGTAACCTCCTACGAAGGTGCAGGCGCAACAACGATGAAAACGGACGGCTTACAGCCTGGAAAATGGCTCCAGTTGGCAGCCTGTGAGTATTTTGTTGTGGAAAAGGGTATCGTAGATGGAAGTTGGGCACTTTCTACAACGGAAGACAGCTTCACCATTCTCGTGATTTGTGAAGGCAGTGGGACCATAACATGGAACAATAATACCGAGTCTCTTTCCTGTAAAGCTGGAGATTGCTTCCTGTTGCCCGCTAACCTGAGCGATTACACGCTGAATGACGGAATGACCGTACTTAGATCTTATCTTCCTTAATGCTTAAAGGATGTGATGTCTAATTATGCGGGAATACACCTTCACCATCGCTGAAAATGACGGAACAGAGCTTTTTTCCTACCGCTGGCTGCCTGATCAGAATTTGCCCATTAAGGGGATTGTCCAAATTTCGCATGGTATGTGCGAGACGTCCTATCGCTACATCCGACTGGCCGAAAAACTTACTGCTTGCGGTTATGGCGTGTATGCCAACGATCATATCGGTCACGGGCGCACGGCTGGTGATCCTGATAAGCTGGGTATGCCGGGAGCTAATGCGTTTAATCGAATGGCAGACGGCATGCTGGAGCTAGGCGAAATTGCGGCTAAGGAATTCCCTGATCAGTCTCGTTTTTTGCTGGGTCACAGCATGGGGTCCTTTTTAACCCAGAAAATTATGTATGATGATCGGCAAACGTATCACGGGTTTATTTTATCGGGAACCAACGGACGACGTGGTCTCCTAAAACTCGGAGAGCAAGTTGCTCTACTGCAAGCCAAACTGCAAGGAATGGATCATCGCAGCATGCTGCTCAACGCTATGGTCTTTGGTGGCTTTAACCGTGCCTTCCGTCCGGTGCGTACGGCGTTCGACTGGCTGTCCCGTGATCCTGAGGAAGTAGATCAATTCGTGCACGACCCATTATGTGGAGCTATATGTACGACAGGCTTTTTTCTGGATTTTTTCAGGCTATTACAAGAAATCCACTGGCCTTCCTCGCTGAAACACATCAATCCCAAACTGCCAGTTTATATTTTTGCCGGGGATCGTGATCCAGTGGGTTTGTTCGGTAAAGGTGTGTTGTCACTAGTGGAAATGTATCGAAGCTTAGAGCTTCAGGACATCGAATACCGCCTCTATCCTGACGGTCGCCATGAGATGCTTCATGAAACAAACCGCGACGAGGTGATGAGTGACATCGTGGACTGGCTCGACCGTCATGTTAACACAGGGGCGGCCTCTGTTTCCGCATTGTCTGGAGACTCCGAGGCACCTGGACATTCAACCTCGCCCAAGTCATCAGCCTTGTGAGGAAATAAGAAAAGAAACCTTTAAAACCACGATTAAAGTGGGATTGAAGGTTTCTTTTTTATTGCCTTATATTCATTTGGATATAGTTTTAAAAATCACCATGCATTCCGTTCTCTCAGGGAAGTAATATGAGCTGTGTGATGCTTGCCATGCCAGGCATAGATGCCGATGTTTCGTTCCAGGCGGATCGTCTGGCCCGATTCAGGATGAATAAATGTTCGGTGTAGCTGATCCTCTCCCAACGATCGTAACACGGTCACCCACCGTTCATGCAGTCCTTCCAGCAATTGCAACGAAGGTTCCAGTGGAAGCTCCCTGGCGTCTGGTATTTCGGCCCAACGCCCCTCATCATATGGCTTGATCGTCGGCGTATCCTCCGTCAGTGCCAGCTTAAAACGGATATAGCTGTTCATATGGCTGTCTGCCACATGATGAACTACCTGCCGAATCGTCCAGCCCCCTTCGCGATAAGGCGTATTGAGCTGCTGCTCATTCAGTCCTTCGACCGCCTGACGCAGCTGTGCAGGCAATTCAGCAATGTCGTGAATCCATGCGATAAGCTGTTCTTCTGTAATGGTATCTGGAACAACGAATGATCCTATCGGATAGCGCAAGTCTTTGTCCAAAACGGTTCCCGCCCTTCTCTGCATTTACTGCCTGTAATGTCAGTTGCTTTATGTTATAACTATGCAGGAAAAAAAGCAGACTCGCAAGAGTCTGCTTTTGTCATACACGTAAAGGGGAGATACACTTGCCCGATTTATTTTATCCTTCGAGTAACAATGATTCCGGATCTTCCAGCAATTCTTTGACCGTTACCAGGAAACGAACCGCCTCGCTACCATCAATAATCCGGTGATCGTAGGACAACGCGATATACATCATCGGACGATTTTCCATGCGTTCCTCGTCGATGGCAATCGGGCGAAGTTGGATCTTATGCATGCCCAAAATACCCACTTGCGGCGTATTGAGAATTGGCGTAGACAGCAGGGAACCGAAAATACCTCCATTGGTTATAGTAAACGTTCCTCCTTGCAAGTCGGCCAGAGAAAGCGAATTGGAGCGTGCTTTGCCAGCCAAATCTGCAATACTTTTCTCGATCTCAGCAAAGCCAAGACGGTCGGCATCCCGCACAACTGGCACGACCAAACCTTCCTTGGCAGATACAGCGATCCCGATATCATAGTATTTTTTCAGTACGATATCATCGCCGTTAATTTCTGCATTCACGGTAGGGAAGCGCTTGAGTGCGCCAACCACTGCCTTTGTAAAGAAGGACATAAAGCCCAAACCTACATCATGTTTTTCCTTAAACTTATCTTTACGGCGTTTACGCACATCGAGAATGGCGGTCATATCCACTTCATTAAAAGTGGTGAGCATGGCAGCTGTTTGCTGTGCTTCAACAAGACGCTTAGCGATCGTCGCTCTGCGCCGAGACATCCGCTGGCGTTCCACAGGCTTGCTGTACTCCGTTTGTGTTGGAGACGGAGGCGCAGGCTTGCTAGTAGCGGGAGACGCAGGTACAGATGCTGCACGTGACACTTCAGAGCTGTTATGCGTTTTTACGTCCTCCTGGAAAACACGTCCGAGCGGGTCCTTTCCCTGTACCTGCTCAAGATCAATCCCGCGCTCACGCGCCAACTTCCGGGCGGATGGTGATGCCGTCTGGCCATTCCCGTCGCCATTCGATGAAATAGGCGGTGCAGACTTTTCTTCTGCTTTAACGCCGCCTCCTACGGAAGACGGTGAAGTCGCTACGGACGGTGCTTCAGGCGCTTGAGTCGCTGCAACTTCTCCAGCACCGGTTGATTCCGCACCACCACTGCCGCTTCCGATCAAGCCAACAGCTTCACCGATGACCACAGTATCTCCCTCCTGACGAAGGATTTTCTGGACCACACCTGCTTCTTCCGCACTAATTTCCAGATTGACCTTATCGGTTTCCAACTCCAGTAGAACATCTCCCTGTCCTACGGAATCCCCTTCCTTCACAAGCCATTTGGAGATTGTTCCTTCCGTGATGGATTCTCCCATTGCTGGCACTATAATATCGCTCACAGCCGCTACCTCCCAAGTGTAATATTGTTTTTGGAATCCTGCTTCAACGCCGATTGAATAATTCGCTGTTGTTCTAGGCTGTGTACTTGCTGATAACCGCTGGCTGGGCTTGAACGATCTGGTCTGCCTGCGTAACGAATTTCCGCTCCCTGTGGCACTACATTCCGCAGACGAGGTTCAATGTAACTCCAAGCCCCCATATTTTTAGGTTCTTCCTGAGCCCATACGAACTCCTTAACATGCGGGAAGCGGCCGAAAATATTCCGAATTTCCTCTTCCGGGAAAGGGTATAGCTGCTCCACACGAATAATATGCAGACGCTCTTCTGCCTCATTCTTATCCTTTTCCAATGCTTCTTCGAGATCGATGGCAATCTTGCCACTGCACAGTACAATACGCTCTACACGATCCGGACGTGCACCCAGACCAGGCTGTTCCAACACAGGACGGAACGCTCCTTCGCTGAATTCAGAAGCAGGCGAAGCGACACGATTATTACGAATCAGGCTCTTCGGCGACATCATCACAAGCGGGCGGGCTTCCTCACTTTCGCTTAATGCAGCCTGACGGCGTAGCAGATGGAAATACTGTGAGGCACTGCTCAAATTAGCGACAGTCCAGTTATTTTGTGCGGACAACTGGAGAAAACGCTCCAGACGTGCGCTTGTATGCTCTGGTCCTTGTCCTTCGCTACCATGCGGTAACAGCATCACTAGACTCGATTTCTGTCTCCATTTGGCACGGCCTGCGGAGATGAATTGGTCAAAAATAACCTGTGCACAGTTAGCAAAATCGCCGAATTGTGCTTCCCAAATCACTAACGTTTCAGGAGAATACACGTTATAGCCATATTCAAAGCCGAGGACAGATGCCTCAGACAATGGACTGTTATGAATACTGAATGAAGCACGTGCTTCCGGCAATGTATGCAACGGGCAATGTGTACGGCCTGTTTCAGGCTCATGCAGCACAAGGTTACGGTGAGCAAATGTAGCTCGCTCCGCATCCTGACCTGTCATACGAATAGGCTTGCCGTCTGCGAGAATGGTGGCCAAAGCCAGCGTCTCCGCCAAGCTCCAATCTACCTTTTCCCCTTCGTTCAGAGCGGTTTTTCTACGCTGTAAAATTCGATCCAGCTTCGGATATACATGAAAAGCCTGTGGCCATTTGAGTAAGTTTTCATTGATTTGGCGCAGCTTTTTCAATTCCACTGCAGTACGTACCATAGAATTCTGATTCTTTTTCGCCTTCACAGGACTCATTTCCGGCTCTTGTTCTGGTTGATTCTTCACATGCTCATGCGCTTCCTTCAGTCTGTTTTGGACCTTTTCAATGAGACCGGCACTAAACGCTTCATCCACTATACCCTGCTTCATCAGCTTTTGAGCATATAATTTGCTCACCGTCGGATGATTCTTCACCTTACGGTATACCAGCGGTTGTGTTGTTTCCGGGTCATCGGATTCATTGTGACCATAACGACGGTAACCAATCAGATCAATCAAAAAATCCTTCTTGAAACGATTGCGATATTCACCAGCCATACGTGCCGCTGCAATGCAGGCTTCAGGATTATCCGCGTTCACATGTACAATTGGAATTTCATAGCCTTTAGCCAAATCACTGGCATAACGGGTCGAACGTGAATCGACACTCTCTGTCGTAAAACCCAAACGATTATTCACAATAATATGGACCGTGCCGCCATTACGGAAGCCACGCAAATTTGTGAAATTAAGTGATTCTGCCACGATACCTTCACCTGGGAAAGCCGCATCACCATGCATAATAATTGTAGCTGCCTTGCTCACATCCAGCTTCGGATAACCAGCCTCACTGCGGTCTTCCTGTGCAGCTCGTGAAAATCCTTGTACTACCGGATTTACATATTCCAGGTGACTCGGGTTATTCGCCAATGTCAGACGGGCCTGCACTGCTCCCCCATCTTTTACAAAACGATCAGCACCCAGATGATATTTCACATCGCCAGTCCAGCCGTAGTTAATTCCTGTGGAACCTTCTGACGGGATCAAATCCTTATTCGGCGAATGATGAAATTCAGAGAAAATTTTACTGTAAGGCTTGCCCAGCACATGAGCCAGTACATTCAAACGGCCGCGATGCGCCATACCCATCAGGACATGACTTGCTCCTGCATTTGTCGTTAGACGAATAATCTCGTCGAGAACAGGGACAAGCACATCATTACCCTCGATGGAAAAACGTTTCTGTCCGACGAATGTTTTATGCAAAAACTCTTCGAACTGTTCTACTTCTACCAATCTGCCTAGCAACGACTTGCGTTCCTGTGTTGTAAGTGGCTTGGAGGACCAGCCAGATTCTGCATAGCTGTTCAGCCAGCGGCGTTCCTCCTCGTTGTGAATATGACTAAATTCATAGGCGATCGGTCCTGTGTATGCTACACGTAACCGTTGAATGGCTTCCCATCCGTTAAGTGTTCCCGCAGGAGCGTTATCCCATATTAAAGAGGCTGGAAAAGCCTTCAAGTCTTGTTCAGTTAAACCGTAAGATGCTGGATTAAGCAGGCGTGTATCCTGCTCTGCATCCAGTTCCAGCGGATCAATCTGGGCGGCTAAATGTCCGTACTCACGGATATTCCACACCATTTTCCCCGCTGTAACCGCTTTCTGTAATGTGTTCGAATCAAGGTGCCCCAAAGCACTTGTGGGGGGGCCTTGCAATTTGTTGTCTATCATGGAAGCAGCCGAATATTCGGATTGTGGCGGCTCACCCCATTGATCAAACAGCTCGCGGTAAGCCGGATCAACCGTTCCGGGGTCCGCTACATACTTTTCATACTGGTCCTGCACATAACCTAGATTAGGTCCATAATACGCCTGCCAAGGTACCTGTCTGCTACTCTCTTCCATTGTCATCTCGTTCCCTCCGTCAAATTTTGAAATTCATAGCTGGACGGAAATCATTTTCATTTTTTTATTAAGTCTTCAATTTAAGTTGTTCACAATATGATCACATTATATGAAATCCTTCATCAAAAGTCGAATTTCACAATTCTTATTCCTCTTCCATTGTATAAAGTTTTCTAGCTATGAGCATTTCCTTTTTCTCAACATATCCATGCGTAAATGAGATGAATCGGGCTATTCTGTAATTCTCCCTCCCATTATAGACAATTACCGTATGGATTATTTCAGATAACATATCGGACAATTAAAACAAGCCATTCCACAAAAAGAAGAAGAGCTTTGACTGGTATAAAAAAGTAATCGCCACAAATGGCGAGGATTTCGCTTAATTAACATTGGAGACTGACACCCATTTGTAAGTCAGGAATCAAACACCTGGCAACTTAAATAACCAGCCGTCGGGTATCAACCGTCGGCTGGTTACTTAAGTTTATATTGCTCCTCATACTACGCCAAACCATTTTGAAAACAACTTCCCAGTCCACCCCACTATGATTATCGTTAACAGCAGAATTTAAAAGGCAGAGGGTCTGATACGATGCAAATCCAAACTTAAAGTGACATTAAAGTCACTTTTCTGTACAATATTCCTACTTTTCACTATTATTTTAATTAGGCATCTAAAAACCGCTTTGAAAGCGAAAGGGATGGAACTGTGACTGGATTAAAACAAGTACTCAGAAACAAGAATTATGTCAGGTTTTTTCTGGCAACCTTCGCCTCACAAATGGGAGGAATTATCGGGGTTACTGCATTCATGTTTTATTTGTTGAAACGGTTTACAAATCAGCCATACTATGCAACGCTTGCCGAGTTAATGTATTCGCTCCCGATGCTGGTAGTGTTTCTCGTGGTAGGAGTGCTGGCAGATCGGATGGACAGACAAAAAATTGCTGTTAATTGTGACTGGATCAGCGCTTTTTTATCCTTATGTTTGCTTATTTTTATTTGGGTCGATTCGATTCCTTTGATATTTGCCCTCCTCTTCATTCGTAGTGCTGCCTCCAAATTCTTCTTCCCAGCCGAAAGTGCCATTATACAGGGGATATTAAGCGAAGATGATTACACCATTGCCGCAGGCCTCAATCAAATGATGGGGAGTCTTTTCATGTTATTTGGAGGAACTCTGGGGGCCGTCGTCTACTGGCACTTTGGAATTACTGGAGCCATCCTAATTGATGCTATTTCTTTTATTGTGTCTGCACTGCTTATTCGTTCCTGCAAAATTCCAAAGGAAGTACGCCTTCCGAACGGGGCACATCAATTCAAACAATTAAAATTCAAACTTGTCATGATCGATTTTAAACAAGGGTTTCTTTACATATTACGCAACAGACTATTGCTTTGGTTGGTTTCAGGCTTTTTTATGTTCGGTATTTTAAATGGTGGTTTTAGCGTTTTACCGATGTTTATTCTTAAATATAAGCTAGCTCCAGGCAACTATGAGCAGTATATGGTTTGGACAGGTATTATTTTTGGAGCTGGTGTGTTGCTTGGTACCCTAATCGCTTCTCTCATCTCCGCCAAGCTAAAGCTACACCAAATGATTGCAGCGGGAGTTCTGGTAGCCGGAATAGGTATGTGCATACTTGGATTTGTTAACCACATCTACGCTTTTCTGATTATCAACTTTGTCATTGCACTGATACTTCCGTTCATTAACATTGGCATAGGAGGATGGCTTCCTCGTATTGTAGATCCTCAAATGATGGGACGTGTGCAAGGTTTGATTAATCCGTTAATGATGCTGTCCCAATCTCTCACATTAGGTTTCATTGCTATAAGCTTTCCTTCATTTATTTCAATTGAGCTCTTGTTTTTATTAGTTGGGGTCTGTACCGTTATTGTAGGAATATACTACACTATTGTGCTTCCCCGTTATGCTGATTACAGCACTTCTTCCAAGACCCTTCAGGAATCTTTATAGTCAAATTAAAAAAGTCAAACAGCAGACCATTCCGCCAGCGATTGTTGAGTTGCCACTTCCGCCTCCAAATCCAGTGCAGAGGTGGCTTCATCATATCTCCCCTCAAATGCTCCACAAGTACATACGTTGGTTGCATACGACTAGCTCGTCACAACCCAGTAGATACATAGACCGATAGGGTATGTAATATTCAAAAAAAACGCCCGGCAGACGCATTAGCTGCATCAGCAGGACATTTTGATAAAATCGGAGTAGCGGGATTCGAACCCACGACCTCACCCACCCCAAGGGTGCGCGCTACCTAGCTGCGCTATACCCCGATAACCAAGTGTATGTAGATCGATGCTGTTATTTACCATTATATTCTGGTCATAAAATCCTGTAAAGGGATTATTTTCTCATCCTTCCGTTGCATTTTTAAGTTGTTTTCATTATGGTAGATACAAAAGTTAAGAGGTCAAAAACAGAGATCATAGGAGCTAACCATGCAAAGCAAAAAAGTGCTTATACCCGCTGCATTACTTCTTTTAATACAGTTAAGTGTTCCTATCTGCTATACCTTTGCACAGGATAACCTTGTCATAGATCATGAAACGAAAGAGAGAATCAAAGAACAATATGGCTTGGATGAACCGGAATTTCCTTCATCAAAGCAGCAGCAAAACATATTATTGGGAGGTGATTTTGGATTTACTTCCTCTGGTGATGCTGTTGTGGTGGAATTGACCATATTGATTCGGTATCCGCTCATTTTTATCAGTCAACAACTGGTACATTCACTGAAATCATAATTTTTTTCTACAAGTTCCATGATATAGAGCATAAGAATCATTTATTTCGTAGCAAGTTGTCTGCCACTTGGGGTCACTTCATCCTTCTTATTGAAAAGGTTTAATTCAATGGGGCCCCTACCATGTAGCCACAGCAGTTCATCGAATAAAAATGTCAGTCCATCCTTAGCGCGTAAGCGTTCGATGATCTCCGTGACAACTTGCATAACTTCCCCTTGTACACCCTCTGCCAACTGCAAGCCTCCGCTCTCTCCATCCAGGTAAAGATGCGTATGATATGATTGCTCCACCTTCTTCACATGGCGCAAACACAGTATGTCATTTTCGAGGTAAAAGAAATATTGATGGTCATACAGAATCCCCTCGCATATCTCATACATATGAGGTAAATCATATGGCCCCTGAACCATGGATACCCGTTCCAATCCCATTACCCATTCTGTCATACATCCTCGCTCCATTCCTTTGTTCATTTATCACAGCTTAGTTCGATGAAATATTAACCTGTATTACAATTTATCCATTTTAAAAACTGCTCAAAATTATTATATAACGTTGTTATATGAATTTTATAAGGAAACTTCTATACGATTTTTAAGCCTCCTCACGCATTAATTGTTTTAGGATTATCAAAATAGTGACTGTTGCTAAATTTAAAGCATTTTGATACTATGAAGGCATCAACTTAGTTTACTTATAATCTTGTTAACTAGATTACTTGATTACAAATATACACTTATGTTTCATATATGTCAACTAGTTTACTTGATTACTTTTTGGAGGAATTGTTGTGATTAGATTTTCTCTTGATAAAATTATGAAGGACCGTGGACTCGAACAGAAAGATATTGTTTCTATTACGGGAATTAATAGGAATACGGTTAAAGCTTTGGCCTCCAACGCAAACGCCCGAATTGACTTTCCAACCTTGAACACACTTTGTAGAACCCTTGGCGTACTCCCTGGTGAACTGATCGAATACTTGCCAGAAGACGACGAAGAGAGCCGTTAACATGCTTACGGCCCTCTGTTTTTTATACAATATTCAAATTTTTTACCGATCTTCCGCTCAATTAGATTCGCTCATCGTTAAACCATTCCTATTAGCGATTTCAAATAAACTCTTCCCATGTATGATAAATATCAAATAATGCATTAAGGTTACGTTGTCCCTTTAATACTGCAAACATTTTATTCGTTACGATCATGATCACATCCATATCTTTTTGCCTAGTCAAACCAGTGATAACAGGGCGATTAACGCTAACATACGACTTAGGTTTAAAAACAACTCCCCAGTCCAACCCACTGTGATTACTTTTTACAACCTCTCCTAGATAAATGGCAATATCCAGTGTAAAAGCTTGGGATTTTGTGGCGAGTTTATTCTCATATATATAGCTCTTCAACCATTCTTCAGTCTCTGAATGCTCCTCTTCTAATTCTGAAGCACTTTTACTTTGAATCTGCACATTCCTTAGATACCATTCCCAAATATCTATTAGCGAACGATCACTATAATCCAGATGTATCTGTGAAAATGCGCCAAGTTGCTCTAAACGTGAAGGTATTTGTCGTTTAAACCAATTAAAATGTTCTTTTGCTTCGTTTTTACTCATTTCAAAGTATTCTTTCATGACAAAAGGTGGTTGCATTAATTTATATTCCATTTTAAAAATTCCCTTCTTGCTTTGCTATCTTAATTCGAAGAAAAATTCACGGTAACACCACCTGATACTAAGATCGTTAGAAGATCCGTAAAATATTGCTGTGGTGAAAATCTATAACATCTCTCTTCTTAATCCCATTCTTCCTCGAATCTTTCCAAGAAATAATGTACGTTTTTCCAATGGATCGTGAACGGTCCTACTGTCCCCAAACCTCCACAGAGACAGTCCGATATACTGTCCAAGCTAAATCCATAGTACCCTCCGGGCCCATTAATCGCTTCACCAAGTGCTATGAAAATGTTGTAAAATCAGATATGTATTCGCCGTCCAAGGTGTAGACTTCTCCTCGTTTATCCAGTCTAGCAAAATGATTAGATGAAGATCACTGTTTCTTCATCATTTAAAATAGCAATGTACAAGTTGTATATAGATTGTTTTAACTTCGTTATGTTTTCTATGAATTCTTCGTTAAATACAAATTGCTCAAAAATGACCTTTTCATATGTTTCGACAATGATATCACCCGCTAAACCAACCACATCTCTACAATAACCAACTGTGAGCCCACTTTCATCGTCAATGACAGCAAATCTCGGCCTCATTTTATATCATACCTCCTCACAATATTTCAAGGAATCTAGCATTTTAAGGCATCACTTTTAGCTTCTTGGGTAGAATTAATCAATTATTTTGAAGCCGATAAGGATTGAGATCCTCTACACTTTTTATCTTTTTTAGATCTTCTGCAGGTATTGCAAAATAAATTTTTTCCTTTTCGGACTTAAACGTTAACGAAGCATCATACTTCTTTTCAACAATCCACTGCTTTATTTCCAACATCTCTTGCAGATAGTGAGTGGCCGAAAAGTTACCTTTAATACAAATTGAAGCTTCTGAGGAGAGTTTTTGACTAACCATAGAATAGCTTGGAACCTCGTCATGGTAGGTTAAAGCATCCTGCCCCATACTAGATACATTTACGATGACTTCTGCATCTGATCCTGTAACTTGCTTTACTTTTTGGGTCACTGCCGTCTTTAGCTCATCCCTCCACACAGAAGAGGCATAGTTATCCATCATTTGCCTATAATAGTCTTCTTCCACCAAAAAAGAAATCCCTGAGTCAGAGATCACATTTGCTATAAATTTATCATTCTTAAAATCATAATCTATTGAATCAATTTTCCAGTTCATAGTGTACGTTTTATGTAGGTAGTCAGTAACATTGCTCCGAAATTGGACTCTTTCTATCGGACTTCCTGTTGTAATGGATACAACTATATATGCAATTACAATGATGATCACGAATAAAACAGTTTTTTTTACCACTCCAACCAAACCTCTCTAATAAAAGATTCATGTAAAAAGCTCTAAAGATTCCAGCAAGAAGTCACGCTTATATTTGTTTTTATAATCGGCTAGCTTTCTTCTTATCTTTTGTCTACACATGTCCTTTTGCGCCTTAGTAATTTTATCTTGTACGGTACTTATCAGTTGATAAGATTGTCTACTCGCTTCAAAGGTATCATCCAGTAAATCTACCAGCGCCACAACATGAGTAGATACGTCAAAAAATTCTAAAGCATATAACAGTGTTCCTCTATTCCCCTTGGTCTTTGGATTTCTTAACAAGTCGATAAGAGGCAACACCGCTTCACGGTCTCCTAGATCAGCTAACGTAATGGCGATTACATTTCTTAGCAATACACTATCTGTCGTTGCCAAATATCTCAATAATATTGGAGTGAATGTATGGTCCAGCTTTTCACCTATCTCCTCTATAATCCTTACCGCTTCCTTTAAATCTCCACTTTCTATGACTTCTTCTAATCGCATTTTGTTCATAGTTTACCAACCCACCTTATTACAATATATAGCAACTATCCAGCCTTAATGCAATTCAATAATTTACATATGATAACAATCCGATGTCTCTTTTGTATATAGCGAACATTGTTGAGACCCTAAATAAATATCCACTCATTGATTTAAAGTAAACAAAATGTTATATTGTCTATAAAATAATCATCATTTAATTGAGGTGTTTACTAAAATGGATCATTCCGAACTGTTCTGGAATGCTGGAATCGAAGAACTGAAGCGAGGATATATTCGCCAAGAAGAGCAGGTAATTTGCCTGCTGGACGGACAGCGATTTGAGCAAGGCATCATATACCAGGATCAAGGGGTATTTTATGACGCGGAGAGGTACATGCGACTTCATATTGAGCGGACGTACGGATCGGTGTTTGACTATTTGATCGGTCTGGACAAAAAGCTGACTGGACTGACGGATCATCAGAATCGGTTGCTTCAGTTATTTTATCAAGGCATGGGCGATGCGGATATTCAAAAGGAAACCGGAATCGGTAGCGCATCCACCATACGTAATCATCGCTTTGGTCTCAAAGAAAAAGAACGACAGGCCAAGGTTTTTCTCACATTAATGGAGCTGTTAAAGGAGAAAGATCGGCACGCTCCTGCCATTGTAGAAGTACCAGTACAAGCACGGATGGTGGACGAACGCTACAACATTACGGAAAACGAGCGGCAAAAGGTACTCACGAAGTATTTTCCGAATGGGACAGACGGACGCCTAAAGACCTTTAAAATGCAAGAAAAGCACAAGCTGATTGTGCTGCGTGAAATTGCGGGCCGTTTTGTAAATGGACAAATATATCATGAGAAAGATATCAATGCGATTTTACAGGAAGTATATGACGATTATGTCACGGTGCGAAGATATATGATTGAATACAATCTATTGGATCGTAAGCCGGATGGCAGTGAATATTGGTTGAAGGAATCTTGAAGCTCAACGTTTATACAATAGGAGGATTCGACAATGAATCGAAGAAAAGAATTGGTGCAGCAGTACATGGAGATGAAGACAGAGGCAGGAATCTATTGCATTCGAAATACACGTAATGGGAAAATTTTCGTCTCTTCCACGCCGAATTTAAAGTCGCTGAATGGACGGCGTTTTGAGCTGAACATGGGTGGATTTAGGAATAAACAACTGCAACAGGAATGGAATGAGTATGGCGAAGATTCGTTTGAATTTGAAGTGCTGGACGTTTTGAAGAAAAAGGACTCAACGTTCTTTGATGTCAAAGATGCACTGACAAAGCTGGAGCAGACCTGGCTTGATCGACTCCAGCCATACGGAGACAAGGGATATTTGTAAACTTACCGATCCACGGAAAACTCCTTCCGAAGGTAGCCAAAAATAACAGCGTCGACAAATTGACCTTTTTCATAAAAATAGTCTCTTAGGTGACCTTCTTTAGTAAAGCCACTTTTGAGCAGTAGCCGTCTGGAGCCTTCGTTATCTGGATCAATGAAGGCTTCTATACGGTGAACCTGCGGCAATTGAAAGCCATAATTCACGACCACCTTCATCGCTTCTGTCATCAGACCTTGCCGCCAATATTCCGGTGCCAGCTCATACCCAATTTCAATACGGGAGTGCTCCTTGTGCCAGTTATGGAATCCAATTGTACCCACGATCCGCTTAGGAGCTTCTTTTAACGTAATCCCCCAACGAAAGCCCTCTTGCTTCTCATATCTGGTTAGCATCGAACGAATAAATTTTTCGGCTTGCTCTACCTCTGTAAAGCTTTCCAAGTCATAATATTGTGTGACCTCATCCTTGGAAAAATAGCCGAACACATCCGCCGCATCCCCTACTGTAAGCTGTCTTAAACGAAGCCTATCGGTTTCTAAAATCGGAAACGTTTCCATTGACATTATCCATCTCCTCCTTTACATCGAAGAACCTATCTTATCAGCCACCAGCCAATCCCAACCATCACTCCATTTATGAAGAATAATACAATACATGCTCTCCACTTGTGGATTCCACTTGTTTGAAAAAAACCTGTGACTTTACTACGACACATGAACAACGTAAACAACAAATTCCAAATAATACGCATACCATATTTTACGTAGTATAGAGCAGGGTTTAGCTGTACACCGCCCAACGTTGGAGGGACATCCGGAATAAACAGAATTGCACACGTATAACGCATGGTCTCATATGTAAAATAAAATACTGCCAGCCACCAAGCCCACTTCTTACCAAATAACATACCGACACCGGCAGTCGTCCCTGCCAAACCGAGTAACGCGATAAATCCTTGAAACATGCCCCTACAAATGCCTACTAACGTAGAAGCCTCATTTAATGCATTAAGCGTCAATAGCTGGGTCACCAACAGAAGTGCCCCATTAAAGATCAATAAAATGGCTGAAATGCTTACACCTAAAGGTCGTTCGAAAACCACGTTCGTTACATAATCTTCTACTTCTTTTTTCGTATACAGATCTGACACTTCTTCTACTCTCCTAACCCAAATTATATACTTCCATTTTCGGGCGGGTATAATAACAGTATGTTCTCGCCTCATTCCCATATATCGGCTTTTAGGAAAATATGATTTAATCTTTCCTGAAAATTCCGTTATCCGTAAGCTAATTATTATTATTCTGTGCAGCCATACAGCTAATAATCATCCTCTAATGGTGTCTAATTAGCTTCATGAGAATCTTTATCATTAACAGAATCCCAAATAGAGTAATATCTATCCTTATACTACCATTCCAAGAATGAATCTGACAAATGAATGGACTACTACTCGCGCTTATGAATGTACACGCGTTATTTTCGTGGCCCGGTAACCTTCAGATGACTGGATATACTCTACTTGATAATCCATTCGGGCATCCAAAAGCTCTTCCATAAACGGAAGGCACGGACTGTAAATAAAACTCCCTCCTGGCCGAATGGCTCTAAGCAATTCCATATATTTGCGAGCGTACTCATGAATATTACCATCTGCCTTCAGATGATGATGTATAAAATGATTGGAGAATGCCATATGTGAAATGATCGTCCCCCATGCACTTTCTCCAAAGGTGGTCTCTAACCAATCTCCTCGAGTGACACAACCTTCTGTTTCAGCCAACCGATCTGTTCCGTAAGCCTCAATTCCACAGGCACGTAAATAAGTAATTAACCGTGCCTCAGATCCGCAACCAACATCTAGAACAGGCTCTTGCAAACGAGCAATGTCCAATCCTAGTAGATTGGCTTGCAACTCCGGCGTATATTCCTCACAAGGTATCCAAAAGGTATACTCACACTCTGCATACTTAGCAAACATTTCACATCCGTTGGTACGAGTTAAAAAATCTCTCAAATGCCCGTAATGCTGCTGAAGCAGCAAGTCCAGGATTGCTCTATCTATAGATTTCTTCTGAAACAGCTTTTCAATCCGAGTGAAGAGTCGATCATACAGCTCCGTAAGCTCCCTCGCATGATCTGTGTGAAAATGTAGATACTGATTGGTATTTACAAACTGGGACAGTATTTTAGCCGCTACATCCGTCACAAAAGCGTTATACGTATGCTGGCGCTTCAAGCTTTCAAGCATGAGGACCAGCTCCGAGCTTCTCTGCGTCAGCCAGTACGTCATTTCTGTTGAAGGTCCTAACAGAACAGAACCCTCGCGCATATAAAATAAACTCCGATGCTGATTGTACAGGAGTTGACCGTTAATAAGATTATGAAGTTGGGCGACTGTCATTCTCGCTTCCTCCTTAAGATCCAGAACATTAAAGCCCTACCCAAGCCTAAGTAATGCTATCTTTGGGTAGGGCCAGCTTATTTTCTAAGTATACCATGACTATGGAAATAATGTTTTATTGCGAATCTTCCGCCTGTACATAAGAGGATAAAGGAATATTCAGCTTACGTATTCCCTGAGCTACCAGCCGAGCTATTTGCTCCGCACCGTATTCCTGAAAATGTGTATCATCCTTCACTCCATCAGGAAATGCAGGATACACCCCTGGCTCCACATGTAAAAATAACGGGAGTGTTCCTTCGAGGCCAAGTGTATCATAGTACGCTACACTCAAGCGGCTAAGATCGACCAGTGCAACATTTGTCTCCGATGCTGTTTCCTTCATGGCCTGCACATATTCCGGGAAACTAATCCGAAACGAGGCACTTGCCGCATCATAATCCCGGCGGGCAACAGGAGTAATTAGCACAGGTGTTGCACCACGTTGGATGGCTCCTTGGATGTAGGTTTTTAAGTAAACTTTGTAATCCGCGGGTGAAACATAACGCTCTTGGTTGTTGATCGCGGCATCATTATGTCCAAACTGAATGAGCAGATAATCTCCTGGACGGATATTGCGTAAAATATCATCTAACCGCCCTTGTACCAGAAAGGTTTTCGTGCTTCGTCCACCAATAGAACGGTTCACAAAAATAGGCTCATCTGTGAAGAACGGAGCAATCATTTGCCCCCAGCCCGCTTGAGGCTTCATCGCGGATTTATAGGTTTGAACCGTAGAATCTCCCGCAAGATATACCGAAGGGCGTTCTCCAGCCGTTCGAGCATCCTTTGGAGTAATAACCAAAGCGTTAATCTTCGCTTCATTACCTGAGAAATACAATTCGAGCTGACCGTCGATGAGTGCAAGTTCAAATCCAGCCTCGACAAATTGTCCTGCTGTTTTGGTAGTAGGTTCTACCTTGACAATGGACTCGGCTTTAACCGTAATGTCTGTGTTTCCGGCAGTATCTCCGGCAATAAGGGAAAGCGTGTAATCCGCAGGTGGTAAATTGACAACAAATGATGATCCTTGAACACGAACAAAATCTGAGCGTATAGCATCACTTCCACCACGATCCTCTTCATCCACCTTGGAAAGATCGGTAAATCCATAGCCTCGCTCAGGCGTGTAAACATCCTTGGCAGTGACTTGGGTGTAGCCGTCAGCTACGTTCCCAGGGCCAAAGTCGAATCGAAGAGGCGCAGCAAGCTGTCTTTCGGCCAGTGCCTGCCCTGGGATAAGTATAGTTGCAAACAACAAGCTGAACCCTGCGCATAATCCAATCATCTTACCGAACAACCTGTGCCGCTTTCCCTTTTGTTTCAAGCGCAACCCTCGCTTTTCAGGTTATTTGAGTGGTTTGTCATTGTCTCTACGTGTATTGCTCCCCGCCAGCTTTTGACAGCCTTGATCCAGCGCCCAGGATACCACAATGCCAACCGTGTACCTGATCAGATCCGCAGTCAGAAACCCTTTCCCAAGCACCAAGCCGCCCAGCGTCGTTGCCCGAATGTGGTTAATCCAGGGAGCCTGGTACATCTGGCTGAACTCAATGGCGAAGCAAAACAGCAAGCTGCCCCACAGGGCTACAGACAATTGACGATTCACCCACAACATTCTCAGCCCAAAATAAATCATGCACGCCCACAAAGCATCCCCAAAGTGATTAGCAACGAATTCAGGCAACTGGGAGGAGAAAACCCGGCTTCCCAAACCCAACAAAATCGTGACCAGCATAGCAATTAGGTACGCAGCGCGGGCCTTCCAGCGGAATTTCGCCTTTATTTCCCGATTGGCCTTCCTGATGATGCTCTTACGAACGCTCCTCATGCTAAATCACCTGTCCTAATGCTGGGACATCTTCGCCAAGCTGCTGGAAATTCGTAAAGCATCCTCTTTTGGTTAGCGCTTGCAAGATTGCTGAACCTTTTGCTGATGACATATTGTATGCACACTAACTTGTCTGTATTTTTCATAATATAATTAATCATAATGAGCCTCCGTAATATCGTACAAACGTATCAGCAACTTCCAAACTGTTCATGTGAGGATACTAAAATTCAATACCACGCACCTTGGCAAAAACCATTTGGTGTGCCATGCTTCCCTCTTCATCATACTCGACGTTTCTTAAAATCCCCTCCAGTGTAAAACCTGCACGTTCCGCTACCTTGGCGCTGCGCGTGTTTCTGGAATCACAACGAATCTCCACCCGATTGGCATTCAAATGCTGTATGGCAAAATTCGTAATACCGTGCACGGCCTCTGTGATAATGCCTTTTCCGGTCCATGATGTTCTGAGCCAATACCCAATTTCAAATCTTCGTGCATCCCAATCAATACGATGCAGACCGCTGCTGGCTACAAATTCTCCCGAAATCGTATCAAATATATACAACATCATATCAGACCGATCCAGAAATTTAAGTCTGGCTTGGCGCGAACGGATTTCAGATTCCTCTGCCGTAGGAAGATTTCTTGCAAACGGAAGCCAAGGCCGCAGTTCATTCGCACTCTCTCGTAGTGCCTCATTGACTGCCGCCCCATCCCCCCATTGCGGAGCGCGTATGGTCAATCGTTCCGTCTGGAATTGGTCAGGGAACGATAAGAGAATGGGATTCGGTTGCTGCTCCATACTCATGACGCACCCTCCTCCTTATTCGTTGAATAACTGCGACGATCCAGCCAACCTGTGATTTCACGCAAACTCCCAATCTGATAGTCCGGTACAATGCCCGTTTCCTGCCACGTCATAAAGCCTTCCAGCCAGATGGTATGCAATCCTGCACTTTGTGCACCACGAATATCATTTGTCGGGTGATCGCCTACATAGCAGGCATGGCCGGGATCGACAATGCCCAGCTCATTCAGAGCCAACTCGAAAATTCGAGGATTAGGCTTCTGGATGTTGACGCCGCCCGATACGATAATAGAATCCACATAATCCCTCAGCATAACTCGGTCGATTTTCGCTTGCTGCGTACGGAGTGAGCCGTTGGTAATAATACCAAGCTTCAAGCCACGCGACCGCAGTTCGGACAGCACTTCCTTGGCCCCGTCCATCAACACCGTAAACTTATGAAATTCACCATACCAAAAGCCCAACATCTCTTGTACTGACGTATCGGGATTTTTCAGTTCCAAGTCTGCATGCAGCTCGGTATACAGTTCCCTCTTATCCCGATATCCGTCCTGATCCGCCAAACGTATCTGTTCAACGACAGCCGCGCGGATCGCAGGTTCTTCTGCCACAATAAATCGTTCTATAAAGCGCTCTGTATATGCCGCAAACGCCTGTTTGCGATGAATAAGAGTATTATCCAGATCAAAAATAATCGCTTCTATGGACATAAATAGCTCCCTTCCTTCATCCTCTTGCACCAATTAGGTTGAAACAAATTGAATAATTCCTATTAGAAATAAAAGAAAAAAAATAGACAAGAAAATGATGATCATGTACTTCAAGATTCTCTTGGAGGTCGACTTTTGTTCCAGTTTGGTCTCGATCTGGGTCAACCTTTCTTTGATTTCTTCCAAATCCTGTTCCATCTTCACATCATGCTCCCCTTCCTTCGTTTCGACTTATTCATCTTCCTGACACTCACTCACAAAAGTTGCTCCAAAAACGCACCTTTTTTACGGCATTAAAATCAATTTGTTCATAAGGCTTCTCCCCAAACTCCAGCTTGAAATACTCCTGCAAACATTCCCCATACACGATAATATCCGTTTGATACACTGAAAATACCGGATTTCCTTCTTCAGATGGCTGCTCTGGGATATATCGATGTCCGTTGATCGGGATTAGCTTGGGCACACGTAAAATCTCACGTTTACATATATCAACGGCTTCCGCCGAATCTGTCGGTTTTTCGCCCCATTCGGGAGGCCAGAATATATGTTGCTTCACATCAAAAATCATACCTTCCAGCGGCCAATTCAACCTTTGCCGAATTACACCCATCCGCTGTGGTGACGTATCTCTCCAGGGGATAAAGCTTTTACCAATGGGAAGAACACTCATCAGAAGCTCCCTCAAATCGGGCGGGAAGTGAATATCATACCTGCCTTCGACATCGGTAACCTCTTGCATGGATAAGCCTGGAGCTAAGGTCACATCGTGTTTACGTAATAAATCTATGATATAAGCAATATCCATCTCTTATCGACTCCTCAGCAGCTAGCTAGTTGACCGGATTGGTCAAGAGGCCTACCAGGCTTGTAACTTCAACTTCACCAACACGGCGCGGGCCTTCCATAAAATATCCCCTCGTTCCTGCGTATGCTGTCTGCTATTTTCATAGGGGTTCCACATTTCATATCATCCCTTTAGGTCTTTTCCAAAAATATGTACTTCATTCTAGTGTAATTCAATAGGAAAAGAAATCCAAGACTTATCCGCAATTCATTGCTGAATAAGCTTGGATTATATGAGAGTCCTTTATTAAAATATATAACTTCTATACATGCTGTCCGTTCACCTGAATATCTGCGGATACTTGCTGCCCCAACCAAGCCTGCATGCGATTCCACGAAAAAACCTGCTCCATGTGAAATACACCATATGGAAGCTCAGAACGGTACAGGGCGAGCGCTGCAAAGACGGCTGCCTTAGCGGTTAAATCAGATTGATGGTGCCCCCTCAGCCGACATTCTACCTTCGTCTCCTTGCCATTGAGCGTTCCTCGGGCATCTACCTTGACCGCTACAACGTTCCCTCCTAGATGTATCTTGCCAAAGCTGCGAACCACCGCATCACGCACGGTTTGCTGTCGGAGTAGACTTGATACTCCTATCGTTCGAAGCCCTGCCAGAAGCCGGGTGGTCAAGCGCGAATCGAAGCAAAGGCGTGTGCTAACCGTAGGAACTTTGAGCGTACGAGGAAGTGTCTGCTGATCCGAAAAAGGAAATCGATACGCCCGATGACGCCCCACTCCTGCACCAAAGTCTGCCACTATGCCGTCGGTAAAGCTTTTTCGAGTCACAGGGCGTCCCTGTTCTATAACCTCCAAATCGGCATGAATCTGATCTACTGTCCACTCAATGGCAGCCTGACCGTGTTGATCTCCCAAGCCTAGCATCAAAGATATGTTCAACTCATCTGTCTGATCCATGAGCTGTGTCGCTTGCAGTGCTAACAAATTGGTCAGCCCCGGAGCTAATCCTACACTTAACAGGGCTGTGGCCTGATAAGCTCGGGCCTCTTGATGACACTGCTCCACTTGACTCAAAAAGGCCGCATTCGCTGTAATATCCATGTAATGCACCCCATGTTGAAGACAGGCACGTACCAAGGCCGTATTGTCCTGATCCAGACACATGATAACCAATTTAGCTTGCTCTAATATCGACGGGTCCATCGGCTCATGAATATTAAGCTGCAAGGGCCGTATCTTACCTTTCGATTGTCTACTAAATTCAGTGGCCCGCTCCAGACTACGACCTGCGGCAAATACCTTGCCGGGAAACATTTCACTTAACTCCGTGCATATAATTTTTCCAACATGGCCATACCCGCCAATGATGATGATGTTATCCTTTGTCATAAGTCGTCTCTCCCTCTTTAACCGCAAACCATGCATTTACTAAAAAAGCGCCATAATACCGGGTGATGTGGGTAAAGCCTGCATCTATCAACAGTTCCTGTATTGCCGCATTGGACACCGGGTTTGACTCACGACCGATGGAAGCAGCGAATCGTTCCCAATCCTCCAGTGAAATGCCCTGACTCAGCATATGATCCTTCCACGCCTGCATTTGGATGGAAAAAGAAGGATCCTGCGAATTCCCATTAATAGAAGCTAGACAAAAAGGTGCACCCGGCTTGAGTCGAGCGGATATCTGGCGTAGCAATGCCTGTTTACTTTCCAAGCTCTGAAGAAAATGAAGCACCAGCAGGCAGGTTGCAGCGTCATAGATCGGTCCTCTGGATGACTCTTCCAACGTACCTGCAACAAACGATATTGTTGAACTGATGCCCGCATGTGTCACACGCTTACGTGCCAAATCCAGCATGTGCTCGGAGGGATCAACTGCCATAAAGGACCATGCTTCATGGCGCTCTCCGAGCGTAATCAATTCCTGGCCGCCTCCAGCTCCGACAATTAGCACATTTGGATCTATATTTCGAATATGAGCTTGTGCCTCAAGTTGTGCGGCTATCAAACAGTCTGTCATCTCGTACAAATGAGCATATCCAGGTATTTTTAAAGCAATCGTATCCGCGTACTTATGCACATTCGGATGATTCCAGCTCATAGGTTGATTTGAGTCCGTATTTCCAATAGGGGTATGTTTCATATGTGCTTTCCTCCAAACATTTAGCCTTGATCTTCTCAGACCATTCGTTTATTGTAGATTTAATTAAGAATCATTCTCAATTATAAAGACAATACGAATATCCACCATCCCATAAATGTGGGATTGAATAATCGTGTTTGTGAATCTCCAGCTTTCACGATAGGAGTAAATGATGAACGCACATTACACGCAATTTGCACAGCTTAAGGACGCTCGACAGCAGATCATGGATCTGGGGAAAAAAGCCCCCTCATCCCTAACGTACAAGCACACCCTAATTGACCGCTTGCGTACTCAGGTTGCTTTCGATGCGGCGTGCTGTACCTCAGTAGATCCGCGTACGCTGCTTTCCACGGGGGCATTTACAGAATCGGGTGTGGAGGACATTCATAACAAACTGCTAGAATACGAATATCTGCACGACGATATGATGAAATATGATCAGTTGGTGCGAGAAGGACAGTCTGTAGCGACGCTACATGGGTCTACACAAGGCCAACCAGATCGGAGCACACGATATAGAGATGTTTTGCAACCCGCCGGATTCGGGGACGAGCTACGTGTTCCGTTTATGTACAAAGGGAGCTGTTGGGGATTTCTTACGTTGTTCCGTCATCATGGAAAACCTGTATTCAGCGAGGAAGAGCAACAACTGCTTGAAGCGTTAGCGCCATCCATTGCCTACCATCTGCGTCAGGCCAGTGTCGGTCTATCTCCAGCCCCTGCCATGATTACGGAAAATGAACTTGAACCAGGAGTTCTCATACTTTCTGATAAGCTAGAACCGATCTCATCCAATACAGTAGCAGAGCAGTGGCTACAGCTGCTTCGGCAGCAGGAGGGAATCCTTGAAGACAGCCTTCCGGCTCCTGTCCGGGCGTTATGCTTGCGAGCGCTATCCACTGCCACTGCACCAGCCCGACTATGTATCCCTTCCGCAGACGCAGGAACCCCATGGGTAACCATCAGGGCCACCCTTTTGCAAGGCGGACAGGAGCATACGGGCCAGAAACAGCTAGCCGTATGGTTTGAGGCTGCTAAAGCAACTGACATGCTGCCGCTTATGACCGAGGTGTACTCATGGTCCGAACGAGAGAGACAAATTGTCCAGCTCATTGTTAAAGGCTTTTCGACCAAGGAGCTGGCCAGCGCACTTCATATTACTGCCTACACGGTGCAGGATCATCTGAAAGCGATTTTCTTGAAAACAGATGTAAGCAGCCGTCGTGAGCTCGTATGGAAGGTATATTCCAGATTCAACTAACCTATGTAAAAAAGACAGATGACCCGATTAGGGGTCATCTGTCTTTGCTTCACTGCTCTATTTGGACACAAGAGCCTTATTTCTTCGAAGAGGAGTTCGTATCATCGTATGATACTGGTGAGGGCTTCGCAATCCATTCATCAGCCTCAGGCTCGATATCCACGCCATTTTCCAGCTTCGTTTTCTCCATCAAGGAATCTCCGTCCTCGTCCTTCTTGTTGCGGATTTTCGCTTCGTCTTGAGTGTGATCGCTCATGTTGATTCCTCCTTTTTTAATTTCATCTGATGGTTGTACCTTACTCATAATTACCCATTGCCGTCCTGTACAAACCTCTACACGACCAGATGCCCTTTTTTCTCCGCTGGTTCAATGGTCGCCTCAATGCCAGCATTAAACTCCAGAAAGTCGCTTTCCACTCCATCGCTGAAAATAACTCCATTTTCCGGCATCTGCGATGCAATCCGTAACGGCTTTTCGGCTGCTACCTGACCAAACACAAGATCCGCAGCAGTCGTTCGACTGGGGAATGGTTCTCTCACTGTAAAATAAAGTGATGGCAAACTCCAGGTTGCACGATGATCCTGACTCGTTCCGTCTACTGCCCCTTCCTGACTGAAGGCTGCACCTGGCATCAGCTGGCCTGGAGTCAGCGAGATTGGATGCCGTGTAGCACTGCCGACAATCCCGGCCGCTCCAGCAAGCACGCTGGTCAGCCAGCCTGTCGCTCCCAATCCGGTTGAAACGATAATGCCGCTAGAGGATTGCTGCTCTACCTGATCCTCCAGTCTTAGCTCATATCTCGCGGAGACATGAGTTTTGCGCCCAATGAACAAATCATTTACAGCATACAAGGATTGGCCATCATTTAATTGGGCCTTAGCCAGCGTAACTTCCTTAATTGGCCGTCTGTGCACGAATACATCCGGCACCACCCAGCGCAGGTCGGATACAGTAAACGGCAGCAATACCCCGTCCCAGCGCAATGGATCTGGATTCACACCGATAAGCGGCTGCTCGGTCAAATATTTTAACGTGTTGGCTACCAGCCCATCCTGACCCAGCACCACCACTGTATCCTGCTCACCAAAAATAAAGTTCGGCACATGCTCCCGCTCCACAATCTGAACTCGACCCAAAGCCGTTAACTCCGACGTAGCCGTTGCCACCGCCCTGCGGTAATTTTCGTCCTCCAGCACATAATCACTGAAATCCGCACCCAGCCGTTCCATAAAGAAGCGAGCCTGCTGCACCGTATTGTATCGAACAATCAGTTCCTCCAGTCGCGTTTTACGCTTCACTAAAATGATCTTTTGCTCTGTCATTCGGCTGCTCATCGTGTTCTTCCTCCAGACCCTCTCGATCCTGCTGATCCGTTTGCTCCCGTATCTGACATGAGACCTTGCAGCAGATCCGGTGTAATATTCAGCTGACCGATTTTCCCTGCATTTTCTGCAAGCTCCTGGAATGCTATCGCAATTAGCTTATCCGGGCTCATATCCATGTTGGCCATAGCTTGAAGTACGTTCGGCTCAACATCCTGCAACGATTTCATAACTACTGTCAGCTCATAGGCCTTGGCATCGGCTTCTGCCTTTTTATTCGTTACGGTCAGCTCAATCAGCTCGCGTTTTTTCTCCTCCAAGGCTGTGTCAAATCGTAGCTGCTCCTCTTTCATCTCGCTTTGCTTTTGCTTCACAGAACGCTCGGCATCGAGTTGAGTTTCGCGGATTTGTTTCTTTTTCGTCTCCACTGCAATCTCGGTGTTCAGCTCGTTTTCCTTCACACGCCGCTCTTGCTCAATAGATGCATTACGACGCTCATACAAAGCGTGATCCGCGTTGCGAAGAATCTCTTCCCTCGCTTGAGCCTCCAGCGCTCTCATCGTCTCCTTATTGGGTAGAATCGCCAAAATCGACAACCCCATAACCTCAATGCCGAGCTTTTCCATTTCCGTATGCTGAGCAATATCCTTCGTCATGTTTTGGGCCAGACGTTCACTGGACTGAACAGCTTCTTTGAGCGGGACACGCTCCAAATACTTTTTGGTAAGCACTTTGGCGATGTTAATCACCCGTTGGGCCAGCTTACTCGGATCATCCGAAATGTAGCGTCGTTCCTTCAAGTCATACGTATAGTTTAAAATCTGCGTCGTTCTCCGGTAATCCACAATCCGATAAGTCAGTTGCCCCTGAACCGTCACCGCCTGAAAATCATTCGTCATATCCTCAAACATGAACGGTACATCAATGGAAGAGACGGGCACGACGACGACCGAGGTGGTCGGGGCGTAATAATAAAAAGATAATCCAACACCCTCCCGAACCACCTTCCCGTTTTTCACCTTCATCACATATTCACTGGGCTGAAATTTAACAAAATTAAATCCAAACATAGCCGCTTCCCCGCTTTCTTTATAGTTTATAATATTTTGTTATTATCATTTTGTTATTAACAATAAAATAACACACATTTTCGATAATATCAATATGACATTTATAAAAAAATAAAGGCTGTTTCCCCTCCGATATACTCGGTTAGAGGAAACAGCCTTATTGAAACGCTTTATTTATTATCCACATTCCATTCTCTATAAAATTGCTCCAAGTACATCTCCATCCATTGATGCCGAACCTCCGCCAGCTCTCGGGCATAAGTGGTATTCATTAAATCTTTGAGCTTGAGTAGCTTTTCGTAAAAATGGTATATGGCACTTTTACCTGCGGCACGATACTCATGCTGTGAAAAGTCTTTATCCGGGTGATGCATCATGCTGCCTTTTGAGCCTGCATACATAAAGGTTCTTGCAATCCCAATCGCTCCAAGAGCATCCAACCGATCTGCATCCTGCACAACTTGACCTTCCAGCGTCTCCATAGGCGGGTTTTGTCCACCATTGTAGGACATCGTAGCTATAATAGTCATCACGTGCGTGATTACATTCGGATCGCTGATATGCAGACGCAGCCACTGCTCTACTTTATCTAGCCCGGCTTGTTTAGAATCATTTAATTTTTCATCCGCTACATCATGCAGCAGTGCTGCCAGCTCACAAATAAACGAATCTGCGCCCTCTTTGGCAGCAATTTTAAGGGACAGCTTTCTCACCCGGTCTATATGCCACCAATCGTGACCACTATGATCATGCTCCAACTGCTGCTGTACAAAGGGCTCCGCCTTTTGAATAATATCTGCCAAAATCGCTTCCTGTTGCTCCGTTCGTCTCTTCATATGTCACCTTTCAATCCCGTCCATACTTTCTATGGTAGGTTCATTTAATTTTTTAATGCTTGTCCATTTGTTTACTACGAATCATTCTTCATTTTATTCTATAGGGTGTATGGCATCCAACCTTTAGAACGAGAAGTCAGTAACCTGACAAAAAAAGAACCTCCAAAACCACATCAATCGTAGTCGCGGAAGTTCTTTTTCGTTTGTCTATCTAAACCCGATCCTCTTTAACTTAATTCCGTATCTTACTCTACTCCACGACACCAAGCTCGCGGTTCTTCTCCTTAAAGCGGCTGTTATGAGAAGATACATATGCTGCTTTGTCAGCTGCTGGATCAATGTGCAGCTTCGCGCTGTTCAGTGCAAGGGCGGCATCTGTGAACGCACCGGCAATCAGATACAACTTGCTTCTGTACTCAACAAAATCGCCTGCCGCGAAAATCCCTGGTAGGTTCGTTTCCAGCTTTTCGCTCACTCGGGCATGCCACTCACCCATATCCAGCCCCCAATCCCGAAGCGGGCCGAAATCGGATTTTAGTCCATGATTTACGATGACTGCATCGACATTCAACACCTGTATTTCGTCCGTATCTACATGACTGATCGTCACCTGTTCAATCGTCTCTCCATTGTTGCTATGTAGCTGGCTCACCGCGTATGGTGTGAGAACACGGACCGAAGATGATTTCATACGAGCTACATTTTTCTCATGTCCGCCAAAGTGATCCCGACGATGTACGACGGTCACACTCGCCGCAATAGACTCCAGCTCATTCGCCCAATCCACCGCCGAGTCGCCCCCACCGGAAATCAGGACGTGCTTGCCCCGGAATGGCTCCAGCTCTTGTACCGTATAATGCAGGTTCGTAACCTCATAGCGGTCCGCCCCCTCAATCTCCAGCTTAGCCATTTTGAGAATTCCATAGCCTACTGCCAGAACGATCGTGCGTGTCCAATGCTGTTCCCCTGTGGCAGAAGTTAGCAGGAACGTGCCATCCTCTTGCCGATCCAAACCAGTGATCTGCTGTCCCAACACAATGGTAGGCTCGAACGTCCGCGCCTGCTGCTCCAGCTGATCAATCAGCTTTTCACATAAAACCGGGGTAACCCCCCCGACATCCCATATCATCTTCTCTGGGTATATGCGCATCCGTCCGCCCAGCTCATGCTTGGCTTCGATCAGCTTAGTCTTCATATCTCTCATTCCACTGTAAAATGCGGTATACATACCGGCAGGACCACCGCCGATGATCGTTACATCATATAATTCCAAGGATACTGTCACTCTGCAACTCTCCCTATCATAGCGTAATATGTCTGCTCCTATTATAAGTGATAATAATTATCAATATCAATTAAGAAATAAAAACATGACCATTACAGAGTTTTCCGTGACCTTAGAACTATATTTTATAGGTTTATATAACTACTACTTCCGTTATTCTCGTAAATTTTGCGAGGATTGCTGCACTATCGCATGCAATGCTTTTTCATTAAGTCCTGTCTGTACAAATTGAAAACGGTGATCTGCCAATCTCTGAACTCGGTCTATGATCTGCCCCAGATGATAAGCCGTATGCTCCACCACATGATATACGTCATACATATTTATCACTCCTGTATGGTCCAATGCTGCACAGAAGGATGAAAAAGCTTCTTCTACCTCATCCTATGGTTGATGATCCCACCAATACTGTTCGTTTCGGCCTCACCCACGCGCCATAGCACCTGTTCATCCAAAAGCACTATGCATGCCCGCAACTTTACCAAATATTGATCGTACATTCTGTGCTTGGATATCATTTTAAACTCATGCATGGAAGAATCCATATTCTTAACAGCCTCCTTAGTTCTTCATCTGTCCAATCTTCTAATTTCAATAAAACACATATGTCATTCTGCCGTCATTTAGATTGTTCTCTTATGTTTCAGATTAATCAACATGCATCGTTTTACTATTATTTTCGTTAAAAGGAAGCATAACCATGGTTTCAAAATGATGATTAGACCGTGAACTTTGAAAAAATCCTTCATACTTTTCAACTATACGTTGAATATTAACTAGCCCTATGCCATGAAAATCAAAATCGTCTTCTAAATGGAGCTTCTTAGTTATCCCCGTAGGCTTCAAACAAGTATTCGTTACATGAATAAATAGCGAATGGGCATCAGACCATATTTGCAAATGAATAGACCTCTCTTCCTTTTCAGAAACCAGATCAACTGCTTCAATAGCATTGTCTAAAATATTGCCGATCACTACACACAAATCATAACGATCCAAGCGAATATCTTCACTGTTAATACTGATGTCATGTTTAAAATCCATTCCTTTATCGTTAGCAATATTGAGCGCGTGACTAACCAAAGCATCAATTACAAGATTTCCCGTAGCAATCCGCAAATAAGCTGAATTTATATCTTCCAAAGTTGTATTAATATTTGTTATGGCTTCCTCAAACTGCTGCTCCATTATGCAGGCACGGATGTACACCAGTTGTTTTTTAGTATCATGTATGATTCTTTTAATTCTCTTAAATGAGTGTTTCGTTCTTACATAACTGTTATCCCGCAATTCTATTTGCTTTTGTAACTGGTGTTTTTCATTAACTAATCTAACCTTTTCGATCATTTTGTCGTACAAAAAGACGATAATAATATCAATTGTTAGAATACCACAGCCTGATAGAACATATAGTATATCGTTTTCTACATGGTGAAATAAGGTATTTAAAATAAATAGACTTATTATGAAAATGAGTACAATGTTTAAATAATAATATATACCTATTCTGTAGTTATACACCTTTTTGATAAATCCGATGACTTTAATAAAAAGAAGCTGAATAAACGTGGAGCATAATATAATAAAAAAATTAAAGACGTCACTGGAGAGCTCTATATCTGTTTGCTTCTGATGAAATACAGCTATGTAGTAGTAGGAAAGAGACTCTGCGATAAGCTCTAAAATTAAATATAATATAGAAAAAATAATCTTCCTTTCGATACGAACAGGATATATAAACGCTATGATGAGTGTGCTTATGAAAGATAAATTCCCCATAATAGTAGTGAAAGAAAGTGAAGTTAACGATACGTAAAGTATGCCTCCAGCCAAAAGATAAATGATAAAATTACTTTTTCTGCTCCTTGGCGAAACACGAAATATGATATCATAATAACGATTTAACAAGATGAGTTGGGTTATCGTAATCCCAACGAATATTACATAGTACAATAAAATTACCCTCCCTCACCAACCTGCACAAACATGTAACGAGCATAGGCATCTTTAAGTTTTTTTACTTGTGACCGTCCGACTGGAAACACCTGCTGATTGGATGTGGTAACTGAAGTAAAGTTAAACTTGCGGATATGTTCTAAATTTACAATAACAGAGCGATGAATCTGTACAAAAGAATGATTAAGTTTGCTCGAATACTCCATCAAAGTGCCTGTAACCACATACATTTGATGGTCAGTGATGATCGTAAGTTTGTTTTGAGTCAAATAGTGCTTCACTTTCTCAATAGCAATAATGTCTGAATTACGCAATACCACTTGCTCATCCTCTGTTTTAATTGTAAAAAAGCGATGTGTAGATGAAGTAATGTATCTACATAGCTTTAAAATTTTTTCCTGAAACAACTTATAAGAAACGGGTTTTAATAGATATTGGAACGTCTGAACATCGAAGCTTTCCAACATATATTCGGGATAACTGGTTAAAAATATAATTTGTACATCACGATCCGGCAGAGCACGAATTTGGTTAGCTGCTTCTATTCCTGATATACCATTCATCTCTATATCCAAAATAAGCATATGGAATGTATAACGGTCGTGATCTCTATAGTGCTGTAGTAACTCTTCACCAGAAAAAAAAGATTGAATGTCAAAAGAAAGGGAAGAGTTCTCTGAAATTTTCTCAAAAAAACTTTTGATTAAGCTATGAATCTCTAATTCATCATCGCAAATAGCTACCTTAAACAATGATTAAGCCCCCTTGTACACCAAAATCCATTTAGAATGAACTTAAAATTTACTACTAAGCCACTGTTTAGTCAGATGATGCCTCCCCTTGCCACCGTTCTACCGTTACTACACCACTCCGTCTACTCATTTTGTTTACATTTTAGTAAAATTTTTAAAATACAATCTAATCATATCATAAATATTGGATAAAAAATAATAAAAACCTTTATTTTTTTGTTTTTTTTCTATAAAGACTGTTATTCACATTCTTTTATGTTCTTTTCACATAATTTAACACTTTATGACACTTTTTTAGGATATAATTCTTTACGAGCTTTGATTTGCTGGCCAGCTATCAGTGGCTCTAACTTAGTTGAATAAAGGAGTCCTAATCCAATGAAAAAATGGTTAGTTTCAAGTGTTGCTGCTTTAAGTCTATTCTCTATTGTTGGTGCTGCCTCTGCCTCACCTTCTGATTCTGTTTCAGATTCCGTCTATGATTCTGCTAACGCTCCAGCTAGTGCTCCTATTACACTTTTTGAATCTAAATCTTATGATAGTGGCGGTCGTGGATTTGCTCGTTCATGGGAAGCGAGTGATAGCGGTGGAAGCGGCTTTAATACATGGGAAGTTGAGTACGGGTTCAACAAATTTGCCATAGATGAAGACTATATTCACGGTTATCATAATTCCAAAGGTCACGCAGTCAAGCTTACAAACGGTAATAGTACTTTTTCAGATAGTGACAACGCTGGAAGTTGGTCTAGAGTAGATGTAACTCATTCCGGAAATTCTGTATACTACAATTTTAACTTCTAATTCTCTCAAGAAAAAATAATAAAAATCGTTATAGTTTTCATACAAAACTATCGATTTCCGAATTTATTTGTTACCGTTCGGTTTCTAATCAGAGTTGAACGGTAACTCTAATACATACGGAGGTTTCTTTATTGAAAACAATAAAATATATGATTAGTTTTTGTATTTTCTTTATTGGAGTACTCATTGTTGGAGAAAGCCAAATTTTTTATTTAGATAATTTTTACACTCCATATCGTTATACTTCTCTATATTTACAATACGGTCAAGAAGAGCGTGACATGATTAACGATACGCTGGAAGCCGCTAAAAAAAACGACGTTGACGTTTTTACTTTCACAAAAACTAAAAATAACAACGACATTACAAATATTAGAATTTATGGTTCTCCAGGTGTGGAAAAACATATAAACAACAATTTAGATATTTACTCAGAAAAGTATAAAAGTTTGTTTTTAGGAGACATCCAATTTAGCTTTTATCCATTGGAACAGATTCAAGGAATCAAAGATATTCATGATTTTTATATTATCGCTGACTACAACAAAGCTGATCAGTTTAAAGCAGAGCTAATTAACAAATATGCTGGGAATTTTCCTCAGCCAGGATATATATACAACGATACCAGAAATACAATGATTGCTATTTGGATATTAATGATTGCTGTTACGCTTCTTTTAACGTATTATGATGTCATTTATCAGAAAAAAGAAAATTTAATTCGGATTTCCATGGGTGAACGAATAGCTGCTATCATCTGGAAAAATATACTCAAAGATTCTTTCCTGTACGTGACCATGTTGCTAATCATCTTTACAGTACTAAAATCCGTTACCACCGTTTCGATGAATCTTGAGATATCCTTAATTAGCCTCATCTTACTGCTTATTTTTAATGCTTTGGTCTATCTAAACTTACGTTCTTATCATGTAAAAGAAGCTTTTTCCAATGCAAAAAGCAGCACTAAAAAACTGTTATCGGTGAATTATGGGCTAAAGCTGGTTTCGGTCGTACTAACCATTTTGGTCATCTCAAGCAACCTAGCACTCATTTTTGAATCGTATCTTTTATATAAGCAAAAACCATTTTTTAAGGATCACGCCAACTACTCCTATATTACAGTTCAATATAGACCTGTAATGGGCAAAGATGGTATTGGAGATCCTAAATGGGAGGAAAGCGAGCTTTTGCAAACGGAGTTTTACACCCGGTATTTCCGTGAATCCAAAGCTACTTTGTTATCCATGATCCACATGCCATTAGCAGAATCTGCTCCAACAATCATGGCGAATCACAATGCATTTCCCTATCTAGAAAAAAACATTAAAGAATTATCAGAACTTGACCTAAAAAAAGAAGTTTATTTTATCTTACCTTCGGTATTATCGAACAATGCTCAAGTTGTGACAGACTTAAGAGAAGAATTCAAATTTTTTGAAGGTCGTGAAGTTCAAGATAATTTTAAAGTTATTTACTATGAAAATAATGTTAATCTTGTTGCGATCAATGCAAATAATGCCTATGGAAGCGAATTAATTAAAAATCCAATCATAATCTTTAACAATGTGTCCCCGGAAACACAATCACTTAAATACGAACCAAATAGAGCCGTTTACCTGACAGAAATAATGTATGACATCACAGATGAGGAATTTAAACGATTCGTGCAAGAAAATCAGTTAACGGATACTAATGCAAGCTTAACCAAAACAAATGTTCTACAAAAATATAACGATAGTTGGAATATTGCCAAACAGGTATTATATATAAATAGTGTTTTTAGTCTATTAGTTCTTCTTTTAGAGTTTATGATTATTTCATCCATTACTAAATTGGAATATGAAGTAAACGCAATAGAACTTTCTATAAAAAAAGTGTTAGGTTACAGTGTTTGGGAGAAAAATCGCAAAATTATTGGCATGACACTGATTACAACAATAATTAGTATCGGCATAGCAATAATCGCTGCATTTGGATTTGGACTAAACTCTGCCAGCTATTTAATTTGGGGAGGGATTGTGATTTTAGTCTCGGAACTCACAGTCATCCTCTTTCATATTCGTCGAATTGAAAATCTGAAAATTCAAAAAATTTTGAAAGGAGGCAATACGTAATGATCTCCATCCAGAACCTTAGCAAATCATTTGGAGATAAACTTATATTTTCCAATTTGAATCTGGAGATTGACTCAGGAGATTTTGTCATTTTCTCTGGTCCCAGTGGTTGCGGGAAAACAACGTTGCTTAATATGATTGGAGCCATTGAAAATATCAAAGAGGGTAACATTATTATCGACGGTCTAGACATTAAAAACAAAAAAAATCATTTGCAATATTTCCGAACAAAAGTAGGATTTTTATTTCAAAACTTCGCTCTGGTCGACAATAAAACAGTACAAGAAAATTTACAATTGATTCGGAAAGATTGTAAAACCGATTTAACCATATCAGAGGCGCTTAAAAGTGTAGGTCTTGAAGATAAATTAAATAAAAAAGTATACACCCTCTCCGGCGGAGAGCAACAACGCATTGCTTTGGCACGCTTAATGCTGAAAAAATGTGATATCATTTTGGCAGACGAACCAACGGGTTCACTTGATAAAAAAAATGCAGAAGTTGTACTCCACATTTTAAAAACGTTTAATCAGGCCGGCAAAACCATTATCTTGGTAACACACGATGAAGAAATCAAAAAACAAGGTAACAGGGTGATAAATTTATGCGGAAATTAAATGCAAAAACTTGGATGATTATAGGATTAATCATTGTGCTTTTATTCGGGGTTTGGAATGCAGTTTGGTTTATATTGACGAATAATCGATACGATGATTTCCTGAAAGCTGTCCCAAAAAGTAAATTTGGAAATCACATTATCAAAAAAGATGGGTACGTATACAACGTTAAGCGCCCAGATTATCTAAGTTTTACAGGAAACTTGGGGATTAATAATCCTGAAGCTAGAGAAACTCTAATCATTTGGCCTTTAATAGACGGAAGCTATGAATTTGGTGTACGGTTGCAAAAAGACGGAATCATATATGAATTATCTCTGGATGAACAGATGCAACCTGTCGATCAAAACGATAAACAAACCAACATACTCATTCAAGAATTAAAACCAGAGATTACAGCTCTTTATGAAAAAGCAAATTCAATGTGGAAACTGGATTAATTGTTAAAAACCAATTTAGGAGAGTCGCCTTTTTCGGAATACTTTAATGGAACTTTCCATTCCATTACCTGAAAAGGTGACTTTTTTATCTAAAACCTCTACTGTTAGTGAATCCATATTCTTAACAGCCTCCTTAGTTCTTCATCTGTCCAATCTTCTAATTTCAATAGCGCTTCGTCAGCATCGCCATTCAAACCCAGTAGCTTGGCAAATGCCGGTTCCGTCTTAAATCCCAATATTTTCAACTGAATGATACTTTCCATTAAACGTTTCCCACCGAAAGTTAACAATTGTTCCTCGATAACCATATGACGAAATCCATTTTGTCTTGTCACGGAAATCGATTGTCCAAAAATCTCAACAGGTTATCCATCACACCTAAAGTTGACGGTTACCCGCTCCACCTGATTCACAAACTTTGTTCGTGATTCAAAACCCGGATATGTTCCGAACCATATCTGTACGTCATTTTGGAATCCCTGAATATCATGTGCTTCACAAATAATATCCAAGTCGCTACCTTTCTACTTGGATGCCAATTGGAACCGGCCCTACCAATACTGGATCATATGGATGGAGCCATTGCAATATAAATATGCGATATATTCCTTGCGTTGGGGTACCTGTCGACAGATATGCCAGGCTTCGCCATTGATATTCGTCCAAATACCCGCTCCTCTCATATGAATCATTCAAAAAAATGGTTTCCATTTATAATCCAATACCGTTCAGATGAAGGTACCTCGTTCAAAAAGTTTTGATATTCCCCTTTCCACCCCGCTGGGACATAGTGTTCAAACGAAGCTGGCTCAGGAAATAGCGAATAGAGAACTTTCTCGTCAAAGTTAACATACAGAGCAGGACAGAACTCCAACACTTCATCCTTATGCTGGATAGCATCATCCAGTAACTGAAGCATTGAAGTTAGTTCCCCTGTAGCCACCTTATATTCACAGATGTGATGCAAAAATGCTCCCACTGTGGTTTCATCCAAAATAGAGATGCCAAACCGTTCCTCCATCTCGGTATTCAAAAACCAATACTCTCTTTCCGTCACATACCAATTCCATTTCCCTTCAAAAATAACACCAACAATGATGTTTTGTGCATATTCAGGCCATAATTTCATGAGCTTCTCGCGTTCCCCTCTTTCTCACTCACAGTTCGATCCAAAACCGGTTTACACGGTTTCCGTCTTCCTCTATGTAATCCTTGTCCGGCGTTCCGCCGTTTTGTATGATTGTTTTTTTGGAGGCAATATTATCGGAGTCGCATACGACCAGGGCTCGGGAAATCCCCAGCTCTTTTGCTTTTTCTAACGCCAAGGCCAGCATTGTAACAGCGTACCTGTTCCCTCGTGCAGAAGGACGGATACCGTAACCGATATGACCTCCGGCATTCATTAGGTGTTCGTTAAGGTCATGTCTGATATTCACTGCTCCCACAACCTGTTCATTCGCATTCACAAGCCAGTATGTTGAGCTTTTGACCCAGCCTTCAGACAGGTTCATTCCATTTTCCTGATTACTTAAAACCGTCAGCATACCTTCAAAATCGTACGGCTCTACAGAGATCACCCAAGGTACCATATGCTCCTGACTCTTTTTCCATTCCTCATAAAATGAAAGATAAGCCTCCTTCCAGTCCTGATCCGGCTTTACCAATCTGACGGTCTGCATCCACTCACGGCCTCCTCTTTAAACGTTCAATTCATCTGCTATTGCTTATATACCTCAATATCTATGAACTTTTGCGCCCAATCTGCAAAAGAGAGCTTATCATCCCAGGTGACTTGCTTCATCGCTTTGGCACATCCCCAGTTTAGAACCTGCTGATGCAGCATATGCACCCGGAAACGCTCAGTAAATCCTTCTTTAGCTTCCATTCCTTGTGCGTAAGCAGTAAGAAAACCTTTTGCCAACTCTTCTTCGCCATTCTCCAGATACATGGTGGTTATTTTCGGAAGGTCGGCAATCCCATCCCCAAAATAGGCTGTCGTAAAATCAAAAAGACCACTGACTCTCCAACCCTTATCCCCATTCTGTACAAGAAAATTTTGCGGTTTAAAATCCCCCATCACAAAGGTGGCAGCTTCCAGCTGATCGAATGCTTGACGAGAGCCTTCCAATATTTCCTCTACCCATTCCATATCCTGTACAGAAATGTCCGAGTATTTTTGGGCATCCTCTAGCCAATATCGAATTCGCCCATACAACCATACTCGATAAGAAACTTCAAAAGGACGAATGGCTAGAGTTGTTGTATCCAGCTCTCCACTGTTCTTAAGCTTCCAGCTATGAAGCTCCAACAGAACATTAGCAAGCATTTCAGCCATTTGCTGTTTATCCAGCGAGGTCAGCTTTGCTTGCAACTCAGGTGTATGTATATGCTGACCGTATAGACGGGGCATAACTGCATAGCTCCAGCCAAAAATGTCCTCCGTATGATCCACAAGATACGGTGTTGGCACGGGAATTGAAGTCCGTGTCTGTATTTGCTCCACCATAAACTTTTCTTCTATCCATTGCCCTAGAAAAAGCGGGTTCCCCTTCAGCACAAACTGCCCAGCCGTTGAGGAAACATAGAGGGTTTGCCCTAGGACACCTTCTGCCGTTTTTTCGTAAGACAGCAAACGTCCCAAATCAAAACGATTCAGCATCCTTTGCATTTGGTCATTTGTTACCTCACCTAGCCGATTAGACGAAAAATAAATGGTCGTCGTCATCTCTACACACCATAGCTCTTAATCGTTGCTTCCAGGGTTTCATCCGTATCTGCCAGCCAAACGAAACTAACCTCAAACGTTCCCGGCTCGAAAAACAATGGAAATCTCCGCTTAAACCAATCCTGCATCGGCAGATTTAACGCCTCCTTCATATCCACCCACAGCAATTCTCCCTCAGGGGGATTTTTTAATAGTTCACCTTCAGTGGCTGTAGCCAAATAGTTAAAGACCATATACCTCAGCCCTTGACTTGGATCACAATATTCGTCGATTCCTTTAAATACAATTTCCGTAACGGTTAAGCCTGTTTCTTCCTTTACTTCACGAATGGCCCCATTCACAATGCTTTCTGGAAACTCTACTTTTCCTCCTGGAGCAATATAACCCGGAAACCCCTTTCGATTGGGTCTATTCATAAGCAATACCTTGCTTCCGTCTTGAATCATACACATGGTATATATTTTGTGTGTCACTTCTGTTGTCAATCCGATCATACCTTTCTTTATTCACGATCCGCTATAATCTAGCTTTACTTTCACACCGACAAACTGTGGTTAAATATGGCATTTCTCATACTTTAACTCGTTATTTTGTAGAGCGCAATAACTCTAACCATAGACTAGATTAGAAGACTCATGCCTAAGTCGGTCAAAATCAGCAAAAAAAGACCGCCTTTCTGCAAAGCCGTTGGTACTACCAAGCGACTCCAGAAAGGAACGGTCTTATCCATCATGCCAATAATCAGTTTTCTAGGCACGCCCCGGATAACGAGAGCCTGCTGCGAAGCCTTTAGGCGAAATGCGCTCGATCTCTTGAAGCTCTGCTTCCGACAAGGAGACCTGTAGAGCACCAAGATTTTCACGCACTCTTTCCAGTCTCTTCGTTCCCGGAATCGGAACGATATGGTCGCCTTGCGCCAGCAGCCATGCCAGCCCCAACTGAGCAGAAGTACAGCCTTTTTGGGCAGCCAGTTTTTCGATCAGGAGGACAACTTCTAGATTTTTGTTGAAATTCTCGCCTTGGAAGCGTGGAAAATGACGGCGGTAATCATCCTCTGGCAGATCGTCAAATTTCTTGATCTGTCCCGTGAGGAAACCTCGACCCAGTGGACTGTAGGGTACGAAGCCGATTCCCAATTCGTTCAGTAGCGGAAGAACATCATCTTCCACTTCTCTGCTCCACAAGGAATATTCGGTTTCTACCGCGCTAATTGGATGCACCGCATGCGCGCGGCGGATCTGTTCAGCCGACGCTTCCGACAAGCCGATATAACGGATTTTCCCTTCCTTAACCAAATCGGCCATCGTTCCGACGGTCTCTTCAATCGGAGTATTGGGATCGACTCGATGCTGATAATACAGGTCGATATAATCAATCCCCAGATGAAATAGACTGGCGTCCACGGATTTTTTGATATATGCCGGATCTCCCTTGGGCCCCTGAGTGTGCGTGATTCCGAATTTAGTGGCAATCACTGCCTCCTCCCGACGACCCTTGAGCGCACGTCCAACCAGCTTCTCATTGCCGCCGAACTTCTGCTGTGCGTATTCCTCACCATAAAGATCTGCTGTATCAAACAGCGTTACACCAAGGTCCAGCGCTCCCTGAAGTGTACGCACCGACTCCTCGTTGTTCGGCATCATCATCGTGCCAAGGCCCAGAGCTGATACCTCCAGCCCTTCATGTCCCAATTTCCTTTTCAGCATATCATGGTTCCCTCTTTTCTTTGGGTAAATGGATGGAATGAACATGTACTCATTCTAATGGACCCATATGGAGGCAACCACAGTACGTTTATACTAGTAACAAGATTACCAGGCAGAGGATTGGCTTACTGGCGTGTAGATACAAAAGTGCAGACCCGGTTGATCCGTAATGCTTGCTAAAGAATTAATATCATAGGAAACTGCCTCCACAGCGCCAGGGATTTGAAAGGAAACCCGATTCACTTTTTTGAGCTGGATATGATGCAGCTTCCACATGGTGTCAAACTCCATACTTTCCACACGTAGCCGTTCTACCGTCTCCTCAAACCAAGGATCTCCTAAATACTTGTCATAATAGGTTCTAAAAACAGCTACCGAATAGGACGCAAATTCTTCCCAGTTAACCATTCGACGACGTAATTCGGAATCCACGAACAATAAACGAATCATGACACGTTCAGAAATAGACAGGGAAGAAAAATCGGTAATGACCTCATTCGCCGCGCTATTCCAAGCAAGCACTTCCGCTTTCTCATTGCTGATGAAGGAAGGATAGGACAACTGATCAATAATATGTTGCCACTGTGGATTCAGCGTTGTATGGATGGGCGAAATAGCAACCGTCTCATTGGGATTCCACAATTGAATTAGATGTGCTCTCTCATCGTGGGTTAATTGTAGAGCTTCTCCTATACTTTTGATAATTTCCTTAGATGCTGTTACTTCTCTACCTTGTTCCAGCCATGTGTAATACGTCGCACTGACACCTGCCAGCATAGCAACTTCTTCTCGGCGAAGCCCCGGTGTTCTTCGCTGACCCTGTGAAAGTCTAAGGCCTGCCTGCTCTGGTTGAAGTCGATTTCTACGTGATTTCAGAAAAGCTCCCAACGTTTTCGATTTACTATAATCATTAGACATGTGTCACCTCTTTTCCAATCAATCGCCATAGAACGATCACAGTCCCTCGTCAAACAACTGTAGGCCTATGATTTCAAAGGCGACACCTTCACCCGCTTTAACGTTGACATCACCATTTATTTCTTCAGAATCCAGAATAAACGTAGTGTCTCCTACTACAATCTCCAGACATTCTATCTCGCCTGCTTCGCCCTGCATCACTTGATGTATCGTTCCTTGAATCCAATAGTCGCCTAGCTTTGGTTGAGGTCGAAAAATCCCTGTCTTTTCAGTAGACTTCAGCCTTCTGAACCCCTCTATACTGGATTGAGAAGTCTCGACCGAAATTACACAACCGGGAATCATCTTGTTCAAGCTTTGTTCATACGGAACAACATACGCATATCCGGAAGTCAGTTCATGCCAAAAATATGTCCAGTAGCCGTATACTTTTTCCTCGCCCATACTACGAATGATGATATGCTGATCTTTATTTATTTCCTTGATCTGTACACGCATATATAGAGTCCTCAGTAGATACTTTTCTTATAATAATAGTGTTTAAAGCCTCTCGGAGCATCGTCAATGACACCAACGACTTCATACCCATGCTTTTCATAGAATTTAGGCGCTTGAAAAGTAAACGTATTAAGTTGTATAAAATTACACCCTTTATCTCTAGCAATCTGTTCAATTTCACCAAGCAGTTGTGAACCGTAGCCCTTTCCTCTGTAACGCTGATCTACCCACAAAATATCAACCTCCACCCAGTTCCAACATAGTACACTTAGGAGACCGCCCATGACCTGACCGTCTTCATCTTTGAGCGTAAGATTAATCTCTTCGTATCGGGTTCGAATATCTGCTGGGACGTGTTTCGCATTAAACTCAATCAACTTGTTTCTGACTAAACGCGCTTCATCTCTACTACTTCGATTCATCTGAGGTTCCAGCGTCATGGCATAAATCCTCCAATTTGAAATGAATAATAACACCTTCCTAATTCAAATATATAAAACACTATGATTAGAATACTTTTATCTTTCTACTGTTATATATTGTATATATTTTTCTGTGTTTAGTCACATGATTCAATTTAGATGGACAGAATTATTCTAATCTATATATCGCTGATTAAAGTCGCTCCCTGGATTCATGCAAAATACTGAATGTAAACGTAAAAACAGTTGCTGGTTTAATAGACCAGCAACTGCTTTTTATTCCTATGGATTTAATTGAAATGATTTTATCGTCTTGCTGCCTATGAAGCACTGGCTGGAGTCAGCTTGCCGCCGCCAGAGAAAGTAATTGTCTCCCCGTTCAACCAGTTATTTGCGCTCTCACCGCGTCATAATAAATAGTGTGTCCATTATCAACGATGTTCGAGAGTTTAGAATCACTGTCTGTGAGAGTAGGTTTAGAGTAATCCTTAGACCAAGCGGATCAATCTGCCAGCCCCATTCCGATGAAGACAGATTTGCTTAGACAACAAGCGTCAGCAACTTATCTTGTGCCAAAACCGATGAGTTTGTTGTTTCAATAACATCCAAATAATCGCTGGTATTCGAGATTATAACAGGCGTGATCGGATTGTATCCGGCTTCCTTAATCTTCTCAAGATCAAAATCAATTAATAGATCTCCTTTGCGGACCTGATCTCCTGCCTTCACTTGAGGCGTGAAGTATTGCCCTTTTAATTGAACGGTATTGATCCCAATGTGAATCAATATTTCTGCGCCATTCTCGGACAGTATAACTACAGCATGACCTGACTTAAGTACAGTACCAATCGTACCGTTCACTGGCGAGAAAGCTTGACCAACACTCGGGATTATTGCAATACCTTTCCCCATAGCACCTTCTGCAAAGGCAGGATCGGGAACTTCAATCAAGGATTTCAGATCACCTGTTAATGGGCTGATCAGTACCTCTTTCTTTAAGCTCGGCGAACCATCAATAACATTGACACTTGCTTCTGGCTGAATAGCCTTTGTTTCTACAGTAGGAGTTACATCAATTGGCTCAGTTACTGTTACAGCTTTCTTATCCATGTATCCGAAAAGAATCGTCAGAATCAAACCAATACCCATGGCAGCTGCAATTCCTATTAAATAATACCCAATAGGTTCAAATGCACCGATCGAAAAAATATTTTGGAAGACAAATGCTGTAGCATACGTATGAAAACCGCCATTAATTGCCCCTCCGATAGCTCCAGCAATAATAACATAGGGAATCGTACGCTTGTAACGCAGCAATATCCCGTAGACAGTCGGCTCAGAGACACCTGCTAACAACAGACTTAATGTAGAGGAACCAGCAATTGATTTCAAAGACTTTTCTTTGGATTTAATGAAAACAGCCAGTGCCACCCCGGCCATCGCGAAGTTAGAGGCTGCCCACATCGCAAGGATTGGATCGGTTCCATTCGTAAGATTTGCCAGAACGATCGGAATAATGCCCCAATGAAGGCCAAAAACAACAAGGAAAAAGATTAACCCGCCAATGACAGCTCCTGTCAACAGCCCGCTTACTCCCATGAGATAATTAATGGCATCTGCTATCGCGTTTCCGATATATACTCCAAATGGGCCAAAGATCATAACAGTGAGCGGTACAATGATGACTAAGGACAATAACGGAACCAAAAACGTCTGCAGCTCTTTATAGATGATTTTCTTTAGATATTTCTCCACGTAAGAGAATATCCAAATAGCTACGAACACCGGAAAGACGGTTGACGAATAATCCATTAGGACTACAGGAATGCCTAGAAATGAAGAAGTATCTCCATTGGCCAATAACCCCGTAAAATTCGGCTCCATTAATGCTGCACCGATAACTCCACCTACATAAGGATTGGCGCCGAATTTGATCGCTGCAGAGACGCCCAGGAATATAGGCAGGAAATAGAAAACGGCATTTGCTGCTGCAGCCAGGATTAGGTAAGTTCCACTTTCCGCAGAGATCCATTCAAAAGTTGTGAATAAGGTTAAGAAAGCTTTAAGTATCCCCGCCCCCGCCATAGCAGGCAACAGGGGAGATAAACTTCCAGAAATCACCGCAAAAATTCTGGACATGATCTTCTCTTTAGGTTTATCTCCATCCTCGGATGCAGTATTGCCCGCCCCTAGTTTGCTGGTTTTCATAATCTCTTGATACACGTGTGCAACGTCATTTCCGATAACCACTTGGAATTGACCACCACTTTCTACGACCGTTAGCACTCCTTCTAAGCTTTTCAGCTTCTCTTTGTCGGGTACATGATTGTCTTTTAAATTAAATCTCAACCGGGTTGCACAATGGACAAGATTCGTAACATTCTCCTCTCCCCCAATGTTCTGCACGATATCTTTGGCTAATCTTTCGTACTTCATTTGTTTTCGCTCCTTTAGACCTCATTCTTTTAATATGAAACAAAAAAACCTGAACAGGTGATAAAGCACACTGAAAACCAGTACACTCATCACTTATCCAGGCTTTGCCCAATTAATGGTAACAACCCTGCTATTTATTGTAATAGGCTAATCTCTGCTGGTCACACGCCTGATATGGAGCATGAAATAGACCATTTCACCTTCGGTTGTCTCAACTTGATACTCTTCCCGTAAATATGCTCTTACCTTCTCACTGCAGGCAAAAGCTTCAGGATACTTAACAACGACTTGTTCGTAGAGCTCATCATCCTCAAAAGGAATCGATTCATGACGCATGGTGCGATAAGAAAAATATTTTAAGTGAGTCACAAAGCGGCTATAATTTAACGAATTCTCATCTAGCTCAATCCCATAATGAAGTGTTACTATATTAAGAATTTCTTGAACCATCTGGGTTACCATTAAGGTCTGTTCCATTTCCTGACCATCCTGCTGGCCATTCACAAAATGCATTGCAATAAAGCCAGCTTCATCTACAGGTAATTTAATTCCTGTTTCCTTTTCAATTAAGTATAATGCGTGCATTGCCGTGTGATATTCTTTCGGATAAAACTTCTGTATCTCCCAGAGCAGCGCATTCTTGAGACTCAATCCCTGTGCAGCACGCGTAATTGCATAACTAATATGATCTGTAAGAGCCAGGTAGATATTATTGCTAAAGGAAGTGTTGAGATCCTTTACTGCATAACGGATAATTTGATCAGTCAATTCTAGATGCTTTGTAGGAATTTCACTCAGTAATGTGGATAGCCGCTCAGATAATTCTTTAGTCTCCATCACGAAAGTCTTCTCAATTCTGGTTGGATCTATATTTTCACCTGGATTTTTCTGATAGGCTAGTCCCTTTCCAATAACAATTATCTCGGATCGATTTGGTCCTTCAACCAATGCAACATTATTGTTGAATACTTTTTTAATCCTCATGAGTTCGCCCACTTTGTATTTTTTACTAACAAAAAAAAACCTAAACTAATCCAAAACTAAACATAATTTAGTACGGATTGGTTTAGGCTTTGCCTGCATTGCAGTAACAACCCTAATATTAATTATATAGTTATTATATAGGATGGAGATAGCGTTTTCAACAAAGAAAATAATCTCAAATCTGGATTTTGACACCTGTCGCTTAATTTAGTAATTGCATAGCAGAAACGGGCCCGATGAAACGGAGAGCCTGCTATCCTTTGTATCCATCCTCTGTCATACAGGAGAAGAGATGGAATGATTAAATTGAAATATCCAGTGATTTTCCAACTCCCGTAATATCACTGCTGTTAGCGCTGTTGATACGATTTGTTTCCGTGTTACTTGGAGCGGGCTTTTCCATTTTTGGAGTTGACGTGCCGCTGGATTGCGAACTTTGCTGTGCAATTTGAGCTTCAATCTGTTTAATTTGCTGCTGAAGCTGCTTCATTTTTGTTTCTTTTGTATCTTTACTATCCTTACTTTGCTGTACCTTGTTATATTCCGCTTCAAGTTGAGCTTTTTGCTTTTCCAGACTAGCTGTATCGTTGGTACTGGATGATGATGTGCTTGCAATAGATATTGAACTGCTGGATGTGGATGAAATGTTCATACGAGATTTCCCCTTTATAAAAGTATGAGTTTTACACGTGTGGGCTAACCGGTTCTAAGCTATGGCATTCGATTCATCTGTATTTCCCCACGCGTCTTTTAATGCAGAAAGCAGATCTGTTTCCTGATCTTTGTCCGAAGCTGTTGACCCGGATATAAGACTGGAACTCAGAACGCTCTGCAAATCACTCAGCAAGGATCTTTTTTCATCTACTGTAAGCTCTTTCTCAGATGTAGTGCTGTTATCCCCTTGATTGGAAGCCTCTTGGATATTCCATGCGAATGGAGGCATAATTCCACCCATTGCCTGCATCATAGGAGGCAGACCACTGCTATCCATTTCAGGATGGGACGGGTCACCTTCAGGCGGCGGGGCAGGACGATTATTTTGGATCGTTTCTGCTATCTTATCGAATAGATCCGATACTTCCTCATCTGTTGCCGTCGCAAGATCCACATTAGCTAATAAGACTCTAACCGAAGCCAACGGATTCTTCGTGCTATTGGTGTGATCATCTGTATCAGAGGAAGCACTGGAAGACATCAGGTAACTTTGCAGATCAGACAACAGCGTTTTCTGTTGGTCTTTAGTTAGTGCAATAGTATCCTGGTCGTCGTACTTGTAATCATTACTGTAGTTTTCCGTAGGAAGCGGAGTCTGCATTCCTCCCGTGTATTTCATGAATTCCTTACTCAATTCGAGTGAATCGTTAGATTTCTTGTGTGTGGTATGACCCGCGGTATTTAGTCCATTCTCATTTGACTTCTCCGTATTCGATTGATCATAGGAAGTCGTGATGAGATGCCTGTTAATGGATAGTGACAAAGTAGATCCCCTCTCAGTGTACATAATGTTTTTAGCTGCCCACCTACCTTTCATCGGTAGCAAATCTGAATGCAACCTGAGGGTATGCTGAATGATAACTGAATAAATACAAACTCATTAATACCGTAACCCTTTTATTATTTCCTAGACCATAGTCAAGGAAAATCCCCTCCGCAAGACGGGGGGATCAACCCTACTTGAGACAGGAGTAAGTAAAGGGATAATTTGTTACTCTTAGCAAAGAATAAATGAACGTATTTTAAAAATTGAAAGTAGGGAAATGATGTATGATCCGTATTAGCCATTTGGTTCACGAGAGACTTATGTTCCTAGTCAAATTTTTGTACTCGCCTGCATACGTGGGTAGTGTAACACCAAGTTCCAGATTTTTAGCTAAAAATATGATAGAATCCATTCCATGGAGTGAAGTTCATGCTGTTGCCGAGCTTGGTGCTGGAACAGGGGCAATTACCCAATACATCCCGTCTGCTGCTGAATTTCAACCCAAGGTTTTACTCTTTGAGAAAGACCAAACCATGCAGCAGAGTTTAAAAAGAAGATTCCCGAATTATCTGTGCTATTCCGACTCGCGTGAGCTTCAGCTTGCTATGAAAAATGCCCAAATAGAACAGCTTGACTGCATAATCAGCGGGCTGCCTTTTTTCAATTTTCCACAAGCGATGCGAAATCAAATTGTAGAACAAATTCATCTATCGCTCAGGGATGGAGGAATGTTTGTGGCCTTTCAATACTCTAAACAGATGAAGCAGCAGTTAGGTGAATGGTTTGATATTGAAAAAATCAAGTTTGTGCCAATGAATGTTCCACCCGCATTCGTGTATGTATGCCGAAAGAAAACCTAAGAAAGGAGTACGGGTATGGACGTGGAATATTTAATTTCCATCATCGAACAATACGGCTATGCAGCATTATTCTTTTCTCTATGGCTGGGGATTGTGGGTCTGCCCATCCCGGATGAAGTCATCGTAATGACTGGCGGGGCTGTAACAGGCATGGGCATACTTCACCCGTTACCCGCTTTTTTAATTGTATATCTTGGGGTTGTATCAGGCTTGTCCTTAGGTTATGTATTGGGGAGAACCGTGGGCACACCGATTCTAGAACGTTTACGCCGGAAGAAAAAAATGGACAAGTACATTACGTTTTCGGAAAAATTGATACATAAGTATGGAAACTTCACTATTTGCATCAGTTATTTGCTGCCGATCGTCCGTCACATTATTCCTTATATTGTCGGAATCAATAAAATGAGCTTCAAGCGCTATGCCCTCTTCTCTTATTCAACAGGTTTGATCTGGACGCTGATCTTCTTTCTGCTCGGACGTATCTTTGGCGATCATGTACAAGCAGTAGGAGAACTAATCCATCGTTATGGCTTGCAGATGGCATTGCTTCTCATCATGCTGACAATTATATTTTTTATAATGAAATTTGTATGGGGGAAGAAAACAACGGAGGAATAAAGGTTAAGTATATTCGGCATGTTCATTACCTACATGAAAAAGAAATAGACCGCCCTCACTAAAGTAAACGGTCTACTCTCGACCACCTGATGGCCGACTGCTCTTTATGCAGTTGTTGTATGCTGGGGCCGTGTCAGAGCACGGCTCCTTAATTATTCTTACCTCATTATAATCGATTTTATGTAATTGCGTGTTTTTATTGCTTGGATAATTAAATAAGTGAATTTAAAAGTTACCTGTCGTGCCACTACGCAGACGGATGGTGCTTCCCATCGCCACCGCCCCCGGATTTCTGAAATAAAGTCTTCATCGGTAGAAATTCGGGGAGGTGATGCTTCCGAAGTGAGCTTTCCTACGGAAAGCTTTTAAAGCGACCGCTTCGCTTGTACAGCACCATTCCGTCTACTCCGTTTTCCATGTACATTTTTTAGTTCAGCTTATATAGACTTTATTTCCTCACATGACAGGACAGAGCTATAGGATCAGCTCATAATGGTAAAATCCCCCATCATTGATATTTTGATTTCCTTACATACTCTCTTTGTGCTGAAACATTATTCTTTCCTATCGATACCCAATTCCCTTGAATCCTGTCAGTGTGCCATGTTGCTGAGCTGCGGTCAATAATAGTTGGGAGACCCTCGTTTTCGGTATTCTTCATCCACGAATAAATCATCAACATCCAGGATCATTTTATAGAAATAGAAGGAAACAATTGTGTAAACTCATCATTTTATCTTTTGCTATATCCTTAATGACCGACTGCAAAAGATATAATTCCCCTTTTTCACTTATAATTTTAAGTCCAATCAAGGATATTCACAAAATATTCGATTTTTCTTGTAATTTCCTATTGATTTGATGTCACTATGATGTCACCTTTCGGTATACCAAATCGCTATGTAATGATACAATATTTACATGATATTTTGTCATTCCACATTAAAACATTTTCACTCTGGAGGTTTGCAAATCATGTCTAATTCTTTAGAAATATTAATTGAACCCATAATCAGAAACCGATTAGAAACATTGTATAGTAATCTTTCTAAAACCATACCAGAATACAACCAATTTTCCACGGAATGCAACCAGTATTTTCAAAAAATCCGTGAATCCGTTCCCAAGCATCTCGAACATACCCTGTTTTTATATGAAGATGCCCAAATCTCTCTGCAATCTATTCTGGAGAACCAAATATATTTACAGGGATTTAAAGATGCTATGCAATTTTTAGATGAGTTACGTAACACCTATACTGGTTAAGAACTACATAATAATTTTCAACATTAAAAATATATCTTTTAAAAAACAAAAACACCTAGAAACAGACGTTTTCATTTTCGTCCTTTTTAGCAATACTATCCATATGATATACTATAAACTAACAACAGAATGGCTTAGATGGGCGGTCGGCTAGTCTCCTGCAAAGGAGGTGATGCCTGTGGAGGTTAAAGATACATTGATGTTGATGATTCAATTTGCGACATTGGTGATCTTGATTCTTTCCTTCAACAAAAAGAAATAGACCGCCCTCTGGAAAAGGTTAGCGGTCTATTTTACTAATCCAACCCTACAGCCACCGCCCTTATAAGCGGCTGTTGTAAAAGAGTGAGGATGTTGGCAGCATCCTTACTCTTTTTCAGTATATACTTATTAGCTTTAGTTTATCACAGGAAAAACCATATTGCCAATATGGCAAATCTTTTTAAGGGGCGGCTTTCCTTTCACACCATATTACTTCTTTAATTGAAGCAACTTTACTAGCTTGTCATGAATGGCAGTATTCGGATAATTCCCGCTAAACTGAGAAGACCCAGGTCCCATCGCGGTTAACGCCACATCAACAGATGTATGTCCACTCGTGGTCCAGTCGATATAAAACTTCTCATCGGAGCCTTTTACAGTAAAAGGACCATCCTCTTTGGAAATGCCTTCACCGGATTCATCCTCCGCATCTTCACCTTCAATCGCCAAACCGCCCGTTTCATGATCTGCCGTCACCAACACTAATGTATCTGGATGCGCTTTGGCATACTCTTTAGCTACTTTAACGGCCTTATCAAGTTGTTGCCCAGCCTTAATCGTTAACTCCCCTTCATTGTCATGCGCCATCTCATCCGTTCCTTCTTCTTCTACCATCAGGAAAAAACCTTTTTGGTTTTTGGAAAGAACATCAATCGCTTTAGCCGTCATATCCGGTAGAGAAACCGTTGGGTTGTAAGAGTTACCCAGCTTGTTGTGAGCTTGAAACATCTCTTCATTGGCGAACAGCCCTAGCAACTTAGAACCTTTGGCTGCTTTCATTCCTGCCTGATCCGTCACATAGCTATAACCCAGCTTCTTCGCTTGTTCTACCAAATTTCCTTGAGTTCCCTTACTAGCTTCCTCTGGATCTTCTGCCGGAGCATCTGGATGTTTGCCTACTGTTCCGGCAGGGTACCAGAAATCCTCACCACCGCCCAGAATAACATCCAGCTTGCTTTTCTCCAGATACTGCTTGGCAATCTCGCTTTGAGCGGAGCGTTTTTCGACATGCGCACCAAAGGCGGCCCCGGTTGCGTCTGTCACTTGGCTTGTCGTCACGACACCTGTAGACATGCCTGCTTTTTTAGCCAGCTCCATAATCGTTGTCACTGGTTTTTTATTCAAATCCATTCCGATTGCGCCGTTATACGTTTTCACACCTGTTGCAATGGCAGTTGCAGCCGCGGCAGAATCCGTAACCAGGTTATCCCCTGAACTTGTACTAACCAGGCCGGTTACAGGCATGTTATCCATTTCAAGTAATCCCGATTTCCCTACCGTCGCCAAGCGAATCGCGTTGCGACTTGCTTCTCCCATACCATCGCCGATAAAAAGAATGACATTCTTAGGAGCATCGACTTTCGCTGACGAAGTTTTCAGTCCTTTGGATACCTGTGCGGTAGTAGACTTGGTATTAGATGAGGCTGCAAAAGCGTTAGGGATATTAGCAGATAACAAGGGCGCACTCAAAACGGTAATGGCACCTAAAGCAAGGATACTCTTTTTCATCGAACGCTTTTTCACAAGGTCACACTCCAATAAATTTGATATTCATATATGATAAAGTAATCATATATTTGTTTTGTAAAGCATCGTAAAGCAATAGATTATGCGAATGTAAAATTTGGAATGAGCGCCTATTTATTTATAAAACAAAAAAAGACACCGACTCTTGGTATATCAAAGTCGATGCCCTCTGGCGTTTTTATTTAAATGGCGGCGATATTTTTGCCGATCGGCATGGTGTAGTAGAGCGGTTTTTGCTGTCCATTTTGCTGATAGACTACAAGCAGCAGGGTGCGGCCTTCGGCTGTCAATGGGCTTCCTCCGCTCAGAATATGATCCAGACTGAACGGCAGTACATCCAGCACAGCGTGCTTTTGCAGTTCTTTTTCACTCAGCTTCAAGGAAGCAAAGGCTGGAATAATCTCGCGGTATGGCTGCGGCTGTTGACTGCCTACATCCGTCCCACCTGTACTCTCCTTGCTCGCATCTGCCACAAAATCTGTAACCGCAGGTGACAACAGCGCATCCGGATGCTGGAGAACCATTTTCATATAGCTGGACCAATCATTCTTCTCCAAGGTATGCTCCCACCAAATTTTACGCGGCTTATATTTATGGTTAAGGAAATAATCAAGCTTCATCAATCCAAGCACCATATCCATTCGCTTTGTTCCACGCGATTCTAGAAAGGACTGGAGACGCGTGAACAAGTCTTCGAGCTGATGCCCGATTTTTTGCCAGCCCTGTCCTTCCCAGTAGTCTCCGAATTCCTGAAAGAAATCAAAGGCGGACGAGAATTCGCGCTCGATCAGATAGTTAACTGTATGATCCATACGATGAGAGTTCCAGTATTTTTCCAAAACATCTTCCAAGCGCTTGAGCCGGACGATATCGGCAAAGGAAAGGACGTCATTGCTCAACATTTCATACGGCGCAACATCCATATACGTATAGTTATACTTGTCTGCGTCGATACGCAGTCCGGTGCCACGCAGCATTTTGAGGAAGCCAAGTTGAAGCTCTTCCGGGCCGAGCGCAAAAACGTCATTAAACGTTTTACGGAATGTGTTGTAGTCCTCCAAGGGCAATCCGGCGATCAAATCCAAATGCTGGTCGATTTTACCACTTTGTTTGACCTTGGTAACAGTACGGGAAAGTTTGGTAAAGTTCTGGCGACGTTTAACCAGCTCATTGGTAGGATCATTCGTTGATTGGACACCGATTTCAAAACGAAACACGCCCGGCGGCGCGTTTTCCGCCAAATAATCCAACACCTCGGGACGCATAATATCTGCCGTAATCTCAAACTGGAAGACACAACCACGGTGATTTTCAATCAAAAATTTGAACATTTCCAGCGCATAATCGCGTTTAATGTTAAACGTCCGATCCACGAACTTAATTAGGTTGGCTCCATTGTCGATCAGATACAGAATATCCGACTTTGTACGCTCGATATCGTAATAACGCACCCCAACTTCGATGCTCGACAGACAAAACTGGCAACTGAACGGACAGCCTCGGCTCGTTTCAAAATAAACAACCCGTTTCCCAAGTTCCGGTATATCTTCTGCAAAACGATAGGGCGACGGCAGCTCGTTCAAGTCCGCTTTCGGGCGACCGGGCATCTGAATAACCTCTTCTCCCTTACGGTAAGCCAGTCCATACACAAAATGGAACTTTCCATCCCCTTCCAGCTCCTGCAGCAGTTGATGGAAGGTTTCCTCTCCTTCACCAACCACGATAAAATCCACATTCGCCAAGCGCTTCATCCAGTGATCCGTATCGTAGGATACCTCTGGACCACCCAGAACAATTTTGACCTCGGGCATAATCTTTTTCAACACATCAATGACTTTAATCGTCTCTTCAATGTTCCAAATATAACAAGAAAAGCCGATGACATCTGCCCCGCGTTGAAACAAATCGGATACGATGTTCATCACCGGGTCCTTAATCGTGTACTCCGCCAACTCGATATCAAAGTCCTTTTCACTGTAGGCTTTGAGGCATCGAATGGCCAGCGAGGTATGAATATATTTTGCATTTAACGTTGATAAAATGACTTTCATAGGTCACAACCTTCTATAGTTTGCATGAACTGTTATATCCCCTTACCTTAGTATAGCTATTCAAAATCCTCGTACACATCGTCTGCATAAATCTCGTCCTCGCTTACCGTTCCCCCGATACTCCCCTGATTTTGAAAAAAATCAAGAAACGGCTTGCCGTACTTGCGGAACTTCACTTCGCCGACACCCTTGATCCGCAACATGTCTGCCTCGGATTGCGGGCTCGCTACGCTCATCTCACGCAGCGTTGCATCATTGAAAATGATATAAGACGGTACATGCTCCTGAGCGGCCAGATCGCGGCGGATCAGGCGCAATTGCTCGAACACGGTTTCGTTGACTGCAGCCGGGTATGCATCGCGTCCCTGTCGTCCGCGTGAACCTGCTCCACCTGCAAAAGCCGTGGCATGTCGCACCACACGCTGCATGACTTCTCGCTGGCCTTTCAGCACCTCAGCCGCAAGCTGCTGCAAGCGAACGACCGGATATTGTCCCTCGGACAACATTAGATAGCCTTCCGAAACAAGAACATTGATAATTTCGGCAATTTCTTTTTCCGTCCGGTTGCCCATCACGCCATAGGTTGGCAGGCTGTCAAAACCATATTGCAGCACTTTTTTGTTACGCGATCCTTTCAACACCGAAGCGACCATCGAGACCCCATAACGTTCCCGCATGCGATGAATGCACGAAAAAATCTTTTGCGCATCTATGGTCATATCAACCAATTCCCGTTCATCTGTACATGAACTGCATATGCCGCAAGCTTCATGCTCCTTCGCTTCTCCAAAATACTCAAGCTGTGCCGTACGTAGACAACGAGTCGTGTAGCAATAATCAACCATCTGCTGGAGCTTGCGATAGTCGTTGCGCTTGCGGTCTTCATCCTGTGGATTTTGCTCAATCAGGAACTTCTGCGTCACAATATCTTGCGGTCCGAACAGCAAAATACATTGACTCGGGTCGCCATCACGTCCTGCGCGTCCCGCCTCTTGTACGTAAGCCTCCATATTTTTAGGCATGTTGTAGTGAATGACATAGCGTACGTTCGATTTATCTATCCCCATGCCAAAGGCATTGGTTGCTACAATGACACGAATATCGTCGTACAGAAACCCTTCCTGACTATCTGCACGTTCCTGATCTGTCATCCCGGCATGATAGCGTCCAGCCGCCATGCCTGCGTCACGTAGCCGCTGGTACAAATCGTCCACGTCCTTACGTGTCGCCGCATAAATAATGCCCGATTCACCCTCATGCTCACGGGTATAATTCAGTAAAAAGCTGCGTTTGTCTTCCCCGCGCAGCACACTGAACGCCAAATTGGGCCGTCCAAGGCCTGTAACGAACGTCTCCGGTGAGCGCAGACGAAGCAGACGCACGATATCATCCATGACCTGCGGTGTCGCCGTTGCCGTAAACGCCGCCACGATTGGGCGTTCATACAGCCCGTCCACGAATGGAGCCACAGCCAGGTAGCTGGTACGGAAATCATGGCCCCACTGGGATACGCAGTGAGCCTCATCTACCGCAACGCAGGAAATCGGCAACTGAGCCATTTCATCGCGAAACCAGTCCAGTTCCAGTCGTTCCGGTGCGACATACAGTAACTTCAAGTCACCATTCCGTGCGGCTCGTATGCGATCATTCACTTCTCGACCACTCAACGTACTATTGATGTAGGCAGCAGCAATCCCCATTGTGGTCAGCGCATCCACCTGGTCCTTCATCAGCGAGATGAGCGGTGACACGACAATGGTCAGCCCCTCATGCAACAACGCGGGGATCTGGTAGCATATCGATTTTCCGCCCCCTGTCGGCATGATGCCCAACGTATCGTTGCCCTCCAGCATACTGGCCACAATTTTCTTTTGTCCCTCCCGGAAATCGGGATAGCCATAAAATTTTTGCAGCAAGTCCTGCGCCCGTTCCAATGTTGGTGCTTGTACACTCATAGTTTCAAAACTCCTCATATTTCTAGCGTCCTTGACGCATATCGGCTTTTCTTTCGTTACCTTTAGTTTACCGGGGTTCAGGGTAATGTTCAACCGCTAGAAGACTGCCAATCTGGTTTAGTCCCTTATGGCGTTCGCTGTTTTCTCATGATATAGTGAACACGGTGCCGCAAATTTGTCCATAATTATGAAGAGACACGGTTCCAAGAAGGAGAAAGAACCCATGAACAATCGGAAACCCCAACGGAAAAATCATACAAAATCTACGTCAAACGCAAGCCATTCCAAACGCAGTCATAAACCTGCCGGAAGATCTGGCTCCCATAGACCGGAAGCTCAACGGAGAACGAATGCTTTTGATAAAGCCCCTGCCAAAACATACATCGTCCAGGAGCCTGCCGAGCTGTTAAGCTTTTTAGTAGAGCATGTGACTGGCATGGGTCGTAACTCCATTAAATCAGCACTGGCTCGTGGGCAGGTGTCCGTCAACGGCATTCCGCGTACCGTGCACAATTTTCCACTGGAGCAAGGTCAGACTGTCGCGCTTTCCAAGGAAAAAGTAACTCCCGTCGTACCACTGACTGGGCTACGTATCTTGCATGAGGATGAAGCCATTATCGTTATCCATAAGGATGCCGGGTTGCTGTCCGTGGCTTCAGCGCAGGAGCAGGAAGTAACAGCCTATCGCCAGCTTACGGCCCATGTGAGGCGCGAACATCCGTACAATCGTATTTTTGTACTGCATCGTTTGGATCGTGATACATCAGGAGTGATGATGTTTGCAAAAAGCGAAGCCATACAGCAGGAAATGCAAAAAGCGTGGAAGGATGTTGTGTATGAACGAACATACATTGCTCTTGTAGAAGGACAGGTTAAAAAAGCTGAGGGTACAATCACCTCATGGCTGAAAGAAAGCAAGACGCTAAAAATGTATTCCAGTCCTTATCCGAATGACGGACAGCACGCAGTCACTCATTACAAGCTGCTTCAAGCCAATCGTCATTTTTCTTTGCTGGAAGTACGTTTGGAAACCGGACGCAAAAATCAAATCCGCGTACATATGGAGGATATCGGTCATCCAATTGTTGGAGATAAAAAATACGGTTCCAAATCCAAGTCAATTGGGCGCCTTGGCCTACATGCGAGGGTATTGTCATTTATTCATCCCGTCACCGGAGTATTGCTGCGTTTTGAATCCGATATTCCTAAAACTTTTTTGAATCCGTTTCGGGAATAGAATTGAGAAAAGCATACGGAGATTAGATGGAAAATAGAAGAGGAAATGAGGGGGCTGTAGAAAACAGCACCCTTTTTTTGATTGATTAAGCGGTATACCTCCGAACACCATCAGCCATTTTCATCAACTCATCCCATATATATATGGGCGTATTACACACTGGACAATCTAGCCAACCGATTAAATAGGGTAATTGAGCAAGAAGCTTGTTCTCTTCAATTTTTTGGGCATATTCGTGTAACCACTGTATATTAGCACCTTTATGGTCCAATGAACGGGGGCGGATTGGGTGGGGAACCAGATTGTCTGAATTTACAGGGTCCTTATCATAGACAACCAGGGTGTCATTCTGTTCATCAGGCCAAATATAGAGCGGGGTACCGCAATGTGGACAATCCAGTGTATATTCGTCACCTGTATCGAAGCTTTGTAGCATATAAGCTATACAGCGATATCCCTGAAAAGCGGCACCCGCAGCCAGAACATAGCGTTTACCTACATCTCCTTCGTGTTCTTTCGCATAGAGCACCATTTCTTCAGTCAATTCTGCAAGTCGGACAATGGCACACCGATATTGCGCATAAATATATTCAGCCACACTAGAATCCACTTTCACCTGATCCCTTGTAAATTCCAATGGAACTTTGGTATGTAAGGGATTGTTATTCTTCGCTTCGAATATTCCGCAAATGTTATAAATATCTGCACGAATCCCTATATCAGAACTTTTTAACGCAATGTCTACAAGGTAAGGAACAGCCGCAAATGTACAAGTATACAATGTATTTTGGTGATACAGTTCCTCCCAATACAAGGTGTCAGCCATTTCGCCGTCATATCCGGCTTGGAGCTGTTTCAACATTTCTGGGACGTATTGAGAGGAACCGTAGGGGCCTTGGAGCAGAGTCCAGGCCGGATCGGACAAAGCCAGCATCTTGATACTCCTTCCACCGTTTTTCTTACAGTAGAGGATTTTGCAAAAATCCAATAAGCAAATTCCAATGAACAACATATAGATCGAAATGGTTTAGTTCGTCTATAACTTGCACTTCGGAGCGACTGGAATCGAATTTTGTAAAATCCTTATAGTAACATGCGATCGGTTTATAAAATGAATTTTGCTATCAAAATTCATTTTAACTTCATAATTCTCAGCTTCTTACGTTTATTTCATTATACGCATATTATTAGCTGAAGTTGCTTTTTTCGATTTTCGCAATATACAAAATCACTATTTTTTTGGGTCTATAATCATATTCGGTTAAGCTTTCGGCATTGTGAAGGTGAAACACATTAAATTAATGAATTAATGAATTACTAACCCGGTTCTTATGTCTTACTACGACTCCTCTGTCCATTCAGTTCCTTCTTCGTATGCATAGTCCACATTATAAGTCCTGTTACTTAAAAATTGCTGAGTAAGAAATAAAATATATATACATTAAAATTTCCATACATGTAAAAACAAAGCCACTCTCCTACCTGTTTTTAATTATGCCAAACGGGTAAGACATACTTGTTCAAGCCTTTAATCTAACAGTTACAGAACTGATTTTATGAATCGGTATATGAAAAGGCGTGTTGGGAATATTATGTATGAATACTGCGACTATAAGGGGAAATAGCCTATGACCATAACACCGGAACAGCGGATTACCCTACACGGATTTAACAACCTGACCAAATCATTGAGCTTCAATATGTACGATATTTGTTACACCAAAACCAAAGAAGAACGCGAGGCGTATATTGAATATATTGATGAACAATACAACTCAGATCGACTGACAGCTATTTTAAAAAATGTATCTGACATTATCGGCGCCCACGTGCTCAACGTAGCCCAGCAGGATTATGTACCTCAAGGAGCCAGCGTGACCGTACTTATATCCGAAGGACCCATTGTGGAGGTACCGACTGAATCTTATGCCGAGTCACCCGGCCCCCTACCTGAATCTGTCGTGATACAGCTGGATAAAAGCCACATTACAGTTCACACCTACCCGGAATATCATCCAGACGAGGGGATCAGTACGTTTCGAGCAGATATTGATGTCTCTACCTGTGGGGAAATCTCCCCGCTCAAGGCACTCCACTATTTGACTCATTCTTTCGACACCGACATTATGACGATTGATTATCGGGTGCGCGGCTTCACACGTGATACGAATGGACATAAGCTTTTCATCGACCATGATATCGCCTCCATTCAAAACTATATTCCGGACGAAGTGCGCAGTCAGTATGACATGATCGACGTGAATGTGTATCAGGAAAATATTTTCCATACCAAATGTAAGCTAAAACAATTCGATCTGGACAATTACCTGTTCGGCTACACCAAGGAAAGCCTGAGTGAAAAAGAGCAACAAAATATATCAACACGTCTCAAAATCGAAATGGACGAAATTTACTACGGTAAAAATATGACATAACAGATCGAATGCGTAAAAATAAAATAGATCATTTCATTGAAAAAAGGAGGATCGCTTGGACTGGAATATAGCCGGGCTTTCGTCCTTTTTTAAATACAAAATAATAGATATTACTCAACTTGATCTGTACAAGCGAGAGATTGTTCACTATGATAGGGGAAGAAACCACTAATTTAAAATAACAGCATGGATTTTACATCCGTTTCTAATTGTAAGCGCAATCAATTGATCCTACGTATGATTTTGTTATGGAAAACAAAGGAGGAATTTGTATGCAAGGCGGTATTGGCGGTAAAAACATCATTTTACGATTGGAAATTTCCACCGGGCACATCCAATTTGGTCAATTGATTACGCTGGTAAACGAACATGGCGGAGATGTGATTGCCATTGACGTCATTAGCACCTCTGAGAAGGTCACTGTGAGGGATATTACAGTTACCATTGCCGATCCAGCAGAAATCGACCGTATGATTGCCCGAATTAAAAAAGCACAAGGTGTTAAGGTATTATCCATCTCTGATCGTACCTTCCTATTACACCTCGGAGGCAAAATTGAAATGCAGCCCAAAGTCCCAATTCAAAACCGCGATGACTTATCCCGGGTATATACCCCCGATGTGGCACGCGTATGCATGGCGATTCACGAGGAACCCGACAAAGCTTTCCGTTTGACGATCAAGCGCAACACGGTCGCTGTCGTCTCTGACGGAAGCGCTGTCCTCGGGTTAGGTAACATCGGTCCCTATGCAGCCATGCCGGTTATGGAAGGCAAAGCCATGCTGTTCAAGCAGCTCGGCTCCGTCGATGCCTTTCCAATCTGTCTGGATACGCAGGACACCGAAGAGATCATTAAGGCCATTAAGCAAATGGCCCCAGCTTTTGGCGGTATTAATCTGGAGGATATTTCATCGCCACGATGCTTTGAGATTGAACAGCGGTTACGTAAAGAGCTGGACATACCTGTTTTTCATGACGATCAGCACGGCACAGCTGTCGTTTTATACGCAGGGCTGATCAATGCGCTCAAAGTTGTCGGTAAAGCCCTGTCTGACGTCAAAATTGTCGTCTGTGGTATCGGGGCTGCGGGTGTGGCTTGCACCAAAATTTTGCTATCTGCAGGGGCTGTCAACATCATTGGCGTAGACCGCCATGGGGCTCTTACAGCTGATGAAACATACGAGCATCCGATGTGGAACTGGTATGCACAGCATACCAACCCTGAACGGCTGTCGGGCACGCTGTCCGAGGTTCTGAAGGACGCTGACGTGTTTATCGGTCTGTCGGCAGGTGGAATACTGCAACGAGAAGACGTGAAACGTATGAAAGAAGCCCCGGTGCTGTTCACTATGGCTAACCCGGTTCCTGAAATTGCGCCAGAGGACGTCGAGGACATTGCAGGTGTCATCGCCACCGGACGTTCGGACTATCCCAACCAAATTAACAATGTACTTTGTTTCCCTGGCATCTTTCGAGCAGCGCTCGACTGCCGTGCCCGTGAAATCAACGAAGAGATGAAGCTGGCGGCCGCAGAGGCCATCGCAGGCACGATCCGTCCTGAAGAACTAAACAAGTTGTATATTATCCCAGGTGTATTTAACGAGAGTGCGGTTCAACGGGTACGTGAAAAGGTAATCCAAGCCGCGATTGCGAGCGGTACAGCCAGAAGAGTGCCTCGGGATTTCAGATAAAAGAAAAGGATTGCTCCCCTAATGCGGGTGCAATCCTTTTTGCTATCGAAAGATCAAGCTTCATATCCGTTATCTTTACAGCGGTTATGACCTCCATTTAGAGAACAATTGGCTGGCACGCTGAGCAAACTCCTCGAGATTAAAGTTGGAGTTATCCAGCTTGTAGTACCATTTTTTAATCGTATCCAAAATCCATGAGGGAACCTTAACCTCCGAGATACCGGAATAAAACGTATGATATGCCCACACCAAATGCTCCCAGCGCTTGTCATCGCCTTCCTTCACGTATTCCGATACGTCCAATACCTTGGCACGCCCGTCTTGCATAAGTACATTCTTGAGATGAATATCACGGGGATTCAGCCCCTTGGACCGGACAAATTCCCTCGCCTTTTCCACATCCAGAATGACCTGCTCTGGCACAGGAATTCCTTGCAGCAAACAATCCAGCAGCGTAATACCGGATTCATAACTTATGACAATATACTTGTCGCCTTTTCCGTAATAATGAGGAAAAAAGTCAGACCCTCGCAAACGCTCATATACGTCGGCCTCCGCATCTTTTTTCTCGATCGCCATGTCTGAGTACACCTTGAACGCGTAGCCTGGCAACGTATCGAGCGTAAATACGGCCGCATCTGTCCCGATGCCAATACAGCGGACGTCTTGAGTGGCTGTTTTAATGGTAACCGGATCATTATCCTCCGTACTGTATACGGTCACTTGACTTATGATGTCTTCTGCCTGCCTCCATTGTTCTACCATGCGCGATCCCCTCCTTCTCTGTTCTAAACCTTTACCAATGAAGTTAGTTCTATAACAGATAAATAGTATTACGGGTTATCTTTTGGAATGGCTTCAAAATAGGTTGATTCTTTAAAAAAATACGGTATGTACCGTGTCTAACGAGCGTCCGGCAGCAGCAACCTTCTTAACTCTGCATAGCTTGCTGCTGTTTTATAGTCCCCCAGCACATCAGTTTCCGGGGGAGCATTCCTGTGATTGAACCAGATCACCTGCCAATTTGCAGCTATAGCTCCCGCCACGTCATTACGCCAGGAATCCCCAATGTAGCAGCAATGCTCTGCTAACGTTCCTGTCCGCTCATTCACTACTTCGAAGATGCGCGGATCAGGCTTGGCATAGCCAACGGTCCCAGATACAAAGATATGCTCTACCGCAACATGATTTTCCAACGCCATCGCCTTGATCTTGCTCATCTGGTGTTCTTCAAGACCATTTGTAATTAATCCAACCAAAAAGCCAGCCGAGCTCAAATCATTTATTAACGAGGTAGCCCCCTCAAAAGGCTCAATTTGATACTGACGATCCAAGTATTCTTGTTGAACATGTACTGCCTGCTCACGGGTAATTTCTACCCCGAATTCTTGTAAAGCCAGAATGAAACGGCCTTCCCTCATCTCATCCAGTTCATCCGGCCCTGCCTTCCCCTCCAATAGTCCTCCTTTAGCCGACAGTACATCGCTGTAATAGCGAATACGATGGTAGGCTTTCTCATAAGGAAAACGTTCACTCAATCCTAATACTGTACGCAATGCATCGCGTGTAGGGTGCAAATGATCGTACATCGTATCATCTACATCAAAAAAAACAGCCTTCTTTTGCAAGTTCATATGTCCACTTCTTTCTGTTAAATCTTCGGATGACGCTCCTTTTCACCTTGTCCTGATATTATACCCGTTGGCCTGTTACGTTGCACCTTGTCCTTCACACCGCGCATCCTGCAATCACACTTCACGGTTGCTAACATACACTGAAAAGACCGCATTTTCGCAAACCCACTTTACTTCTCTACCGAGCTAACATAGGTATCTTGTCCTGCTTTGCTCGAAAGCGTTTTATTTGACAACACACGGGTAAAAGGTCACATTTTTGAAAATATTCGTCATACAGGTTTACATTTCGTGTAAAATCACGTACCTTTTAGGGATGAACGCTTTAATGGAGTATTGGATAAGGGAGGCATACACGATGGATTCCGGTTCTAACCTAGCCTATGGATCTGCTACACCTTTGATTGAGGCACTTATAGAATTTGAAAAGGAGCTCGAAGCGAACCGGCATTCTCTGAGTTTTGATTTGGGATTGATTATGGAGCAGGGCCGCGCGCCACGATATATGGCTACACCACCAGATGTTATTCCTTTTGCCCACGCAGGAGTGGACGGAATACATTATGGCTTTTTAACGGATTTTGGTCTTGAAAAGGACCTTTCACAGGCCCCTATCGTATGCGTATCTCCCGTCGATTGGACGGGTGTATGGGTGGTTGCCCGTCATTTGCAGGATTTTTTAAGCGTTGTTTATACAGAGAACAGTTCATTAAAACGATACTACGCCAGCGGAGACGACTATTCTGGACATGCAGGTCAGCGACTGCCTCAGCTCTTAAATGAACGCACCGCGTTTGTACGCGAATGCTTTCGGGAACGATTTGGTATCGAACCAATTCAGGATATGGCTGCCTATATCGACAGCTTGCGAGCAGAACGGAAGCACAATGAAGCAGCTCCTACGCTGAACGGCTTGGGCATACAGGTATCTTCTTCCGCGAAGCATAGCTCTTCTATGGAAAGTACCCTCTTGACCGTAACGGAGCCTTTCCTTTGGGAACAACAAGGCGAAGCTGTGCGTGAATTGTTCTATAACGGTTCGCGTGAAGCCAGACTGGCCTTTATTCGGGATGCCCAGACACGGCATCTGTTCACCCATTCTGCCCTTCGTGCTTTTGTAGCTGGACAGCTTAAGTTGATGGGCCTATCTGAGGCCGCAACATATCTGGAAGAGTCCTACTATACCGTTATTCCCGATATGATAGAATCTTGACGAAAACTTCGATTCCCCCTAACATAACCGCCTCTGAAAAGGCGGCTTTTTGTGCTACAATAAATGAAAATAATAGGGTCGAACGGCCCGGTACGAATGAAAGAGAGCGAGTATGAATAATCATTCCTATCCTACTCCTGAAATCATTGAAGTTTGTCTGTTGGCGGGCAAACTGATGATGCAAAATGGAGCCGAAACCTATCGTGTTGAAGACACGATGTCCCGCATTGCTTCAGCCTATGGCATATCCCAGTCCCATAGCTATGTAACACCAACTGGGATTTTTTTTGCCATTAATGATTCGGAGCCTGCCAAGCTCATCCGCATCGTAGAGCGGACCACCGATTTGCACAAGGTGACAGAGGTCAATTCCATTTCACGTAAAATCAGCACAGGTGATTTGTCTCCCCGCGCTGCCGTCAAGGAGCTTGCGGAGATTGAGCGTGGCCCCCTCCGCTATTCCAACCGTGTACAGCTGATGGCTGCTGCGTTGGCCAGCGGTTGCTTTATGATTATGTTTGGTGGTGTCTGGCGAGACTTCCCCGCAGCTGTGTTATGCGGCGGTATGGGATTTGCAGCCGTACAGTATTTTCACAGGCTCGTAAAGGTCAAGTTTTTCTCAGAGTTTTCTGCATCTTTTCTAATCGGCTTGCTGGCGGCTCTGTTAACGATAGTAGGCTGGGGACAGATGATGGATAAAATTATAATTGGCTCCGTCATGCCACTGGTTCCAGGCTTGTTAATTACAAATGCCATTCGTGATTTAATGTCCGGGCACCTTGTTTCGGGTCTTTCCAAGGGAGCCGATGCTTGCCTGACGTCTTTCGGCATTGGAGCTGGCGTTGCGGTTATCATTTCTTATATGTGATTCGGAGGAGATTCAAGTCTATGCTTGCACAATTATTCACAAGCTTTATTGCCACCGCTGGTTTCGGCATACTATTCCACGCCCCCCGGCGCTCGCTGCTGCAATGTGGTTTTGTCGGTATGCTAGGCTGGCTGGTCTATTATTCAACCACGGACAGCATGGGACCTGTGAGCGCCAGCCTTTTAGCAACGATCCTTATCGGCATCGTCAGTCAAGGCTTTGCGCGGCTGTACAAAATGCCTGTGATTATTTTCAGTGTGGCAGGCATGATTCCGCTCGTTCCAGGGGGAATGGCCTATAATGCCATGCGCCAGTTCGTACAACAACATTATCCTCAGGCACTAGAGCTGGCCATGAGCACGCTGATGATCGCAGGAGCTATTGCTGTCGGTTTGGTGCTGTCTGAGGTGCTTAATCAAATTTTTCACAACATACGTTTTAGACCTCAGCGTTAAAAGCGATGAAAATAGCAAAATAAAAGAGGCTGCTCCCAAAATCATCCGCAGTGTATGAGACGATTTTGGAAACAGCCTTTTTCTGTACACATTACAAAAATATTTAACTGTCATAAGCTATTATTCATCCACTCGCTTGCCCAATATCGCCAAATCTCGCTCTATGCTGTCCAGCACAGCTACACGCGGATAGTACCCCCATTGCTCAAAACCAAACTTCCGCAGCAGCCCAATACTTGGCTCATTATGACCAAAAACAAATCCCAACAACGTTGTAATCCCCAGTCTCGGACATTCATTTAGCAAATGCTGTACTAGTCGACTTCCTGTTCCGGTTCCACGAGAATCCTCATGGACGTAAATGCTAATTTCTGCTGTACCGTTATAAGCTGGACGCCCATAAAAGGACTGAAGGCTGGCCCAACCGGCAATTGTCCCCTTTTGCTTTAAAACCCACAAAGGGCGGTGGTTCTCCTGATGAGCCTCAAACCATGGAATGCGGCTCTCCACTGTCACCGGTTCCAGATCTGCGGTGACCATTCGTCCTGCAATCGTAGAATTATAAATATCCACAATATCGGGAAGATCCTCTCTGCACGCAAATTCAATGGAAAAAGATTGGTCCTGATTCATTATTCGTATCCGCCTCCTATGGTGTGATTTATTTATTGTACAAGACAAGCGCCCGATCAGCCATATCGAGTTGTTTTGCGGATTAGTCCCAAAGGGTTTTATAATAGAGCTTGAAGATAAGGAAAAATAAAAACGGGGAAAACGATTTAACACGATGAGACGGGAGGTATGTTTCGGAGTCAAGGATTCTGAAGCAGCTTAATATGAATATTGGAACTCAACTCTTGATTTTGGAAATACCTATGGAATCTTTTTTTGGAAAAACGACTATTTATCCTGTACTGCTCAAGGACGAGGATGGACTTACACTGATTGACACGGGAATGCTCGGCCAATTGGAGCCATTACGCAAGGCTATCTCAGATGTGGGTGAGGATATCAGCCGCGTGAAAAGAATTATTTTAACACATCAGGATATTGACCATATCGGAAATGTTCATGCACTGCTGGATCTGCTGCCGAATACTGCCCTGTTAGCCCATAAGGATGACGTTCCTTATATGACAGGGGAGCGACCGTTTGTGAAGCTGACGTCGGAACGGATTAGACAAATGGATACTGTGCTCAAGCAGCAAGCAGAGGATATGATTCGCCGCCTGCCAGATTTGCGCTTTGCTCATATTCTTGAGGACGGTGAGCATCTACCCTATGGTGGAGGAATACAGATTATACATACACCTGGCCATACACCCGGGCATATCAGCTTGTATGTGCCCGCACAAAAGCTACTGTTGGCAGCAGATGAACTGCTGGTAGTCGAAGGTGAACTGGTCGGTCCTGCTGAGTCGGCTACGCCGGATATGCCATTGGCTCTGAAGAGCCTCGAAAAGCTGACGGTATTGGATGTTGAAAAGGTAATCTGCTACCATGGCGGCTACTATGATCAGAACGTACAAGCACGTCTGCAAACATTAAGTCAGGCAAGAGAGTAAGCCATTCAAAGCTATAAATTATGATGTAATAAGAGCTATAATGAATACATGGACAGAAAGGAATGAGACTCTATGAATGATAAAATTACAAGATTATATGATGAACTGAAATCACAATCTTGGGATGGCCTGCTTGTGACCGATCCCAAACATATTTACTACCTGACGGGCTTTGCCAGTGATCCGCATGAGCGTTTTCTTGGCCTCGTGCTGCTTCGAGACCAAGAACCAGAACTGATCGTACCCGCCCTGGATGCAGAAGCCGCCCAAGCTGCTTCTTCTGTGACTCGTATATCCACCCACACCGATACGGACAATCCATATGATCTGTTGCGTCAACGTACAGGCACCGGAGTGAAAACATTCGCGCTGGAAAAGGAGCACGTCTCCGTCCTCCGTTATGAACAGTTACATACTGCTATTGGCGCGGCTCAATATGTGGATCTGGGTCCTGTGCTTCAAGAAATGCGTGTGAGAAAAACTCCTGAGGAAGTACAACGTCTAAAACATGCAGCTCGTTTGGTGGAAGATGCTCTTCGCCACGGCCTCACCCATGTACGCGAAGGAGTGACGGAAGTCGAGCTGGTGGCCGAAATCGAATACCAGATGAAAAAAATCGGCGCAGATGGCCCGTCCTTTGACACGACAGTGCTGTCTGGACCCAAAACAGCCTTGCCTCATGGTGTTCCGGGCACCCGCAAGCTACAGCCTGGCGATCTGCTCATGTTTGATATGGGCGTATATTCCGATGGCTATGCTTCGGATATTACGCGTACTTTTGCTTTTGGAAAGCTGTCGGCTGAGCTGGAGACGATTTATAATACGGTTCTTCGCTCGAACGAAGCGGGAATTGCCGCCATTCGCCCGGGAGTTTCCTGCGCATCCGTAGATCAGGCAGCACGGGCTGTTGTTGAAGCCGCTGGATACGGCCCTGCATTTAACCATCGAGTTGGGCACGGCCTTGGCATGAGTGTTCACGAATATCCATCTGTACACGGAGGCAATAGCGATCTGCTTCATGAAGGCTTCGTGTTCACAATCGAACCCGGCATCTATGTGCCAGGCCTCGGCGGTGTGCGGATTGAAGATGACGTTTTGGTCACCTCTAATGGTGTTGAAGTGCTTACCTCTTTTCCAAAAGAACTGAAAGTGCTCGGATAAACCCATCGCTATTCATTATATTGGTATGTAAAAAAGGATGTTAAAAAAAGAGGGGCAACCCCAAGCCATCATGGCTTGAGGGTTTGCCCCTCCTCTTCTATAAAGCGGAAATTGCGTGCGATGTACAAAATGGGTGTACCCGCCGCGGTCAGTACAAATTTTAAGATGTAGGTGGTGAATAATATCTCGAGCCATATCCCCCACTTATAACCGTAAAAGGCAATAGTACAGAAAATGAGCGTATCTATAAACGAGCTGATCATCGTGCTGCCATTGCCGCGAATCCAGAGCTGATGACGTTCCGGGAAGAACTTGCGAATCCAAGCGTACAGACGCACGTCCAGCAATTGACTGACCGCATAGGCTGTCAAGCTGGCAAGCGCAAGCCTTGGCAACAATCCAAACAGCTGTTGCATCGGTGTCTGGGCAAAATCCGTTGCAGTAGGCTGGAACTGCAGCACCATCTGCATCGTTACCGTCGTCATAATCAGAGTGAAAAAGCCGAACCATACAGCTTTACGCGCTTCTTTAGGCCCATATTTTTCATTCAGTAAGTCGCTGGCCATATACATAGAAACATACATCGTATTTCCCAATGTCGTGGTAATGCCGACCAGATCAATCGTTTTGGTTACCTGAATGTTGGCCAGTACAGTAGCAACACCAATCCAAGCGTACAGCCCTTTTTTACCGAACAACCGAAAACATAACAAAAAGAACATAAAATTGACGAGGACAAAAGCTGCCCCCCATAACAGATTAAACATGAAATCCTCCTAGTTTTGATAGCGCGGGATGGTTGCGAACCGCGGTTCATCCGAAGCAAGCCGGAAAAACATTATTTTAATGTATCATAGATTAGGATTTGTGAACAGCTATAATTTACACTGCCCTAAACTCAATACAAAGAGCCGACCTTATGGCCGGCTCTTTGTACAGAGTACATACAGTACGTGTGTTATATAGGGTACAGATGCGATATGAGACTGACCGTACACCCTTCATTTATCATTACTTAAGAGTGTGCCGTTGCATCTAAATCCATACCATGATTATTGAATACGTCTTGATCGTTCTCCTTGAGCACCTTGCCTGAAATGAGACCTGCGGTAATAGAATCATTGACATTTAACGCTGTGCGTCCCATATCAATCAACGGTTCGACTGAGATGAGCAATCCTGCCAATGCCACTGGAAGATTCATGGTGGAAAGCACGATCAGGGAAGCGAAAGTGGCACCACCGCCTACACCCGCCACGCCGAACGAGCTGACCGTAACGACCAGAATTAGCGTGAGGATAAAGTCCCAGCTCGTTGGATCAATACCCACGGTTGGAGCAATCATAACCGCCAGCATCGCCGGATAAATACCAGCACAGCCGTTTTGCCCAATAGTCGCTCCCAAGGTCGCAGACAGATTCGCGATGCCGTCGGACACACCAAGCTTTTTCGTTTGTGTTTCAACATTTAACGGAATGGTCGCCGCACTGGAACGAGAAGTAAAAGCAAAAACCAGTGTAGGCAATACCTTTTTCACATACGTCACCGGATTGTAGCCGAACAAGGCCAGCAAAATAAGATGAATGATAAACATGACCAACAGAGCCACATAAGAAGCGAGCACAAACTTGATTAGCTTCAAAATTTCATCTGGATTGGTCGTAGCTACTACTTTAGTGATCAGTGCTAAAATACCGTAAGGAGTCAATCTCAGCACCAGCGTTACAATTCGCATCACTACAGCGTACACTGCATCAATCACTTTACGGAAGGTTTGCGCCTGTTCCGGTTTCTTACGATCCAATCCGAGCACAGCCACCCCGATAAAGGCCGAGAAAATAACCACCGCCAGCGTCGACGTACGACGTGCTCCCGTCATATCCTCAAAAGGATTTGAAGGAATAAATTCCAGCACCTGCTGTGGAATGGTCATGTCCTGAACTGTTCCAAGGCGCTCTTCCATCTTCAAGCCCTGTGCTTGTTCCTTTTCCCCACCTTGAATCTCAATTGCCTTTAGGTCAAACGACAGGCTGGTTACAATACTAACTGAAGCAGCAATTGCCGTTGTAATCAGTAGTACTGCAATAATGGACACGCTGATTTTGCCAAGGTTCTGTCTTCCCTTCAAATTCATAATAGCCGAAATAATCGACACCATGATAAGCGGAATAACGACCATTTGCAGCAAACGGACATAACCGTTACCTGCGAGGTTGAACCAATCAACCGATTTTGTAATGACCTCTGAACCTGCACCATAAGCATATTGTAGAATAGCCCCGTAGATCAGTCCGAAGCCAAGTCCGGCAAATACCCTTTTTGTAAAGGAGATGTGCTTTTTCTGCATCCAGACCAATACGCCTAGCAGCAAAAGCAGCACGATTACATTTAAAATAATAAAGAAGGTATCCATGTATTATTTCCTCCAAACTTATACTTAATATGTTTTATAAGGTGATCCTTCAATCCGAAGAATACTATATCACAAAACCAACTATTTTTGTAGGTTTTATAACAATAAAATAGTTAAGCAGCTTCAAATTTAGATTTTATCGAAAACGCCAAACAGCAAACCTTCATCTTTCGAAGGCTTGCTGTTTTTTGTCCTGAACACAACAATTCGCATTCAACTTAGGCGTAAAATTGTTATTCAGCCGTTAGACGATCACTGTGTATAACAGTCCCTGTTCCTTAACCACTTTATGCTGATTACCAGCGGACTCTAACTCGCTAAACTGAGCTACATTCGTAACAATAACAGGCGTTATCGTTTCATAACCAGCCTTGCGGATTTCCACCAGATCAAACTCCAGCACGAGGTCTCCTACCTTCACACGATCTCCTGCTTTAAGATGAGGCGTAAAATGAAGTCCTTTTAGCTTAACCGTATCCATCCCAACGTGAATGAGCATTTCAAGTCCTGAATCACTCACCAATCCAACAGCATGCCCACTTTTGGAAATGGAGAACACTGTGCCATCAACTGGGGAAACAACCCGGCCTTCGGATGGTTCAATAGCCCAACCTCTACCCATAATTTCTTGAGAAAATGCAGGGTCATTGACTTCACTGAGCGGCTTAACTTCACCCGTAATCGGGCTGTATACCGGGATTTTCTCACCTTTAGGCAGTGAGGACACAGCAGATTGTGCTATTTCATCAGTAGAGATGTCTCCGGCAGCGTCTATTGTTGCTTGTGGTGCTTCTTCGTTCTTTTCATCTGTAAAGCCGATCAAATAGGTAACAATCGCAGCAACCACAAATGCAATAATGAGACCAAGGATTGCGTACAAGAAAGTCGGTCCAATAAACATCGCCAGACCAGGCACACCAACAAGTCCACCCATAACATACGCTTTTGTGCCAAACAAGCTCATAAAGCCCCCGCCGACAGCTCCGCCGATCAACGCAGCAGTAAACGGTTTTTTAAACCGCATATTCACACCATACATTGCAGGCTCAGTTACACCCATAATAGCTGTCAAGCTCGTTGAGAAAGCCACTGTTTTGACTTTGGCATTTTTGGATTTTAAGAATACACCCAGTGCAGCACCAGCCTGTGCCAAGTTGGCTGCTCCCATAATCGGAATCATGTAGTCAAAGCCCAACGTTGCAATCGAACCAATCATAATAGGAACCAACGCGTAGTGCATACCTGTCATAATGATCAGGGAGAAGGTACCGCCTAGCAGCAGACCTGCAAGTGCACCTGTATTTTCAAACAACCAAGAGATACCACCTGACAGGCCATTACCAATAATGGAGCCGAGTGGCCCTACAGCAACCAAAGTCAAAGGTACAATAATCAATAGAGTCAACGTCGGAACAACGAGCAATTTCAGTGATGCATGTGTATACTTATCAATGAATTTTTCAACATAAGATGCCAGCCAGACCGCAATAACGATTGGAATAACGGTCGAAGAATACGTAGCCGCTGTCACCGGTAGACCAATAAAGCTAACCTTCACGTTAGATGCCAGTAAAGCTGTAATCGTCGGGTGTAAAATGGAAGCCCCAATCGCCGCACCAATAAACATATTACTGCCGAGTTTTCTAGCAGCACTGACAGCCAGAATAATAGGCAGGAAGTAGAACGCACCGTCACCTATTGCGGCTAAAATCGTATAGGTTTGGCTCTTATCGGACATCCAGTTCATTGCCACTAAAAGAGCAATGATCCCTTTGATCATACCTGCACCGGTGATCGCTGGCAAAATCGGTGTAAACATACCCGCAATAAAGTCGAACAGTTTGCTGATCGGGTTTTGTTTTTTCTTCGATGCAGTGCTTGCTCCTGAGTCACTTTGCGGAGCCTTGGACATATTGCTCACCAACGATTTATACACGTTAGCTACATCATTACCGATAATAACCTGAAACTGGCCGCCACTCTCCATGACTCCCATGACGCCATCCGTTTTTTGCAACTGCTCTTTCTGAGCTTTCTTATCATCATGAAGGTTGAAGCGCAAGCGGGTCATGCAGTGAATGACCTGCTCTACGTTTTCTTCACCACCAACTAGTGTAAGTATCTCTTTGGATAATTGATTTCGATCCATGAGGTGTTCCTCTTTTCTTTTAAGGTATAAAATGCGAAAATGGGCAATAAAAAAACCTGAATACAGAAAGCAGACAGCTTTATAAAAAGCCAATCTTCTTTCAGCATTCAGGTTTTGCCTTCTGGTTTAGAAGTAGCAATCCTAAATCCCTGATCACATGAAATCATTGATTTTTAATGATACGCTCGATATGAATGGTGAGATACAACATCTCATCCTGGGACAAGCTTCGACCATAGATTTTAGTCGTATAATCTCTTATTTTTTCCGCGCAGGCGTAAGCATTCTTATACTGAACCTTAACCATATCATGAAGGGAATTATCTGTATTTTGTACAGGGGTTCCGTTCATTACCCGTTGAGCAAAAAATTTGAGATGTGTTATAAAGCGGTAATAGCTTAACGACTCTTCATCCAGATCCATTACAAAAAAGCGACTTACAATATTTATGATATCCTTGACAATGTTAGTCAGGGTTATCGTTTCGCGCATTTCGCTATTAAGCTGTGCATTCACCAAATGTAAGGCGATAAATGCTCCTTCATCATCTGGAAGTGTAACTCCCAGCTTGTCCTGAATCATGTGCAATGCTTTGGTCCCAATCGTGAATTCCTTGCGGTACATCCGCTTGATTTCCCAGTAAAGTGCATTTTTGATATCCATACCCAAACGATAACGCTCTATGGCAAAATGGATATGATCCGTCAGCGAAATATAGATGCTGTCATGCAACTCTACACCAAGTATCGTTTTGGCATATTGGATGATTTCATCAGAAATTTCAACATACTCAATAGGGATATCAGACATCAGGGTCATGAGTTTGCGGGAAACCTCGGTACTTTCAAGTTTGAAAATTTTCTCGATTTTCTCTTCTTCAATCTCATCGCCTGTGTTTTTTTTAAAAGCAATTCCTCTTCCCATAATGACTAATTCTTTCTGCTGTTCATCAATGACCGTTACGACGTTATTATTCAGCACCTTTGCTATCTTCATTCCATCACCTTAAGCCGCTTGGAGTAGTAAAAAAAGCAAAACCAAAACTGACACATAGTGCCTGCTTATGGTTTTGCCCGATATGCTCAGTAACAATCCACGATTGTGCAGTTTTGAATAACTGCTCCCATAGTATCATATAAACACTGAGCTGACAATATTTTTTTGTAAACACTTTCATGGAGCTTTGGGTCGTTGGCGTTGCATCTTAACTATTAGAACTCTTTTCCACAACCGAGTTCGGAGAAGCATTCATGTCAAAAGTAGAAACTACTTGCGAACGCTCATCTTTTTCATCCACAAAGCCCATAAAATACGTAATTACGCCAGCCGTAACAAACGAAATTAGTATACCCACAATACCGTAAATAAGCGTGGGTTCAGAAAATAAAGGTAAGCTGAGCAGCCCAGCAGAGACACCAATACTAGTAAGCTCCGTTTCAAACAGACACATACAAGCCCCACCAACGGCTCCACCGATCATAACTGCTATTAACGGTTTTTTGAAACGGATATTGACACCATACATGGCCGGTTCAATGATTCCCAGCATGGCCAACAAACCTGTGGACGCAGCCAGCGTTTTGACTTTGGCATTTTTGGATTTAACACATACGCCAAATGTTGCGCCAGCCTGAGCGAAAGCCGCTGCAATGACCACGGGAAAAAGGTGATCATAACCCAATGTTGTCAGCGAGCTGATCATAATCGGTAGCATTATATATTGCATACCTGCAATAATAAGCAAAGACATCGTGCCTCCGAGCAACAACCCTGTAAATACTTCTGCATTGTCAAACAACCAGCCTAGTCCATCGGATACATGTTGGCCGAGATAACTCCACAGTGGCCCGAAAGCGAACACCATTAAAGGTATAGTGATCATCAGTGTCAAAGTCGGGACAACCATTAATTTAAGTGAATAAGGGATATACCTGTATAACCATTTTTCGATATACGATGCTATCCAGACAACAACAAGTATGAGTACTATAGATGAAGCAGCTTGTGGATCTATAACTGGCAGACCGGCAAAACGTACCTCCTCACCAGACTGGAGTAAACTTGTTAATTGGGGATGGAATACGGATGCTGCGATGGCTGCCGCAACAAACACATTGCTGCGCAGCCTTCTTGCCGCACTTGCCGCAACAAAAATAGGTAAAAAATAAAATATCCCATCGCTGATAGCCATTAAAATAGTATATACCTGCGGATCAGACAACAATAAACCGAAGGACATTAAAACTAATATAATTACTTTGATCATTCCCGCACCAATCATTGCCGGCAAGATCGGAGTAAATACGCCTGAACCATAATCTAATAGTCGACTTATCGGATTTCTCCCTGTGGCAGCTCTATAACTGCCGGAAGTCAGCTCCTGTGTATCTTCTCCTCTGACCTGCGAAATCACTTCTTTGGAAAGTAAATCCCGATTCATAACAACCTTTTCCCCTTTTATATGTATATTGAAGACCACTTTCGAACTTACAAACCAAGCTTAGAAGAATATTGTAAAAAAGCCGTATTCCTTATGCTACTTATATTACTTCTTTTTTACAATAGTTTTAAAGAAGGAGTAATCTATTCGTTTTTATGCACCTGATAATTTACATCTAACTTACATCTAAACACCTAAGACCATAGTTATATATTTTTTGTTTGTTTTTGGGCAAATATGACTATTCAACCGTCTGTTAATTATGTAAAATAGGTCTAACCTACTTTTTAGTAAATCATGGATTACTTCCCTTTCACATTCTTGTCCCTTGAATTCAGCTGAAATATACATAGAATCCGAACATTTTCAGTCTTTTCTTCAAGCAAGGAAAGGAACACAAGTAGATCATGGCGTGTCAAGTATCTATTGGACAAGCGGCCTACTTCAAGCAGGGAATTCGTCTGATTTTATTACCATCATGTGAGAGGAGATTTTTCATGAAGAGTTTTAATCGTTCCATTGGCGCGAAATTACGAATTATGTTTTTGCTGATTCAGCTCTTTGCGTCCCTTTTGTTCAGCATCAGTTTCTATGCAATATCCATGAGTATCATTAATAACAGTGTCATGCCTCAGGTAGACCAATTGCTAGAAACTGGAGCTAAAAATGTGTATCAGGATCTCAATATTTCCTTAGCTGTTCAGGCTGGGCAAGGAAGCGGTTCTGATTCCGGCTCCGCTATACAGATGGAATCCTATCTTCAGGACAAGGTCGATACCCTCAAATTAGAATCGGCATATATCGCGGTAGTGAAGGATGATAAAGCCGAAGTCGTCGCACGGAATGTAAAATCAGTATACAAGGTCAAGGATGAACTCATTCCTGTTGAGGATATTAAAAAAGCAAAACAAGGCGAGATGAATATCAGTGAAATTTACAGCGATTCATACGGAGTACACAAAACCGCCTTCTTTGCTATATCAGGTAGTAATCTAGTTCTGGGTGTGAACGAAGACGTCGGATTTGTACAGGAAAAATCCCAACAAATTCTATGGATTTGCATAGGTATTACAGTGGCAACGCTCCTGCTGGGCGGCATTATTTCTACCCTCGTGATACGTAAAGTTGTAGAACCCATTGCTGAATTGGTTCGTCATAGCGAAAAAATTGCTCAAGGTGATCTTTCACAAGAAGCGAAGGTTCATGGAGTTAATGAAATTGCCCAACTTGCCCGCAGCTTCCAATCAATGTCTCATAACTTGAAAGAAATGATCGGCCATGTGCTTTCTACATCCGGTGCGGTTGTTGAAGGATCGGACGAGCTACTTCGTCGGACTGAGGCTATCAGTGTAAAAGTGCAGGACTCTACAGTTGCCGCAGAGGAAGTAGCAAAGGGCAGTACCAGCATAGCTACAGCTGCTGCTGAAAATGCACAGGCTATGGAGGAAATCGCTCAAGGTGTTCAGCACATTGCCTCCTCTGCCAATGATGTATCCGATCAAATCAGTGAAGCGACAAAAGAAACGGTTAACGGTAATACGCTCGCTCAAAAAGCTGTAGCTCAAATGTCACAGGTAGGACATGCTGCCGATGAATCGCTTCGATACATCCATAGTATGAATGAGCGCTCAGAAGCCATTGGCAGTATCGTTTCGGCTATTTTCGATATTACGAAGCAAATTCAAATGTTGTCCCTGAATGCCTCCATTGAAGCTGCCCGTGCGGGCGAACATGGACGGGGCTTTGCCGTAGTAGCCGGAGAAGTACGTAAGCTTGCCGAGCAATCTAAAGAAGCCACACAAGAAATTTCTGACTATTTGGTTACCATTCAAGAAGTATCGCAACAATCTGTGGACTCTGTGACCCAGGTGAGCCGTGAAATTCATTCGGGAACGGAAATGGTTCAACAAGCGAGTTCAGCCTTTAACCAGCTAAGTGAGCTTATGCAAAAGATCAATGCTACGATTCAAACGGTATCTGCAGCAACGGAGCAGGTATCCGCCAGCTCGGAGGAAGTATCTGCTTCCGTGGAAGATACAGCTCTCATCGCAGCCAATGCACAGCATATGATTCAAGAAATCGGTTTAAATGCCGATGAGCAACTGAATGAAATGGAAAGCCACAGCGAGGTTGTTCGCCAATTAAGCAAACAAGCAACCGAACTGCAAAAGGCTGTCCAAAAATTTAAAATTACGTAAGCCGATACAATACAAAGAGGTATCTCACAGTCTTGAAAATGGCTGTAGAGATACCTCTTTATTTTTTAAAAGCGATTTTAATAACATCCATGAAGTTTATGAATCCATTCCCATAATACGATAAATTTGCTCCATATCTAAATGAGCCCGGACCACCTCTGCGACACGGTCAAACTCTCGTTCCTTGGCTTCACGTACAGTAAAAGTGCTTTCTAAAGGTGCCAAGCCCTTGGCTTGTCGCAATCCATCCAGCCAGCAACGGCGAAAACGGTCATTATCAAACACACCGTGCAAATAGGTTCCCCATACTTTACCGTCTGTTGTACCCCAGCCTTCCTCAAAAGCTGTTCCTTCGCCACGCCGGATATAGAATAACCTTTTCATTTCGCTTAGGTTTAAAGTTCTATCTGTAGGTGCGCATGGTTCCGTAACATACTCCGTAACGCCCATATGTATTTCATAACCTTCAATGCTTGGCTTGGAGGCAGAACCTGAATCAGGCGCAGTGCTAAGCAAAAGCGGGCAATGATTAGACAGGGTTCCCTGTACGCGTACGGTTTGCTTTTCCTTTAAAAAGGTCGTGGATAGAGCAAGCCAACCTAACCCTTCTGCCTGCTGCGGCAACCCAGATTCGACGGCTTCGGGATCAAATAGTGCGGTACCCAGCATCTGATAACCTCCACAAATGCCAACGAGCTGTGTGCGTCCGGTATTCATAGCCTGCCGAATGTCTTTCTCCAGACCTCTCTCACGCAATTCCAGCAGGTCTCCAATGGTGTCTTTGGTCCCCGGTAAGATAATGGCGTCCGGTACGCCCAACTGTCCGGCTTCTGTGACATAACGAACACTCACATCCGGCTCTGCGGCCAGAGCATCCGTGTCTGTAAAATTAGAAATCCGCGGATATCGTATCACCGCAATATCCAGTTCCTTATCCTTTGCAGAATGTTTGGGCTTCTTATCCAGTACTACCGAATCCTCTGCTTCAATGCGAATGTCTGGCAGATAGGGCAATACACCGAGTACAGGAATGCCTGTCCGTTCTTCCAGCCAGTCTAATCCTGGTTGAAGCAGAGACAGATCGCCTCTGAATTTGTTAATGATAAATCCGCGGATACGCTGTACTTCATGGGGTTCCAGTAACTCTATGGTGCCTACTAGAGAGGCAAAAACTCCGCCCCGGTCGATATCTGAAATAAGCAACACTGGAGCATCCGCCCAACCTGCCAGATTCATATTTACGATATCGCGGTCCTTCAAATTAATCTCTGCCGGGCTGCCTGCCCCTTCCATAAGGACAATATCATAGGTATCACGCAACCGATTCAGAGCATCCATAACGGTCTGTTTGGCTTTTGGCAAAAAATCCTTCCGGTAATCGGAGGCGCTCATATAGGCATAAGGTACACCGTGTACAACAATCTGTGAGTGCATATCTTTGACCGGCTTAATCAGAATCGGATTCATGTCAGTTGTGGCCTCAATACCGCAGGCCTCAGCCTGCACCCCCTGAGCGCGTCCAATTTCCTTGCCGTCCTCGGTAACATAAGAGTTTAACGCCATATTTTGCGACTTAAACGGTGCGGGACGATATCCGTCCTGCGTAAAAATACGGCAAAGCGCAGTTGTCACCACGCTTTTGCCCACATCCGACGCTGTTCCTTGAAGCATTAATACGGCTGCCGGGTTCGTGCAGGACGGTTCGAAAGTTGACAATTGCCTCTTCCCCTTTAACGAATTCATTTCAAATCTGGTCACAACCCGTACAAAATGACAATAAACAACAATAAAACAGTCTCCAGCAATTCGTTTAAAGTTCCGTATATATCTCCTGTAAGTCCACCCAAGCGACGGTTAATACGGTTTGCCGTGAAAGTTCCAACACTGTAAGCCAAGACCGGAAGCAACACAAAACCTAGCGAGATTGGAAGGCTCTCAGAATATGAAAGGAACGTCTGTAAGTAGGATCCTGCCAACGACAGATTCCCAGTCCCCCTTGTTGCTGTAGCCAAATCTGCCAGAAGATATTGTCCTACGGCAGCACTTAGGGTCACTAATACTGCCCAGAATACGGCCAACCCTACGCGGCCACCACTCATATCAGCAAAACGCGCAGCCAGCCCATCATCATTACGGGCTTTAGGCCAGCGTTTCATTGCATGTACCATAAACCAGCGGCTCCAAACCATCGGAAGCAGCAGCAAGCCAGACACATTCCGTTCAACCAGCACCGTATACAGCAAAGAAGCCTTGAGCATAAGTAGCAGCACACAAGCAATAACGCCCATTGCTCCTACACGGCTATCCTTCATAATCTCCAGCATCCGCTCACGGGATCGGTAGCTGAATAAGGCATCAGCCGCATCCATCCACCCGTCCAAATGCAATCCGCCCGTCAACCAAACCCAGACAACAAGCGTAAGAATCGCACACGGCAACGGCGGCAACACCATAGAAGTAAGCGCCGCAAAGCCCCAGACAATGATGCCAATAACCACTCCCACCAGCGGATAATAACTTGCACTGCGTTTAAGCAAATCCGGGGAAAAATCTATTTCCGCCTTCACCGGAAGACGCGTCAAAAATTGAAAAGCCGCAGCAACAGCCTGACGTTCGCGGCTCATAGCTTATATTCCAACTGTTTGAGTTCTACGGGAATCCCCGCCGTCATCAAAAATACTTCATCACAAAGACGGGCAATCCGCTGATTCATAACCCCACTCAAATCCCGATACAGCCGACCCAGCGGATATTCGGGCACAATACCGTCACCAACCTCGTTGGTTACGATGACGAGCTGCCCTGGATACTGCTCCACAGCTGCCGCCAGTTCATTAATGGCAGCTCTGGACGCAGCTTCGCCGTCCTCGCCTGCGGCCAGCAGTACGTTCGACAGCCACAGGGTCAGGCAGTCGACTAGCACCATAGGCGCGGGCTGCGACGCTTGATCGCCACCAAGCCGCTCCAGCAGCTCCGGCAGCGCCTGCGCTTCCTCCAGCGTCTGCCAGTCGTATCCGGCAGACTCGCGCTGGACCCGATGAAGGGCGATGCGCTCCTTCATCTCCATGTCATAGGCTTGCGCCGTTGCAATGTAGCAGGCGCGCGAAGCGCGCGACATGCATAATCGCTCGGCAAAGCCGCTTTTCCCGCTGCGTGCCCCGCCGGTCACCAGCGCTTTCATCGCTGCGCGGCCCCCTGACCGTCCGATACGCCTGCATCGGCAAAGGTCGCCATTTCGCGCATGATGCGGCACGCCGCATCAATCAGGTGCAAGCTAAGCACACCGCCTGTGCCCTCCCCGAGCCGCATGTCCAAATAAAGCATGGGCTCCAGCTTGAGCTGGCGGAGCACCGCCGCGTGCCCGCGCTCGTCCGAAGCGTGCGAAGCAAGCATGTACGCAGCGCTTGCAGGCGCAAGTGCACGCGCTGCGAGGGCAGCTGCGCCTGAAATAAAGCCGTCCAGCACAACTGGACAGCGATGTGCGGCTGCGCCGAGGATGACTCCTGCCAAGGCGGCAATCTCCAGACCGCCGACCTTAGTGAGCACGTCGAGCGCATCATTTGCATCTGGCTGGTTCACGTCCAATGCGCGGCAGACAACCGATATTTTACGGGTAAGCCCAGCCATATCTACACCCGTTCCCCGGCCTACGATAACTTCCGGCTCTAGCCCGGCAAGAGCACATACGACCGCAGCGCTGGCTGTCGTATTCCCGATGCCCAATTCTCCGGTAACGAATAGCCGTGTGCCACCTTTGACCGCTTCTGCTACGGCTTCAGCTCCGGCCAAAACCGCCTGTTCCGCTTCCGTACGCAGCATCGCTGGCCCTTTAGCTATATTCGAGGTACCCATACGTACCTTACGGTCCACCAGATTCGCGTGAGCGACATCCGCATTCACGCCAACATCTACCACCTTGACATCTGCGCCCGCATGACGTGCCAGCACATTAATTGCCGCGCCACCTGACAGCATGTTATACAGCATTTGCTGTGTAACCTCAGCCGGAAAGGCACTGACTCCCTCTTCACACACCCCGTGATCCGCAGCCATGACCATAACCGTTTTACGATCAAATTCAGGCTTGTCCACTCCTGTAATTCCTGCTAGCTTGATGGCCACACTTTCCAACTTTCCAAGACTTCCCGGTGGCTTTGTTAATTGGTCCAAATGGGCTGAAGCTGCCGAGGCCGCCACCCCATCCGGCTGGGCGATGCTATCGATCAGCTGACGCAGCTTGTTGTTCATACCTTCCACTCCCTGCTCTTTTTAAGTGTGTTTCATCGTTTATTTAATCTGCTGTATCCGAAGCACTTCTGCGCAGCAAGAGCTGCGGCACACCGCTATCAGGATGCGGAAGCATCACAGGCTCAACACCGTATACTCGTCGAATCCGATCCTCGGTTAATAACTTCGATGAAGCTCCCAATCCTTCAACCATTCCATCCTTGAGTACAAGCAAATCTTCGCAAAATTGGGCTGTCAAGTTAAGATCATGCAAGACCGCAATGATCGTCACACCCGTTTCTTGGCGCCAATCTGCCAGCAGTTCCATAAATTCAAGCTGATAGCGCAAGTCCAGATAGGTCGTAGGCTCGTCCAGCAGCAATATCCGTGGCTCCTGCACCATTACTTTTGCCAAAGCTACACGCTGTCGCTGTCCCCCACTCAAGCGGTCCAATGCTCTGTCCGCCAACGTGGTAAGACCCAATCGCTCCAGCACGCGATCCGTGATCGCCTCCACATCAACACCCTTTTCCCTGCCTAACCAGTCCTGATGAGGAAAACGTCCCATTTCTACGACTTCCCTGACGGTGTATCCCACTGGAGGAAGCCCTTCCTGTTGGAGTACGGCTATGAGTCGGGAAAGCTCTTTTCTGCTGTAGCTACCGACCTTTTTGCCATAGATATGAACGTTTCCTGAAGTTGGCTGATCTACACCCGAAAGCAGATGCAGCAAGGTCGATTTTCCACTGCCGTTCGGACCAATAATCCCCCACCAAGTTCCTTCGTCGACGCTCCAGCTTATATTCTTTAACGCATGGAACTCTCCATAGGCACGTGTCAGACCCGCTACCTCTAATGCCCGATCACGCACTTTCTGTGATTCACTTTGTTCTGTCACAGCAGTTCCCCCCTGCGCAGCTTCTTGTTCCGATACAGGAGATATGCAAAGAACGGTGCCCCAACAAAGGCCGTCATCACGCCCAGAGGAATTTCCGTGGGGGCTAACAACGTGCGAGCCGCCGTATCTGCCCAAGCCATAAAAATGGCTCCACCGAGCGCAGATAATGGAACAATCATCCGGTAATCAGGGCCTGTCACCAGACGAATGATATGCGGTACAACAAGTCCCACAAAGCCAATCACTCCACATACCGAGACAGCGGCAGCTGTCAGCAGCGTGGAAATGATCAAAACAGATAGCTTTGTCGCATCTACATGAACTCCCATGTGAGCCGCCTGACGTTCACCCAAAGCCAATATATTCAGCACACGTGCCCGATTCCATAGAAATACCAGTCCTATGACCACATAAGGTAAAAGGATTCCTGTATATGACCAACCGCGCAGACTAAGACTTCCCATCGTCCAGTACAATATTTCATTGACCGTCTCCTTCGACATGGCTGTCAGAAAAGAAACAACCGCTCCCAGAAAGGATTGCATCACCACACCCGACAAAATGAGACTTTGTGTCGGAATTTTTCCACCTTCCCGTGCCAACGTCAGCACCATCCACAGCGTCAGCATTCCGGTCGTAAATGCCACTAGCGGCAGCGTCCATATGCCAACAAATGAAAATTGAAGGCCCCAATAGATCAGTACTGCCGCTCCTACCGAAGCCCCCGAGGATACCCCCAGTGTATACGGATCAGCCAAAGGATTACGCAGCACACCCTGAAATCCGGCTCCCGCCAGCGCCAGCGCTGCTCCTACCAACATTCCCAGTAACACTCGTGGCAATCTGACCTTCAAAATAATCTGCTCTGAGGATGTATTCCAATCCGGTGTAAACGTATCGCCTAACCACGGAAGGTGGTTAACCAGAATGCCCGTGATCTGGCTGACCGGAAGCTTGGCCGAGCCGATGCCAAGACAGAGCAGCAGCGTCAGCAACAGCAAGACAAGACCTGTCCCTCCAAAGCCGATCAGTTTACGGTTCATTTGAAAATTTCAGGATACACGCCCTTGGCCACTTCCTTGAGACCTTCCGTTACGCGTGGACCCGGACGACTGATCAAATTATCATCCACGGCAAACACCCGGTTGTGGCGAACAGCCGATATTTGATCCCATCCACTGCGAGCTTTAATGATTTCGCCGAGTGTTTGACCAGTTTTGTCGTCCTTGACACTTTTGCTGTACAAAATCACGTCAGGGTTGGCAGCAATAATATTTTCCTCACTAATTTGGTACCACCCCTTCTGCGTGGCACCTACATTTTCGCCGCCCGCCAACGTAATCAGCTCGTCCATAAACTCGCCTTTACCAACTGTCCAGCCTGGTGAAAACTCGACGTATACCCGCAGCTTCTGCCCTTTACCGATATTTTTAACTCCTTCTTTCACTTCCGCTACATCTGCTCTCATCTTGTCAGTCACCGCTCTCGCTTCTTTCTGATGATCGGTGATTTTCCCATACAATTCGATGTTAGCTATGACATCTTCAACTGTCTTCGGTTCCGTTTTAAAAATCATAATTCCCATGTCGCGCAGCTTGGTCGTAGCCTGTTCACTAAGTGATATCCCTGCAAAAACGACTTCCGGGTTAGCAGCAATGATCGCCTCTTCGTTCGGTTTCATAATACCGCCCACTTTAGGCTTTTTCGTAGCAGCTGCCGGGTAATCAGAGTAGTCGGAGACGCCAACTATTTCCTTATCCAGCCCGATGGCGAACAGCGCCTCGGTTTCTGCCGGGGAGACGGAAACGATTTTATCCGGCGCTTTTTTGAATGTAAATTCCTGTCCTGTTGCATCCTTAACTGTGAGTGGGTAAACTGTTTTGCCCGGAGGCTCTTGTGCGGTTACGGTCTTTCCTGGCTGCTGTGCAGAAGTCTGATTCTCTTTATTTTCAGCATTTTTTCCATTAGCGCCACATGCACTCAGCACAACTGCCAAAATCAGAACCAATAGACCTGTTGTCCAAACCTTTATTTTTTTTCCTGCCATGATTTGCACCCCTTCATAAAAAAATCGTTAAGAGCGTTACTTGAGCATCATCAGATATCTTCTAAATCCAGCCTTCTTTTCCTATCAAAAAACCCCCGCATCCTTATATCAGGACACAGGGGTCACGTTAGCGCAGATCGTGCGCAGGCGGCAGCTTCTTTCCGCACGGACAGTCACTGCGAACACGTCATCCTTTCCTCGAAGGATTATGGTGACAGGCGGACGGGCAGGTATCCTGACTTATGGTAAGATGCATGTCCTGAAATTCCTTCATATGCTTAGTAGCACATAAAGCAGGACTAACGGGCATGTTTCCATTTACAGTGGCGGGACCGCGCCGGACTTACACCGACTTCCCTTTTAACAGCGCAGGCAAGGGAAACCATAGTTTCATCACACTGCGCCGACCTCGTCTGCTGGATATTTGATGTAGTGGTAGTCAAGCCGTTCTTTTACTTGATGATTATAGGTTAAAATGAGGCGGCTTACAACCCAAACAGCCTCTTTATCCGCTGGTGTCTAACCTAATGAGGGAGCATTTCGGCTATGTAATTGTGCGGTCCTGCCAGCCTCAATTGAATCCTAAATGCTTCTCCCGGCTTCGGATTCAGACTCCAAAAATCATGGCCCGGTATCAGCATACAAGCTAACTGACGAATTACGCCACCATGCGTAACGACCAAAACAGAGAGCGGCCCAGCAGTCAAATCCATGGGTCGAACTTCCATAGCAACACGCCATTCATACAGAGAGTCAAGAAATTTCCGTAGACGATTCACAAAATCTGTCCAAGACTCTCCTCCAGGAGGGGTTATCCGTTGCGGCTCATCAATCCAAGCGCGATACAACGACACATCCTTGAGCATGTCATACGTTTTTCCATCCCACTCGCCAAAATGAAGCTCTCGCAGACGTGGTTCCATCATAGGAGACATAATAGATAGGGAACCTCCAGACGTCAATTCTGATTCCGGCACAATGATCTGCAAGGTCTGGCGACATCGCATTAAATCGCTGCAATAGATTCGAGCAAAGGACTGTCCCTGCAATTCTTCTTGCAAAGGCTTTAATTCCTGTTCTGCTCCCGGTAGCAAACCTATGTCGGAGTGTCCCAGATATCGACGTTCCTTATTCCATAAGGTTGTGCCGTGACGAACTAACACGAGTTCCATGTCCCAATGCAGATCTTCTTTAGCATAATACGGCACCTTACGATCCTCCTGTGAGTTCGGACTTTGTGCGTATTCTACTGTCCTTTTTGCTGCTATATCTTGTTTCAAGATCATGTCACTTCCTGCTCGATCATTATTCAGTGTGTCACGCCTCACCCTCACCGCACCCATCCCAAGGCAAAACAACCTGCGGCTCCTAACAAACACAATCCTACAAACATACTGGACACGGCGAACATCAGCTGGATTGTATGCCGTATATCTTTCGACTCTAGCGGTCGTATCCAATCGCCCATGTATGCACGAAAGGAGCGCACGCCATGATACACATTATAGCCTCCAAGACGAATCCCCAGTGCTCCAGCAACAGCTGATTCCGGGAAGCCACTGTTCGGGCTTGGGTGCAGACGAGCGTCTCGCTTGACTGTGCGCCAGCTTCTTGCAGCATCTCGCTTGTACATCCACGCCGCTACGACAAGCATTGCCGCTGTCAGGCGTGCTGGAATGTAGTTAGCCACATCATCTAGACGCGCTGAAGCCCAGCCTAAATGCAGATACTTTTCATTTTTATAGCCAACCATGGAATCGAGCGTATTCACAGCACGATAAGCCAGCGCCAAGGGTGCTCCCCCGATCAGGGCATAAAAAAGCGGGGAAATAATCGCGTCCACGATATTTTCAGCGACCGTTTCAACCGTACCGCGTACAATCTCAGGCTCATCAAGCTGTTGCGTATCCCGCCCGACAATCATGCCCAGCTCCCGCCGTGCCGCTGCCAGATCATCCGCCTGCAACGCTCGGTATACTGCCATTCCTGCATCCTTTAGTCCTTTGGAAGCAATCGTGGTCGCAATCAGCACCATTTCTGCGCCGACAGATAACCACGGATGAATCCAGGCAAGCAAGTGCAACAGCGCCCAGGCGAGCGCAAAGGAACCTCCCGCCACAATGAGTGGAAGCAGTATGCCCGCACGTTTTAGCCCTCGGTCACTGCGGACCTGGCGACGAATCGCTTTTTCCAATGCTGAAATGGCATGTCCCATACCGATGACTGGATGCGGCAACCACCTCGGATCACCGATCAGCCTGTCCAAAAGGTAGGCTGCCAGGATAATCAAGCTAACTGTCACGCCGCTGCTCCTCCTCCAGCACTTCACCCAATACAGACAGCAGCCTGTCGTTGGCTTGTGCATCCTTGACCGCAATGCGAAAATGGCTCGTCGTCAGTCCCGGATACATAGCACAGCTACGTATAAGAATTCCACGTTGTCCAAGCGCCTGCTGAATAGCCGATGCGCTCCACGTACCCGGCGCCCTTGCCAGCACGTAATTGGCTTCGCCGGGAACGACACCGCAGCCCCATTCCGCCAAGGCGGTCAACAGGCGGTTGCGCTCCGCAGCAATCAGCTCCTGTGTTTGGCGCTCATATGCTTGCCCACTTCTTAAACACGCCTCCCCAGCCAGCAACGCCAATCCATTCACACTCCAGGTCACCTGTTTGGCCGTCATTCGCCGGATATAGTCCGGATGAGCAATCGCATAGCCCAATCGCAAGCCAGGAATGGCATAAAATTTGGTCATTGATCGGATTAAAATCACATGAGGATAGCGATCCAGCACAGGCAGCAGTGAGATTCGCCGTTCCAGCGGAATAAAATCAATGAATGCTTCATCCACCACCAGCACGGTACCCGTTGTGCCAGCCGCCTCTGCCAGCTCGCACAGCTCCTGCTCACTATATTGCACGCCATTTGGATTGTTCGGCTGTCCGAGGAACAAAACATCTACCTGCTCCATGAGCTGAAGGATGTCCTCCACGTCCGCCTTCCATTGAAGCGAGGCCTTCCCATACACCCGGTTGACCTCGGCTCCGAATTTGCCAGCCAGCTCGGCATATTCCGAAAAACACGGCTCCACTGTACCCACACGCTTAGGAGCTAGTCCCAATAGTAGGAGCGCCATGCTTTCAGCCGCTCCGTTTCCGATACTTAGCGACTCCGGTGGAACATGCAGTCGCCGTGCGAGCATATTTTTAAAATTCCGATGCCCAGGGTCTGGATAGCGAATCACAGTGTCAAATGAGTGTTGCAGCGCCTCAAGCACCTCTGGCGGTGGACCAAGCGGATTAATATTTGCACTAAAATCTACAAAATCCGCAGCAGCTCCGCCAAAAGTCGCGGCAGCTGTTTCCCTGTCTCCACCATGACCGTAAACCTCTATCATTGCCTCTCATCCTTTCCGCCCGTTTCCAATCATTTAGCTCCATTATGAGGCTGCTTTTTGCGTCCCGTCAATGCAAATGAGCTTTTGTACATGGCTCACTTGGGTTACAATAGAAGGAGGCACACATAAATTACACAGTTTATATACGGAGGAATGGACATGCTGTTCATCGACAACCAGGGGATACACGATCCAGCCATTAATCTTGCTATTGAGGAATACGCGCTCAAGCATCTACCGCTGGACGACAGCTATTTGCTGTTTTACATTAATCAGCCTTCTATTATTATAGGCAAGCATCAAAACACTATTGAAGAAATCAACGCCGAGTTTGTTAGGGACAACAATATTCAAGTCGTTCGTCGCCTGTCCGGCGGCGGTGCTGTATATCATGACCTCGGTAATTTAAATTTCAGCTTTATTACTAAGGATAACGGGGAGTCCTTTCATAATTTCCTCAAATTTACGCAACCTGTGATTGATGCCCTGCGCCAAATGGGAGTAGAAGCTGAAATGACAGGCCGCAACGATCTACAGGTCGGAGAACGTAAAATTTCAGGAAACGCCCAATTTGCCACACGCGGACGTATGTTCAGCCACGGTACATTGATGTTTAACCTGAATCTGGACAATGTGGCTGCATCGTTGCATGCCAATCCCGAAAAATTCAAATCCAAAAGCACTAAATCTGTCCGCAGTCGCGTAGCTAACATCAGCGAACTGATGGACCGTGAGATGACCATAGAGCAATTTCGCGAGGAACTGCTACGTTCCATATTCGGAGCAGAATTGGATCAGGTGCCTCAATATAAGCTCACCGATGCCGACTGGGCCAAAATCCATGATATATCCAAAGAACGCTACCAATCGTGGGATTGGAACTACGGTCTATCCCCCGAGAGCAATATCAAGCACACACGTAAATTTCCAGTCGGTATTATTGATATCCGCATGGATCTTAAGGAAGGCTACATCCGTGATATTAAAATCTATGGGGATTTCTTTGGTGTGGGTGACGTTGCTGATATTGAAAATATCCTGCGCGGCAAGCGCTATGATGAAGGTGAGGTACGTCAAGCCTTATCCTCTCTCGATTTGAAGCACTATTTTGGTAATATTGAGCTGGACGATTTTGTTGGACTTGTATTTTTGGAAGACTAACCGTTACTTTTTCCCATCGTTTCAAGCCAATACTTCAGTGGTTATAAGGGGACAGGCTCTTATAGGAGCTGTCCCCTTTTCATTGCGATATTGTCATTTTGAATATTATAAGATACAATTTTAGCATTGCCCCATGATAGAGATAAAGGAGAGAATACCGATATGTATAAATTAATTGCCATTGATATTGATGATACACTCATTAACGACCAGAAAGAAGTCACACCAGCGACACAACAGGCATTAGAAGCTGCTGTAGCAAAAGGTGTGGTGGTTACCCTCGCTACTGGACGAGCTTATGCCTCTGCACACAAAATTGCCCGCCAGACTGGTTTGAACGTGCCGATCATTACGTACCAAGGAGCTTTGGTTAAAAACCTGCTGGACGAAAACGTGCTGTACGAGCGTTATGTTCCACTTGTGGCTGCACGTCGTCTGTATGAATTCTGCGTGGAACGCAATCTGCATCTGCAAACGTATATTGATGACAAATTGTACACACGTGAAGATAATCAGAAAATCAAAGATTACACGGAGCTGAACAACACGGAATATTTTGTAGAGCCTGTATTCAGTAAAGTTATAGAGCAGCCGGCTCCTAAATTGCTGATTATCGACGAGCCTGAAGTATTGGATGAATTAATTCCTGAACTTCGCGAACTGCTTGGCAATGAAGTTCACATTACAAAATCCAAACCTCATTTTCTGGAAATTATGCATCATGAAGGCACTAAGGGCCATGCGCTTACCTTCCTTGCAAACCATTTTGGCTGTGAACTGTCGGAAACGATTGCTATCGGTGACTCTTGGAACGACCACGAGATGCTTGAATGCGCTGGTCTCGGCATAGCGATGGAGAATGCCATTCCTGATTTGAAAAAGCTGGCTGATTACATTACTCGCAGCAATAACGAAGACGGTGTTAAGCACGCCATCGACAAATTCGTACTCAATGTTGAATAAGCAAAAAGTGCCTGCTCCCATAATACTTAAATAAAGTAATACAACAACAAAGCCTCCAAACGTCGCATGATCAGTAACATACGACAGTTTGGAGGCCTTTTCTGTCAGATCATATAATAACCTGTCTCCCTTTAAAATATCAGGCAGCAGAACGTACCTTACGCCTGTTCACCAGACGGATAATTCCATTGTTCATAAGGATTAATCCGGTCACAATGAGCAGCACCCCAGCCAGCATCCACCAGCTTACATGCTCTCCATACAACAACGCTCCCAAGCCCACCGCAATCGGCGGTGATATATACAGCCACGTCGTCGGAAACAGGGGATTTGTACGCTCCATGAGCCAGTAGAACAGTGTATGTGCAATCATCGAACCAAACAGGATCAGATAAAGTAAAGACCCCATGGCAGGAAGGTACTGCCACCCCTCAGAACTCCACGGTTCCGTGATCGCAGACAGTAACAGCAGCATCCATCCCCCATGGATCATTTGCGCCGCATTCAGGGCAATCGGGTTCGTTTCACGAAATACATCCATCACTCGCTTGGAATACAGAGCTCCCCCGGAATAACACAGCTCCCCCAGCAAAATGACAAGGCATCCCGCCAGCCACAGACCACTGATCTGAACCGCCAATCCGGGCAGCACAACCAGCACCACACCAAGAAAGCTGATCATGCAGCCAACGACCGTAATCCGTGACGTTTTTTGCCGTAGCAGTACAGATTGCAAAATGACGATCATCATCGGCCCGGTAGCTGACAAAATAGCTCCGATCCCGGAGCTGACATATTGCTCTGCCCAATACAAGGCTGAAAATGTACCGAAGGTCGTTCCTGCTCCAATCAGCAACATTTCCTTCCGCCATAATAACGACCATCGTACTTTTCCGGTCAGCTTCATAGCAATGAACAATATCGCCCCTGCCGCGAAAAAACGTACACCTGCCGATAGGAATGGCGGAAGTCCGGCTTCCACTCCCACTTTTATGGCCAAAAACGTTGTGCCAAAAATAAGACACATTACTGTAAACGCGATACCTATCATGATACGTCCCTCTCCCTTCAGTTGCTTTTAAGCATACAGGGAGACGAACAGAACAGATGTATAACTACAGAACAGTTGTATACGTTTTTGAAGTGCTATATAGTACAATACACAGAAAGGAGCGTGGATAGCATGGGTAAGAACAACAGCGAACTACTCTTTGCAGCCGATCATGCCTTAAAGCTGTATGAGCAGGTTATCCATTATGTAACTGTGCGGATTGATCGCGGGGATTGGCAAACAGACATGAAGCTGCCGTCCGTACGAAGCTTGGCTCAGGAGCTGGGTGTACATCGGCTAACTGTTTTCCGGGCATATCAGGAGTTGAAGCAACGGGGACTGGTCTATGTAAAGGACAAATCAGGATATTACGTTCATGCTTCCCAAGCGACTGGGCATGCAAAATATGCTGGCTACTCGGGACATTCGTCCATTGACATCACGATTCACTCCGAATCTGCCCATGCGGCAGATGATCCGTCAGTTTCAGCCTGGAGAGGAATGGATGGACTTAGCCGCGTTCAATCCGTAAATACGAATTTCCAGTTTTCCAAAGCGCTGATTGACCCCTCTCTCCTGCCCAATCGATTTTGGGGAGAGCTAATGATGCAGGTATTTGAAAAGCATCCGAAAGTAGCGGCCACCTATTCCGCTGTGCAAGGTGATGCCGAGCTTCGGGAGGCCATGGCGCAGCATTTTAGCGTGGATAAGCATTTTGCTTTATCACCGGATGAAGTGCTGATTACCTCCGGAGCACAGCAAGCCATTGATTTAATTGGCCGATCTCTGCTCCGTACAGGAGACCGTGTATTGATCGAACGTCCTGCCTATGGCCCCGCTATGGAAATATTCCGTAGACTAGGCGCACGTCTGACTATGACTGATATTCGACCAGAAGGTTATGATATGGACCAGATTGAGTGGTGTATGAAAACGGAAAAACCACGCCTCTTTTATATGAATCCAACATTCCACAACCCGACGGGCTTTACGGTCCCCGATGAGCAGCGCAAACGACTGCCTGAACTAGCCGAGCGCTATGGCTGCCTCATTGTTGAGGATGACAGCACCTATGACATTAGCTTTGGGCAAAAGCCCCCTTCTCCGATTTTCGCCTATGATGTTTCGGGAAGCGTCGTCTACATTCGAAGTTACAGTAAATATGTCGCACCCGGTCTACGAATCGCAGCCGTGACCTGCCGACCACAGCTCATGAACAGCCTGCTGAACGTCAAAGCGTTAGTGGACAATGGATCGCCACTGCTGAATCAAAAGCTGTTTTTAGAATACTTTCAATCTCCACGTATGCAGCAGCATATTAAAAAGCTATGTATCGCGCTCCAGATTCGTAAAGAAACGATGGAAGACAGTCTCCGCGACTCCGGTTGGACATGGACCAGCCCGGCAGGGGGACTCAACCTGTGGCTCCAGCTGCCTTCTACGTTGAAACCTAATGAATTACTTGCCAAAAGTTTACAAGAGTCTGTATCCTTTGTCCCCGGCAATGTATTTGATCCCTTCGGCGCAGAGGGTAAAACGCATGTACGGCTGTCCTATTCATACGCCAACGAGCTACAAATCAAAGAAGGAATCTCCACACTTCTACGTATCAGTCAAACGATGTAAAGGTAAAGGTCACCTTTATTCTAACGGCAAACTCATGCCGGTGTGTGCCAAGCTAATCCCTTCCAGAAGCCCATAGTTGCGTGTGACATCTACATCATGGGACATATGTGTAAACACTGTGCTTTCGGGTTTAAGCCTTCCTATAAGCTCCTGAGCCTCCAGCATGTCATATACGGAACGGGTGGCATACTCGGCCTCCTCATGATAAAAACTCGTTCCCAGGACGAGCAAATTCAGATTGTGCAAGGGCAGAATTTCCGCCTCATTCAATCCAATCGAATCCGAACAGTAAGCCCACGAGAAACCGTCCTTTTCCAGACGATAAGCGTAGGCATATCCGTTCTTCCCGTGATTCACACGCCATCCCCGGATATTCCATCCGCCAAGTTGGGCTCCCTGGTCTACTGGAATAAGATCCAAGTTTCCAGAGAGCCAGGAAAATTGACGCAAGATCGTGTCGATCACTTCCTGTGGCGCGTACAAGCGACCTCTGTTCCCAGTCCAGCGACAGGCATCTGCCCATTCTGGTAATCCTCCAATATGGTCAAAATGTGCATGTGTTACAAGGATCGTAGGGATAAAACGCAGACCGCGCAATTCTAGCTGTCTGCGCCAGTCCGGGCCACAATCAATCATAAAGTCCTCCGTCTCGCTTTCGATCAGCACAGACGATCTCAATCTTACATTCGCCCCTGTCGTGCGAGCTTCTGTGCATACGAGACAATCACAATATACACGCGGAACCCCCATTGCATCCCCCGTGCCAAGAAAAATAAGCCGATTCATGGTTTAACTCCTATCTACCTGGGTCTTTTTACTACTATTATAACGAACAGACCGATTCTACGTAAATCACCTGCGTAAATCCTTCCAGCGTCCAACGCCAAAAGGAGCATGCCCAAAGCCGTGAAATCCGGCTAGACATCCCCTCATGCGTGATCGTATTTATTTTCAAATAATGATAGGCATTGGATCTTCCTTCAGGCGGTTTTCCACCATCCAGCTGGACTGGTCATTATAGAGATAGGCTCGATGCACCAACACTCGCACCTGCTGACCAGGTTCCAGCGTAGACTTCTCCAGCGAGCGGTATGTCATGAGACGATGATCCCCTACCTGTACTTCAACCATCCACTCACTTCCACGAAAATGCAAATGCTTCACTGTGCCTTCCTCGGTCGCCGACAGAAGCGTAAATTCCTCGCTTGGCCCGACATCAATATACTCTGGACGGATCAAGGCACGTGTTCCCAGTCCAGCAGCTTCTTCGAAGCCTCTGAGACTGCCTGCCTGTTCAATCACCGTAGATTCCCCAATAAAGGAAGCCACGAACGGAGTACCCGGTTTTTTATAAATATCCCAAGGTGTTCCCTTCTGCTCCAGTCGTCCCTGATTAATCACCATAATTTCATCCGCTACTTCAATCGCCTCATCCTGATCATGGGTGACAAAAATTGAAGTAATACCCACCCGCTCAATCAACTCTCGCAGCCAGGTGCGCAGCTCCTGACGAATCTTGGCATCAATAGCTGCAAAAGGCTCATCCAACAGCAGCAATTGAGGCTCTGGTGCCAAAGCACGCGCAAAGGCAACCCGCTGGCGCTGTCCACCTGACAACTGATGCGGATAACGATGCTCAAATCCTTTGAGCCCCGTTAGTTCGACCAACTCTGTGACCCGTTCCTTGATGCGGGTTTTGGAGCTTTTTTTCACTTTCAGGCCAAAGGCAATATTGTCGTAGACGCTCATGTGCTTGAACAAAGCATAGTTTTGAAATACAAATCCGATTCCACGTTCCTGCGGTGACAGCTCGTTTACCCTTTTTCCATGAAAATGAATTTCTCCCGCATCCGGTTGCTCCAGACCCGCCAAAATGCGAAGAATGGAGGTTTTCCCCCCACCACTTGGACCGAGTAAGCCAATAAGATGGCCCGCCTGAATATCAAAAGATACGTCCTTTACTGCATGAAAATTACCGAAATGCTTGTTTAATCCTCTTACTTCCACATGCATATCCGTACACTTCCTTTCCGCTTCTGGACCTGTTCAGGAACAGCAGCAGCCTTGCTTCCCGCAAAGCACGTACCTCATTTGAAATCATTTAATTATTCCAATGTATATACTATGTTTTTTCTTATGTGATACTTTATCAAAGGAAAGTAATTTTCGTCAACTATATATTATATTAGGAATTAAAAGGGTAAAGTATTAGGAAGAAAGGAGATGGAGTTATTGTTGCATACTTTAGAATTATCCACTACACGGCGAGATGAAATGCGCGATATTACACGAGAGGTTGCTTCATTGATCGAAAAAAGCGGGGTACAACAAGGAACCGCACTTGTTTATTGTCCACACACGACGGCCGGCATCGCCATTAATGAAAATGCAGACCCAGACGTCAAACATGATGTGATATTAAGACTAGATGAAGTTTATCCGTGGGAGCATCCCCAATATCGCCATATGGAGGGAAATACGGCTTCCCACCTAAAATCCATTACGACAGGCCCCTCACAAACGATCATCATCCATGATGGAAAGCTGTTGCTCGGACGATGGCAGGGACTTTATTTTTGTGAATTCGACGGACCACGCAGACGCCAATACCATGTAAAGATCATGAAAGGCTGACGGGCCGGGTAAAAAAACAGACCATGATGTTTTCCTGCTGGATGCATCATCGTCTGTTAAATTCTCAGTCGCTTTCGCAAAGTACCGTAATGATAAGTCACCGTCATGAAGTGCATACACCCAGAAAAGCGCCCTACATGTTCATGGCTGAAGTGTGTGAATGCAGGTACGCTCATAGGTGTCTGCACAGCAGCTTTACATGTGCTAAAGCAGCGGGCCTAATTTCTTCAAATGTTAAACCGTCCTGAATATAAAATGATACAAAGCCATGCATCGATAAAAACAGACTTTTCGGTACCCTAGAGCAATATTCCTCCGAATGCCCCTGACCACTCAATTCTTGACGGATCATGGACGCAAATAGTTCCACACAACGGTTTTGCTCTGTGCGACAGTATGCAAATAGTTCTTCATCGTGCATCATGAACATAATTTCGTATTGATATGGATTTTCCAAACCAAAACGGATAAATTCCAGCATCAAGTACTCCAACCTGCTCAAGCCATCATCAGGCGTACCTGTTGCTGCTTGCAGTAGAATCCCACGCAATGTATTAAAATCTTCAATTACAATGGCATAGAACAGTTCAGCCTTCTCTTTAAAATGATAATATAACGAACCATGACTGTAACCCAGATGCTGGCCAATGCTGCGCATTGAAATCGCACGGTAGCCCTTGGTAATAAACAAGTGCCTGGCCGCTTCCAGAATCCGCCCTCTTGACAACTCCTGTTCTACTGCTCTTCTAGCCATATTATTTATTCCCCTTCAATAAAGTAAAGCTGCTCTCCCTCCGACACAAGCGATTGCCCCTGCGTCAAGTCTGTTATCCAGTTGCTGAAGGATTCCGCATCACCAGCCAGCGGCAGACAGGTTAAGGTAACTTTATCCGTAAACATTGTTTCTCCAGTGCGGATGCTGCGATTGCGTAATTCATTTTCCACTTTGCCCAACCAGGTATAATCCAATTCTACAAAAACTTCGCGATGCAGCACACGTGTGATTGCATCTCCTGCCTCGATTGCTGCAACAGCACCATCTGAATACGCGCGAATCAGACCGCCTGCTCCCAACAAAATCCCACCAAAGTAACGGGTAACAACAATAGCGACATTTTTTAGCTTCTGGTTGCGGATCACCTCCAAAATAGGCTTTCCAGCCGTACCACTCGGTTCTCCGTCATCCGATTGCTTTTGGATTTCGTCTCTTTCGCCAATCATGTAAGCAGAACAATTATGGGTAGCGTTCCAATGCTCTTTTTTGATGCGCTCTATGAAAGCAACTGCTTCTTCCTCAGTTTGAACAGGCTGAATATGGCCGATAAAACGGGATTTTCGGATCACAATTTCCTTGTTGCCGGCACCGCGTACGGTTCGGTATTGTTCCAACATACACGTATAACCTTCCTTACTTCATTTTACAAGAAAGCAGTCCCCCGCTTCTGGCAGCTGGTGAACTGCTTTCCTGTACTTTAATTGATGCTATACACTATAACACTTCTGACCGAAATCCTGTTTCGCATCAGAGATTACAGCACTCTTATTCAGACAATCTCGCTTCAAGCTCAGCTTTTTCTTTTTCGAAGCCTGGTTTGCCGAGCAGCGCAAACATGTTCTTCTTGTAAGCTTCTACGCCCGGTTGATCGAACGGATTTACACCCAACAGGTAGCCGCTGATGCCGCAAGCTTTTTCGAAGAAATAAGCAAGATAGCCGAAAGAGTAAGGGCTTAAGTCAGGAATATTTACAATCAAGTTCGGTACTTGTCCGTCTGTGTGAGCCAGCAATGTACCTTGGAATGCTTTTTTGTTTACAAAATCCACAGTTTTGCCTGCCAGGAAATTCAGTCCGTCCAGATCATCCTCATCTGCTTCGATGGTGATGTGACTTGGTACATTTTCTACTTGGATTACCGTTTCGAAAATGTTGCGGCTGCCTTCCTGAATGAATTGTCCCATGGAATGCAGGTCTGTCGAGAAATCAACAGAAGCAGGATAAATGCCTTTGTAATCCTTGCCTTCGCTTTCTCCGTACAACTGTTTCCACCACTCAGATACAAAATGAAGAGACGGCTCATAGTTTACGAGAATTTCAATTGCTTTACCTTTGCGGTACAAAGCGTTACGAACGGCTGCATATTGATAAGCTTCGTTCTCAGCTACATTCGGGTTGCTGTACTCTTTGGAAGCGTCTGCCGCCCCCTGCATCATTTCCTCGATGTTAATGCCTGCAGTAGCAATCGGCAACAAGCCTACTGCTGTCAGCACGGAGTAACGACCACCCACATCATCAGGAATAATGAAGGATTCGTAGCCTTCTTCGTTAGCCAGTTTTTTCAAAGCGCCACGTTCTTTATCCGTCGTTGCATAAATACGCTTGCGCGCTTCTTCTTTACCGTATTTTTTCTCCAGAGCTGCACGGAATACGCGGAATGCGATCGCTGGCTCTGTTGTCGTACCTGATTTGGAAATGACGTTCACAGAGAAGTCTTTACCTTCAATCAGTTCCAACAGATGATTCACATATGTAGAGCTGATGTTATTACCAGCAAAATAGATAGCTGGACCCTTGCGTTGATCTTTAGGCAGCGCATTGTAGAAAGAATGCGACAGCATTTCGATCGCAGCACGTGCTCCAAGGTAAGAACCACCGATACCGATTACGATCAATACTTCGGAATCGCTTTGAATTTTAGCAGCAGCCTTTTGGATGCGCGCAAACTCTTCTTTATCATAATTGGTAGGCAGGTCAATCCAACCCAAGAAATCGGACCCTACACCTGTTTGGTTGTGCAGTTGCTCATGAGCCAGCTTGATGGGCTCTGCAAAATAATCAATTTCGTGCTGACCTACAAAGGAGAGCGCTTTAGTGTAATCAAAATTAACTTTTTTAGACATGTTTGGAACCTCCTGTTTGGTATTACTAAGACCATGAATACGAACATAAGGACTTAGGAATAGGATACTTTAATTTGCGGGACCTGACAAGCTTGCGTTACCTGTGTATCCTGTGCTTGACAGCCCCTCCTGTAGATAGGGTAGCATGCCCATGCTACAATTAACTGAGATCAACCTGTTTTATATTCATTTCAAGCCGAACTCGCAATCTGCATCGGACGGCAACTTCCAACAAGAAAGGTGATTAGCAATGAAAAATATCGGATTTATCGGACTGGGCACCATGGGCGCCCCGATGGCATCCAATCTGCTAAAGCAGGGATTCGGAGTCACAGTTTATAATCGTACCGCTTCGCGCTGCGAACCACTGGCAGAGCAAGGTGCACGTACAGCTTCAACTCCTCGTGAAGCAGCTGAAGGTCAGCACTTGGTCATTACCATGGTCAGCGATGATCACTCCATTCGTGACATCTATTACGGCGATGACGGCGTGTTTGCCGGACTTACGGCTGGCATAACCGTGATGGACAACAGTACGATTTCACCTGAACTGGTCAAGCAACTGGCCGCCGAAGCGGACAAGCTGGGCTGCTCTTTCATTGATGCACCCGTAACAGGCAGTAAGCCTGCTGCTGTAGACGGTACACTTGTGTTCATGGTTGGTGGTAATGCAGAAGCCATTGCGGCACAATCAGATGTTTTTGATACCCTGGGCAAAAAGGTACTTCATATGGGACCTAATGGCAGCGGGGCCGTAGCCAAGCTCGCTCATAATACGATGGTGGGTATTCATAACCTCGCTCTGGCTGAAGGCTTTGCTATCGCGGCTAAATCCGGCATCCCGGCAGACAGCTTCCTTGAATTGGTACAACTCGGATCGGCAGGCAGCAAGGCCGCTGACCTGAAAGGGCGCAAAATCATTGAACATGATTTTAGCAACCAGTTCTCACTTGCCTTGATGCTTAAGGACTTGAAACTTGCTTCCTCACTAACAGACAGCCTGTCCATCCCTGCACCTATGTTATCCATTGCCAAAAGCCTGTTTCAAGCCGGGCAAACTCAAGGCTACGGCGATGAAGACCTATCCGCTGTCGTGAAGACATACGAAGCATGGATTGGCCACACCATTGGTGGTCAACCTCTCGAATAAGCTGCACTTTTCTTTGTAACCATACGGCTGTGCTTGTGTACATATGGCATAGCTTTAGGGTAAGCACACTTGGCTTGAAGGCTGAGTGTGCTTACCCTTTTTTAGCTTATTATTCGGGATAAGAACAGCAATAATCAGTTACACTTCGTACTTCCAGCTTGAATGAAGACTTTGCAGGTACGTGAAAGGTTGCCGTCCCTTGTATTTCTAGCCATTCCTCAGTACCTGGAAGCAACACTCTCAAATCCCCTGCCAAAATCTCCATGATCTCACGGGAATCCGTGCCGAACTCATACGTTCCTGGCAGCATAATACCCAGTGTAACCTTACTGCCGTCACCCAGGATGACTGTACGGCTTGTAACCTGACCATCGTAATAAACGTTTGCTTTTTTAACTACGCTTACTCCATCGAACTGTGTCATTCGTTATCCCCTCATCTGCTCTCAATGGTTGAATGAATATTGGTGCATCATAACATAGATTTGATTCCAGCTTCAGTATGAAAATACACACTGTATCACCGTATCCTTGAATTCAATAGTGATTTCATTGCAAAACATCAACTGTATGAAACAAACAGCCGTAAGCCTTTCTCAGGTTACGACTGTCTGTTTTAATTTCCAATGTTTTATTTCAACAAAGCTTTCACACGGCTAACAACATTCTCTACTGTAAAGCCGTATTCCTTAATCACACGGTCGCCAGGTGCGGATGCGCCGAATGTGCTGATACCGAGAATGTCGCCTTGGTCGCCAACATATTTTTCCCAGCCCAGTGGATACGCCATTTCTACAGCCAAACGAGCTTTCACTTCTGGCAGCAGAACGGAATCTTTGTATGCTTTGTCTTGTTTTTCGAACAAATCCCAGCTTGGGAAGCTGATAACACGTACTTGAATACCTTGTTCTGCCAGTGCTTCCTGAGCTTTAACAGCCAATTGTACTTCGGAGCCTGTAGCCAGAATTTGAGCAACCGGTTTGCCGTCTGTTGCATCTGCAACCACATAAGCACCACGTTTGATACCTTCGCGTGCATGCTCAGCACTAGCAGCCAGGATTGGCAGGTTTTGACGAGTCAATACCAGAGCAACCGGGTTTTTCTTGTTTTCCAATGTATAAGCCCAAGCAGCAGAAGTTTCATTACCGTCCGCCGGACGAATTACTGTCAAGTTCGGGATAATACGCAGGGAAGCCAATTGTTCGATCGGCTCATGAGTCGGACCATCTTCACCTACAGCGATACTGTCGTGAGTCAGAACGTAGGTTACAGGCAATCCCATCAGAGCTGCCAGACGAACGGCTGGACGCAGATAGTCTGTAAATACGAAGAATGTACCGCCGAATACTTTTACACCTTGGTGCAACGCCATACCGTTCATCGCAGCAGCCATACCAAATTCACGGATACCGAAATAGATGTTACGGCCGGCGTAGTCTTCTGGCGTAAAGTTCGTCAGGTTGTTCAAATGTGTCATCGTGGAGCTCTCCAGATCGGCAGATCCGCCTGTCAGGAAAGGTACGTTTGGAGCCAATCCGTTCAGAGCATTACCAGAAGCTACACGAGTCGAAACGGCTTTGTCTCCAGTCGTGTATTTCGGAAGATCACGATCCCATCCTTCTGGAAGATCGCCGTTTACAGCTGTTTCGAACTGAGCTGCCAAATCAGGGTGAGCTGCTTTGTATTTCGCGAACTGTTCATCCCATGCTTTGTTCGCCGCGATACCGCGCTCTTTTACTTTAGCAAAATGCTCGCGAACCTCTTGTGGTACGTGGAAGTCCTCTTCGTATACCCATTTGTAGAATTCTTTAGTCAGCTTAGCTTCTTCTGATCCCAGCGGGGAACCATGAGTACCACCGTGTCCGCCTTTACCTTGTTTGTTCGGGCTTCCGTAGCCGATAACTGTCTTCACTTCAATCAGCGTAGGGCGTGTCGAGTCGCCTTGCGCTTCTTCAATGGCTTTTTGAATGGCCGGAAGATCGTTACCATCTTCTACGCGCAGTACTTGCCAGTTGTAAGCTTCAAAGCGTTTGGCAACACTCTCGGAAGAGGACAGATTAAGCTTGCCGTCCAGTGTAATATCATTGGAATCAAACAATACAATCAGCTTGCCCAGTTGTAAGCGACCAGCCAACGAAGCAGCCTCGTGAGAAATACCCTCCATCAGATCGCCATCGCCGCAGATTGCATACGTGAAGTGATCTACAACTTTAAATTCGTCTTTATTATATGTTGCACCCAGTTGAGCTTCAGCCATTGCCATACCAACGGACATTGCGAGACCTTGTCCCAGAGGTCCAGTTGTAGCATCTACACCAGCAGTGTGCCCAAACTCAGGGTGGCCCGGTGTAAGGCTGCCCCATTGACGGAATTGTTTCAGTTCTTCCATAGGAAGATCATAGCCGCTCAGGTGTAGAAGGCTGTATAGCAACATGGAACCGTGTCCTGCGGACAATACAAAACGGTCACGGTTAACCCACGTAGGTTGATCCGGATTATGATTCATCGTTTTAGCAAAAAGTTGGTATCCCATTGGCGCGGAGCCCATCGGCATACCAGGATGTCCCGAGTTTGCTTTCTCGATGGCGTCAATTGCCAACGTACGAATAGTTGTGATGGACAAATTGTCGATCGTGGAGTTTTCATCCTTTTGAATCGCTTGATTCTGGTCAGTCATGGTTTGCCTCCTCATATTGTATAAAGTATGTCAATTGCATTCGGTCATACTCTCCAACACCACCATCCGATATAGAAACGATGTCTATTGAAGTGAGTGAATCTGCTTGAATGTTTCAATATGACTTATACATTCTTAAGTATTGTACCATTTGCCGTGAAAGTTTGCCAGATCGTTTATAAAGATGATTGTGGAAATGTTGTACCGAGTCCTCATATAAATATACCCGTAATGTATTAACCTCATTTAAAAAATTATAAAATCACAAAAAATATTATGTACTGACCGTTTATAAGGCAAATAACTCACATAAAAAAAAGCCCGTTATACGACGGGCTTTGTTCAACAAAAAATATATATTCACAAATTTTCTTCTAAAATTTTAAGATTAGTTAAAAACGACCGTTTTGTTCTCATGAACCAGAATACGATCCTCTGCATGCCATTTCACGGCTCTTGCCAAAACGACCCGCTCTATGGTGCGACCGATCCGTTTTAGCTCATTTACATCATCTCCATGACTTACCCGCTGCACGTCCTGCTCAATGATCGGGCCGCCGTCCAATTCTTCAGTCACATAATGCGCAGTAGCACCAATAATTTTCACACCGCGATTATAGGCTTGGGCATATGGCTTCCCACCCACGAATGCAGGCAGAAAGGAATGATGGATATTGATAATTCGGTTGCGATAATGCTCAATAAACTTAGGCGAAATAATCTGCATGTAACGGGCCAAAATGATAACATCAATGTCTTCGCCAATGACCTCTAGTTGACGACGCTCCGCCTCCGGTTTGGTATCAGCGGTTACCGGAATATGGTGATACGGGATGCCAAATGATTCCACATACTCCTTCATATCCGGATGATTACTAACCACCAATGAAATATCCGCGTCCAGATCTCCTGCCTGCCATTGCCACAGCAGTTCTACCAGACAGTGATCTTCTTTGGAAACGAAAATAGCCAGTTTTTTCTTGCGGCTAACCGCAGAAATCGTCCACTCCATACGAAATTGCTCGGCAACAGCGGCAAAATCCTGCTCCAACTGTGGCTGGGTTGCACTCAAATTCGGCAGATCAAATTCAATCCGCATAAAAAACATACCGCCGGACGGGTCCATTGTATATTGGTCAGATTGAACGATATTGGCCCCATGCTCATACAAAAAACGGGACACGGCCGCTACAATACCTGGTCCGTCTGGACAAGATACAAGCATACGCGCGCGGTTTTCATGGGCTGATAGAGTGCTATTTGGCTGATGTTTTACGTGAATTTCCATGTGCCTATTAATCCCCCTTAGCTTATACCGTCACTGGCAAATGACTGCCGGCAAACCAGGCAATCAACCGTTGATTAATGTGTTCTTCGCTCAAATCTGGAAATAGTGCTGCTTCCGTTATCATGTCATACAGACGCTCCAACGGCTCACGTGGATCGGCTTTTCTTGCTTTGGCATCATTTTTCAGCAGAGCCCAGGTGTCCAGCACAAATTTACGGACATCCACATCCTGTTTTTTGAAAAACGAATGCAATTGCTCTACCTGACCCAAAAACTCATCCCCAAAGCGCTCCTTTACATTTCCGCGAAGCAGGGCAATTTCAACCTCATACATCGGACGCTGAGTTTTGGCTTCCTTCCCAATCCATGGCGTCTCCAAAATAAACGGACGTCCTTGAAGTGCTTCATGATGCACCACATTATGAATCGTCTGATAGCCAATCCAGCCTGATCCGATCGGAGTATGTCGGTCTTTATGAGCGCCAACTGGATTTTTACTGTCATTAATGTGAACAACTGCGATGCGATTCAAGCCGACAATACGGTCGAATTGCTCTAATACACCGTCCAGATCATTTACGATATCATAACCCGCATCGTGAATGTGGCAGGTGTCCATACAAACCGTAAGACGCTCGTTATGCTCTACTTTATCTATAATGGAGGCAATCTCCTCAAAGCTACGACCCATTTCCGTTCCTTTGCCTGCCATCGTTTCAAGCGCAATGTTAACATCTGTCTCCTTCACGCCGTTTAGTACCTCGTTCAAACCATCAGCAATACGCCCAATTCCGTATTCTGCATCCTTATCGGTAAAAGCGCCTGGATGTAGCACGATATTTTTCACACCAATCGCGTGTGTGCGTCGAATTTCCTCCTGAAGAAAGCTGACCGCAAGCTCATAGGTATTTTCTTTGTAAGAGCCAAGGTTGATGATATACGGGGCATGCACCACGATATCTTCCATTCCCTTCTCAGCCATTAACTGCTTGCCTTCCTCCAAATACATGGACTCCATCGGCTTACGGCGCGTGTTTTGCGGTGCCCCCGTGTATATCATAAAGGAGCTGGACCCGTAAGAAGACGCTTCTTTTGTAGCGCTGAGCAGACCCTTGTCCGAGAAGGACACATGAGAACCAATTTTCAGCATGATTCTGATTCATCCCCTTATCCTGTTATGCTTGTCTTATTTTAATTTAATCATTTTAACGTGATTATTGAAATCAAACAACATAGCTTTTATGGCAGCTTTCTTAAATGACTCTATTAAGGGAACACGTAGATAAAGTACACATCCGAATATATGTTAGTCAAACGAGGGGTAAATAAAATCATGGATTGACATCCTTAACCGTATAAAGGTACATTCATATGAAGTTTTTTTCTCGAAAAGGGTTATATTCTATAACAGATGTATTTTTTTTTGTGAATCGGAAGGAGAGCTGGCTCCATGAACATCATCGTATGTGGAGGAACTGGATTGGTGGGGAGTGCACTGGTCAAAAGCTTGCTAGACGACGGATACACTGTGAAAGTCGTTACCCGCAAGCCACTGGTAGGACACGAAGCGAGCCCCCGTTTGCAATATATGAGTTGGAACGAATTAAAACAAAAGCCTGAAGTACTGGAAGGCACCGATGCGGTCGTTAATTTAGCAGGCGAAACGCTGAATCAGCGCTGGACGGATAAATCCAAACAAAGAATTCTTCAATCTCGACTGCTATCTGTTGCCCGGTTGGCTCAAGCATTGAATGCTCTACAAAAAAAGCCGAAAGTTATCATTCAGGCTTCGGCTGTTGCCGCCTATGGTACTTCCCTGACCGAAACATTCGATGAAACGAGCCCACGTCGTTCGGGAGATTTTCTGTCTCAGGTGGTTGAGCAATGGGAGGAAGCCGCCAATGCCTACCCTTCTGATGCCCGTTTAATTAAGTTACGCATTAGCCTTGTGCTGGACAGAAAAAAAGGGGCATTCCCCCTCATGAAGATGCCTTATAGCTTCGGATTCGGCGGCAAAATAGGCAGTGGCCATCAATGGATGAGCTGGATTCATATTGAAGATATCGTTCGTCTGATCACGTACTGCATCCATACGAAGGAAATCGTCGGGGCAGTGAACGCATCATCACCATACCCAGTGACGAACGACCAGTTTGGGAAAACCGTGGCTCAGGCATACCACCGTCCGCATTGGTTTCCCGTTCCAGGCATTCTCGTTCAAAAACTGCTCGGTGAGATGAGCACCCTTGTCTTGGATGGCCAAAAAGTACTCCCGCACAAAGCGCTGGAGCACGGATTTAAGTTTAACTATCCTTCACTTAAGGACGCTCTAGAGGAACTCCATTCTTCCCAAAAACAGCATTGAATCTAAAAAGAGGAACTCCAGACTGGTAGGTAGTGCCACTGCCAGCTTAGAGTTCTTTTTTAGTCCGACACAATCTCTCAAGCAGACTGCAAGTTTTTAAGATGCTCATTTTATTCCTATGAATAGCCCCCTATTACAAAGAAAGAAGCCCTGAACATAATAGGCCTCTTCTTGACAAATATCCATATAACCTTCATTTATGATGCATTAGAGGATTTAAAAGAGTCCAACCGATAAGTATAAGATACCCCGGCGATTTTAAAAGTGTCTCCATCCTTCATTGTGTACTCCTTATAAGGCACCATAGGCTCTCCATTCAGAACAGTTCCGTTCGTTGAGGATAAATCCTTAACAATGTGGCTATGTTCTCCTGTAACTATACAAAGCTCAATATGAGAACGGGAGGCTCCATCCGTATGCTCCACAAACTGGACCAGTTGCGGGTCTCTCCCGATGATAAAGCTGCCTGCAACGAATTGGTCTGGCTGCAACCGGATGCGCTCGGTCCCTCCACTACCTGGTGGCTTGCGATCCAGGCAAGCAATCGGTGGTTGCTGAACAGGTGAAATCTGTATCTCTTGATCTGGACGAAGCAGCATCGTTTCTTGCTTAGATGCAGCATTTAGCAGCTCCGTTACCCCGGAGAGAGACTTATAATAAGCCTCACTGGTATCACTGGCTTCCAATTCATTTCCCCGCTCCGCACCTTTCCACGATGGCTCATGTAAGTCATAATTTGCTGAAGTTTTCTCCCTGTCTTCGGTAACTCGGTCTCCCACGCTTTTAGATTCTGAGTTTGGAAAAGTCCATCTCCAGCTCTCCTGCCCTTGATCACTCAAATCGGAAGATCGCTTGTCTTGATGATGCTGTCCCGCTAAAAATCCGGTCAGTTTATCTACCTGATAACGATCATTTTTCCGCTGCGCTGGGGAAGAAGTAGTTCCTAACCATTCCGAATCCAATACAGGTACTGAATCGCTGTACATATGAGATGAAGTTCTATTGCGCTCCCATTTCCCCGTCCAGCTTATATAAGCAACGGCGGCAAGTACCAAGGTAAGCACCACGGAAATGATTAACGGTACCGTTTCTGGATGATCCAGATAAATATAACGCCACACGATAGCCGAAGCGAGCAGACATCCAAGAGCAATGTACGTTTTATATTTTTGCAATCCAGGCTCCACATCTTCTACTTCGTTTTCTGTTACAAGCTCAGAATTCTCCTCTGGTTTCATGGACGGTTTGAGCCGATTGATCCGTTTAAGCTCCTGAATCTCCTGCAGAGTCTCCCGATGCTCTTGCCCGTATGTTCCGCCACGATCAGTATAGTTCCCCTGTGAGGTATGAGCAGATATGATAGGGTCGGCTGATGAAAAAGCTCGCCCCTCCATACTTTCTCCCTGCACGCTAGCACTCTCTGTACCGGCCTTCATTCCTTGTAATAACAGTTCCTTTAGCAATCCCAATTCAAATTCATTTCTATCACACAGATCCAGTATGCGTTGTATATATTCTCCCTGAAAGTGGGCCACACGAGTCATTAAACGAATAACCATCTGCTTAAATTGACTGCCTGTTTGCCCTGCATACTGTACACTGCGTAAAGGAACATAGGTTAAACTGGCGGTTTCCCTAGTACCTGAACCACTTAGAAAAATATAATCCTCATGCAAAATAAACTGGCGGATATCTAACATATATTGCGGGCTGCGATGGAGGGCATCTGCCACTTCATAAAGAATCCGGTAGAAATCAGAAGTCGACACGCCCCCACCTTTCCATAATTGGGAAAGCATGCGTTGCCCCGAAATGTCGTAATGTAACTCAATCTGAAAATCGACTTCCTTTATTCTAAGTTCCAGCAGACCGGGAATCCGATTACCAGTCATCATTCCGGTCTGTACGGAATTTAAATCATCGGTCTTGAGCCCGTCTTCCTTGTTTAGAATCATAAATGTCCCGCCGTTCCGGGCAAAATCCCTGCTTAAACCCAACAATTCATGACCTCCTTAACAATTTCCTATCTCCGTGAGGTAGCATGATCTCCCCCAGCGGACATGTCATGGCAAGAAGTAAAGATAAGCACTGATCGCTCCCGGAATGACTGCCGTCATAAAAGGAAACCTGAGGTGCGCTTCATTTCCACTGGTCAGCGCTTTGCCGCTGCGAAATAGAAAAAATCCTCCTAAATTAAAAGCCACACGCCGCAGTCTCATGATCGTTTCCCTCTTCCATAGCAAAATTCCTATGCCAATAATACCTGCAAAAAAAATCGAATATAAAGCTGACTGCCATGCAAAAGCGGCACCTGTCCATGCTCCAATCAAGCCGAACAGCTTTACATCTCCTGCACCAACAGCTCCCATCCAGTACAAAATCAGCATGAACCCAAATCCGGTACCCAGTCCAGCAACAGCAAATAAAAAACCGTGCCACCCTCCAAACAGAGTATTGAACACCAAGCCTACCACTATACCGGGCAATGTAAGCTTATTAGGGATTTTCATGCTACGTAAATCCGTAACTAACGCAATCGCGAGCAGTACTCCGCATACAATATACATCCACGTCAATGCGATCTTCCCCCTTTAAAAAATAGAACTAGCAGACTACCAAATCATTTTCCATCGTAGCCATCCCTTACACGTCTATATCCATCCTATCCATCAGCTGGCTTTTCCACGGTAAACGGAACTTCTATACGTTGACCGTCCTCCGTTTCAATCACAAAGCTCCATTGACCGGGTGTTGTGTTCGTTCCCACAAACCAGTTCCATTCAATAATCCCGTCCGCATTGGCAGAGGTCCAGCCCAAGTGCTGAGCTGTGCTCTCACCCGACTTATAAAGTACAGAAAGGTTAGCAGTCGTCCCAGGCTCAACCTTGGCCTTGATCAAATTGTACACACCTTTCACAGCAGGTTCAGGCTTGACGAGCAACTGTATGGAATGCTGCGCATCCTTATCTCCTGTCGCATTTCCTGTACCTGCTCCTTCCCCTGTGTCGCCAATCCAAAGACGTTCCTCTGCCGCCGCCTGAAGCACAATGCTGCGATACAGAAAGGGGACCTTCATCGGCAGTTCATACGACAGCTCTACTCTAAAATAAGGGTCCTTAGTTCCTGTAAGAGCAGGTACATGTACGCTCGTTATATGAATACGGTCATACTCCAGAATGCTTTCCTGCATAAAAGGCTTTAGCATCGGCTTCAGAACAGGGTCAAGTGCAGCTTCCGTAAATCGCCCCCGCAGCTCCTCCATCGGCTTTTGACCGCCCTGAACAGCGCTTTCTACCCAATCACCAATTGGAGGTGGCAACTGGGCAGCGAATTGGCTTGCATATTCACTCACAGATAACTTGGGCAATTCATCCAGCGGTTCACGGACTGCATCTATTTTCGCGGACGCCGCCTCCACGGCTAGAGAAACTGGGTAGATTTTAGTCGAAACCTGCTTAACCGCTTCTGAAGCGGTGGTCTGCAAGGCTGTGGATACCAGCGTCATCTGAACCATATAAATGAGAAAAATAATAAAAAACAGAAACATTGGCAACACGAGTGACGCTTCTAAAACAATACTTCCTTGTTCACGCCGCTCCTGCCCACATACCTGCCGTAGATACTGATTAATAGGAAAAATGCGCTGTTTTCGTGACATAGTACACACTTCCCTTAATGCTCTCGCCTTCTTTTGAGGCGGTCCCGAGCATCTTCATTACCCCAGGTAGAAACCACAGCCTCATCCCATTCTTGACCTCACCCGTTGCATACGTTTGCCGCTCAGCAGGATTGACATCTGTATTCAGGCGGATCAGAGCAAGCATACGGGACATTTTTCGTTCATTATTGCTATGGAGCATCAGGAACAATCGCAAATGATCTTTGTATGTCATTCGAAATTTTAGAAAATCAGACAATGGCACGTCCCCCTTTTGTGCCAGCATAATCATATCTTCTATCGCTTTTTCTACTCCATATAACAAAGCTGCCGCCAAAACGACTAGCGGATTACCTTTTGAGCTGTTTTTAACCAATCCCTCCATTGTTCGAATGGCAAGTCTCATAGCAAAAATTTCTCCATAGGCGGATGCCAGATTACCCGTCGGATTATGGAACCCATACAGGATGTACTCAACTTCCTGATTATTCACCTCCAGCTGATCTCCCAAAATCTGTGCAGCATTTCCCACATTTCCACCAGATCCGGCCAAACTGCCAAAACGGCTAAAATCCACATGATGGAAGTAAGAAAGCGCGTATTCATTCTGGTAAAACTCGTCTCCCAGTTGAGTCAGTAAATTGGATGCCGACCCGTATAGACCATCCATACTATCCATGGAAGCTCCCGCTGCATCATAGGTGTCATAGGACAAATCAGCGGATACAGATGGACTGGATGTAGATTGGTTAAACGAAATACTTTCATTGTAATACCGCTCCAGATTTCTGAATTGTTCTGCACTTTGTTTACCTTTGGAAAGAACCTCAATGATCCGATAGGCTTGTTTGAGCTTGTTTTTCGCCTCTTTTTCCATTTTCTTGCGTTCTTTATCCGGTCCACGTCGCGTATCCATCATTTTGGCTTCACCGTCGAGTACATTCGCAGGTCCCGTCCAAGCGTACGCACTCAAGTATTTATCTATCTCTTTGAGCGTTGAAGCGACTTCTTGCTTGAGCATGTCTGCATTCAAAAATGGATCTGTATAAAAAGATAATGTACGCATCATACTCGTTATTCTATTGTTAGCAGTATTTATAGAAGTCCGTTGCTTTTCAATTTCTGCTTCCCATTGCTCAAATTCCTTGTCTGGAATCAACAAATCCTCTACCTTTTGCCGTGCGCTTCCTACCGACGGATCTGCGCTGGAGCCTGCTCCGCTTGGAGTAGGCGCTGCTGAAACCTCATCGTAGCCTGCATTGGCCGCCCTCTGCTTATATTGGGCAATGACTTTGCGCATCTCTTCATTGATCTGCCGGGCCTCATTTAACGGTTCCTTGGCTTCCAGAAGCAGCTTATCATGTTCTTCTCCAGCCTGAGCCATGATCTGACGCAGGCGATCAAGCGCTGCCCTCGCTCTACGTGCATATTTTTCCATCTGCATGATTTTAACGTCGTCCACACTCTTCTTATTGTCTTCATATACATGTACGTAATGCTTATATTGAGCGGCAATATCGGCTACAACCTCAAGCGGGTCCCATATATACTGATTGGGCATATAGGTGCCCCTCTGTTTAATAATCCGCTTACGAACCTCTTCCATATAAGCTCCTGCCTTACGCTGCTTCTCCAGCATGTCATCTAGTTTGGCCTCTCGTCTGTCGTACAGCTTTTGCAGCCGTTTCAGCAAATCTACCGTATGAGAAGCCTCTTTCATATTTTGAGAGAGCGGCTTTAGCTTTTCGAGCACTTCAAACGTAAAATCGACAGGTGCTTTATACTTCATCTCTTCACGGATCTGCTCGTTAAATATGGCATATTTGCCAAGCTCCCTTTCCATTTTCAGGGAACTAGAATCCAGCTTCATATTCATAAGCGGTAGCGTTTCTGCGCGTGCCGTACGCCGCGCGCTGTCATTGAGCACTTTGACCATAATTTGTTCTCCGCCGCCTTCACCATAAGCAAACAAACCGTACTCCTGTTGTAATGTCGGATCATAAGCAGACATCACTGAACGAACCGCCGCATGGGTCAGCCGTTCGGTCTGCACATGCAGTGCAGCAATTCTCGCGTAATCAATAAATACAGCAATAAAACCGAACATGACCGCCAAAATCAGAATTAAAAAGACCGTGACAGCACCTGATTCCCCGTCCTTTGCATTGTGTCCCTTACCAAACACCCGCTTCCTCCTTTCCAGTTACATTCCCATTACTTACTTCTCACTGACCGCTTTGACCATATTGCATCAATACTTTCCCTACAACTGCCGAATCTACCTTTTCACCTGATCCTCTGCCCATAAACTTCGCACCATAATAACGGACCAACTCCACCGTACGAATCCATTCTACAGGTTCGACCACGCCAGAACTCATTTCCCCTTGCAAATCTGTCTGATCTAAAAACTGATTCAGCAAAGGTACCTTCACTATCTTGTTTAACTTTGTGGTTACCTTACGGTGAATCATACTGTTCTCATATGTCATCTGCCCCTGCATGCCCGCAGGCATATTATTTTCTGCATTGGACAGCTTTTGAGCAGGTAACGAGCCTCCCCCATTGTCGCCCGGCACCTGTACACTTTCCTGATTGTTGGCTCCGGTCCAGCCAAACAGGGCTCCTAGCATAACATCATCCTTCAAGCGCCAATAGAGAGAATCCCGTTGCCCTTGTGTAAATGCTCCCGTACGCGGGTCCTTGAAGCTGTTATCCCAACTGTAAGCGGCCCTTTCCGAAGCAGTAGCAGCGACCTGCACCAATATAGATTTTTGATATATGTACAGGCAAAAAAATAACATCACAAAAATGACCAGCAGTAGAATGGGAAAGACGAGGGAAGCTTCCAAGGAGAAGCTCCCGTCCTCTTTTTGTGCCAATTTGCGTAGCATTATGAATCCATAAAATCGTTACTTTTTTTATCCGCCTTTTTCAAAAGCCCTTCTACAATTTTCTTGATCTGATCCTTGAAAATAATTGCCACCGCAATCAGAATGGCAATGATCAGGATCATTTCTAACGTACCCAGACCATCCTCATCCTTGTACAATTTACGAATACTGCCTGTTACTAATGTCATCATCGTTGTATTCCTCCTACATATTCATCATCATTAAAGCCGGAGCGCCCACCAGCACAATTACCGTTAGCAAAATCAGCGCCATCGGGAATACTAGCTTAGATGAAGCCTGCTCCCCCCTTGTGCGGCTAATTGAAGTCCGCTTGCCCCATAACGTCTGGGATAACTCACGTAAAGCCATCACGAAATCGCTCCCGCCGCGCCTCATATTCAACAAAACTGTCGTCGTAAATACCGTCATTTCCTGAATACCACAACGTTTGCTCAGGTGCTCAAATGCCTGTTGAAAGGAAAAACCACTTTCCCATTCCGCCACCGTCTGCCTCAGTTCTCGATACAACGGATGTTCCGTATCCGCCCCTTTACGTTCCACGCAATGTAGCAATGCCCGTTGTACCGTCTCACCTGCACCTACTAAAAGCATCATTTTACTCAACAGTTCAGGCAGTTCCATTAAAATTTGCTGATCCCGCTTCTGTACTTTCCCATGCAAATCCTTGATCAACGCGATGGGTACCAGAATACCAAGTCCCAATCCGAGCACCAGCCCAGTCGCATCCCCGCCCAGCATAAGCGATATTAAAGCTCCACCAGCAGCCATCATATATCCGTAACCCAACATTTCTGCCAGAAAAAGCATCGTTTTTTCTCCGCTGTTGCGCATACCATACAGCTTCTGCACCGAACGCTGGAGCTTGAACATCAGCAAAGGCAGCCGGTGAGTAGCACGTGAAGCATGAATCATGTGTACAAATGGGACTGAAAGTCTTTTCAGCCGCAGTCCCTCCAGCTTCATATGGCGAAAATGCGCATACTTAGCACTATGCACCTGGTTCAGCACCACCCAACCTCCCACTTGCAGAACCAGCATGACCAGACAAACCAACATCACCACACCCATCTCTCCTTACACTTCAATCTTCATAATGTGGTTGATCCACACAAGACACCCACCAAGCACCAATAAACAAAAGGTTGATAAAATCATACCTGTACCGCTGTATAAGGGCATCATGTAATCACCCGCCGTCATCGTCATAAACAATACAAACAAAAAAGGAGCCGCAAACATAACCCTCGATTCAAAACGTTTCTGCGCAATCATTACCCCGATCTCCTGCTGAATTTCCAGCTTCTCACCAATGACATTTGAAGCTCGTCGTACGACTTCCACCAGATCACCTCCGGTTCGTTTGCAAGCCGCAAATACGTCCGCAAAATTCGTAATATCCTCCATCTGCGCCCGACGGGCCAAATCCTGCAAAGCAGCCTCTACAGGCTGTCCGATTTCAAGACAGGCGGTAATGATATTAAATTCAAAAATCAGGTCGTGATCTCCATCTGGACTAAGCAATCTCAAATCCTCTACAGCCTCACGAAAACCATTCTCCACCGACCTCCCCGCTGAAAGAGAAGACGAGAGCGAGTATAAAGCCTGCTTGAATTGGATGCTTAGAGCAGACCTGCGTCGTTGCAGCAAAAATTGCCTAAAATAACGAGGCGTCACCACAGCCCCGGCAGCGCACAACAATGATAATATCCATTGGTGATAAAATAGATACCCGATCATCGCAAACAGCACGCCACTAAACAATATGCACAGACTTTTTTGTACTGTCGATAATGTATATACCGTATAATCTGGTAGAGAAGGGACCTCACGTGATACTTGCTTGGCAGTCGTTTTTCCTGACTTCACGCTGATACTCCTCCCCTGTGCCAGCTTTCCGGATTGATCCCGGCCATTTGCAGCTTCAAAGTATGTTGCAGACCCTCGCCACAACGTTCCAGACCTCCTACGATTCGCCCCTTACTTTCTCCTCGTTCCTGAAAACGATAAAGGGGATTAAGCGTCACCTCACCATTTTCAAAACCAATCACTTCGCTAATTTCCAGCACTCGTCTGGATTTGTCGCGCATCCGTGACAGATGAACGAATATATCAATAGCTGAGCTGATCTGCTGCCGTACTACTCCAAGTGGAAGCTCTGCCCCTCCGAGCACCATCGTTTCCAGCCGGCTGACCATATCGCGGATATTATTCGCATGCCCAGTTGACAAACTTCCATCATGGCCAGTATTCATGGCTTGCAGCATATCCAGCGCCTCACTTCCCCGGACCTCACCCACCACAATGCGATTGGGCCGCATACGCAGGGAGGAGCGAATCAGATCACGAATCGTGATTTCTCCCTTTCCCTCGGTGTTCGCATTCCTTGTTTCCATGGAAACAAGATTAGGGACCGTCACAATTTGTAGCTCTGCTGAGTCTTCAATAGTAATAATCCGTTCAGACGACGGGATAAACTGGGATAATGCATTCAGAAAAGTTGTTTTACCAGAACCCGTTCCCCCGCTGATAAAAATGTTGTACTTGCTACGTACCAAGTCCTTGAGCATAGCAGCGGTTTCTGCATCCAGCGCACCCATTTGTATCAAGTCATCCATCGTCATAGGACGCTCGGGAAACTTCCGTATTGTCATCGTCGGACCCTTGAGAGCAACTGGAGGCAGCACAATATTTACGCGTGACCCATCCTTTAACCGGGCATCCACAATGGGGGAAGCCTCATTCACAATTCGGTTCACCCCGGCTACAATCGTCTGGATTAAGTCCTCCAGTCGCTCGCGGGACTCAAATTGATCGGGTACCTGCATCACCTCACCAGCCCGCTCCACAAAGATTTCCCGGTGACTGTTGATCATAATTTCCGTAACGGTCGGGTCGTCAATCAATGGCTGGAGTACATCTAGCCCACGGAAAGAGTTAAAAATCTTGCGGACAAGTGCGTGCTTCTCACGGGAAGTTAAGCCCGCCAGCTCTACATCGTGTAAAATTCGATTTTCAATATGCCGAACCAGATCGGCATCCTTTACCGAAGACGTTACGTCCAGCCCGTTTCGGATATCTGCTCGCAATGCCTTAAACCGTTCCTCATTCATGTTCATCAGCCCCTTTTAAGACCAAACGGCCGGCGGATGTGTTACACCGTCCACATTCAGCAGCTCGTGGCACAGATGACGAATTTCCCGCTGATAAATAGGTGAACTAAGCAGTAGCTCACGGTGCTGCATCTGCTTCCATGAAGGTATATAGGGTAACGCTCCGTTTAGCTCCATGAAGTCACGAGGTAACGAGTTGATCATAGTTCCCATATAGCGGTTCACCACAAAGCTGGTTTTGCATATCATATCTTCAAGCCCTTCAGGCTGCGTGGTTTCTAAAACATCCAGCCATAATCCGCACTTGTGCATGCTCATTAAATCGTCTGCCAGCAGCCAGATCAGCTTATGACTAGCTTCAAGCACGGCTTGAGCCCGGTCACCTTTTTCAGAATCGCCATCTACGATCACTACATCATACTGTCCGCTTTCGGCAACCGTTCGAATCAGTTCTTTCGCTTCATCACAAGTCATGTCCGTCAGTTCCTTACGATTATAGACAGGCTGAAAAGTATCCGCCTGAATTTCAGGGCGGCGAACACAATAGGCTGCCACAGATAATGGAATGCCCTCATTCCCCTCCGCCTTGAGATCATAGAGCAGCCTGGACAGCCCTTCTCCTTCTGCTCCGCTAGCACTGCCTGAACCAGTGAACAACGAGCTTGAATCCACCGTCTCCAGATTCAGATAGAATACCGAATATCCCTCACTCCCCAGCTGTTTGGTCATATTGAGTGCGGCCGTTGTCTTGCCCAGTCCGCCGGAAGCTGCTACCATGCCGATAATCAGTCCACCTTCCCGGCTGTTTACACATTTCCGACCGTTCGACTTCTGTCTCGCCGTTTCCAAAATAAAACCGACCAGCTCAGATAAGGGCTGATATTTTAATAAAGGCTGTCCATATTCGCTCACTTGTTCTCCCTCATGCAATACCAAACAAGGAATATCAGCAGCTTCCCTATCTGTCCATAGATTCAAAAAAGCCGCTTCACCAACCACCACGTCCGGTCTTTTCATTCCGCTGGTTTCCATCATGTATTGATGAAATGCCTCCGGTTGCGAAAAAGCCGTTATTCTCAGCCTTCTGGCGTACTCGCTTCCGTGAACATAATTCAGCAGCGGCTCAATATAATCCCGGCCTTCTACAGCCAATACCACTTTCACTGGAACCATAACGCTCATCCCTTTCCCTAACACAACAACGCAAAAAAGCACCGTTCATCCATCCGTAAGTACATACGGTTGGTGAACGGTGCTTCCGTCACGTGCAATCTATTTACTGGTAGAATAGCATAGCGCTTATATTAGAGCAAGTATTTTTTGTGCAAGTATCTTCCAAAATCCTCGTACTAGGAGAAGGCGGGCAGTCTAGCCCCGCCTCCTACTATCTTCATCTTAGTAGAATTTGTGGTGACGACGATGACAGTCATGATGGCGATGATGGCGACGTTTCCGGCAATGACATTTCTTATCAAAATCTTCATGTTTCCAGTGATCACGTTTAAATTTAGGTTTAAACTTAATGACAGTCACCTTAATGATCTTCTTAAAGACACGTTTTTTTGGCTTTGGAAAATGACAATCATGCTTACGATGTTTATACATTCAAATTCGCCTCCATTTCTTTGAGATAGAATATACTATGGAAGCAGCGAACCATCGGTAACCAGCATATGACTATTTATGAATTTACTGGGCTAATTAATGATCTACCTCCAGCTTAATATCTGGATCATAATCCGCCACAATGAGAACATCCATATGACGTGCTTGACGGAGAATCCTTGGCACAACCGCAGACTTACCCCAACGGCTACTTCGGGAAGACTGCCCCACGATGAGCTGTGTACCTGAATATCCTTCCACCGGAGCAATCAAAATGTCGGCAATTTCGCGTCGGCTGGAAACAAGCCGTATCTCAAAGGTCCCCCCCAGTCGGTGGGTCAGCAACTTTAGTTGTTCCAGACGAGGGTTCAGTCTCTCAGGTATACGCTCACCGACATGAGCATAAGTCACAATCCACACAGCCTTCAGACGAAAGGCGATACGAAAACCACGGCGAATCAACCTTTCAGCATTTTCGCTTAGCGTCACGCCTACGAAGATCACTTCCTCCCTGCGCCACGGTCCCCGAAGTGATTCGTGTCGATCCCAGGATTCCAGCCGCTCATCTACGTCATCTGCCAATTCCCGCAAAGCAAGTTCACGCAGCGCAATCAGATTGCCCAGTTTAAAAAAGTGGCTAAGTGCCTGTTCCACCTTCGCATGATCGTATATTTTGCCTTCACGCATACGCTGCTGCAACGATTTAGGAGCCACATCAACAAGCTGTACCTCATCCGCCAGACGCATCATATGGTCGGGAACAGTCTCCCTCACTCGTATACCAGTAATCTGTTCCACCGCATCATTCAAGCTCTCCAGATGCTGTACATTCATTGTGGATATCACAGAAATACCTTGTTCCAAAATGGTCAGTACATCCTCATAACGTTTAGTTCTCAGACTTCCGGGAACATTGGTATGTGCTAGCTCATCAATAAGTACTACCTCGGGATTACGCCTGAGAATGGCTTCGGTGTCCATTTCTTCCAAGTGTGCGCCATGACGCTCAATGGACTGACGGGAAATCATCTCCAGAGAGCCTACTTGTGCCAGTGTTTCTGCTCTTCCATGCGTTTCCAGCAGTCCGATAACTACATCGATCCCGCTCTCCAGCAGATCATTCCCCTCTCTCAGCATCGTGTATGTTTTGCCGACCCCCGGAGCAGCGCCAATGTATACCTTGAGCTTGCCCCGCAGAATTTTGGCTGCCTCAGCCTGTGCTTCCTCAACGCTCAAACGATGATACGGATCATTATCTCCCTCCTCCTGTCTCATTGTTGGCAAGATCCGCTCACCCTCCTGCTCGGCCCGGTCCGCAATCAGTAGCAAATCCATATTTTTCATTCGTTTTAAAATCCCGTTCACCAGCGATCCTTTCATCAGCTCCTGCCACGGAGTCTGCCGAGAATGCCCCATAACAATTCGGGTAACATTGTGCGTCACCGCATAATGAATCAGTTGACGAGGCAACCTTCTGCGGGAAAAAAGCGGGATTTCTTCAAATGTTGATCCGATCTTGTCAGCCAACTGCTCAATCGAACGCTTGAAGGCTGCTGATTCCTTGGACAGCCTGCGCTTCGAGCTGACGAAGGAGACCACTAGCATATCTCCACCCAACCGCTTGGCGACCTGTTCTCCCCTACGTATATAAATAGACCCATTCCAATGATATTGAACAGGTACCAAAATACGCTCTGCCGCTCCTGACGCCCCGTGCAAGCCTAACTCCTCCCGGTGTCGTTCCAGCGAATCGTTCACATCCTCTGCTACCAATCGCAGGGCTAGCTCACGCAATTTACCCAGATTTCCCCGGTGAAACATCTCAGGATTGGGTGTATGCATGTAGCCTTTCGCCAGCCGTTCCAAAATCATCTCCGGGGTGGCATCAATCAGACGAATTTCATCCGCCAGTTCCAGTGTATCAACCGGAACCGTATATTCCGCTTCAAAGCCTGTTAGCTGATATACCCACTCCGTAATTCCTTCGAGTTCATATACATTAACCGTCGTAATGACGCTAATTCCCTGCTCCAGCAAATACCGAATATCCTCCAGCCGTGTTGGAAATGGGGCGTCTTTCCGGTTATGATGTGCCAAATGATCCACCAGTACCACCTCGGGATTTCGTGCCACCAAAGCTTCCACATTCAGATCCTTTTGCTCCTCACCATCTTTTATCCAATGAATACTAGGCACGCGCTCCAGCGTGCCGACCTGTTCGACGGTCACAGGCCGCTGCATGGTTGAGACCGCACAAATCACAACATCAATACCTTCATGCTGCAACGATTGTCCCTCCTGCAACATATGATACGTCTTGCCCGAGCCACTGACCGCACCCATGTAAATTTTGAGTCTGCCTCGATGCAGTTTGTTAATCGAATCCAGTATTTCCTCTGGTGATTTACGTTTGAAGCTCTCCACTTTCGTTCCTCCCCCAGCGTAACCGCTCATTCCGTTCATTCTTATATGGTTGTAATGAATGTACTCCCGTGTCCCAATCAATTCAAGATGATCAATCAAGCTTGCTCCAAAAAAAGCCGCGCAGGGCAGTATAAGCGCAAAAAAACGTGCATTCAGGTCTCTTATGCCTGAATACACGCTATTCTGGGTAACTCATATGGGATCACTTCCTACAATCACTTGCTATCTTCGCCAACGATCCCCCGTTGTTGAAATAACTTTTGCCATATCACACCGTGAGACGGGGAAAAGAGAAAAGCCAAAAGCAGCAACACACCCGATACACATAGCATACATGCCGCAATAGAAGCATCCAATACACTTGCTGTGTAAAAGCCTACGACCGAACTGATGGCTCCAAATCCGACGCTGTATACAATCATACGGGACAACTTCTCCGTCAGCAAATAAGCGGTAAGCGGCGGCACAACGAGCATCCCAACCACCAGAATTGCGCCCACGCTCTCAAATGATGCCACCGTCGTTAGCGAGACGAGGCTCATCAGCAGATAATGAAAAAAAACAACTGGAATGCCCAACGAAGCTGCTAATGCGGGATCAAAGGAAGTAATTTTAAATTGCTTAAAAAAGCCTCCTATTACGAGCAAATTGATCAAAAACATCGCGCCCGTAATCCACACAGCCCTCGGACCGACATCGAAGCCGGCAATCTCGAACGTATTCCACGGCACATAAGCAATTTCCCCATATAAAACGTGATCCATATCCAGATGGACATTGGAAGCAAACACGCTGACCAGCAAAACACCGATAGCAAACAATGTCGTAAACACCACGCCAATGGCAGCATCACTTTGCAGACCGCTTTGTTGGAATAGCTGAATCAGGTACACCGTTAGAAGACCCAGCACAGCCGCACCAAACATCATCCACACCGAATCCCTCGATCCGCTGATGAGAAAGGCAATGACAATCCCCGGCAATACCGCATGACTGATTGCATCACCGATCATAGCCATTTTTCGGAGCACGAGAAAGCACCCAACGATACTACATCCCCCTGCCACTAACATTCCCGTCAAAATTACATAAAATGAACTCATAGGGCACCCTCCTCCCTTGGCTGTGTTCCGACTGTCTGCTCCAGATTTTTTCTGGCGTTCAACCTAACGATAGCCTTGGAGATCATCCCGCGCTGCGGCGCAAAAATCAAGCTCATTCCAAACACCACAGTCGCACACAACACACATAACGGTCCTGTAGGCAGATTTTGCCCCAGAGAGCTAATGAGCGTCCCACCAAGGCCTGCTATAGCACCAAACAAGCCTGATAGGCATACCATGACACCCAGCTTCTCTGTCCAGTATCTTGCCGACACGGCCGGGGTAATCAGCAGGGCAGCCATCATAATGACTCCCACGGCCTGAATGCCAGCAACCACCGCAATGACAATCAATAGCATCAACAACTTATCCAGCAAACCTGCCGGATAACCAAGTCCGCGGGCAAAGCCGGGATCAAAGCTGAGCAACTTAAATTCCTTGAAAAATAATATACATATTCCGATGAGTACCACCGAAATTACTGCCATCGTATAGACATCAGACAATACCATTGCCGCAGCTTGACCAAATAGAAATTTATCCAATCCGCTTTGGTTGCCTGCGCCACTATGCTGAATTTCGGTCAACAACATAATGCCGAAGCCAAAAAATACCGACAGCACCGCTGCAATCGCGGAATCGCTTTTAATTCGTGAATACCGGGTTAACGCACTGATGGCAAAGGTCGCAACAATCCCTGCAATGGCGGCCCCAATCATAAATCCAAACACGGATTTTGTACCTGTGATCATAAAAGCCACACATACCCCCGGCAAAGCCGCATGTGCCAAAGCATCTCCCATGAGCGACTGCTTGCGCAAATACATAAAACTGCCAATCACTCCGCTGCTTAAACCGAGCAAAATACAGCCCAGCAAAATCCACTGCATATTCGGGTCGGTCAAAAGCGTTGCCAAGCTTGTCATACTGCTCACCTCACTCCGAGTATCGTACCGGAATCCGGGCTTGTTTTGAGTATACTCAGACGCCCGCCATACGTACGCTGCAGATTTTCCTCGGTAAAAATATCTGTCGTCTCTCCAAACGCCATAAGATGCCCGTTCAACAGCATAACCTGATCAAAATAATCCGTGACTGTAGATAAATCATGATGAACGACAAGTACGGTTTTACCCTGCTGTTTCAGATCGTTGAGCAGCGAAATAATGGCTTTTTCTGTTGCAGCGTCCACACCGACAAACGGTTCATCCATAAAATAAAGCTGAGCATCCTGCGCGAGTGCTCTGGCTAAAAAAACACGTTGTTGCTGACCGCCAGACAATTGACTAATCTGCCTGTCTGCATATTTACTCATTCCAACCTTGTCCAAACTCTCCATCGCAGCCTGACGATCTGCTGCACCCGGACGCTTAAACCAGCCCAATCTGCCATACCGTCCCATCATAACCACATCCAGCGCGTTCGTCGGAAAATCCCAATCCACCGACTCCCGCTGTGGTACATAGCCAACCTTGAGCAACTGTTGCTTATAGGGCTTGCCGTAGACCAGCACCTCGCCCCTAAGCTTTGGAATCAGTCCAAGCGCTGCCTTGATCAACGTAGATTTCCCAGCCCCGTTCGGGCCGATAATACCAATCAGCTTGCCTTCCGGCACCTCAAAGGAAACATCGAACAAAACGGGCTTTTTTTGATAAGCTACCGATAAATCACGAACGACAAGTGGTGAATGCCCCATGTATCTTTGCCTCCTTATTTAAGAGCTTTAACAATCGTATTAACGTTATGCTTGACCATTCCAATATATGTGCCATCTTCTGTGCCTTCTTCACCCATGGCATCCGAATACAGCTCGCCACCAACCATAATTGTATGACCTTGCTGAGCGGCCCCCTGAATAACCGCATCTATGGCCTTTCTCGGAACACTAGATTCTACGAATATAGCCTTGATTTTATGTTCGACCAGATAATCTCGCAGCTTGGTCACATCTTGAGAACCCGCTTCTGATTCTGTGCTCATACCTTGAAGTCCTCTCACTTGAATGTGGTAGGCATCTCCGAAATAGCCGAAAGCATCATGTGCCGTGACAAGCACTCGCTGGGCTTCCGGTATACTGGCAATCTGCTTTCTCGTATAATCATCCAGCTCTCGCAGCTCAGTAAGATAGGCTTCTGCGTTGGCCTTATATTCCTCCGCATGAACAGCGTCTAGCGCCGACAATTCATCTCTGACGGTTTCTACCGCAGACATCCAATTCTGTACGTTAAACCAGATATGCGGATCATGCTCAGATCCCATTTCCGGGCTACCTGCACGCAATTGATCCTGTGCGATGTTTTTGGACACGGGTATGACGGGTTTTTGCTTGCTGATCTTCTCCAAAATGTCCTGCATTTTTCCTTCCAGATGCAACCCGTTATAAAAAATAACATCGGCCTGATCCAGCTTGCGCATATCTCCCTGAGAAGCCTTGTACAAATGCGGGTCAACGCCTGACTTCATAATTCCCGTGACCTCCACATGATTACCGCCGACCTTGCCGACAATGTCAGAGATCATACCGATGGTAGCCGTAGCCTTTATTTTTTGTCCTGTTTCTCTCGCAGTTCCCTGCTCCTTCTTCTTAGCATCGGTACATGCAGTCGCTAAAACCAGAGCTAGAGACAATACTCCAACTGTCGTTACCCATCGCGGCAAAGCCTTCTTAAACTGCTTGTTCATGTTTTAAAATCCTCCTTTGAACTTCGTTTTGGGACAAACTATTTCCTTGATTCAATTATTTTTTATCAATACTATATTTTAGAGTATACACTAAAGTTTTTACCTAGGGAAACATTTTTAAAAAATATAATTCTTATGTATTTCGTTATACCGTTCGATTTTCGTTCTCCCAATGTGTAATATATAGAAGATATCCAATCGTTAAACCAAAGAATACATATAAAGAGGTGCAGGTCATGGAGCCAACAGGATACAGCCCTTATCGGAACAAACGTCGGCAAGTTCGGATACGAAAAATACTGCTTATTTTTATGCTGGTGTGCTGTCTGCTTGCCCTAACTTCCTGTGCTCGAGGTGACATCCATGTAGATGTTCATCTCGATCAAAGTGTAGATCTGGATGCAACGTTCAGTGTAAACAACCAGACACTGATGATGTTGGACAATCCCGGGCTGCTAGATCGATTAGTCAAGCGTATTCAAAGCAACAATGTAGATGTACAGCCGCTAGCTGAACAGGGAAGAAAGGGATATCAAATCAAGGGGCATTATCAAGGAGATTGGAGCACAAACAAAAAAAATCCCAGTCAGGGATTAAATCTACCTGAGGGATTAGAAATAAAGCGCGCTGTGAGCCAACATTTTTTCACAACGAATATTGATCTTACCATGAAGCTCGATCTACCACGGATGCTTCCTGAAGAAGCTCAAGGACTGAGTGACAAATTTGAGCAAATGAATGTGTTTGCGCGCAAATTACTGGAGCGGCAGCTGGATCTTAACTTCAGCCTATCCTTACCCATCCAACCTGCTACCAATAATGCGGACCGTGTGTCGGAAGACGGAAAAACACTGTATTGGGACATTGCTCCTTTGGAATCTAACGAGCTAAAATTGTCTGTTAACGTACCCAATGTACAACATATCGTGTATGTAGCTGTTACGAGCCTGATACTAATCGTGATCGCTGTGATCTTACTAATTCGTAGACATCGCTCCAAAAAAGAAACTTAAAAAAGCAACTAAAAAAATCGTTGTCTGATTTCTGGTGGGGGGATCTGACATTGATCCTCTTCATCCTTGCCAAACCAACGATATCGGTTACGCGCCACCCAGTTATAGACAGCGTTGCGCACAAAGCGGGGAACCAGGATGAACACATAGGCCAGCGGGTATGGAAAACGAAGACGTTTGGCAATTCGCAAAGCCGCGGTGGACCTTGTATAATACGTACCGTCTTCAATCAGCACGAACGTATCCAGCTGATCTGTAGATAGTCCTCCTGCACGTAATAGTTCTTGGCCTGCCTCAGATTGCAGGGAACCAAAATGAAATGTTCCCTTGGGGTCACGCTTGATAATAAAGCGGGCCGCTCCCTGACAAAAGTGGCATACCCCATCTACCAACACAATGGAATGATCTGAATGAGCATAATCTGACTGGTTCATAAATGCATTTCACCTCCATAGAAATCAACGGCATGAATACCAGCAACGCAACCATATGAATATAAACAAAAAAACGCCGAAAGTATCCGACGCTTGTTTAGAAATGTATAGTCTTTACCTGTTCGAAAACTAGCTCAATGCTTTTTCAAACAGCTGTTTCGTATTAATTTGCTCTAAAAACTCCTCATGGAACTTATCCATACACTTGCAGATAAAATCCTTATGGCATACCGGGCAAGGCGTCGTTAGCAGTCGACTAATATTCGTCAAGGTCCACTCCGGATTACGTTGAGAAAAAACGCGGCACTCCGTTCCATCGGCCAAACTCATTTTAAACTCATAAAGCCCTTCTTTTTCGTTGCTGCCAGCCAGCGTGAAATTAACAATATTCGGTCTGTAAGACATCATATCACCCGTATTTTTCAAATTTGTTTCGTACCTGATGACCAGAATCACCTAAGCCATCTTAATGAATTTTGGCGATGATGTCAAATGGTCGCAAATCTCAGCGAATCAAGATCTATGTGCAAAAGCCACCGATAAATCGGCGGCCAGAGTGTAAAAGTTATAGAAATGCAGTCAAATGACATTAAGCTCGACATCAATGTTACCGCGTGTTGCTTTGGAATACGGACAAAAATCATGTGCTTGGCGTGCCAGATCTTCGGCCTGAGCGCGTTCAATACCGGGTATTTTCACATCCAGACGTACCGCCAGCTGGAAGCCGCCATCGCGTGGGTCCTTGCCGATAGATACGTGGCTGGTGACCTCAACATTGTCCACCTTCACCTTAGCCTTTCGGGCCACATTAGCCAATGCGCTCTCATAGCAGGCACCATAGCCTGCCGCAAACAATTGCTCCGGATTCGTAGCTTCTCCACCTGCGCCACCCAGTTCCTTCGGCGTGCTGAGCTTATGCTTCAAAACTCCATCGGATGAAGCGACTGAACCGTCTCTTCCACCATGTACCGTTGCTGATGCTGTGTATAATGCTTCCATGATTTCATCTCTCCTTCTCTATATCATTTGTTTTCCGCAGGAATCTATCGTCATGTTAATACATGATTTCCTTCTCGTATGTACTTTAAACGAACTACACAAAATGAATCATTTGAAATAGGGTTGTTAACCTTACATTTATCGTTTAGTTCCACCTCACCTTGTTTACACTATATGTTATAAGCCCCTAACTTGATGGGCCGTCAACATATGTCTTGAAGGCTCACTCGCATCATTTTATTGTATCTGCACAGACTTCCATGACTGACAATCCTCTCGTACGCGAGATCGTAGGCTACTTGTTGGTGCGGGGTGGAGTCCATGTGATGGCCTATACCAAAGCGTTGGAAAAGCTTACAGGCGTAGAAATGACCAAAATGCTTCCGATTCCGTACTTGGAGACTAAAGCCTTTTCTGAAACGCGTAAAGTTCGAAGAAAAAGGATTGCACCGGACTATTTATCGTTTAATAACTACAAGGAAATTGATAAAATATGGAGCAGCGTTCACCCGGAAGATGGACAACAATTAAAAAAAATCCAAAACGACCAAGCTGCTCCCCTCAGAGCGATATAGCTTGGTTTTTTCTAGTGTTCGGCTTTATACGATGCCCATATTGCTTCAAAAATACGATTAACTTGCTTGACCACACAAAAGTTGCACTAGACAAAAACTATTGTAAGTGTACAATAGGGATAACACAATCGTTATGTCACTAATAATATATTTCAACATCAATAAAGAAGGTGAAGCGTATGAAAAATACAAAGGGTAACTTCGCGGAAATCGCTTCACTGTCGGAAGTGAATCGTTCCTTGAGCGTCCCGAAAGACGGAACCTGGTTTCGGAAGTTTCTTGCCTTTGCTGGACCCGGCTATATGGTCGCAGTCGGCTATATGGACCCCGGCAACTGGGCCACAGACATCGCTGGCGGATCGAAATTCGGCTACACGTTGCTTAGTGTCATTCTAATCTCCAACTTGATGGCCATCCTGCTGCAAGCCTTATCCGGCAAGCTTGGCATTGCCACAGGTAAAGATTTGGCTCAAATGTGCCGTGATGCCTACAGTCGTCCTGTCGCCATCGGCTTATGGCTCTTGTGCGAAATTGCCATTGCAGCCATGGATTTGGCCGAGGTCATCGGTTCAGCCATTGCGCTGAAGTTGTTGTTTGGTCTACCGTTACTATACGGAGTCATCATTACCGCATTTGACGTCATGCTTATTTTACTGCTGCAAAACAAAGGTTTTCGGGCATTGGAAACACTTGTCATTGTGCTGATGGCGACGATTGCCGGCTGTTTTGGGATTAATCTCATTTTGGCACAACCGGAATGGGGCGGCGTATTGGGCGGCTTTGTACCAGACTCGCAAATTTTGACGAATCCAAGCATGCTGTATATTGCCATCGGTATTATGGGCGCTACTGTAATGCCGCATAACCTGTATCTGCATTCTTCTATTGTACAAACTCGCAAATTTGAGCAGACTTCAGCAGGTAAACGGGAAGCTATTACATTTGCAACTTGGGATTCCAGTATAGCGCTGATGTTCGCTTTATTTATTAATGCCGCCATCTTGATCGTGGCAGCTGCTGTATTCCATACGGCAGGAAGAACAGATGTAGCCGAAATTAGTGATGCCTATTATCTGCTTTCGCCACTACTGGGAACCACGCTGGCAAGCATACTATTTGGGGTGGCGTTACTCGCCTCAGGTCAAAATTCAACCGTTACAGGCACTTTAGCCGGACAAATCGTGATGGAGGGCTTTTTGAATCTTCGTCTTTCACCTTGGTTGCGTCGTCTGGTGACCCGCCTCATCGCGATCATTCCAGCGGTTATCGTCACTGCTATCGCAGGTGAAAAAGGTGCGGAGGAACTACTTGTGCTGAGCCAGGTCATCCTGTCCATCCAGCTTCCCTTTGCCATCATTCCATTACTTCTCTTTACCAGCGACAAAAAGATTATGGGTGAATTCGCAAATAAAATGTGGCAAAAAGTATTAACCTGGATCGTGACCGCTGTCATTATCATCTTGAATGTAGTGCTCATCATCCAAACGATTTCAGGTTAATCGGTAGCCAAATATGAATATATTAAAAAGGTATCTCACTAGCCCCAATGGCAGCGAGATACCTTTTTTTATTCATCCTATTTTATTTGTCCTGTATACATAAAGAATACTCAACGCTTGGCAGGCTCTACCTTTATTTGCGCCTCAAGCGCGAGATTTAGCTTGAGCACGTTCACACGCGGCTCGCCGAATACCCCGGCGCTGCGGCCTTCTGTCTGCTCCTGCACCAGTGCTCTCAGTTGATCCTGCGGGATACCCGTCAAGCCACTAATGCGCGGAATTTGCACCCGTGCCGCCTGTGGCGAGATGTGCGGGTCCAGACCGGAGCCGGAGTTCGTAATCAGGTCCACCGGAACCTGACTGACGGGTACATCCGGGTTATGCTTCTGCCAATCCGCAATAGAGTCCTTGACTCGCTGTATCAAGGCCGGATTCGACGGCGCGTAGTTGCTTGAGCCTGAACCAGCCCCATTGTAATCAACGCTCGATACCCGACCTTGGAAAAACGCCGAATCGGCAAAGGACTGTCCAATCAGTTCGGAGCCGACCACCCGTCCCTCTGCGTCACGGAGCATACTGCCGTTTGCTTGCTGCGGAAACAGAACCTGCGCTACTCCTGTACTGACTAGCGGATATGCCAAACCACACAAGAGAATCATCAGCACCGATGTTCGCAAAGCCACTCCAATAACTGTACTTCCTCGCATCTCTTGTCTCTCCGGTTGTCCTTCCGACACTGGCCCGGTCCCTGTACGTTTGTTATGACCTTGCCCGCCAGATTCGGCTTTTTCGTGCGCAGCAAATCTGCGTCCAGACATCATCCGATAAAAACCACTCATGTCGTTCACCCTTTCTGCGCTAAATCCACAAATGCACCAGCAAATCAATGGCCTTAATACCGACAAACGGTACGACCATACCGCCCAGACCGTAAATCAGCAAATTCCGTCCCAGCAGGCGATCCGAGCTCATCGGCTTATACTTCACGCCCTTCATGGCCAGCGGAATCAGAAGCGGAATAATAACCGCGTTAAAGATCAGCGCCGACAAAATAGCGGACAGCGGGGAGCCAAGCCCCATGACGTTCAAAGCGCCCATTTGTGGAATGGCCAGCATGAACATCGCCGGGATGATGGCAAAATATTTGGCAACATCGTTCGCAATGCTGAACGTTGTCAATGCTCCGCGCGTCATAAGCAGCTGCTTGCCGATCGCGACCACCTCAATAATTTTGGACGGATCGGAATCCAGGTCCACCATATTAGCTGCTTCTTTGGCCGCGACTGTGCCGCTATTCATGGCCAGACCGACATCCGCTTGCGCCAGCGCAGGTGCATCATTGGTGCCGTCTCCGGTCATGGCAACCAGCTTACCCTGTTCCTGCTCACGGCGGATAACCGCGATTTTGTCCTCCGGCTTGCTCTCAGCTACAAAGTCGTCCACACCCGCTTCTCGTGCAATTGTAGCTGCTGTCAGCGGATTATCTCCGGTACACATAATCGTACGGATACCCATTTCCCGGAGCTGATCAAACCGTTCCTTCATGCCTGGCTTCACTGTATCTTTCAAATAAATAATGCCGTATATCTGATCATCCAGCGCGACTGCCAGCGGTGTACCTCCTTCAGAGGCTACCTGATTCGCTTTTTCCTCCAGATCGGCTGGAACACTGCCGTTTTGCGATACGATCCATTGCCGAACAGAATCCACCGCGCCCTTGCGTACCTTTCGTCCATCGGCCAGATCCAGACCACTCATCCGGGTCTCTGCCTTGAATTCGATAAAGGTTCCACCTGCAGCTAAGGATGCATCCAACGTATGCTCCTGTTTGCGCATCAACTCAAGAACCGAGCGACCCTCAGGCGTCTCATCCTTCATTGAGCTTATCGCTGCCCACTTCACTAACTCTGCCTTCTCCACGCCCTCTACAGGCACAAATTCGCTCGCCATCCGGTTCCCGAAGGTGATTGTGCCTGTTTTATCTAGAATCATCGTGTTGATATCCCCAGAAGCTTCTACCGCCTTGCCTGACATGGCCAGCACGTTAAACTGGGTGACCCGGTCCATACCGGCAATCCCGATAGCTGACAGCAGTCCTCCAATCGTGGTTGGAATCAGACAGACTAGCAACGAAATCAGCACAGGAACAGGCAAATCAATGTTAAAATGACGGGCAATCGGCGCTAGCGTAACCACTACAATTAGAAAAATAATCGTTAAGCTAATCAGCAAAGTGTTCAGTGCAATCTCATTCGGCGTTTTTTGCCGCTGTGCGCCTTCCACGAGCGAAATCATTTTATCAATAAATGTCTCGCCCGGCTCTGTCGTAATCCGCACCTTAATCCGGTCACTGACCACTCGCGTCCCGCCGGTTACCGAGCAAAAGTCACCACCCGATTCCTTGATGACCGGAGCCGATTCGCCCGTAATTGCAGATTCATCCACCGAAGCCAGACCTTCAATGACCTCACCATCGCTTGGGATCATTTCGCCCTGGGAGACAATAACCACGTCCCCCTTACGCAATTCGGTTGAGCTAACCACCTGAATGTCATTTCCGATGAGTTTGTTAGCTTGCGTATCCTGCTTGGATTTTTTTAAAGAGGCAGCTTGTGCCTTACCCCGCCCCTCCGCGAGCGCTTCGGCAAAATTAGCAAAAAGCAACGTAAACAACAGAATAACAAACACGGCCAGGTTAAAGCCCATTTCCTTGCCAGTTCCAAAATAACCGGGAAGCAGTAACATGAGCAGCACGACCAATGTACCGATCTCCACGACGAACATGACAGGATTTTTCATCATAATCATCGGATTTAATTTTATAAAGCTATCCTTGATCGCATGCTTCAAGATGCTTCTGTCCAGCATGTGTTTGCGTTGTTCCTTCATGATCAAACACCCCGTTCATCCATTCTCATTTTCTTCTTCACATGGTCAAAAATTCAGCAACAGGTCCCAATACGATGACGGGTAAAAAGGTCAACGCACCAATCAGCAGCACGACCCCGATCAGAATGGCTCCAAATAACTTGTTGTCCGTGCGCAGTGTCCCCGTCGTCACCGGAGTCGGTGCTTTGGCATTCAACGAAGCCGCCACAGCCAACAATGCAATCATAGATACATATCGTCCGAAGAACATAACCATCCCCGTTGTCATGTTCCAGAATACGTTGTTATCCGAAAGACCTTCAAATCCCGAACCGTTATTTGCGGCAGATGACGCATATTCATAGAGCACCTGAGTCAACCCGTGATAGCCAGGGTTAGTGACCGCATCGTATCCCCAATGACTCATAAACGCAAGTGCAGTTGGGGCGAGAATGAGAAACGGATGTACCAAAATGGCAATCGCGATCAGCTTCATTTCCTTGCCTTCAATTTTCCTCCCCATAAATTCCGGAGTTCTCCCGACCATCAGTCCGCATATAAACACACCCAGAATCGCATACATCAGCATATTCATCAGCCCGACACCCTTGCCGCCAAAAATGACGTTTAGCATCATTTCTCCCAAAGCAGCCATGCCACCCAGTGGGGTTAGTGTATCATGCATATTATTGACCGAACCTGTCGTTGCCGCTGTTGTGACCGCAGTGAATAAAGCCGATTGTCCAATGCCGAAACGAACCTCTTTCCCTTCCATGCTTCCCTGAGAAGCATCCACACCCAGTGTCTGGATTAACGGATTACCTGTCTTCTCAGACACATACGTAATGGATAGAAAAATAAGAAACAATACCATCATGGAGCTAAAAATAATCCAGCCCTGCTTACGATTACGGGCAAACAATCCAAAGGTATACGGCAACGAAGCCGGCATTACCCACATTGCCAAAATTTCCAGCACGTTCGTCCAAGGACTTGGATTTTCAAATGGATGCGCAGAGTTAGCTCCCGCATAACCACCCCCGTTTGTCCCCAAATGCTTGATGGACTCCAGAGAAGCAATGGGTCCCATAGAAATCTGCTGCTGTGTTCCGCTCAGCGTCGTAAGATCCGCCGTAGGCTGTAGCGTCTGGGGTACCTTCAATCCAACCAGCACCAGCGTAAGCACAAAGGCCAGCGGCAGGAAAATTCTTATGATGGCTTTAATAAAATCTTGAAAGAAATTGCCCATTCCTTCACCGCGCCGCGTCAATCCTCTCATAAAAGCCGCAGCAACCGCAAAACCGGAAGCAGCCGAAGTGAACATCATCATCGTGACGAACGCCATCTGTGTCAGATACGTAAGCCCGCTTTCTCCACTATAATGTTGGAGATTCGTATTCGTCATAAAGCTGATTACCGTATTAAAAGCTAGTGATGCTTCCATATTACTGTTTCCCGCCGGATTACCAGGAAGCATTCCCTGTAAACGCAACAGCAAGTAGCTGATCGCCACAAGCACGACATTCGTTGCAATGAAACTCATAACATACGTAGTCCAACGCATGCTCTCCAGCTTCTTCAATCCTACTATCTTATAAATCAGCTTTTCTGTTCCGCCAAAAATCCGATCCGTCCGATTGGGTTCATTCGAGAATACATGATACATATAGGTGCCCACTGGCTTTACCAAGAGCAGCAATATGACGATCACAATTCCAATTTGAAGCAGCTCCATCCTCTATTCCTCCTTCAAAATGCTCCTGCGTTTGGAACAACAGACCTGCTTCAGAGCACCAAACGTGTGCACACGTTTGCGGAAACCTGCTACCTATGATGCTAAATATTCAGATCTGTTGTTCCCGCCCGCTCTATCCCCTATAGCTGACTAGAACTTTTCAGGGTTCAGGAGCGCGTAGATTAAATACATAAACACAATAGCCGTAAGCCCAAGTATAACGATCATCCTCTTCGTCCTCCTTTAGAGGTCTGCGCATCACACCAGCGTACAAACAGCAGTATCACTCCATAACTCACAGCCATGACGAGCAGCATGTATATATCCATCATGTTCATACCCTCCGTATCGGTCCTCAGATCGCCATTCTTATTTCATCATAAAATCATAAAACAACTATGTTATAAGTGCTTATCCGTTCAGCAGAAAACCCACCTCTCCGTTCAATGTGTAGATCACATGGTCCGCTCCCAATCCTCGATAAATTCCTTGTGGATTACAGCCGTGCGTAATAACATAGATCGATTCCGATGTTAGCGGCCGACATATTTGCAGGAAACGGCAAGTCAGATTCAAGCTGTTCTCGAACAAATACACACTACCAATTTCTTTTTTTGGAAAATTACATTTTCCCGCTTGCATGGTATTGATGCGGACAATGTGCTCCACACCCATTTTTTTGAGCTGTCGTTCCTCCTGAGCGCTATTCGTCAGAACTGCAAACGCCAATTTTTTGAAAATAAGCAATTTCACAAAACTTCTGCCCGCTTCATTCGGTGCAGTGACAATAATTAACCGACCTTCCATCAGTAGCTCCTCTCCCGGTATAAAAAGACAACAAAAAGAAGCCGAAGGAAAAAGGCTTTCCTCCGGCTTCTTACATATCCATGATAAAATAAACCATGGCTGCACACGGCGGTTTGTTGCCTCTCCCTGTACGCTTACGAGGTTAGCTGTCGGATTCGGACGTGAGAGTCGCCCTATTTCTGGCACTTGACCGGAAAATTCACCCCATGAGACACACGGCAAGCCGTACAGTCTCGATTGGTTCCCCCGCTTTTGCAACTGCAAAATTCAGCGCTATAGACATTTCGTTGTTGCTTCATTCAAGTTAATTTGAAATTACGTCTTGAATCATACACCCGCGCATGGAAGACTGTAAAGCTCAACTGCGGGGTTATAAATCGGCCTTTAGAGCATAGAAGATTAATAATAACGCTTACAACGCAACTATGCTTCTCACAGCTCACTCAATCTCTGTTTTTCATCCCTTTTCGAAAATGACAAGCATGTCAATATTGGCGTAGGGTAGAGCGTTTTTGGCCTTTTTTTGTAAAAAGAGAAGAAAATACGCTATATGTACCAGCTAAACACCGATTGAACCCACTTTTATAAGAAGAAACACCTTAATTCGCTCCATTTGCAGTGCGATTTACTGTTTTGAACAAAATACGATTTTACAGCGGCTAAAGGCTTAATACAGCTTTTCCAGACTTGCAACCTTACTTTGAATTGCTTACAATTTAATTGCTGAATATTGAATAAGGAGAGATACTATGACCGTTTATGAATATGATGCGCAAACCCTGCAAGGGAAACCAATTCCGTTATCCACATATAAAGGGAATGTTCTGCTTATTGTGAACACAGCCAGCAAATGCGGGTTAACCCCCCAATACAAAGCGTTACAAGAGCTATATGACCAGTACCATGAACTGGGGCTCGAAATTTTAGGATTTCCCAGCAACCAATTCGCCAAACAAGAGCCAGGTTCCAGCGAGGAGATTTCCGAGTTTTGCCAGATCAATTATGGTGTTACCTTTCCGATGTTCGCCAAGACAGATGTCAATGGCGATCAAGCGCACCCCTTATTTCGCTACCTGACCCAAACAGCTCCGGGGGTATTAGGGTCCAAAGCGATCAAATGGAATTTTACTAAATTCTTAATTACACGAGAAGGTAACGTATTTAAGCGCTATGCACCGCAAACCACTCCAGATAAGCTGGCGGGAGATATAGAGAAGCTTTTGCAGCAAAACTGATATTCTTCTTTATCACAGTTATTAAAACAAAAAAAGCATCCCTTCACGTAAACCGTGTCAGGATGCTTTTTCAACTAGGTCTTGCATATAATGCGGTCGAGAGGACTCGAACCTCCACGGGCGTACGCCCACTACCCCCTCAAGATAGCGTGTCTGCCATTCCACCACGACCGCAAATCATAATGTATTGAGGCAACAGATTTATTATACTCTCTCATCAACTATTTGTAAACACAAATATAATAATTATTTTATATGTTATTTTATCTAACATATATGAGCAATAATAATATTTAATTTGACAAAAAGGCTACCAAAATGTAAATATATATTACATACATTTCGAATTTTTTCGTTATCCCTAAGTAAAGAGTAAAATAATATAACATAAGGATTCACTTCGAGGAGGCGAACCGCCCTGCATAAAGGCAACCGTTTGCTGAACTATGCATTATTGTTGGACCCTTCCCTACCTGTTGGTGGCTTCACCCGTTTTAACGGACTGGAGAAACTATTCCGCAACGGACATTTGAACAGTCTACAAGACCTGGAACATTACATGCTGGATGATTTGTATCCTCAATTTACAACCGTTGACGGCATGGCTATCAAAAGTCTGTATGTCGCCATCCAGCAGAATGACGGTTGGCGAATCGCTCTCATTGATAAGATGCTGCATACCCAACGTCCCTCATTGCAGCATGTGAAGGAGTTGCGTCTATCCGGTCAGCGTCTACTTAAGCTCGCTAAGGCTCTTTATCCTTGGCTTGAATTTGACCAGTTGGAATCTATACTCATTCAATACAATGCAATTGGCACACTCGCTACCGTTCACACCTGGATTAACTTCCTCCTCGGAAACGATGTAGAACAGACCATTCACGGCTATCTTGGCGCAGCGGTGTCCTTCTGTGTGGAAGATGCCTTCAAACTACTCAATCCTCCCTATGAGGAAAAGAACCCTTTTATGGAGCGTATGACCAGCGAGCTGCTCTCCGCATGGAAGAAGCTTAACGAACCTGAGCCAACCGCATTTCAGCGTCGCCTTCTTCACAGACATTGGTGCAACTCCTACATCACTCTACCGCTTTATATGAGCCATAATAGCCAATTGGATGAGCCTAGACTGTTTTCCTCCTCAGGTCTATTCAAACGCCTTCCAGCATCCCCCTGATGCGTCGTTTCGCTAATGTGGCAGCAACACCAAAAACACTCTGTCCCTTTCCTCAGGTGGCAGAGTGTTTTTTATCCACATATAATCGAAATTCACACTATGAGTAGACTCTAGACGGGTTATCAGAACCACCTAGCACTTAATTAAGTAATTAATTCAACAAAATAACGTATTTACGATTGTAAAAACACGTATAAAAGTGTATCATAGTTTCAGATGGTTAATTCTAACATGTTTACTGATGATTATTATAACACACCAATTATTCCGCAAGAATCCGTAAGGGGCGATTTCTCTTGAACAACAAAATACCTGTCACCTCCTTCGGGTGGGCCATCAAACAACGGCTTGTCGAACTTCGACTGGATCAGAAAACATTTTGTGAGACACACAATATTCCGCCTTCACGCTTGTCCAATCTGATTCACGGCACCCGCAAAGCACAAAGGTACAGAAAACAAGTTGCTGCAATTCTGAACATCGACGATAACGATTATAAGGAGGCACCGCCACTCTAAATCCAACAAGCATTCCAGTTACATATAGGTCATTCCATATCACCAAGAAACCAAATAAACCCGTAAAGCGAACCCCTCCAGTTCGTTTACGGGTTTTCAACCCAGACGATCTTTAGCTAAAAAATTATTCAGGCTTTGTTTTATCCTTCTCACTTTTTTGCTTACGGTATTTCGCAAATTCAACATATTCTAAAATAAAATTCTGTTCTTCCGTCTCAAGATCTTCTGCCTGGCAATTGAGTGGCCCCATCACTCCAAAAAAATAAGCAGCCTTCTGCTCCTGAAGTACGCCTTCTCCTGGCTTAATCCCTTTCATTAACCAATCAAGCGATACATTAAAAAAGTCCGAAATCTGAATCAAATGGGCGGTACCCGGCGTTGTTTTACCTCTTCTCCAATCACCGAGATTCCCTGAACTGATTTTAAGTTTTTCGCAAAATGCCTTCTTGGTCATTCCGCGATCCTTAATCAAAGCTTCAATCCGCTGATAAATAGTTTGATCTCCCAAAATGTTTCCCCTCCGACACAGTAACTTTTTCTGAAATAATTTTCATTTTTCAGCCTTACTCATTAGTAATCCTCATCAAATCCTAAGCAACCATTACCCCATAGTAGAATTGCGCTGGTTTTTCTCTTTACGAAAGCGGGTAAATTCAATATACTCAAGTATAAAATTTCTTTCCGCCTCACTAAGCGGTTCCCCCTGGCAATTCAGTTGCCCTGAAGCGTCAAAAAAATAAGGGTCTTGCGACTCCTTCAGCACCTCACCCTGTACATCTCGACCCAGCATAATCCAATCCAGACTGGCATCAAAAAACGAAGCGATTTCAATGAGTTTATTCGTGCCCGGCGTCGTTTTTCCTCTTTTCCAATCCCCGAAGTTCCCTGTACTAATGCCTAACTGCTGGCAGAACGCCTTTTTCGTCATTCCCCGTTCCTTGATGAGTTCCTCAATGCGATGGTAAATAGATTGCATAGAAGTTCCTTCCTCCCTAGCAGGCTCTCAAATAACGATATCATGTTCTCTGTTCCCATTTCAAAGATCACCTATGCTAAAATTACCGAATTATGTATGTTGGTTTCCATTATACCACAACACGCAACAAAAACCGCCTGTTTTCCGAAGAAAGGGCGGTCTTTAAGCCAGTTCACTTACGCCAATCACGTAGCAGAGTTGTCGATTTTAAGTAAGATATGCTTCAATTCATTCAAAGTTTCACTCAGATGCAATAAATCTTCTTCTGGCAGATACACCAGTCTTTCTTGAATTTTATTGGAGAAGGTATGAAATACCTGTTCACAAAAAGCATCGCCTTCCTGTGTAATCGCCACATTCACGACTCTGCGATCCGAATCACACGACTGGCGGTCAGCCAACCCATGCTCCACCAGTTTGTCCAGAAGAGGAGTCATGTTCGGACGTGAGACATTGAGCTGTTTGGATAAATCAGATACCGTAGACAAGCGCACCTCACGCAGAAGCAGTAATACCTGAAAGTTATTAGGCGACAAGTGTAATGGGAAATCGAGCGGACCGTAGGTGAAAAATTTCTTCTTCACAATCGGAAACAAGCCCAAAATATTTTCTGATATATTTCCTAACAGTTGAGTGTCCATATTTTTCACCGTCACTTCATAAGTTTATACTTATCATTCTATAACATTATGGCATTATATTATACTATGGAATCATTATTTCATCATAATCATTACTTTATTACATCACTACACAAATAAAAAAAGCCTCTACCGCGAGAGACTTTTCCGTTTATTCCATTGATGCGGTCGAGAGGACTCGAACCTCCACGAGCGTACGCTCACTACCCCCTCAAGATAGCGTGTCTGCCATTCCACCACGACCGCATAACAAAATATAAATGGTGAGCCATGAAGGACTCGAACCTTCGACACCCTGATTAAAAGTCAGGTGCTCTACCAACTGAGCTAATGGCTCATGCTGTTCATCCAAGCTGTCCGCCATTAGACCAGACCTCAGGAATTTCCCTTAAGCATGCAACATGTAGTCTATAAAGACAACAATGACCCGTAGGGGATTCGAACCCCTGTTACCTCCGTGAAAGGGAGGTGTCTTAACCCCTTGACCAACGGGCCTTATTATTATGCGCCAACTTGGCGACAAGAAAGAGTATATCAAATAGAATAACGAATGGCAATACTTATTTCTAAAATTTTTAAAAAAGCAGTTTTTATAAGTACAAAATGCGTATTTACTTACAATACCTTATCTCAAATCACTAAAATCCTGAAAACAGCGATAAATGATTGCAATATCACTTACATTTACTTATAATCACTTACAAGATACCGAAATAATTATATATCAGAGGAGCTTTTTATGTATCAGGAAGAACGAATGTTAAAAATCGTTGATTACTTACAGCTTCATAAGCGTATTTCGGTGGATGATATTTGTGAATTTTTCAATGTTTCACGAGATACGGCGCGTCGAGACCTCGTAAAACTTGAAGAACATCAAAAAATTATTCGCACCCGCGGCGGTGCTCTTCTCCCTACACTGCATCACGATCCAATTGGAAATTATAACGAAAGACTACTTACTGTATCCGAGGAGAAACAAGTGATCGGACAGCTGGCTGCCAGCATGGTACGAAATAAGGATCGTATTATATTGGATTCCTCTACCACCGTACAGGCGTGTGCAGAAAGACTGAATGTGCAGGAATGTTCGGTCATCACCAATTCAATTAATCAGGCTGACGTGCTATCTGGAAAAGACGGTGTCTCCATACATCTGTTGGGAGGCCGCCTGCAAAAAGAACACCGATATGTATATGGTTCCTCCGTGATCGCCACTTTGTCTCACTATTTTGTAGACAAAGCCTTTATCGGGATTGGCGGTATATCTACCCACGGACTAAGCCTGATTCATGAAGAAGACGGTATGCTGAAGCATCAGATGATGAAGCAGGCAGATCAGGTGATCATCCTTGCGGACCATTCGAAATTCGGAATCAATTTTCCATATCGTTTTGCCGATCTGTCTGAAGTTAATATCGTGATCACCGACAGATTGCCAGAACCAGCGATGCTGGAAATTTTGCAACATTATGATGTTGAAGTTGTTGTACCCTCATAAAATATGAAACTGCTTAGCTAGAACTCAAGATTTATCACAGAGATATCGAAAGACAGGAGTTGGAGAGAAATGAAACTGTTTGCGATTGATATGGATGGAACACTGCTGAACGAGGAAGGAAAAATAAGCAAAGTGAACGCGGAGGCTATACGCCAAGCACAGCAGCAAGGCGTTCAGGTGACAATTGCCACTGGTAGAGCCGCTTATGACGCCTGGACGAAGCTAGAGGAAGCAGAGCTTATAACTCCAGTCATTGGAGCAAACGGTGCAACCGTACATGATGTGCATCGTCGTCAGTTAACCTCTACTCCTATGGGCCGCAGTGAAACGTTTGAAGTGCTGAGTTGGCTGCATGACAACGACTTTTACTATGAGGTCATGACAGACCGCGCTATTTATTCTCCACAAAACGGACATCAGCTACTTGCTGTTGAAATGGACCGCTTGCTGAGTGCCAACCCGGATATTTCGCTGGATACTTTATTACATGCAGCTGAAAAACAATATGAACAGACTGGACATACCCGGATCGCTTCATATGAGGACATTCCACTGGATGTAGAGATTTATAACGTGCTCTGTTTCTCCTTTGATCAAGCCAAATTGGAGCGGGGCCGTGAGCGTTACCGAGGTTTTCAGGGCCTGAACATGGTCATCTCTTCAGACCGCAACTTTGAAGTCGAGCATAGGGATGCGTCTAAAGGTAATGCATTGCGTTATCTGGCGAATCATCTGAGCATTCCCATGCAGGAAGCCGTAGCGATTGGGGACAGCTACAACGATATCTCCATGCTGACGATGGCAGGAACAGGCATTGCCATGGGCAATGCAAAAGACGACATCAAGGCCGTCTGCTCCCAAGTGACTCTGACTAATGCGGAAGATGGCGTCGCTCATGCTCTGTTGAACATACTCAAGACAGTCGAGGCTGACACCGTGAAATAGACGTCATTGGCTGCGTACAAGACAGGCTAGCGCCGCTTCATGCTGTACGCAGCACGTCCCCTCTCCATTTAAACGATTTCAGTCCACCGTTATTCTCAAAGCAGATATAGACGAAAAGGACGCTCGCAAGCATCATTACAATGCATACGAGCGTCCTTTTTCTACTTAAAATACCAACGGAGAGAGAGGGATTCGAACCCTCGCACCGCTTTCGCAGCCTAACCCCTTAGCAGAGGGTCCCCTTATAGCCACTTGGGTACCTCTCCATGGCTCCCCGAACAGGACTCGAACCTGTGACAACTCGATTAACAGTCGAGTGCTCTACCAACTGAGCTATCAGGGAACATTACTGTAAATTATCTTACAGTATGGTTAATTTACCATGATTCAGGGGGTGCCGTCAAGTGCCAACAGGCGAAGCTTACCCCCACATTTCCCACAGCGATACCGCTGAGGATTCATCTTACGCTTGCGCATATACTCCTGCTGACAGGAAACACATACTAGCTTGTAACGATAAGGCTGAGGCTTACGTTCCATTCTTCCCGGCAGAGTCTGACAATGCCTGCTTCCTCCTACACGGGCCAGCCATGCTTTGAAGTCAGCATCTCGATGCTGATAGCCCATCCCGCGCAAATGCAAATGATAATGGCACAGCTCATGCTTAATAATTTTCTCCACCTCAGAACGTCCGTAAGCTGCGAGTTGATGTGGATTAATTTCAATATGATGACTTTTCATAAAATACCTACCACCTGTGGAAGACAGGCGCGCATTAAAGGTGGCTTGATGTCGAAACGGCACGCCGAAGCTCTCCAGCGAAATGCGCTCTACCCATTCTTGAAGCTCTTCATTACTCATAGAACGGTTCATTGAATGGTTCATTGAATCGCTCAGGGACTTGGACTCCATTCTAACGGTCTCCCCTCCTTTGCTCCTTACTGACAAGCATATTATAAAATAACGACCGAAGTCTAACCCCCAATTCATAAGCACACTTTAGGTACCCACCCCATATGCTAAACATACAGATGTAACGCAGAGGAGGAGATCGGCTTGCCTCAATGGCTCAGCAACCAGCTCATGCGGGCCTTTTACAAAAAGGACCGGCGCCAAATTAAACTGTTGAACGATTGTTGGTTTTTTTATCATAAAGCACCTGGCGTGGAGTTCGATGCCAACAACGGGTAAAAGCTAAAGGCATCCAAAAATGAAAGCCGGAAGCTCCGATGCAGTTCGGAGATTCCGGCTTTTATTATACCTGCACAAGAAGGTTGTACAGCTTTATTTAAAGTATTATGCCTGCGATTGCGCCTCTGCAGGAGGTTTCATCGTCAGACCAACCCTGCCTTTTTTCAAATCAACATTCAACACCCACACCGTTACGTTATCACCGACAGATACGACATCCATCGGATGCTTTACGAAGCCACTGCGCAGCTGTGAAATATGAACCAACCCGTCACTTTTAATACCGATATCGACAAACGCACCAAAATCAATGACATTGCGGACGGTTCCCTGAAGCTCCATACCCGGTGCCAGATCCTCGATCTTCAGCACATCCTTGCGGAATACAGGCAACGGCAGCTCGTCACGCGGGTCACGGCCTGGACGCTGGAGGCTGTCCAGAATATCCTTCAGTGTCGGCACGCCGACTTCCAGCTTCGCAGCCAATTCGTCAATGTTGGACACGCTCAGTGCTTCCATTGCAGTCTTAGTACCCAGATCGTGAGCGCTAATGTTCAATTCCGCCAACAGGCGGTCTACGACAGCATAAGATTCAGGGTGAATCGGTGTGCGGTCCAGCGGATTTTCTCCACCCGGTATGCGGATAAAGCCTACAGATTGCTCGTAGGTTTTTGCACCAAGACGCGGCACCTTCTGCAACTGACGACGGTTGCTGAATTTTCCGTTTTCCTCACGGTACTTAACAATGTTTTTGGCAATCGTCGCATTGATCCCTGCTACATAGGATAACAGCGCAGAGGAAGCCGTGTTCACATCCACACCGACATGGTTAACGGCTGATTCGACAACGTCCTTTAAGCTTTCATCCAGATGTTTCTGCGACACATCATGCTGGTATTGGCCTACACCAATAGCCTTCGGCTCAATCTTGACCAACTCAGCCAGCGGGTCCTGAACACGACGTGCGATGGAAGCCGCACTGCGCTCGGCCACGTCCAAATCGGGGAATTCCTCCTGTGCCAGCTTGGAGGCTGAGTATACGCTCGCGCCCGCCTCATTGACGATCAGATACGCTAGACTGCTGTCACCAATGTCCGCGATGACTTCCGCTACGAATTGCTCTGTCTCGCGCGAAGCGGTTCCGTTACCAATGACAATCAATTCAATCCCGTATTGGGCAATCAGCTGCTTGAACTTTTCAGCAGCCTCGCGCTTCTTGTTGTTCGGCGGTGTCGGATACGTCACTGCCACTTCCAGCAGCTTGCCGGTGTCATCGACAACCGCCAGCTTACAGCCTGTCCGATAGGCCGGATCGACACCGAGCACACGTCGGCCCTTGATCGGAGCCTGTAGCAACAGACTGCGCAAGTTGCCTGCAAAGATGGAGATGGCCTGCTGCTCGCCCTTCTCTGTCATTTCAGCGCGTACTTCACGCTCGATAGATGGCGCGATAAGTCTTTTATACGCATCCTCAATGACACTGCGCAGCAGCTCCTCCACGACAGACGATCCTTTAATCACTTGACCTGCCACGTAATTGTAGATGGAATCTGGCACTACCTCCAGACCAACCTTAAGAATACCTTCCCGCTCTCCGCGATTAATCGCCAGAATACGGTGAGGTGGCATTTTCTTAGCGAGCTCACGATAGCTGTAGTAGTTCTCATACACGGATTCTTGCTCCGCGTCCTTCGCTTCGGAGGTCAACATACCATGGTCCAGCGTATATCGACGTACCCATTGGCGAATAGCCGCATCATCCGCTATATTTTCAGCTAAAATGTCCAAGGCTCCTTGGATGGCCGCCTCGGCGCTGTCCACTCCCAGTTCCGCATTTACATAAGACTCGGCTTCTTTCAGAGCATCGCCCTGCTTCGGCTGGCTCCAGATCCAGATGGAGAGCGGCTCCAGTCCCCGTTCCTTTGCTACACTGGCGCGGGTTTTGCGCTTTTGCCGATACGGACGGTACAGATCCTCCACTTCCTGAAGTTTAACCGCAGAGGTGATAGCAGCCTGCAGGTCTTCCGTCAGCTTGCCCTGCTCATCAATAATGCGGATGACCTCTACCTTACGATCCTCCAGATTACGCAAATACACCACACGATCTTCAATTTCACGTAGCTGATTTTCATCCAGCTCTCCTGTCATTTCCTTACGATAACGCGCGATAAAAGGAATTGTATTCCCTTCATCCAACAAACTGATCGTTGTCCGGATTTGCTTGAGTGCCAGCGACAGCTCTCTCGCCACTTGTTTGACAATCCGCTCTTGGCGTTCTGCTTCGTTCGGCTCCTGCCGGATTTCCGTCTTCGTTTCCTCGTTAGACAAACCTATCCCTTCTTCCTCACAGCTCTTGTCTTACACCATGTCTTTCATTATCACAAAAAATGATTCAAAGCGCCAGCAGGTGACGTTAAAGCAAGCCCTACCTGCATTTTTCATTGGACACGCAAAAGGACAGCGCCCAAGCGCTGCCCTTTTCCCGTTTCACTCGTCGTTCCATCACGCTAAAAATCAATCAAACCGAGACTGATTTGTAGCGAATCGCTCACTTTGCGCATGGTTTCTTCATCTAAATGGGTGATTTTGTCGGTAAGCCTTTGCTTGTCGATCGTCCGAATTTGCTCCAGAAGAACAACAGAATCACGATCAAAGCCATGCGTCGCCGCGTCGATTTCCACGTGTGTAGGCAGCTTTGCCTTCTGAATCTGGGCGGTGATGGCTGCTACGATCACAGTAGGACTAAACCGGTTGCCGATATCATTTTGAATGATCAGCACAGGTCTGACGCCACCTTGCTCGGAACCGACTACGGGTGAAAGGTCTGCAAAAAAAACGTCGCCGCGCTTTACGATCAATATGGATTACACCCCGCTAACTGTACGGCCCAAGGTGCTGTTTGCATCTTCCTCCGCGTGAAAGGCTTCGGATGCCATGGTTAAGTTAATTTTAGCCATTTCCATGTATCCACGCTGCATAGCTTCACGAATGTAACGTTTTTTACGTTCGCCTACATACAGCTTCATGGCCTGCCTGATAAATTCACTGCGGTTGGAATTTTCCATAGCTACGATCCCGTCCACTTCCTGCAAGAGATGATCTGGCAAACTGATCATTATTCTTTTGGTGTTCTGCAAATTGGCCAACTTCTCTTCCACCCCCAAAACCTTGTCGCCATTGTACCATTATAACGTTATTCCCGGTAATTTATTCAAACGGAATACAAGAGAATGTATATGATATTCGTATATCATCTATGCTGCATTCCATTATAAACTACGCAGTTCGTTTTCGTACAGGCGTTTGATCCCCGAAATACAAGTGTCAGCGGAGCCTGATGCGTCTTTTGACAGTTATAGCGCTCTTTTCTTTCCTTTGTACATATTTCGGGACGTTCTGCGAAAACTCCTGCTTTTATTCGGTAATTTGCGTTATGAAATTAATTCCAGCGGGTTGGAAGAAGCGAGTTCACTCGAACAACAGGAACATAACCTCGTGTGTATACACGCGGTACCCTGTCTGCGATCATGCAGATCACCTCATAGTGGATCGTACCAAGCTTGGATGCCAGCTCATCCGCCGCGATAGTTTCGCCGGACTGCTGGCCGATGAGAACAACCTCTTCGCCGGTTTGGATTTCTTCCGCATCTTCTGCGAAAGATTGTAAGGATACCATACACTGGTCCATGCAAATCGTACCGAGTACCGGGACGCGGCGACCGCGTATCAACACTTCGATCTTCCCACTCAGCATGCGGGAGTATCCATCCGCATAGCCGATTGGCAGTGTACCGATCCGTTCTTCACTGGAGGTTACATACCGGGTGCCATAGCTAACTCCCCAGCCGGGAGGAAGCGTCTTGGTATAAACCACCGCCGTCTTCAATGACAATACAGGCAGCAGCTCAATAGCTTGCCGGTTAACCTCATCAGACGGGTACAGACCGTATATACTGATACCAATCCGCACCATATTGGGGGAAAGAGAAGGGGTATCAATGGTGGCGGCGCTGTTGCCCGTATGTATAATGGGAATGGTGATACCTTGTTCCCTTAGCGCTTCCGCCACGCCCCGAAACCGATCATATTGTAGCAGTGTATAGCTTTTGTCTTCTTCATCCGCGCGGGCAAAATGGGTGTACATGCCTTCCAGCAGTACCTGCTCTAACTGCCCGGCCTGCTGGACAAAGGCAACAGCCATTTCTCCGGGCAGCAGCCCCAGTCTTCCCATGCCGCTGTCTATTTTGATGTGCACCTTCAGCTTGCGTTCGTTTCCTTGGCGGTCCAGTCTACGGATACCCTCCAGCACTTCCTCACTGAACACTGTCAATGAGATATCATGCTCCCAAGCCGTTTGTACAGCTTCCGGTGAGGTATAACCGAGTACTAGAATGGGTAGCTGAACCCCCGCATGACGAAGCTCCAACGCTTCATCCAGAAAAGCGACGCTCAAATAATCCGCACCAAGGCGTTCCAATTCCTTTGAAATTTCCACGGCGCCGTGTCCGTAGGCATTAGCCTTGACACAGACCAGTATCAGCTTATCCGCTGGCAATGCCTTGCGAAAAGCTTCATAGTTGGCGCCAAGGTGATCCAGGTTGATTTCGGCCCGGGTCGATCTGTATTGTGCTTGCAAATCCAGTCACCTTCTTCAATTGTTAGCCTGTAACATAACCTTTAACCATTCGGAGTGTGGCAAAGTTCTTGCTTCCAAAGGTTAATGGTAATGTTCAAAAACGTGGCTGTCAAATGGCAGGAGAAGTTTGCCAGCATCCTCTACAATGAACACGACATACAAGCGGTGCACATCCTAGACCGCGAATGAACAAAAGACGGATACGGGCGGCAGCAGAGCATTTTTACACTCTAGACCGTCTGCATCCGTCTATAAAGTTTTATTTACCCGATTGATCCTGTATAGAAGCGGCAATTTGTATCATTTCGCTCACAGGCAGGTCAGCACTGGTGATTCTGAACTCGATTCCGTCATTCATCCAGGTCATCGTCTGCTGTTCGCTTCCGGTCAGAACGGCAAAGCTTCCTCCAATATCAACCAGTTCGCCTGCGGCTAGTGCGACTGCCCGATCTTTTGGACGCGCCTCCACAATGGTATAATTATACGTTCCACTATACCGCAGCATCACGGCATGTGTACCATTATCCTCCAGCTCCGGCGTATCCTTGATCTGTACTCCGGCTGGCGTGTAGGATGGTTCGATCAAGCCAAACTCACCCATCACAGCTTCTGCCGCATCTGTTCCCGCTGACGTTCCGTTTGCGGCATCCGATGTGCTCGGGGTTTGTTGCTGCGCATCTGCGTTGGCTGCTGCGTCCGGTTTGGACGTATCATTTGTGGCAGTACCGTCCACCTTCGCTTCCCCTGACGGCTGCAGAACTGCATCCCCTGCTGTTCCCTGCTCTTGTCCGGGTTCGCCAGACGTCACGCCAGTCGTCCCATCTATCGCACCGGAAGGATCAAGCTGACCGCTGGGCTCCACTGCTCCGGAAGATGGCGCCCCTTCGCTACCCGTACTCGTCTTACCTGAAGCCATGTTCCGCTCCATATCAAAAGAGTCTTTGTCAAACTTCGTATCAAAAGCAAATTGATCGAATTTCAGATCAACAACTACCTTGGCATTCGCATCAGACACCTGTACCTGAGTCGGTGCATAGTCATTTTTGGACAGCCATATCTTTTGTCTCACCAGCGCATGGCTGTTGTAATTCGCTGCCACATCAAACACATAGGATTTATCGTCGGTAGCCAACTGACGGGAGGCATCGCCGATAATGCTGCGAACCAACGTTTCATATAAATATACTTGACCCTGATTGTTTGGCCAGTCGCTTTTGAAACGGAAGCTTTTGTTCAGGCTGGGTGTCAGTACAAATACACCCTCATCATTACGAAGCACAATTTGCGTAACATCCTTTTTCTCGTTCGTCATGGCAATTCGGTAATAGGACGGCTTGCGGTAGGAAATATCCACCTTGTATTCCTGCGGCGTGTCGCCGGTATGCAGCGTCATCAAAGCTGTACCGTGGTAGCTGTTCAGGTCGCTCACCACGTCACTCAAATCTTTAACCACATCGTCCGCGCTCTTCTTGCCGCACCCGGCCAGCAGCAGCGTTACACACATGACCATGGCAAGCATCCATGAAATCCGGCGCATGTCATCAACCCCTTCAGCACATGTTTTAAATGAATTAGTACATGTCTATGAAGGACTTGTTCGATTTATGCAGACTGGCATGACAAGCTTGCGCGTATCCTTGCGTAATACTATAGAATCTTTTGGAGACTGATAATAAATTCATACAGGAAATAAAAAGAAAAACCGATCAAAACCACGCCGGCACTGATCGTGACCCACTTGATGGCGGTTCGATTCATCGCTTTTCGTGTTGTCGCAACAAGGGCCATTAAGCCTAAATCATGGATAAGAATACCAAACAAAATACCTAAGCCAACAATCAAGAACTGACTTGTATTTGACCGATCAAATGAACTTGCCAGCACAGTCCCAAAAACACTTACCCAGAACACTAAATTCCCCGGTGAAACAGCTACGAGCAGTCCATTTTTATAGGAAGAAAATAATGATTTCGTCTTTTTTTCTCCTTCCAGCGCAATATCATGATCCGCATTTTTAATACTGTCGTACCCTACGTAGCACAAAAAAAGGGCTCCAACGAACCACATAATCACTTGTACAACAGGTAATGACAAGACCGAGGCCAGACCAAAATACAAACCAATGATTAATAACAAATCGACAGTCATTCCTCCAAGACCTACAACCCATCCATGCATGAACCCATTTTTCAGTCCCTGCTTCGTCATTTCAACCGTAATTGTACCTACAGGTAGTGCTATGGAGAAGCCAAGTAAAACATATGTAATAAACAATGCCATTTTTGAACCTCTTTCAAAAGTATAAAAAGTTCATTCTATATCATGAAAAAATAGTAATCAATAGACTTAACTCCACCCTGGAACAGACTTGAACTGGGGCCTCTAAAGCTGTACAAACCCAAACACATGAGGCTTATTTTGTACAAAATCAAATTCGTTGGCCAAGTTTGTCCATTGAGTGTTGAAGGTGCATCGCTTATTATTGCTTTTGTGATAATAATTCTCATTATCATATGTACAAGGATAACGAGCATTCTTACATACGTGGGGGTTTTGTTAAATCCTGAATCAATCATACGGAGGTCACCATAATGGTCATGAAATCAGTTCGGCAATGTACAGTCCTGCTCGGTTTGTTCTCTCTCATGGGAGCACTAATGCTGGGATGCGGCACATCAGACAAACAGACTACAGCAGGGAATACATCAACACCTTCAGCAGAATCAACGACATCTACAAAAACATCGGAAGTTGCCACAACTCGTGACTACACAGACTATAAGGGACATACAGTGAACATTCCTACGACTCCCCAACGCATTGCTTATTTCGGAGAAAACTATGGGGATTTATTGGTTTTAGGCATACAAGCTGTAGGTACATCGACTTCTATGATTGAAGGCAAGGTTTATGAGAAGCAGGTTCAGAACGTGGCCGATCTGGGGGTCCCGATTAATTTGGAAAAAGCCTTGGAACTACAGCCTGACCTGATCATTACCGCCGATACAGATGAAAAGCAATACGCAGCGTTAACAAAAATTGCACCTACAATTATGTTCGATACCTTCGCCCCGTTAAACGAACGTTTGCTGCATCTCGGAGACATTGTGAACAAGAAAAAGGCTGCTGAAGATTGGCTTGCCCAATATAAAATAAAGGAAGCAGAGATGTGGACCAAACTTCACGCAGAGGGTGTTAAGGCGGGGGAAACAGCTTCAGTCTTTACCTACTATCCAGGTGACCGTTTATTCGCAATGGGACGGACAGGACTGTCACAAATACTGTATGAAAAGAATGGTTTCAAGCCTACCTCTCCTATTCAGAAAGCATTGGATGAAGACAAAGGATTTGTTCAAATATCTCAGGAAGTGATCGGACAATACGCTGGAGATCGGATTTTCATACTAAGAACACCAAGTTCAGAAGCCCAACAATCCACCGAACAGTTAATGAAAAGCAAGCTGTGGCTCCAGCTCCCTGCTGTCCAACAGGGGCGTGTGTATACTCAGGATATTGGCAAAACTGAAAGTGATGCTTCCACTCGAGAATGGCTGCTGGAGGAATTGCCCAAGCTCATCAAATAAAATTGGAGAAGCTTATCGACACTTGTTGATAGCTTCTTTTTTGTTGAACCTAAAGGAGGTATACTTATAAATACATGATAACCATTCTCAATAAAAGGAGCAATACCGTGAACCAGTCTCCGTCGTCCGTATATCCTCCCCCGTTCAGTTCACTGCTTTTTCATTTTAAAGAAATTGCGTTGATTGGTGAGCCTACCGATGAATTATTATCACGTCCCAATTCATATCACTGTCTGCTTATGTTCATCGGTGGGACAGGTATGGTGGACATTGGCTCAGAGCAGTATCTATTCCATACAGGTCATGGATATTGGCTAGCTCCAGGTGAATCCTATCAAATCGCTCCCCTGAATGGAACTGTGCCCGAATACTACAAAATCACGTTTGAGGTCATCGCTTTGCCGTCAGAACCACAAGCGGACATGGCCTTGGGTGAACACGCAGTACGTATGCCATCCCTATATCATGGACCTGTCCTGCCGAGACCGCGCGAATGCATCGTCTCCTCTTCTTCCTCCAAACTTATTCAGTTGACTGAAGGGCTATTTCATAGTACCCAACAAGCGATACAGCCACATAACCAGATATCTGTATTACGGCAGCAAATTATGTTTCAAGAGTTGCTCTTGCTGTGGCAGGAAGACCACACCCATATTGATCAAAATAATACCTCTAATCCGGCATTGCCAGCATCGGTAGAAGGCACTCTCTCATATATGGAAAACAACTATGAAAAGCCCATTACCGTCAAGCAGCTTGCCGAGCAGGGGAACGTTTCCATATGGCAATACTCCCAAATGTTTCGTAAAGTGACAGGCAAAAAGCCGCTGCATTACCTCACTGAGCTGCGCTTGAATCATGCCAAGCGGCTGCTGCTGGATTGCAAACGGCCTTTACGTGAAATTGCCCGTCAGGTTGGTTTCTCTGACGAATATTATTTTAATCGGCGGTTTAGGCAAATGACCGGGATTCCCCCGGGCAAGTACGCGCTTTCTGTCTCCGGTTCTGTGCGCGTCAAGGATTGGACGGGTCACCATATTCATATTCCGCGCCGAGCAAGCCGCATCATCTATCATGGAGAAACGATGGGCGATCTATTGGCATTAGGGGCCAAAGCCATCGGCGGAAGTCTGCAACTCAGTGAATACAGCGTCTATAAACATCGTCTTGTGAATGTCGCCGATGTGGGCCTTCCACTGGATACCCGCTTGACCAGCGCTCTCGATCCTGATCTAATTATCATCGCTAATTCAGATGAACAGGAATATGAGCGCATTGCCAGTATCGCTCCCACCGTCACCTTCAACTCCTTCGCCACGCTGGAGGAACGGATGCGTACACTTGGCACCTGGCTCGGTAAGGAGCGGGAGGCCGAACGCTGGTTGTCTACCTTCACAGCCCGTAATCTGGCAATGTGGCGGCAGCTCGGTACGCAAATCACAGCCGGAGAAACAGCCTCCGTCTTCATCTTCGATCATGGTGATCGGCTCTTTGTCATGGGTATGTCTGGATTCTCGTCGGCCCTCTACCACCCACAGGGCTTTCAGCCCGTTGAGCCGATCCAAAAGGTGCTCGACGAGGGAGATGGCTTCGCGGAAATAGATCCAAACGAATTGCCTGATTACGCCGGGGACCGCATTTTTATGCTTGTCCCGACAGCCCCAGAATCCAAACGTACGCTGGAACGCATGATCAGCAGCCCTCTCTGGCGCAGCCTTCCTGCTGTACGTCAAGGTCGGGTATATTTCGTAGAAGCTGACCGCTGGAACTGGAGCGATGCCATGACCCGGCAAAAACTGCTTACTGCACTGCCCAAACTGCTCGTCACTTCATCCTGATAAGCTGCCATTTTTCTAAAGACTACATTAGACCATGAATGCTTCCATCTGCCTCCAGCGACATATGCTCAGCTGCTGGGGATTTGGGTAATCCTGGCATCGTCATAGTATTACCTGTTTCCACGACCACAAAGCCTGCCCCTGCGGACAAAGAAACGCTGGACACGTGAATGGTAAAGCCCTCCGGTGCACCTAGCAGAGAAGGTTGATCTGAGAAAGAATACGGTGTTTTGGCCATACATACAGGCAGTTGTCCAAAACCAAGCTGCTCCATACCGGCCAACGCCCGTTTGGCCGCAGGAGTGTAAGCTACCTCTGCCGCACCATAAAGCTCCTTCGCAATGACACTAATTTTCGCTTGCAAATCAAGTGTATGCTCATACAATGGTGCAAAATGGGCTTTGTCCTCCTGGAGCAGGTTTAGGAGGCTTTGAGCCAGCTTTTCTCCACCTTGGCTTCCCTGTGCCCACACCTGTGACAGCTCTACGGGTACACCCAGCTTGCGGCATTCCGAGAAAATCAGTTCCAACTCGGCTTCGCTATCTGTTACAAAATGGTTGACCGCTACCAGTACTGGCACGCCAAACTTTTGCAAATTCCGAACATGCCGGTTCATGTTGACTAATCCAAGTTGCAATTGCTCCAGATTTTCTGCGTCCAGCTCATTTTTAGCTACACCGCCGTTATATTTCAGCGCTTTGGCGGTTACGACCAACAGAGCCGCATCTGGCTGCAAACCGGATTGACGGCACTTGATGTCAAAAAACTTTTCCGCTCCCAGCTCGGCCCCGAATCCAGCCTCCGTGACGACCACCTCTCCCAGCTTCAGGGCCAGCTTCGTACCGATCAAACTACTGCATCCATGCGCAATATTCGCAAAAGGTCCACCATGCACAATAACTGGAGTTCCCTCCAACGTTTGCACCAGATTGGGTTTCAATGCTTCCCGAAGCAGCACAGCCATACCTTCCACCGCATGGAGTTCCTCAGCTGTTACCGTTTCGCCATCTTCGTTATAACCAATCACCATCCGACCCAATCGCACTTTAAGATCGTCCATATCTTCACTTAAACATAATACCGCCATCACTTCTGAAGCCGAGGTAATGAGAAAGCCACTTTCTCTCACTGCTCCATTACCTGACCCCAATCCGGTCACAATATTTCGCAAACTCCGGTCGTTCATATCGACAGCGCGTTTCCATACGATCCGCTCCGGCTTCAACCGCAAAGCATTTCCATGAAACAAATGGTTATCGATCATCGCTGCCAGCAAATTATGCGCTGCCGAAATCGCGTGAATATCACCTGTAAAATGCAGGTTAATGTCTTCTGCCGGAACAATCTGGGCTTGTCCTCCCCCGGTTGCTCCCCCTTTCATCCCAAAGCAAGGGCCAAGGGACGGCTCACGCAATGCAGCAACGGTTTTATGCCCCAGCGCATTCAGCGCCTGTGACAGCCCGATGGTTGTCAGCGTTTTTCCTTCTCCCGCCGGCGTGGGATTCATTGCCGTAACCAGCACCAGCTTTCCATTCGGGCGATCCTTTAACTGCTCCCACAGGGACGGATTTAGCTTCGCTTTATATTTTCCATACGTCTCCAGATGTTCTTCTTCAATTCCTGCTTCCTTGGCTATATCAATAATCCTCTTCATCTTTCGTTATGTACCCCCCGTTTTATAAGTCTGACCGATGGTGTCAAACCCTGTATCGTTTTATTTTACCAAAATGTGCCGCTTATTGCGCTATGATTCATTTCATCGCAAGCGTTGCTATCATGTGAGTTATAAAAAAAGAGCATTCCCCGCCCGCATGGACTTTGGTGGATGCTCTTTTGATACGTCTCGTTTAACAAACAGCTTTCAATTTAACCTGCAAAGTTAGCAGCGTAATTTTCAGCAATAAATCCCTTAGAAATCAGGATAGCTTGGGATTTCTTAGTAGCAGGGCCATAGCCTTGGGACAACAAATCATTAATATGTAAGCGGTTATATATGAAGCAAAATACAAAGTTGGATGCCCCACTCGTAAGGATCGACACCAGAAAAATAATAACAGCCCACTTCCAATCCCCTCTAAACAACGCAGGGAAAAAACCAAAAAAGAGCGTAGTCCATGAAAAACCTACTTTGCGTTCCTTGATCATTCCAGTTTTATTTCTCAATTTAATCTTCATTTACCCCTTACCTCTCTTTATATAGTCTTTTAGAACTATATTAGATTATATAGGACAGAGGGAATAAATGGAACTCATTTCGTAAAATCATAAAATTCTCAAATACTCTCTAGTTTATAATGCTTTTCTAGCATTTCTTTAAAAACATCAACAGGGTACTTGTATTCGACTGTTTTGAAAACAATCCGGTTATTCCACTGGTTTTTTTCCAGCTCGCACCCATGCTCCATATCCAGTTCCTTCATGATAAAAATAATCTCATCTAAGGTTCTCATTACACTATGACTATTCGTCGTCGTAGCCAGCATCTGCTTGCCTTCCTGTATGTAGGCCTTTACGATCTGTTCATCAAAGCCTTCGCTGATCATAAATTCCTTCAAGGCTTGCATAAAAAGAGCTGGCAAGTTTTTGTACTGCGATTTTTTAATCCCAAAAAGCGTGATGCTTAAGCGAGATATATCATGCATAAACACTATATTTTTTCTTCGATTAAGTAAAAACAAGCTGGCATGCCAACTATTCAAAGGCGGATAAATATCAACTTGAAGTGGTTCAGTCTCCCATTCCTTCAGCAGTTTTTGTGTTCCTCGTATGACAAACATCGTCGCTCTCCTTTATTGACGGTCCTGTACCGCAGCGTGATTCGCATACCCAATCTCTCATATGAGGCATGTCCCGGATATCATAACACCGTATTCCAAACATCGGATTATAAACTCTTTCAGTATAATATAGGGGAATCATAGATTACCAGACACATTAATTTTCTCTTTGGATATTTTTTATGGAAATCCCCTCCACTGCTCTATATAATTCAGGTACAGTTCGTCACGCGAGCTTAATCTAAAAATTAGGGGTGTTCCACACCTATGTCACAGCATATTTTACTTATTGAAGACGATCTATCCATTGCCGAAATGCTACTCAAAGCACTCACTAAGGAAGGATACAGTCTAACCACTGCCTATGACGGGGAAGAGGGTCTTCTTGCCTTTGAACGTCATACCTATGATCTGGTACTGGTGGACTTGATGATGCCGAAGGTGGACGGTATGGAGGTGATCCGCCGGATCCGTACCCACAGCGCAGTACCTATTCTGATTATGTCAGCCAAGGACAGCGACGTGGATAAAGCGCTTGGACTGGGCTTTGGGGCAGACGATTATGTTGCCAAACCTTTTTCAATGCTGGAAATGACAGCTCGTATTCAGTCCGCGATCCGCAGATCTACTACATATGCCCGTCAGCAACAACAGGAGGAACAGCCGCAAGCACAAGTTTTGACCTACGGCAGTCTGCGCATTGATTTTGATCATTTTACAGTCATACGCAATGAAAATGAAATTCAGCTAACAGCCAAAGAGTCCGATATTTTGAAGCTATTTGTAGCCAATCCGAACCGGGTATTTACAAAAGCACAATTATACGGATTTATTTGGAAAGACGATTATATGGGCGACGAGAACGTGATTAACGTCCATATTCGCCGCCTGCGTGAGAAAATCGAAGAAGATCCCTCTCATCCTGTCCACATTAAAACGCTATGGGGCATTGGCTACAAATGGGAGAATGGCTGATATGAACATCGAAAACATTTCTGAATGGATTGTCGGCCTCATCATGTCAGTCGTTATAGTATGGCTTTGGCGGGAGCGTATGGCCTATAAGCGCAAAATAAAGGATATCCGAACCCTACTAGAGCGGATTGTGACGGTGAATCATGCGGAAAAGCTGCTATATGTCACAGGTGACGTTGAACTGCAACGACTCATGACGGAAATTAACCGACTGCTGGACTTGAATCTCAGAGTGTCTGCAGATTACAACCGTAGCCAAATCGCCATGCGCAAAATGATTTCGAACATTTCCCACGATCTCAAGACCCCGCTTACGGTTGTGCTTGGATATGCCGAGATGCTGGATGGCGATCCGACTATTTTGCCAGAAGAACGTATAAAGCTGCTATCCAAAATTCATCAAAAGACAAGCGAAGCGATTGAGCTGATCGGCAGCTTTTTTAGCTTGGCGAAGCTGGAGGCTAATGATACGGATATTCCATTGACTCGACTGGAAGTGGGAGAACTGTGCAGACGCAGCATTTTGGAGTTTTATGACCTGCTGACCGCACAGGGATTTACTGTGCATATTGAGATCCCGGAGCACCCCATTCATGCCTTGGGGAACGAAGGAGCGATTGGACGGGTGCTGAACAATCTGATCTCGAATGCCATTCGTTATGGGGCAGATGGACGGACGCTGGGTCTGGCTCTATTGGAACAGCAGGATACAGTGCGTATAGAGGTATGGGATCGTGGCAAAGGCATACAGGAATCTGAGCAAGATAAAGTTTTTGAACGCATGTACACACTGGAGGACTCCCGTAATAAGACGGTACAAGGCAGCGGACTGGGCCTTACGATTGCCAAACGCCTGGTTGAAACGATGAACGGAGAAATTCAATTGACTAGTAGACCTTATGAGCGGACAGTCTTCTCTTTTACATTGAAGAAAATCAACTATTAATCGAACTAAACATTTTGCATAATTCGATTTGTGCTCAACTTAATAAATTTGTAAGAATCACGAAAGAAAAATGAACATTTCGCCCTTTATCCTTGAATTATCAGCAGTATACGAAGGGAGAACACCCATGACTTACGTAATACGTACACATCAGTTGACCAAGGCCCTGAAGGGCAATGAAATTGTAGCGGGAGTCAGTATGAATGTGCGCAAGGGAGAAACCTATGGCTTTCTCGGCCCTAACGGGGCAGGCAAGACAACGATGATGAAAATGATTACGAATTTACTCAAGCCGACTTCGGGTGAAATTGAATTATTCGGTGAGAAATTAACGCCAAAATCGTATCATCTGCTCGGACGGATGGGTTCGATTATTGAATACCCGATTTTTTATGACAGACTGACGGCACAGCAAAATCTCGAACTTCATTGTGAATACATGGGCTACTATAATAAGCAGGCGGTTCGGGATGCCCTGGAATTAGTGAATTTGCGAAATGCGGATGACAAGCCGGTAAAGGATTTTTCGCTGGGAATGAAGCAACGTCTTGGGATTGCCCGCGCTATTGCGACTAAGCCAGAGCTACTCATTTTGGATGAACCCATTAATGGTCTGGACCCCGTGGGTATCAAGGAAATCCGCCAATTATTCCACATGCTATGCAAGGAATATGGGATGACTCTGCTCGTGTCCAGTCATATTTTAGCGGAAATAGAGCAGATTGCGGATACGGTAGGCGTGATTAATCACGGACGACTGATTGAGGAAGTATCGATGGAGCAGGTGCGGGAAACCAATACGGAATATATCGAATTTACGACCAACGATTGTAAAAAAGCGACCTATGTCCTCTCCCATCATCTGAATCTGAATAATATAAAAGTACTAAATGAACAGAGTATACGTATTTACGATTCAAATGTACCACAGAAACAAATTACGAAAACGCTCATTTTAAATGATATAGAGGTGGATTCCATTCATCAGAAAAGCAGCACGCTGGAAGACTACTTTTTGCGCCTGTTAAACGGAGGTGATCTCCATGCTTAAATTGATGCAGTTGGAGCTGAAAAAATTTCATCTGGCGGGTTATATCCGATCAGCACTGATCGCCAATGCATGCATTCTTGGGCTGCTCTGTATTATCGCGCTGGACAGTCAAAGTGAAGGAATACCCGAATTCACACAGTACACTCAACTCTTGGATCTAATAGACAATTTTGTGAGAGCAACATTTATTGTATTTTCCTCCGTTTTGCTATGCCGCTTTATCGTCGGAGAATTTAAATCCAAATCGATTACGATCTTGTTCATGTATCCGATTCACCGTCAAAAGCTGATGATCGCCAAGCTCTTGGTTGTGCTGCTGTTTACGTTCTTGTCTATTATTATTTCGGAAATAATCATTACGGCTGCTATTCATCTGCTCAACCAGTTTGTCTTGATTGTACCGGATAACCTCACTCTTTCCATACTGGGCCAACAATCAGCACGGACGCTGATCAATGCCGTTGCTGCCAGCTTTATGGGATTGGTTCCGCTGTATATGGGGATGCGAAGATACTCTGTACCCACCACCATTGTGACCTCAATCCTGATTGTAGCATTGCTTTTCTCCAATAATAACGGCGCTACACTTAGCTCCATAGCCCCCGTGCAAATTGGCTTCTCTCTACTAGGAATGCTTGTGGCTTATGCGGCGATTCGACGTATTGAGTATAAGGATATTACCTCGTAATATGTAATTTCGTAGAGCGCTTTCAAAAAACAGATGAAAATCATTGTTAGATATACACACATTTTTCACTGGACTTCATTCTAAAACAGGTATATCCTATAGGAGAAATTAAAAACGGAATAAGGATCTTCGGGGTAGGGTGAGATTCCCAACCGGCGGTATGGCTCATGGAGCTAAGCCCGCGACTCTGTATCTGGCAACAGGATACGGACTGATTTGGTGAGATGCCAAAGCCGACGGTAAAGTCCGGATGGAAGAAGATCGAAATATCAACATGCCGCAAAGTGGATGAATACTGCGTTATTAGTTTTGCAGCAACTTCATTTAACTTGCATAAAGCGGCAAGTTTATTTGATCAACCCCCGTCTTGCATGGCCTTTCGCCATGGACGGGGGTTTTTGTGCCACCGGTCCTGTATTCGCAAGGAGCTAATTGAGTATGAGTCAATCTTCTACTGTACTAACATCCAAAGGTTTTGATCGTAGCTCCCACTTGAAAAGCGGTTTTTGGCTGGTCGCAATTGGAGCAGCCTTGTGGGGCGCAGACCCGCTTTTTCGTATTATTTTGCTAAAGTCATTTACTTCAACACAAATTGTACTTATGGAGCATGTGCTGCTCTTCCTCGCTCTGACACCGATGCTGTGGAAGCATCGTGAGGAACTCAAAGCGGTACGGCTTCGTCAAGTTTTCGCTATTTTATTCGTCTCGTGGGGCGGCTCGGCTCTGGCCAGCGTGATTTTCACTATGGCACTCAGCAATGGTGATTTGAATGCTGTACTCTTACTCCAGAAGCTTCAACCCTTGGTCGCTATTGTTCTAGCCCGTATTATTTTGAAGGAAATGTTGCCGCGTCATTTTGGATTATTAATTGTCGTCGCTCTGTTCGGGACGTATCTTCTGACCTTCGGTTGGTCGCTCCCCTTCGGACATGTTCGTGATTTTGTTCAGGTTGGTAGTCTGCTTGCACTCGGTGCAGCAGTTCTGTGGGGCGGTTCGACAGTCATGGGAAGTTACTTGCTTCGTTCAATGAAATATGAAACAGTAACCTCCCTCCGCTTCATGGTGGCGCTCCCTCTGATGATTGTCCTCACCTCTGTAGAGCATGCGCCATGGAATATGCCTGCCGGTACATGGGCGGGCGCAGCTGTGATTATCAATCTGCTATTGCAGGCATTGCTTCCGGGTCTTCTCAGCTTGCTGCTGTATTACAAAGGCTTAAGTACGACCAAAGCGTCTTATGCTACGATGGCAGAACTGAGCTTTCCCATGGTTGGTGTCGTGATTAACTGGATCGCATTTCAGCAAATTGTCACTGTAGCGCAATTGACTGGTTTTATGCTCATCTGGATTACGCTCTTTATGATTTCACGTCAGCAAAAAAATTAACAGTTCAATGTCCCTTTCATGACTCACCCAAGCCAAATCGTGAAGATGCTTTTGCATCTCCGATTTGGCTTTTTTATGTATTCGTATCCATATAAAATATAGTTCTTTAGACCCGTTTTTCAAAAAAAATGTCTAAAACATGCTACTATTCCTCGTTTCCCAATGATTACATCTATAAAATCCGTCGGTTTATGTCGAATAAAACAATGTAGTGATCATCAGACACAGAGGAGCAAGAGCTATGACTAAAACAAAACAAACAGTTCCGTGGTGGAACAGGTTTCTCAAGCAGTTTTATTTAATGAGGACAAGATTAATAATATCTTTTTTAGCTGTGTTATTAATTCCGAGCGTACTTATCGGTTACTTTTCTTATCAGGGCGCTACGACGCAACTCAGTCAGCAAATGGGCGGTGCCGTGTACACGAATCTGTATCTGATCCGAAGCAATGTCAATCAGTATGTATCGCCCATTATGAAAGACGTTGACGTGCTATCCACTGAAATCCAATCTGATTCCATTGATTCCAACGAAGAGGCTCTTCAGAAAAAATTGGATGTCATCGTCAAAGCTCATCCCGAATTAGATGCTGCGCTCCTCGGCAATGAGGAAGGACAATACATTCGTACGCCGAAAAAAAAGGAAACCGATTATGATCCAAGGGAAAGAAAATGGTACAAAAACGCGATGCAGGAAAAGGGTAAAGTAGCCGTCAGTGTTCCAGCTGTCAGCGTCACGACAGGGAATTTAGTGGTTAATTTATCAAAAACGCTGGAGGACGGTCAAGGAGCTATTGCATTGGCTTTGAACCTGGACAAGATGAGCCAAAACCTGCAGTCTGTAAAGATTGGGGAACGCGGAGGACTCATTATTGTTGATTCTGATCATAAAATTGTGGCTGGAGCTGGAACTGCCTTTAAAAATACAGGCAAAAAACCAACAGACATCATAGAGGGACTTCCCGAAGTAGCGAAAACCGCTGAAAATGATACTCCTTCCATATCACAAATTCAATTCATGAATCGGGACGTGCTGGCTTTTACAATCCAGGACCCTCTCACCGGCTGGAACATTATCGCACTGTCGGATCTGGAGGATTACAGTGATGCAGCCCAACCGATTCTGAAGCAAAGCCTGATTGTAATTGTTATTTCCATACTGGCCGCTACGATCATCATTGTGCTTATGGTTCGCTCGTTCCTGATTCCACTCAAGAAGCTGCAAGCAGGAACACGGATCGTCCGTGATGGAAATCTGACCGAACGTGTTAACCTATCCAGCAAGGATGAGTTCGGCGAACTGGCACAGAATTTTGACCAGATGACGCATTCCTTGCATACGATGGTTTCCGAGGTCAATCAAACGTCCTCCCGACTTGCTTCCTCTTCTCTGATGATCAAGGAAAGCACAGAGCAAACGACGGAGTCCGTACAACACGTAGCGGAAACAGTTATGGAATCCGCAGAAAATGCAGCCACCAGCGCCGAGGCATCCGAGCAAACCGCTAATGCCGTTGAAGAAATGGCCAAGGGTGTCAGCACCATTGCCGAATCAGCAAGCTCCATCGTGGATTCAGCAGGACAAACCGAGCATGATGTAGCTCAAGGCAGTCAAATGATCAGCCATGTGCGGACACAAATGGACCGTATTCTGGAAGCTGTAAGCCAAACGGCTAGCCTGATGGATGAGCTATCCCAGCTCTCAGACGATGCGAAGCAGATGAATACAGCTATTGCCGCCATTGCCAAGCAAACCAATTTGTTGTCTCTGAACGCGTCTATTGAAGCTTCCAGAGCTGGCGAAGCCGGGCGTGGATTTGCCGTAGTCGCTATAGAGGTACGCAAGCTGTCTGAGCAATCCAAGGAAAGTGCAGATTCCATCAGTCAGATCATTACTCAGATGCTCGATTTGATTCAACGCTCCACCGCTACCATGAACGGTAATGTTCGTAACCAGGTAGGTGAAGGATTACGTATTAGCCAAGATGCAGAAGGTGCATTTACGAATATTGAACGCTCTACATCTCATATTGTGGAGCAAATTCAAAGTGTGTCCGCTGCGGCTGAACAAATCTCAGCCAGTACAGAGGAAGTTTCGGCTACTGTCACCCATTTGGCAAGTCTGTCTCGCAATTCGGCGGACAGTTCGCAGACAACCTCTGCTGCCGCTCAGGAGCAAATGGCGGCCATGGAGGAAATCGCATCTTCGTCTCAGGAGTTGTCCAACATGGCCCAGGATTTGCAACAGCTGGTTAAGCGATTTAAGATTTAAGTTACACATCGTATCGTTGCAATTTCATGAAAGTAAGAATGAGCAGCAGTACATCTAATGACTAACAAAAGCCTTCGTCCGTATGCTAATTACGGGCGAAGGCTTTTTCCATGTGAGTACTTGGGGTGATCTCTCTTATTTACTTATAGGGTCATCTGACCGGTTAACTGACGGCGTCTATCTCCTTCGGGGTCGTGCTCCATTTTAATATCCTGATGGAAAATAGCTGTAGTCCGCTCTTCCCTGTCGTACATCGGCCAAGCCTCCTCGAACAGCACAGGCTTCCCATCACGTGCAAAAGCAACCCATGCCTGCTGCATAGCTTGAGCGAGCTTCTGCATCGACGGTTGAATCTCTAATCCAAGCTTACCTAGCAGCTCCAGATTATCGAAAACAAACGCAATTTCGGCACCGTGAACCGCTTGTCCAAAGGTAGGATGCCCCGGCAATGTCCAATCAAAACGATACATCCATACAGGCGCATGCGCCGACTGCGCAACAGCAAGAGCCAATGCAGGACGCCAAAAAAATAGATCAGTCAACATTTGTGCCTGTCCCTCAATCGTAACAGGAAATGGTTCTATCAGGTCGCCGATGTCTGACATGCCCGTCATCATTTCCAATGCCTGACTCGCTGTTGACTTGTTCATTAGATGGGATTCTTTTCGGATGAAATAGGCCCCCTCATGCAAGTTCGTTCCAATCAAAACGGATACCTGCTTTGCTGAACCTTGCGCGATTGCAGACAGCGGTTCATCTGGCAAGGTCACACCGTCCACGACGGGTTGATAGATCATCGCCATCCCGGGTCCGATGATTTCATGCGTCTTCGCCATAGCTAGCATTAGCGCATCTGTCGGCAGCGTAAACAACCGTTCTGGATGCTGAGTGTCCACACCCAGCTGCTGCAGATACACAGCCGTCACTTGTTCGGCCTGTGAGGTTGGCAATACCTGCGACGCACCGCTCTGCAAAATCGCACGCTGGAACAGTCCCTCAGCGGCTGGCATCGCCAATAAAGCGGCAATACTCATCGCGCCTGCCGATTCACCGAACACCGTTACTTCGTCCGGGTTACCGCCAAAGGCAGAGATGTGATCCCTAACCCATTCCAGCGCAGCGATCTGATCCAGCAGTCCCGCATTAGAGGTCAGGCCATCTCCCTTTGGAGTTAGATGCAAAAATCCTAACGGCCCTAATCGATAATTGATCGTAACAACCACAACATCGCCATTCTTCGCCATTCGTTCCCCGTCATATAAAGGTATAATCCCGGACCCCGTGACAAAGGTACCGCCATGAATCCACACCATCACCGGACGTCCCTTCTCAGGAGCCTTCGAAGCAGGTGTCCAAATGTTCAGGTATAAGCAATCCTCTGACTGCTCAGGCGGTTCCACCAGATTTCCAGTCATACTTTCAGCGGATGGCATAGGTTGCGGACAGATTGGCCCAAAACTCATCGCAGCCCGTACACCCTCCCAAGACTCCAAAGGCTGGGGCGCGTGAAAACGTAGTTTTCCAACAGGAGGCTGTGCATATGGGATACCTTTCCATACATGATATCCATTCCCCGTTTCCCCACGTAATTGACCTAAACGAGTATGTACTGTAATACTCTCCATCATGAAGCCTCCTTTATTTCGTATCTTCAACACAACGGTATAATATCAATCTTTACATATCTCTATTATACCCTTTGCACACGGCCAAACCAAAAAATACCGGAAGCACTTTTGCGCTCCGGCATTTTTATAAACAAGATAGAGAAATAGCGATTAATCCCGAACTTCTTCTTTGGGAATCAGCTTATAAATTTCTTCGCTTTCCATAGAGTCAATTAGTCGGTCTAGCCACTTGTAATAAGCGACGGCCTGCTTCATTTTCATACGATCTTGCTGAAGAATCGCCTTAAATTCCTCGTACTCTTCACCCTGATTCATCAATCTGTCCAGCTCATCAATGGCTTTGCGCAACACCAGTAAATTTGTTTCTACCGCTTTTCTCCATTTAATAGCGAAGAAATCAGTGAAGGTTTGATGCCAGTCATATTCGACTTCATACAAGTCTTTGCGTGAGCCCTTGCTCCAAACCTTATTTACCATTTTCAGATCCAATAATGTTCGAACTCCTGTACTCATGCTCGTTTTGCTCATTTCCATTTCACGGCCCATCTCGTCCAGCGTCATCGGTTTATCCGCAAAGAAAAGCAAACCGTATAAATGCCCCGCAGACAAAGTGATCCCATACAGGTCCATGTTTTTACCTATAGCTTCTATAACACGTTTGCGAATTTTTTGCAGCGAAGCCTGCTGCTCATCACCTAACTGGTACAAGCTCATGCTTGCAACCTCCTAATTTTAGAGCATTTTGCACAACCTAGTATGAACGATTTACCCGTAAAAGATTAGCTTTGACGCAATGTAAGAAATCTTTCAATAATAAATGAAATGTTTCAAAAACAAAGCTTCTGTCTATATTACAACAGCATGGATCGTTCAAAATCATAATTCGCAAAATTGCTAATGATAGTAAACTTTTAAAATTATGGATATACATAAATCTTTTTCTTATGGTTATATTTCATTGTCTATTTTAAAAAAAGCACTATCGGTTGTAAAGTTCCGAATGTTTGAGCATTCTATAGAACGGAGGAGCATATCAAAGGAAACTTTGTACAGTTTTTTCTGTACGTACTTTATGAACAGTTTTTTTGTTTGAAATGTAAGCTATGCTTCTGTTACAATTAATTTTGTCATTAACCGTTCAGGATGTTCAGAATTATGATTTTTATACTCAATCCTTAATGCAACAAGGGGTTAATACCAAGCAAAGTATAGAAAGAAGAGGTGTATGTATGACGATTTTGGAAGTCAAAAATGTCAGCAAACTCTTTGGTCCTCACGCAGAGCAAGGTGTTCCGCTCCTGGAGCAAGGCTGGGGCAAGGAAAAGTTGGCCAAAGAAAAACAGATTACTGTTGGTGTCAATAAGGCCAACATGGAAATTAAGCAAGGTGAAATTTTCGTAATTATGGGGCTATCGGGCAGTGGCAAGTCCACTTTGGTGCGAATGCTAAATCGCTTGATTGAGCCTACCTCCGGTGAAATTCTGGTCCACGGCAAAGATCTCCGTAAGATGAACAAAGAACAACTTCGCGAAGTTCGTCGTAAAACCATCAGCATGGTTTTTCAAAAATTCGCCCTGTTCCCACATCGGACTGTATTAGAAAATGTAGAATATGGTCTTGAAATTCAAAAGGTAGAAAAAGCACAGCGTCAGGAAAAGGCGCAACAAGCGTTGGAACTGGTTGGTCTTAAAAACTGGGGCGATAAAATGCCCGATGAATTGAGTGGCGGTATGCAGCAGCGTGTCGGCCTGGCACGGGCGCTGGCTAATGACCCTGAAGTGCTCCTAATGGATGAAGCGTTCAGTGCATTGGACCCTCTCATTCGCCGTGACATGCAGGATGAGCTGTTGGAGCTTCAAGATAAAATGAAGAAAACAATTGTGTTTATCACCCATGATCTGGATGAAGCGTTGCGGATTGGTGACCGGATTGCCTTGATGCGAGACGGTGCGGTCGTACAAATCGGTACACCGGAAGAAATTATGATCCAACCGGCTAACTCTTATGTAGCCCGCTTCGTCGAGGATGTGGATCTGTCCAAGGTATTGACGGCTGCTCATGTCATGCTTCGTCCAGAAACCATCACCATGGATCGTGGTCCGCGTGTGGCTCTGGAATTGATGCGGGAGCGTGGGATTTCCAATTTGTTCGTCATTGACCGTACTAAAAAGCTACTGGGTGTTATTAACGCCGAGGATGCTGTTCATGCACTGCGCAATAATTTGAAAATTGAAGATATTTTGATTACTGACGGACCGCAGGTTGCTGCCGAGACTGTCATTAATGATTTGTTTGAAATTACAAGCTCGTCCAAGGTGCCGCTGGCTGTGGTCGATGACAAGCAAAAGCTGCTGGGCGTTATCGTCCGTGGAGCATTGCTTGGCGCACTTGGTGGAGATGTTACCACTACAAAGGAGGTGAATGCCCATGATACCGAAACTGCCAATCGCTGAGTGGATTCAATCCATTGTCGACTGGATGGGTATTCATCTGGCTGGATTGTTTAATGTTATTTCTTCTATTATAGAAGCTGTAGTAGGCTTTTTCTCAGGCCTGTTCATGCTTCCGCACCCTCTGGTGTTCATTGTGATCATCGGGATTATCGCCTTTATGATCGGGCGGGTTCAGCTTACGCTGTTTACTGTCATCGGCTTCCTGCTGATTGATAATCTCGGCTATTGGAGTGAAACAATGAATACGCTCGGACTGGTCATCACGTCTGCGCTCGTATCCATTGTTATCGGAATTCCCATCGGGATCTGGTGTGCATACAGTAAATCCGCATCCCGCATTATCACGCCTTTACTTGATTTTATGCAGACGATGCCTGCGTTTGTGTACTTGCTCCCAGCGGTTACCTTTTTCAGCCTGGGTGTTGTACCTGGTGTTATCGCATCTGTTATCTTTGCTATCCCCCCAACCATTCGCATGACTAACTTGGGGATTATGCAAGTATCAGGTGAGCTGATCGAAGCCTCAGATGCTTTCGGTTCAACCTCTGCGCAAAAGCTGTTCAAAGTTCAGCTTCCACTGGCATTGCCTACCTTAATGGCTGGTATTAACCAGACGATTATGCTGTCACTGTCCATGGTTGTTATTGCTTCCATGATCGGTGCAGAAGGCATCGGTGCTGTTGTGTACCGTGCTGTGACACAGCTGCAAATCGGTAAAGGTTTTGAAGCCGGCTTAGCTGTTGTCGTTCTGGCTATTGTGCTTGACCGTTTTACGCAAAACCTGTTTAAACCTACGCAAAAAGGCAAAAGCCGCGTATCCAGCAAGCAAAAAGTATGGATTACTTCTGCAGTTACAGCTGTCATTTTGATCGCTGGTGCTTCCCAATATTTTGTTGGTACAGATCATTCCGCATCTGGCAAAGGTAACGCTGCTGCCAACCCGGTTGGCGAAGAAGTCGGTTACAAAATTATCGGTATTGATGCCGGGGCAGGCATTATGAAATCGACTGCCAAAGCAATTCAAGACTACAATTTGTCTGATTGGAAGCTGGTTGAAGGTTCCGGTGCAGCTATGACGGCCACACTGGACAAAGCCATTAAAGCGAAAAAACCGATCATTATTACAGGTTGGACTCCTCACTGGATGTTCAACAAGTATGATCTCAAATATTTGGAAGACCCTAAAAAGTCTTATGGTGAAGCCGAGGGGATTCATACGATTGCCCGTAAAGGCTTGCAACAGGATGCTCCTATCGCTTATGAGTTTCTAAAACGTTTCAAATGGACACCGGAAGATATGGGTGAAATGATGGTTGCCATTCAAGCCGGAACCAGTCCTGAACAAGCTGCCCAGGATTGGGCGGAGAAACATGCCGACAAGGTTCAGGAATGGACTAAAGGACTGCAACCTGTCAATGGCGACACGTTCAAGCTGAGTTATGTCGCTTGGGATTCCGAAATTGCCAGTACGAATTTGCTAAGTTATATTTTGGAGAACAAACTGGGTTACAAAGTAACCGCACTTCAAGTGGAAGCAGGTCCTATGTGGACGGGTGTCGCTAGTGGTGATGTAGATGCTTCACCGGCTGCATGGCTGCCGTTAACACATGCGGATTACTGGGCTAAATACAAGGATAAGCTCGACGATCTTGGGGCTAATATGAGCGGTGTTAAAACCGGATTGGTCGTTCCAGCTTACATGGATGTTAAATCGATTACTGATTTGCAGGATAACGGAGCCGAAGCGGCTCCGGCTTCCGCCACAACTGAGGACTTTGGCAAAGAGGTCGGTTACCGCATTGTCGGTACCGACCCTGGCGCCGGACTGATGAAGCTGACCGCTAAAGCTATTAATGACTATAGCTTATCCGACTGGAAGCTGCTTGAAAGCTCTGGAGCTGCTATGACTGCTACACTGGATAAAGCTATCAAAGCCAAGCAGCCTATCGTCGTAACAGGTTGGACTCCTCACTGGATGTTTAACAAATATGATTTGAAATACTTGAAAGATCCTAAAAAAGCGTACGGTGATAAGGAAGAAATTCATACAATCGCCCGCAAAGGTTTGAAGCAGGATGCTCCTGTGGCTTATGAATTTCTAAGCCGCTTTAAGTGGACTGCTGAAGATATGGGTGAAGTGATGATCGCGATTCAGGACGGTATTGCCCCACAGCAGGCTGCCAAGAACTGGGCTGATAAACATCCTGACAAGGTACAGGCATGGATCAAGGGCCTACAGCCCGTCAACGGTGATCCTTTGAAGCTGAGCTACGCTGCTTGGGATTCTGAAATTGCCAGTACGAACGTATTGAAATATGTATTGGAACAAAAATTGGGCTATAAAGTAACAGCCCTGCAAGTGGAAATCGGCCCGATGTGGACTGGCGTGGCCGGCGGAAGTGTAGATGCTACTGCTGCCGCTTGGCTTCCATTGACGCATGCTGATTATTGGGCTCAATACAAGGATAAGGTGGATGACATCGGAACCAGCATGACTGGCGTTATGTCCGGGCTTGTCGTTCCATCCTATGTGCCGATTGATTCTATCGAGGATCTTCAGCCGCCGCAATAATATTTTTTCCACTTTTAAACCATATGAACAAGCAAAAGGCAGATCAGGGTTTACTCCTGATCTGCCTTTTTATGAGTTCCATATTTAAAGTTGCTCTCAGCCTTTTAGCGTGAATCCTTCTTGAGCAGGCACATCGGCATGCTGCCCTGCCGTCTGATGCTGTTTAAAGAATAACGGATAGATCGCGAAGGACACCAGCAGACTCACACAACCAATGACGCCTAGAGCAATCATATCTTTGAAGATGTAGGTGATATCCAGTCCTTTGAGCGTGATGTTCCGTACAGCATCCAGGTAATACGTCAGTGGCAATATTTCAGCAAGCCCCCGCAAGAAGCCGGGCATTGCTTCCAATGGCCACGTATAGCCTGACAGCATAAAGGAAGGAACAGCAATCAGCATCAGCGTTTGGGTCGCATCCACTCTGGTCTTGGAAAAGAGACTGAATAAGAAGCCTAATCCGCACAATGCAAAGTTAAAGACCAGCGATACCAAAACCAAAGGCAGTACCTGTCCCCTGAACGGAATATCAAAGCATAAAGCGCTGATACTGAATACAGTCAGCACATTGAAAGCTCCCGCTGCATAATACGGTGCCAGTTTGGCAATAGCCAAACGCCAAGGGGTATTTCTCCATGCACCAAATCTTCCCCAAGTCCCTGCTTCCTTATCACGCGTGCAGGACAACGCGATACCAAGCAGCAAACACTGCTGGAGAGCCGCAGAGATAACCCCTAGTGGCATGAAAAGCTTATAATCATATACCGGGTTAAATAGCACTCTGGATCGGAACGGGATGGTAGTCAGCGTCGACGCGGCCTGATCGGCGTTCATTCCCTTTTGTTTCATGGAATTGACCGATACTCCAGCGCTCACGCTGCTAATGACCTGATTCGCAATCCGACTGGCACTATTGGAATACATCATATTACTGCCGTCAATCAGCGTGAGCACGGGTGGGTTCTCCCCATGCTTAAGCCGAGTCGTAAAGTTGTCGGGAATGACGATTCCGACCTTAGCTTCCCCGGTCTCTACCTGACGGACAGCATCTTCCTGATTGCTCGCTTGCCGTGTAACGGCAAATGAGTCGGTCGAATCGAACGCCTGAATGATCTGGCGACTGAGCTGTGAATTATCTCCATCGTACACTGTGACAGGCATCTCGGTAATCCGCTGATGTGAATATAGGAAGCCGAATAGTATCGTATACACAATCGGCGTAATCAGCAGAATAGCCATAAAGCGGCGGTCCCGGAAGATGCTCAGCCATTCCTCGCGAAACACATCGCGGATACGAAGTCTTTCCTGTGAATCCTGCATATTACTGCGCCCCTTTGCCTGTAAACAGGACCGTGGAGCCTGTTGGAACCGAAGCAGCAAGGTCCGGCAATGCTACTTTAACACCGAAGGAACGGACATCCTTGTCACCGGAGCTTTGGCTCGGTTTTTGAATGGCAAAGTCAGCAGCCGATTCTAACAGAATGACTTTACCCTTCAGCTCCTTACCGCCAGACAGCAATTTAATTTGGACAGTATCCCCTGCTTGAAGGCCATTCAGAGACGTTTCAGGTACATAGAATTTAGCCCAACGTTGTGTCGAAGTTTCAATGGTATAGACCGGGAATCCTGCGCTAGCCATTTCACCTAAGCTAAGCGACTTGGATTTTACGATTCCATCTTCGGCCGCATATAGAGTCGTGTAACTCAAATAGGTCTGAGCCTCTTGAAGCGCGGCTTCCGCTTGGGCTACCTGAGCATTGGCACCTGCAACCGCAGATTGAGCCTGCTCAACTGTGGATTGCGCCGCCTTCACAGCAGATTGCGCTTGTTCTACCGAAGCCTGAGCAGCTTTGACATCTTCCTGTTGCACAGCAACTTTGCCCGCTCCTGCCTGTGCTTCCTTCACCGCAGCCAAGGCTTGACGGTATTGAGCTTCAGCCGCCGTAATTTCCTCCTTGCGGCTTCCCTCCCGTGCCATATCCAATTTTTGCGACTCTGCATTATACTTGGCCACTGCCTGTTGATGTTCCAATGTCGCTTGATCCAAAGATGCCTGGGTTGCTGCTCCGGCTTCTTGAAGTTTTTTGGCACGCTCCAGATTTTTAACGGTCAGGTCCAGCGTTTCCTTGGCTATCTTCACAGATACTTGCAATTGCTCAAGCTCCTGCGGTCTTGCCCCGCTCTTGAGCGCATCCAGTTTTGCCTTGGCGGCGTTCGCAGCCGCTTTGGCCTGTTCGATCTGGCTGGAGGATGCCTCAGCGGTCACACTGACCGATGTCGTACCTTGGCTCTTCTTGGCCTGAGCGGCGCTTACAGTAGCCTGTGCCTGACCTACGCCTGCTTGAGCCTGCAACACACTGGCTTTTGCTTTGGATACATTACTCTTAGCTGCCAGCAACGCCGCCTGTGCCTGCTTCACCTTATCTTCCAACTCGCGACTTTCCAGATGGGCTAACACCTGCCCCTTTTTAACCTGATCGCCTTCTTTGACGAGCATCTGGTCAATCCGTCCTGCCATTTTAAAGCTGGCATTGAGGGTATCCGACTCCACATAAGCCGTAGGTATGGAAGAAGACTGATCCGCAGACAAGCTGCTCCCACCCCGTGGGAAAGCAGTCAAGGCATAAATTCCTACCGCGATTAAAATAATAAGTACGACGTAAATCGTATATTTTTTAGCTTTCATGTTTTCATCACTCCATCTGTCTATTAATGTTGCATGCCCAATGCATTACACACAAATACTTCAATACTTTCTCGAACCTCTTGCAGATTCATCGTTTCGCCCCAAACCATGGACCGCATCGGAGCGAAAATGTAAATCCCAAATAAGCAATTGGCTGTTGTTTTGGCATCCAGCTTACTTGAAATTTTCCCATATAACTTACCGGAATCGATCTCCGCCTCCATAAAATCAAAATAATCTGCCAGCACCTGCCTAATATTAAAATGCTGTTCCTGTGAGACCCATCCCTTGCTAACCAGTAAACGGCAAAAATCCGGTTCTCTCCCAATGAACTCAATATGTACTTGGATCAGCTTGCGAACCCTCAATTCTACCTGATCCATAGGAACCTGAGCCATTGCTTCATGGATATCCTGCACAAATCGCTCCATCCCCATCTTCAAAATGTAAATGTACAATTCTTGCTTGTTTTTAAAATTGTAGTACAGGGTTCCTTTGGCTATGCCACAAACCTTAGCAATTTCTTCCATGTTTGTTTCGTTAAATCCTCGTTCGGAAAAAGCTTTAAGTGCGCCGTTAAAAATAATTTCCTTCGTTTGCTGTTTCATGCTTCCTCCTTTTTTGAACTGACCGTCCAGTACAAAAATTATGTATTTATTATAAGCCCATCTTTAGTTACCCAGCAATAGGAAAAATGAAAATAATTCATTTTAGACATTTCGTCTAAACGCTTATTCTAAAAAAATAAAAATGCAAAAACGGATCGAATAAGTGAGGGGGTCACTCATTCGATCCGCTATGTCATAAAATCGGGTGATAAGGGGGCCATTCTACAGATTATCAACCGATTTTAAGGGAAGGCCGACTATTTTTTCACCGTTTGATTGTATTGCGCAATTTTGCCTGTAATTTCTTGTGCAGCTTGATCCAATGCCTGTTTTGGCTGTTGCTGGCCACTCAGAACGGCCTCGATTGCACCTTCGACGATTTGGCGCGCTTCTGGGAATACGCCCATCACTGCGCCCTGTGTAGCGGTGGATTGTGCCGATGCGTGCAATTGGTCAACCGCCGTCTGGAATTGCGGATATTTTACCATATTGTCTTTGAGTACCTTCTCGTCATAGGCTGCTTTCGTGATCGGGAAGTACCCGGTATTTACACTCCATTGTGCCTGTACAGCTGGGGAAGCGACGAATTTAATGAACTCCCACGCTGCCTTCTGTTGGGCTTCGGGCTTGTTGTTCATAATGTACAAACTCGCGCCGCCTACAACCACGCCGCCTTCTTTAGCTTCATTGGCTCTTGGCAGGAATCCTGTGCCTACTTCAAATTTATCGCCAACCTGCTCCACAATATTACGCAGCGAAGCGGTGGAATCCAGCGTCATCGCAATTTGTCCTGCGGAAAATGCCTTTGCCGTATCGTCCGAGTTACGTCCCAAATTGGATACAACCTTTTCATCGATCATTTTCTTCCACCACGTCAGCGTTTTTACACCAGCATCCGAATTCAGCATGGATTCCGTTGCCGCTTGGTCACGACCATTGCCATTATTCACATAATCCGCGTTCTGATTGGCAAACAGTTGCTCCATAAACCAGCCGTAGATGGCAATGGAAGCACCGGATTTACCATCCTTGCTCAAGGCTTTTGCAGCCTTTTCGAACTCATCATACGTTTTCGGAGGATTAGCTGGGTCAAGTCCTGCGGCTTTGAATGCATCCTTGTTATAGTATAGTATCGGGTTTGACGTATTGAACGGCATAGCGTTCAATTTACCATCAATCGTGTAGTAACGTGTAATATTTGGCTCTAACTGCGACAGATCGAACTTGTCTGCATCAATAAATTGTTGTACAGGTGTGATCATTTTGGAGTCGATCATGAATTTACTACCGATTTCGTATACTTGAATGATGTCCGGTCCGCTGTTGGAACCAAGCGACGCTTTCAGCTTGTTCAAGCTATCATCATATTTGCCTTGATATACTGGCTCTACCTGAATGTCCTTATGACTGGCGTTAAAGTCAGCAGCGATCTGCTTGATTGCTTTTTCACCGTTACCGGACATCGAATGCCACCAAGTCAGCTTCACTGGAGAAGTCGCTGCTGCCCCATCACTACCATTACTCGGCTTCTCTGCAGCAGTATTATTGCTACAACCTGCTGCAACCACCATGGCAGTCAGAATAAGCAGGGTCAATGTACTTTTCAGACGAAAAAATCTCATAATCTCTCTTCTCTCCCTTTGATTAAATGATCTTGAATTGGCATTCTCTTGCGATATTCTTGTGTGTTGAAGCTCTGTATATGGGCTGCTTGCGCAGGTGTTGCTTTTCATTTGAAATATGTGATCAGCCTTTAAGCGCACCCGCTGCCATTCCACGTACCAACTGCTTTAGTCCAAAGATCAGCAGGAGCAGAGACGGTAAAATGACAAGTGCCGTACCCGCAAACACCAGATTCCATGAAGTCGATTCCTGAAATTCGAGCATGGATATTCCGATCTGTACCGTACGCATATTCTCACTATTGGTGATCAGTAAAGGCCAGAGATACGAATTGTACATATTCAGGAACGAATACACAGCCAGTGTTCCGAGCGCAGGGCGCGATAACGGAAGCACATGGAACACAAAGTAACGGATATGTCCGCACCCATCCATACGAGCCGCCTCAAACAGTTCCTTGGGAAGCTGGAGAAAAAATTGCCTTAACAGGAATGTTCCGAATGCCGTCGCCAGAAAAGGAACCGTCAACCCTTGATACGTATCAAGCCAGTTCCAGCTTCGTACCGTCAGGTAGTTTGGAATAATGGTCACTTCCCAAGGGATCATCATCGTCGCTACAAACATGCTGAAAATGAAGTTTTTTCCCTTGAAGTCCATTTTGGCAAAGGCGTAGGCCGCCAAGCTCGCTGTAATCAACTGCCCAATCATCGTCAGACCCGAAATGAGAAATGTATTTCCAATAAAGGCTGCAATCGGAACAATTTCAAACACTTCAGTGAAATTCTCCATATGAAAGGAATGCGGAAGAAAGCTTGGTGGATAAGCGCTTGCTTCCTCCGGCGACATGACTGCCATAAAAAACGTATATATAACCGGATACAAAATGAGAGCAGCTGCAATCGTAAGCAGTACATACAGCAATGTTGAATTCAGGTGTCGTTTCATTGGTAATGCACCTTTCTTTCCACCCATTTGAACTGAATCATCGTGAGCAGCAGAATGACGGCAAACAAGACAATGGCCTGCGCGCTCCCCGTTCCAAACCGGAAATTAACGAAAGCTTCCTGATAGATGGAATACACGAATACATTCGTACTGTTCACCGGACCGCCTTTGGTCAAAATGTTAATTTGAGCAAAAGACTGGAAGGCTCCAATGATGGAAACTACTGTTACAAAAAAGATCGTCGGTGATAACAGTGGCAGGGAGATACGCCAGAACGTGACGAGCGGGCCAGCTCCATCCATTTTGGCACTTTCATACATGTCATCTGGAATCCCTTGAAGTCCGCTCGATAAGATAATGTAATTGAAGCCAAGATTCATCCAGATGGTCATCATGGCTACTGAGAACAGCGCCCAATCCGGGCTGGTCAGCCACGGAACCGGATTAATATGTAGGAGGGAAAGCACATAGTTGAACATCCCCAGTGTCGGATGAAAAAGAAATTTCCAAATGACTGCAGATGAACCGACCGACAACACCATCGGCAGCGAAAAGGCAAACTGGAAGATACGCATTCCCCGCAATTTACTGTGTGTAAGTGCAGCCAGTACCAGCGCCAATAAAATACCTACTGGTACTGTTAACAGTGCAAACAGGAGTGTGACCTTAATTCCTTGTAGAAACAGTCCCGAGCTGAAAAGTGTAGTAAAATTATCTAACCCCACATAAGCTGCAACGTTTCCTGCGGGATCTGTAGAATGCAAGCTGAGATATACGGACTTGATCATCGGGTAAAACATAAATACAGCAAACAAAATAAGCGATGGAGCCAAAAAGGTATACGCCAGCGCGTTTTCGCGCAATCTTTGAATTTTTAGCGAACCCGTGCGTATGCGGGCTTTAGACGAAGTCTGTTGCTGACTCCTCGTCCCTAGTCCCATAGATTTGTTAAGCTCACCCAAAACGGAGCGCCCCTTTCTTTTCAAACCAACCTCAGTAAGTGTATCGTTTTGATGTAAAGGGAACGTCAAGTGGACTGGAGTAAAATGTTAATGTTTTTTCATTTTGTAAAAGCAACTCTCTATAGGTATAAGCACAAGGACATAGACTCCTACATATAATGCATCATTACAGGGTATGGAGGTTAGAGGCGAATGCCATACAACACCGTCAGTCCGCAAACGTTATATCAAGCTAGACCGGAATTACAGGCGGAACTCAAAAATATCCGCGATCATTTGCATTATCAATTAAGCCCCTACATGAATCACACGGTTAGGGTGCAAACGATGGATCATCAAGTATATGAAGGAACGATTATACACATCGATGCGGATCATTTGTATTTAAGAGTCCCTCAGCAATATCACTCACCCTTCTCAGGCAACACCACCCCTGATCGCTCCTATGCCTACAACAATGTCATTCTGCCGTTGGTGTTATATAATTTATTGGTTATAACTCTGTTGAGCTGACGCTCGATCCACATCTCTCTAATTAAAAGACAAAAAAACCTCCAAATTCTGTAAGGATCCTTCTTGGCACATTACGAAGTTGGAGGTTTTAGTTATTTGTTTTTCATAATCATTAGTTCTCACAAGAGATACCTGCTTCTTGCTCTAGTACAGCTATAAACCTTTCTATACAATCTCCACTCGGCAGGTGGGTGAACACCTCGTTCACACCCTGATTGATCAGCGTGATGTTCCCCCTAGAATCCGACAAACCCTTATCCAGCTTAGCCAGTGAAATATGGTGATAATTGATGAACTTGACCCAAGGAGTACCCATAGTACAGGAATAAAAGATGATTCGTTGGGATGTCACTGCCAGCATTCCATGATGCGATATCTTCTGGGAGCTCTGTTGCAAATCATACGTACACCCCATACATGATCGGATGTGTTCGCCCGCTTCTAACGTCAGACTAATAGCTCGCAACTCTTTTTCATTTGTTTGCATCCCGTCTCATCTCCTGTTCGAAGTTCAGGAACGAGTCGCAGCTCCTTGACCTCAGATCAGCTTTTGCGGCTTGTCCCGTCGACCTCTTCATTTTTCGTCAGATTAAGACTCTCACGAACTGGACAATGACCTACCTCAACTGCACATTGAAACCAAGGATGGATATGTACAACTTAACATGGGTACAGGATGTTATCAACAAGCAAGCTATCACTCTTTTTCAGCATAACTTCGCAATCTGCGCATTGCTGAAGAAGCAATTAGATCTAAATTTTAGTGATTGGAATGGATGAATTTCAGAAACGAGGAATGGTATACGCTTCTTCTTGGCAAGCTAATGTGAGAATACGTTAGAACGGAGAAGAAGCCTTATGAAATATAACCGTTTGCTGTGCGCTGGAATTGCTGTTTCTTTACTGTGTATCAGCTCTTGTCCCACTCCATCTACCAATGCACAAGCCCCATCATACGCCTCCCCTACTCCTACAAAGGGAAGGGCCTATTACGAAGAACGGGGGGACATTGTATGGGAAGTTCCTACCCATCGTAAGCTTATCGCTCTCACATTCGATGACGGACCGGACGAAAGCAATACGCCTGCCATTTTGGATTTGCTTAAAGAATACAATGCTAAAGCAACCTTTTTTGTCGTCGGCAGCCGTGTAGAAAAGCTTCCTGATATTGTGAAACGAGAACGAGCAGAAGGGCATGAAGTGGGTAATCATACCTTTTATCATTCATCTTTTCAGTATATTTCCCGTAACAAAGCTCTGTCAGAATTGGATCAAGGCCAAGCGAGCATCGTTCAAGCAACTGGTGCGGGAACCCATCTTTTTAGACCCCCCGGCGGCTCCTACACCGATTCGTTAGTCAAGCTCTCCAAGGAGAAGGGGCTGAAAATTATTTTATGGTCCTGGCATCAGGATACCCTAGATTGGCGAAAACCAGGTGTACACCGTATCGCTAATAGGGTGCTTCGTAACGCCCGTAATGGCGACATTGTCCTGATGCACGATTATGTACATCAAAGTACACAAACCGTCGAAGCCCTGAAAATCATTTTACCGGAGCTCAAGAAGAGAGGGTTTACCTTCGTAACGGTATCCGAATTGCTCTCTAATCGTGAAAAACCGGATGGGCTCATTGAAGTGAATAAGTAAAAGAGAGCAATAAAACTCCGTCAATTATTTGTTGACGGAGTTTTATACATGTGGATTTTGCGAAAACCTAATAAGGAACTGATAATTCTCCGAGCGATAATGTGTTGTTAACGAATGACTCAGAGAATGTACGGTAAGGCTGGCTTGAACTTTAAAGAAGCCTATTACATCATATTGCTATTTTCATTTGCTAGCTATACCTTTCAGTCCAACGTTTTGGAGGCTAGCCATTGCATCATCGTTATTTTCTTTCCGTTAATCACCTTCGATACTTCGTTGTTATAAACGTAAATCCAAGACCAGTGGCCATTGTATTCATACGGTGTTTGGTCGCTCTTTTTGTACAAACCAGAGGTATCTACTACGTTATCAAATAACGACATATGAACATCCTTTGCTCCAGCATTCACTAAACGGTTGTAGGTCGGAACCGTATAATCGTTCGGCCGTACTACGGTGTCGGTTTTGGCAGCCACAAACCAGATCGGCAGGTCCTTCATTTCGTTAATCTGTTCATCGGTTATAAGGCTGTCCTTCAAGGCTTCACAGGCCACCACAGCGGCTGCAAAATAGTCTTTATAATCACGGATCATCAGCATAGTCATGTAACCGCCGTTGGAGTCTCCACCAATGTAGATTCGATCTGTATCAATGTCTTTGTTCTTGGCCACGTACTCCTTAATTAAGGACATCAATGCTTGCTCGTATTTGGAGGTGCCGTCTCCGAAGCTTGTAAAACCATCCATCCAGTAGGTTGGAGTCTGAGGTGCCAGTACATAAGCCCCTTCAAAATAGGATTGAATATCTTTAGATGCAAAATTCGCTGCATTATTTCCGGAAATCGGAATCGTCGGATCTGTACCTCCCTCACCCATACCATGCAGCCAGATCACCAAGGGGTTTTTCACTTTGTCTTTTGGCGGTGCATAGTCCGCATAGGTTAAAGTAATCCCGTCAAAAGTAGCTTTGCCGGTTGCAAATTGATCAACTAGCTTCCGTATCTGACCTGCGGAAGTATCAATTTTCAAGCCGGAAATCGTTCCTGATGTGGTTTTAATAGCTTTTTGCTGCGTGATTGTGTATTTGTTATCATTCCATGCGTTAAACCCGGAACCTGCCGCATCATAATGAATAGCTGAGCTTAGTGTTAGGGCTGGGCCGACTTCCATTTCTAATACAACGTAGCTTCCGGTTTTATTTACAGGGTTGCCACTTTTGTCCGATACATAGGCCTTGGTGACTTTCCGGTTGCCACTCTCAATAAAGGGATTGACCAGCCTATTGTCGCTTCTTCCCACATGCACCTTAAATGTATCCTTTGTTATCGCATCTTTAGGTACTGGCTTACCCAGGTTAACAATGATCTTCGTAATGGCTGCTCCCCAATCCTTAACCTCCGCAACCGTCCGGTACGAGGTGGGCTGTATCTTTACATCCTTGGCCCATGCACCGGAATTGAAAGCAAGGGTCGTACCGATAGCTAAAGTGAATAACATAGTTGTTTTAGCAGCCTTTTGAAACCGTTTAAACATGATGTCTTACCTCCCGGGTCCATTAATAAAACGCTTACATTATTTATTTTAATGATTTTTTTATTTGTATCCTGTCTTTTATTAGCCTATTTCAGGTCAATTACTGACTCCTTGCTCCAGAATACCTCTTGTTCTCTTTTCGATATTGATGCGGTGTTGCCTGATAAACCCTTTTAAATACCCTGGCAAAAGACTTCTCGTTCGGAAATCCATGCTCCAGCGCAATTTGTATGATGGAATGATCCGTATTCATGAGAACTCGAAAAGATCTCTCCAGACGGATGGCATTGATATATTGAAATAGGGTCATCCCTACATGCTTCACAAAAAAACGGGACAAATATTCGGGAGACAACCCAAAAACCTGAGCTATCGAATCCAAGGATAAACTTTGATCGTAATTCTTTTTGATATAATCGGTTATCAACGTCAGCCGCTCCAAATATTTATCGGAGTTAAAGCCACGGATAGATTCATGATCCATTTTAAAATGCATTAATAACAGATACACCAGTTTATAAGATAATGACGTTAAATGGATATGCGCTAAAGGGTCATTATGCTGGTTGAGATAAGCCACAAATAAGGTGTTTAACAAATCACGCAGCTCCGCAAAATGCAGTAATCTCTGCTCGTTAGTTTCAAAAATGGATATGCAGTCAAATGAAATCGGGTCACTGCCGTTAACATTTTCTCGAATAAATCCAGAAGGAATCAGAACGGTTATAGCCTCTCTTCCTTGTCCCTTAGCCACAGAGAAGGAATGAATAGCATTCGAATTAATGAGCACAATATCTCCTTCTTTGGAGCTATAACTGGCGCCATCAATATAGATATTTTCGATTTTTCCTGAAAGCACATAGGATATTTCGATGCTATCGTGCCAATGCCCAGGTATGTACGCTGGTTCATTGGAGGAATGAACTATAATTTTTAACGGAAAATGATTGTCTGCCTGGACCAACTCATATTTGTATTCCAAGTTTGTCGCTCCTCTCAGATGTGAACTCATAAATAGAAGAAAATGGCTTCAGCAAAGTGCCGAAACCACTTGTATTTAACCTTCCTCTCTCTATAAACAAAAAAACCTAAGTATAACAAAATACATAAGATCCTTAGATCTTAACATTTTGTTCCTTAGGTTTTGCCTGCGTAACAGTAACAATCCTAGTGCTGTTCATTTAATTAAGCTAAGTATATAGTGGGTTGAAAATCATGTCAACGCTTTCATTCAAGGCGTAATAAACGAAAAGGTCTTATAGATCATGCGTAAATCTATATATAACACTACAATTTGGATCATTAAAAAAGGCTGATTATGAGAGTGTCCATAATCAGCCTTTTGTTTTACGCTATGTGGTCAAACAGGGCGTCTAATCATAGAAGCCCTTGATGCATAAGGTTTTTTGCCCCCCACATAATTCATTCTAATCAACAACTTCCTTACAATTGTATAATGGGGTATCGTGGCAGGTTAACCTAACAAGCAGACTGCCAATTACGTTTGAAAATACCCAAACGTGCTGCCGGGTTGACATTCAGAACTGGCCTTGTGAATCTGGTGGAGTTAAAGGGAGTGCTAGTTGTGTCTCATCTATTATTTTGAACAAGCATTGTATTGAAGAGCCAGCGAAAATTCCATCTGAAATACTGAGCTAGATGCCAATCTTCATAGCCATTTAATACACCTTCATTTAACCAGTAAGACTCTGGTTTTCCGCTCGTCGCAGCTTCAGACACATAAGCGATCATTTTTTCTAAAAAGCGAATGACATCTAGGATTCTATCTGGAGTGGACACATCTCCATGCCCGGGAATGACAGTATCTACCTTCAGATCTCTTTGAATGCGTCTAAGGATTCGTATCCAAGCGTAGGGATTACCGTATGGCATGACCGGAATCGTCTTGTTGGTTATTAAATCACCAGCAATCAAGGTTCGTTCTTCAGGCACGTAAATAACGGCATCGCTTAAAGAATGGCCGCCTCCGTAGGATAAAACTTCGACAGTGCGTTTTGCTCCTTTTATAACTAGTTTATCGTCAAAAGTTATCGTGGGTATCACCCTACGAAGGGAAGGGATAGCATCATACAGGGCTCTCTGCACGGAAAGATCATAGCCGATTTCGGTTAACATGTGCGGATTTTTTTCTTGTGAACGTACTTGATGTAGGCTATTTATTAACTTCTGAATGTTTTGTTGCATTAGATCAATATTCACTTTACCCATTTCAGATAGCAAATCTCTTGTCCAAACGGTAGATATAAAATCACTTTCCATGAATTCCTGATTGCCGTTGACATGATCTCCATGGAAATGAGTATTGATCACGTATTTAATTGGTTTATTCGTTAATTGTTCTGCGGTTTGACGTAACAAAGCACCAGAATGCGGTAGGTTGGTTGTGTCCACAACAACGGTCAAATCCCCAATGTCAATAATTGCCGCATTCCCCAGCGAACCACTACCAGGTACCGAAATAGCACCCCAGATACCTTCCGCTGCTTGTTGAATCGTGAAATATTTGTTGTTCATTGTTTATGCCTCCATCAAAATAAGTTTGACACCATTTCCTTTTATCTTTAGTTTTTTATGTTTCATGTATATCAATTAGCAACTTTAGCTTACAAGTTAGAGTTAACTAGAAATCAAGCACAAATTTTTGAAATGAAGTTAGAGGTGCTAATATCGACTTCGAGTTGACTTAAAGATGTATAATAGTTTTAAATTTTGGTTTAGAATAAAGGAGTGACAAAAAAAACAATGCTTACTATAAGTCAAGTATCAGAAAGAACGGGGCTAACTCCTTATACGATTCGCTATTATGAAAAAATTGGAGTGCTACAGGAACCAAATCGAAGAAATGGAAGGACACGCATTTATACCGAAAGTGAGGTTTCATATATACAATGTTTAATTAGATTAAAAAAATTGGGATTGTCGCTTGAGGAGATTACGGAATTTACTCGTGACGGATGTGTACTGGATAAAATTCAACAAGGGGAAGAAGTTGCTAATTTTACTCCTGCCTTACACATACGAATAGAAATTCTTGAAAAGCATCTGGTGGAACTGGAATCCAAGCGGCAGGAACTTGAGTGCATGATTTCCCTTGCTAACGAGAAGATAGCCCTATACCAAAAACTTACGAAAGACGATATAGTAATGTAGAAGACCTGGTTCACCACCAGCATATACGATGGCAACAGAATTGATTGAACTAACGGGAAACGTTAGTTCAATGAAATAGCGATAGTCTAGGGCTTTATTTTCCCGTCCTAGGCTACCATTGTTTCTTTTGTTGTAGTTAGCAAAACTTTATTTTCATCGAACATTTAAAAAGTGGATTCATAGGACCTTGAATGTCCGTCTGTAAACAATTTCTTTAATTAAAAAGCTCTGCCGACCAATTAAGGTTTGCAGAGCTTTTTTATTACTCGACTATTTATTTTTTCTGAATATGAACATCCCAATAAGTGCAACAACTATTATAGCGGGAATTCGCCATGGATTCGGTAGAAATTTTGTTAACCATAGGGCAGCGAATACTGTGGCTATTGTCAAATAGCCTAAGCGTTCAGATGGTTCAAATTTCTTTTTATTGAAGAACACAATCAAATAGCCTATCGGTGGAGTTATGAGGATCATTAAAATTATGACCATTGGTCTTAAATACCACTTTCTTTTCATTCTTCCTCCGTCATTAATCGTTGTTAATCACAGTTATTAAAGGAATATAGCTCGATAGCTCTAGCAATAATATCAGCTAACCATCCCGACACCTAATTCTTCATATCTACTCTAAATTCAAACTGATCAATGAAAAAAGCTCTCCCGACCAATTAAGGGGATTAATTCACTTGCTGGCTTGAACAAACACATAATTAACCTTCCTCACCAAATGGCTAAGGACAAGTTGTATAGCAGGGTAATTTAGAGGTTTCCAGGCTGTGAATCAGCTATTCCCCATGTTTCCCCATTAACTTTATAATCACTGCCTCTCCACTGAAGTGTGTAGTTTCCAGAACGCAAACCGTTGGTGATACCTTCATCAGTACTTTTCCAAATAACTGTGTCATGAGGAGCAATTACTAATGCTTCAATATATAGTTTGTTTGAACCGTTATGAGTTAAACTTACTTTTACTGGATGATTAGAGTGATTTTTCATACGAAGTTTAACATGCCCCCATCCCTTAGGGACATCAAAGGACTCTCCTACAGTTGCGCCTCCGCTCGATCTTTGATTAATTATGATGTTTTCGCTAGTTTTACTTGTTGAAGCTGAAGTAGCCCCTACCGTAATCGCCATGCTTAAAGACAAAACCGAGAACAGAAATATTCTTTTCTTCATCATTTTCCCCTTCTATTTTTTGATATGGTCTACCTTAAAGAGACTACCGTCTACAATCTGGTAGGTCCTTTCATATCTACTCTAATTCAAACTGATTCCGCATATAGTACGCTCCGGCAATCTTAATCGTATCGGGCGAAAACTTTTCTACTGTCCCTCCATAGTCTACAACCGATACCACGTCTTCTCCCAATGACTGAACAACGTATACTCTTACCTGGGTTAATGCAGCTGCAAATAGTTCGATATCTGAGTTTAACACTTTATATGTATGGTTCATGCTGATCACCTCGATAATTCATTCGGTGAACGGTGTGGTAATTCCTTCAATAAAAAATCCCCACCCACCAGTTAAGGTTAGCGGGGATTTGCACTGCTTACGTTTAAGCGCCCCCATGCTGTACTTGAGGCCGTATATCATGCGAGTGAACGGGTACAGTAACGATAAATAAAAAGCTAGCCGCGATGATCAACAGTACCATTTTTTTTAACATTGTTCATCCACACCTTTTCAATGAGATTTAAAAATGCTGCTTTGGTTTCAGGAACTGCATACTCCCGAAAATGTAAAAACAGCCCCATACAATTTATGAAGTAAGTCTCATTACTTAGTGTATGATAACTTACCATTGAATACATCAAATGTTTAAAACCATCATCGTAAAAGCTTCGATGTAAATAATAATGAGCTAACTCGTAACCACACCACGCAAAATAGTCTGGTACCACTTGTTGAGTATACATATCACTTGATGAGTGTTGCAATAATGATACCATGTCCGCTTCAAAGCGTTTAATTATATTACTAACATCGATATCATATCGGTTAGCCGCTATCATAATATTCAGCAGTTGGATGACCCTGTCTTCCTGAGTTGTATCCTCCGCCGTATCAATATATTCAACATAATCTTGTAGCACCTTAGTATCTCCGGATAAAAGCTTATTCACAATAACATTAGCTTTTGCCCAGTGCTTAAACAAGCCAATCCAGTGTTGGGTATCTTCATCTGTTTCTTTAACCCAATCTAAATTAGCATAGGCGTATGTATATTGTAGAGCTTGTTGATAATCGCCTTGGGCTTCATAGACACTTGCACACAGCAGGTCAGCATAGGAAATGTATACAAACAAAGGACGAGTCAGCTTATTAGTAGATTCATTACATTCTCGACTCTTGTGTTCATGTTTCAAATTATATTGAATTTCCGCTTTAGTCCTCATTATTTTTGCTACTTCCTCTACCTTGTCCCATTTACGCAAAGACCTGTACACGTTAGCCAAATCCTTCAGCGCGTCAAGCTGTTCTATTTCATCCAGACGTTCCACGAAGGGTTCAAATAGCGTTGCTGCCTTGAGATTCCGACTTTGATCGTCTCCAACTTGAATCGTGAATATACGATATTGACAGACTGCCAAACGCTCAGAATGTTGATATTTCTCCGCTTCAGCCACACCCTCATAGAGCAGTAGCGCAGCCTCATGTCGTCCCTGCGCCAACAATTCTTCTGCAATTTCAAATAGCTTGGGTGAATATAGTAGATTGTCCATGATAGCTCCCACCACTCGACGGATCGCATCCAGCTTGTCCAACTCCGCACAGCGAAACAAAAATGGCTCGATTCGCCTCATATTCGGGGGATGGTCGATAATGTAGTTTTCTATAAACAGATCGTAAAAATCCCCTTCTGGTAAACCCATAGCCTCAGTGATTAGGTCAAGCTGGTTAACAGACATTGACTTATTCCCTGTCACAATAGCACTTACTATTCCCCTATTCATGCCTGCAAGTTGTCCAAATTGCGCTATGCTCAAACCCTTTTGTTGTAAGTATCTATCTAATTCTGCTCGAATCGTAGGTGTATGCTTCATGCCATAGCCACCCTTCGCTTAAAAATCCCATAATTTTATAATCATTTACTATTTTTGTCCAGCAATTAACCAGTTGTCAATATCTTTTTTTGCGAATTATGTAGAAATACTGCGTTTGTCATAAGAGCACTCCTGTAAACAAAAAACACCCCACCGGCATTAAGCCAGCAGGGTACCACGATGCTTCGGGATGCACAACAACGCTTCCGTATGTGTTGTTATAGGTATACATTGGCTGAATAAGTTGCAAATACACAACGTCTGAGCACCCTTTTGATATATGGACAGAAATTTGAACACTACACTGATTCAATTCAATACCATATCTTTAATTAAACAATGCTCTAAACATCTCTTCTCTAAATCCTCTAAGTCGCTATCCCAAATGTTCTTGTCAATCATATGTTTCTTAACTTCATAGTAGTTATCATCACTAAACAAAGCATATGAACATATGGTACTGTACTCCGATTCGGATTGACAAGATTTTATTAAATTTACAAATCAACTCATTCTCATCAGCAATCGAGTTATTATCTTTAGTTTTTTCTATCCATTTTATCATTGAATCTAACGCATCCGATACTGCATTCCCAATTTTCGCTCTTGGAGAATCAGTGTCTTCAAAGTAGTTTCCAACTGATCAAGGGGCTTAACTTCAATAGAATCAAAAAGCGCCTGCTCTTGCTCATCCAGCGTGTCCAGAAAGATTGTTTCGTACAGCCCATGTTTTAGTGCCTTCTTGTTACGAAACGGCCCACCCGGCCCGCCACTATTCCCCTTGGCGTTTTGGTTACCTGGGGGAGCACCGCCGCGATTGCCGACAGCGTTTTTGTTCCCTTTGGTCGCTCCTCGTTTAGTAACGTTACTTTTGGATTCATTGGTAACGTTACTATTCAGATCGTCTGCCCATTTGTCCTGTGACTTCCATTTTCGGACCTGAGTCTCGCCAACAGAAAGAGCGGCGGCGATGTCTTTTAGCTTCATCGCTCCGCCGCTCTCCAGCCACATCTTTTTTGCCTTGTCCCGGTCAGGACTTCTCTCTCTTGCCACTACATCATCACCACCCCCAACAAAAAAACGAGCCCAACTCAGCTCGTCTAATGGTATATTCTTTACTCCTATTGCTTTTATGGTTCATAAGGCTTTGTTTTATATGCATCAAGATGAAGATGCTTGCTTACCTTTTTGCAACGGGTTTTTGGTTAACCTACTTTTGAAACGAGCAAAAAGATAAATAGATCGAACAAAAATATCAAAAGCAACGGATAGCCATACTCCAGCAATCCCATAATTAAAATGAATGCATAAAATATAGACACCAATGACTCGGATTGCCCACATTCCTATAGCTGTACTGTACATGGGACCCTTTGTATCTCCGGCTCCTTGCAAAGCACCAGTCAACACTAGCCCTATAGCAAGGAATGGTTGTGCAAAGGCATCTATTCTTAGTGCAGTCGTAACCATGCTTATAACGGTTGGATCATCTGTAAACCAGGTAGCCGCCACAGGAGAGAAAACAAATAACAGCACACCCACAAAGGACATGAATACAACTGCAACACCTGTCGTATAAAGTCCGTACCTATACGCATCGTCATTACGACCAGCGCCTAAACACTGTCCCACCAATGTGGTCGCAGCAACCGCCATTCCATAACCTGGCATGTATGAAAATATCTCAATATTCCCAGCTATCGTATGCGCTGCGTATACCTCTGTTCCAATACGTACAATCAGACCAAAATACAACACCTGCCCAAAACGCATGATCAGGCGTTCAATACCCGCAGGAATAGATAATTGTAGCAACGGAAGAGTGTAGTCTCCAGCTTTCATCCTGAAAGAGAAAGATAATTCCGATTTTCGGATATACATAAATAATGCGATTGCGCCAACTATCCTAACTATAACAGTTGCCCAGGCGGCCCCTGCAATTCCCATAGCAGGAATACCAGCAAGTCCAAAAATCAAAATATAATCAAGGCCTATATGCAAAATATTGATCCATAGGCCAACTTTCATCGGTGTTTTGGTATTACCTGCTGCTCTTAATATACTCCCAAAAATCGTCATTAAAGAGATGAATATTGAGGGCACAGCAACAATGCGGAAGTAAACAATTCCGCTACTTAGCACAGCCGGCTCGGCCCCCATGATCTGCAATATTGGTTTAGCAAAGAAAAACGTAACCAGACCAAAAATAATCCCTAAAATAGCAGCAATTAACGTCGATTGCTTTGCAATTGCTTTAGCCTTACTAATATCTCCAGCACCTACACTTTTCGCAATCAATGAAGAGGTACCGATACCCATAGCTAAAAATACTGCCAAATATACAGCCATTATGGCATTAGTTACGCCAACAGCGGTAAGCTCTAAAAGACCTATTTTAGAAACGAATAGAGTATCCACGAAGCCAACGACAGTCTGCAGAAGATTTTCAATCATCGCTGGTATTCCCAAGGCCAATACAATTTTTATTTTTTGTTTACCGCTTGTGTCTTTAATTTCAAGTCCTTTAGGCACAGAGCCGTCCTCCTTGCCCTTAGCGAATATAATTGTTGAGCGCCTTGTTGAGATCCTCTATAACTTTATCTTCATTCCCATGGTGAACTGCTTTCACGACACAGTTCTCCAAGTGGTCTTTGAGTAAAAGTTTCGCCGCTTTGTCTAATGCCTTTTGAACTGCTGCAATTTGCAGAAGAACATCAGGACAGTCACGCCCGTTCTCTGTCATCTCCTTAACAGACCTGAGATGACCTTCGATTCGTGCCAATCGGTTCACGATTTGTTTGCGATACTTATGCTCGTGGTCATGATGATGTTCTTGATTAAGATCACTCATAGTTTTAACCTCCACACTGGTTTAGGATAATAGTATCCCCCCCAGGGGGTTAATTCAAGTGATTTTTTCACAAAGAATGCTACCTAAATTCGTCCTTTTAAGCTTAATATCCAATTCAATGAGACGGTCCAAGTCCTGAACCGCTTCGTTCTCTGGCTATGCTACACAATCACCACCCCAACAAATATAAAGATACCGGACTCATTTAAACTACGCTCTTTTGAGATACAAAACAAAGAAAGCCCCGAACCGGAAAAGGTTGGAGCTTTCTTTGTTTCGCTTGTCGCGTTTTTCTTATTGAATATCGCTTGGGTATTGACCTGACACACCATATGCTGAGACGTGCACAATATCGCCGCCAGCTCTCCATTGAATTTCATAATTTCCTGAACGCAGACCTGACGAAAAAGAATTTAAACTATCCCAGTTCAAACTGCTATGAGCGCCTATAGTCTTAGTAACATATAATTTATTGCTGTCTGTATGCACCACACTAAAAGTAATGGTTGAATCACCTGTGTTTTTCGCAGAAATTTTAAGATGCCCGTATCCAGGGTCTAATACAAAGCGTGATACTGGGTCCTTTCTGTCGAACGTGTCATCAAAAACATCTCTTGCTCTTTGAGGCGTTACTACATGGTCACCAGTAGTTGTTTTACCAGCATCTTGAGTCACCGCAGTCGATGTTGCAGAATCAGTTACAGCAACATCTGAATCTGCTAAAATCGCATTGGGTACTGCAATAGCTCCCCCTATTAGACCCAGAGCCAGGGCCGGTACAATAAAATGTTTTTTCTTCAAAGCTTTTTCCTCCTATATTTGTATATTAAACTACCTCTTCATACTACTAAAAGATTCCATCTTTCTAATTTCTTTTACAATAAAATCATATTGATGTTTAATAAATACATATTTATGTATTGACTAACAGTATTATTAAACGTGTTCACGGCTCGTCCTTCACTATTCATTTTCTTTCTCAGAGACGGCATATTTTTCATACTTTTCAGTAAGGTCAATCAGTTCAGTTAATCGCTTAGTAAGTTCACTTTGAAGCCTATCTAATTGAAATTCACTATGCTTCGGGTTCAGCTCGATGCAACAGGACTGGCTCAATACCAGTGCTCTCCATGAATCGTTTTTTGATCACATCGCAGAAGATCGGATCTAGTTCCAATGTTCGGCATGTCCGGTCCATCTGCTCACAGGTCATAAGCGTGGAGCCACTGCCGCCGAAGAAATCAACGATCTCGTCACCGCGCTGGCTGCTATTTTTGAATGGGATGGCTAACAAGTCAAGAGGCTTCTGAGTGGGATGAACGTACTTGTTCACATCGCCCCTCGAAACCTCCCATACTGTCTCGGGGAGCGGGTCCTCAACAGGCAGGCCAGCCTTCCATACTGTTGTCTGTGTCCGATCGCCGTACCAAGCAGGAGATTTGCCCTTCATATGAGCATAAAAGACAGGCTCATGTTTGAAACGGTACTGTGCCCAGCCGAAGGTAGCCGCATTCTTAACCCAGACACACTGTGTCCGGACGACGATGCCAGCTGCGTTCATCGCATCCTCGAACTCCCGCTGATAGGTCGAAGGATGGAATACATATATAGCTGCAGTTGGCTGCATCACCACTGCATAGTTGGAAAAAACGGCATACAAAAAGCCCCCGAAGTCCTCAGCGGGCATGTTGTCGTTCATTATGCTGCTACGGCCATCAGCGGCCAGACGCTCTGAAACACTCTCAACAGCCACATTATAAGGTGGATCAGTAACGACCAACGCTGCTTTGGCTCCGTCCATTAAAAGTGCTACATCATCAGGATTGGTCGCATCTCCACACACTAATCGATGCCGACCAAGCTGCCATACATCCCCGCGCCTCGTCTCCGGTTCCTTGATTCCATCTAGAGCACGCTGGACGTCAAAGTCATCATCGGTAACCGGAAGGTCCAAGGTTTCATCCTGTGGGACAGCAAACTCTGCCGCCAGATCCTCGAACTCTTCCAAATCGAAGCCGGACATGGCCAGATCAGCTCCGCTTTCCTGAGTAGACGGCCTACCTAGTCCTGTGACGTGGAAGCGCAAGCAGATACCTCGTAGGGGAGACACGCAGAAGGAAACTCTTGCTCGTGCTCAAAGAGTTCTAGATGATCTTGTTAAACATGGCGTGGATGCCAAGAAAGTAAAAAAGCTCCCTTTCGAGGAAGTTGCATGGGATTGGCTTAAGACCTACTCTAAAGGGGAGGTCAAAGAAAGCACCGTCAGAGTCAGAAGCAAAGAAATTAAAATTTTGGTGAGATACATTCCCAAAGTAAATATTGACAAGATAACGCATAAGCAATATCAAAACAAACTCAATGATCTCGATGATAAAAAATATGCCCGAACCACAATTGAAGGGGTACATGTCACTGCGAATATGATTATGAAATATGCAATAAAAAATAAAATGCGATTGGACAATCCTTGCACCGGTGCAGTCATACCAGCCAAAATGCTGACTGTAGAAGAAATTGAAAATACGACCATTGAAGACGAATTTTTAGAAAAGCCTGAAATAACGGAATTCCTTCAGGCAGTATACCTGCATGGCCTACCAATGGATTTAGAGCGTTTTTATCTTCTCGCCTTTTCAGGCATGCGTTCAGGGGAACTATGTGCCTTAAAATGGACGGATATTAATTTTGAAACGAATGAAATTCGAGTGACCAAGACTCTCTATAATGAGCAAAACAATATGAAGCTATATAAACTCACCCCACCTAAAACTAAAGGGTCTATCCGCACTTTCGACTTGGACGAAACCATTATGGACTTGCTTGCCGATTATAGAAATACGCAGCAAAAAATAGTTCAGGAAAACAGAAAAATGTACCCTGACTATCATGACAAGGATTTCGTATTCTGTCGTGACAATGGATATCCATTCATCCAAAAAAATATCTTGATTAGAATGGATAGAATCTTAAAGAAAACATCAATCAAAAAAGAAGCCACTCCCCATCTTCAGACACACCCACATAAGCATGCTCTCAGAGGCTGGAGTAGACCTAAAAACGATTATGAAGCGCGTTGGACATGATGACCCAGAAACAACTCTAAAGATCTACACACACGTCACAGAAAAGATGAAAAAGGATGCTAATGAGAAAATAAGAATTCACTTTGCAGATATATTGAACTTCAATTTCACGAAAGATCATCTCCCTTTGCAAGAAATGTGATTTTTTCGTGATTTAACGAAGAAAGGCCCCCTTTCGGGAGCCTTTTAAATAGCGGTATTACAGGGTTTTGATACCCTTTGTTACATCATTCCACCCATGCCGCCCATTCCGCCCATGTCAGGCATTGCAGCCTTTTCTGGTTCTGGCTTGTCAGCGATAACCGCTTCGGTAGTCAGGAACATTGCTGCTACGGAAGCAGCGTTTTGCAATGCATAACGAGTTACTTTCGCAGGGTCTACGATACCAGCTTCGATCATGTTTACCCAGTCGCCAGTAGCTGCGTTAAAGCCTACGCCAACTTCTTCGCGTTTCAGACGCTCAACAATTACAGAGCCTTCTTCACCTGCGTTAGCAGCGATGGTGCGGATTGGAGCTTCCAGAGCGCGCAACACGATGTTCACGCCTGTTTGCTCGTCGCCTTGCAGTTCAACAGCTGCAACTGCTTTGTATACGTTCAGGAGCGCTACACCACCACCGGATACGATACCTTCTTCAACCGCAGCACGGGTTGCATTCAGGGCATCTTCGATGCGCAGTTTGCGTTCTTTCAATTCTGTTTCAGTTGCCGCACCGACTTTGATGACTGCTACGCCGCCGGACAATTTAGCCAGACGCTCTTGCAGTTTCTCTTTGTCGAACTCGGAAGTGGTTTCTTCCAGTTGCGTACGGATTTGGCTAACACGAGCGTCGATGTCGGCTTTGTTTCCAGCACCGTCAACCACAATCGTATTTTCTTTAGTGATACGCACTTGACGTGCTGTACCCAGTTGGTCTACGGAAGCTGTTTTCAGGTCCAGACCCAGTTCTTCTGTAATCACTTGACCGCCTGTCAGGGCAGCGATATCTTGCAGCATTGCTTTACGACGGTCACCAAAGCCTGGAGCTTTAACAGCTACAGCGTTGAATGTACCACGCAGTTTGTTAACAACGAGCATAGCCAGTGCTTCGCCTTCGATGTCTTCAGCGATCAGAACGAGTGGCTTGCCTTGTTGTACGATTTTTTCAAGCAATGGCAGGATTTCTTGTGTGTTTGTGATTTTTTTGTCTGTGATCAGGATATACGGATTGTCTAGTACAGCTTCCATTTTGTCCGTATCTGTAATCATGTACGGGGAAATGTAGCCACGGTCAAATTGCATACCTTCAACCACTTCCAGCTCTGTTGCAAAACCGCGGGATTCTTCAACAGTGATTACACCGTCTTTGCCCACTTTTTCCATAGCTTCAGCGATCAGTTCGCCTACTTCGTCATCAGCAGCGGAAATACCGGCTACTTGAGCAATGGATTGTTTGCTTTCGATTGGTTTGGAGATGGCTTGCAGTTCAGCAACAGCCGCTTTAACCGCTTTGTCGATCCCTTTACGGATACCGATTGGGCTTGCGCCAGCAGTTACGTTTTTCAGGCCTTCTGTGATGAGGGCTTGAGCCAAAACAGTAGCAGTAGTCGTACCATCACCAGCTACATCGTTCGTTTTGGTTGCTACTTCTTTAACCAGTTGAGCGCCCATGTTTTCGAACGCGTCTTCCAGCTCGATTTCTTTTGCAATCGTTACACCGTCATTGGTGATGAGCGGGCTACCGAATTTTTTCTCCAGTACAACGTTACGGCCTTTCGGTCCGAGTGTTACTTTAACAGCATTAGCCAATGCGTCAACCCCGCGCAACATAGAGCGACGAGCGTCTTCACTGAATTTAATATCTTTAGCCATTTGTGATAAACCTCCCTATGGATTATGAATGAATTTGTTTCAATTCCTATATTCAGGTCTTGTCCGGGTTCCGGTTAACCGATGATCGCGTGGATATCGCTTTCTTTCATAATCAAATATTCTTTACCTTCATATTTGATTTCCGTTCCAGCGTATTTAGAGAAAATGACACGGTCGCCTTCTTTTACTTCCAGAGGAATACGGGCACCGTCTTTCAATGCGCCTGCGCCAACCGCGATAATTTTGCCTTCTTGCGGCTTTTCCTTGGCAGAGTCAGGAAGTACGATCCCGAAGGAAGTCGTTGTCTCTTGCTCAATTGCTTCCACCAATACGCGTTCACCCAAAGGTTTGATCATGAAAAAATAGCCTCCTTATTAAGTGTTTTATCCTGTAATTTGGTTGTTATGTTGTATGTATTAGCACTCGACAGTCGTCAGTGCTAACAACCAACTTTATGATACTCAACTTGGGATTGAATTTCAAGTCCCTAATGTATTTTTTATGGGAATTTTTATGGACAGCCCTTCCCGATTATATCCATCTATCTGAAAAATAACCGTTAACTCAAGACTAATGGTTAGATTTAAGGCAACTAAGCTGCTGCTGTTATGCTCTATAAATAGCCATGATACAAATGCCATTCATTATCTGCAATTGCCATGTAGCGCGGACCCGAATAAATTGTTTACTGAGCCATTCAGGTCCTGCTTTATTATTCTGAAGCTACACGCAATTGGGCCTCACGTTCCTCCTGTGCACGCAGCTGCCTGCGGTACACGACCGAAGACAAATACACGCTCACTTCATATAGCACCAGCAACGGTAGCGCCACCAAAAAATCGGAAATAAAGTCCGGCGGGGTAATGACAACCGCAACGAACACAAGCAGAAAATAAGAAATCTTCCGCCATTTGCGAAGCCGCATTGGTGTTAAAACATGAATCCCCGTCAGAAACATGATAAGCAGGGGGAGCTCAAACAGCAGCGCTACAGGTAGTACAATATTAAACATAAAGGTGAAATATTGTGCGATCCCGTATGTTTCCTGTAATCCCATACTTTTGGTGACCGACGATGTAAACTGAATTGCCATCGGGAAAATAATGAAATAAGCAAAAGCTGTCCCAATGATGAACAAAAGCAGCACATAAGGCACATACCGCAAAGTCGCACTTCGTTCTTGTGGTCTTAAGCCCGGGCTGACAAACTTCCACAGTTGGTAGCAAGCAAACGGTAGCGCCACCGCAATCCCGATGATCATGGCGATCTTCATGTAGATACCGATCCCGTCCCAAAAGGAAAACGCGTTTAACTGAAAAGCTTGCGCCGAACCGGAGCGAATAAGCCAGTCATAGACAGAACCCGCCGCGAACAGACCACCAGCCAGTGCCAATACAAATACAATTAGCACATAGATAATTCTGCGGCGAAGCTCTCCCAGATGTTCCATTAGCGGCATTTCATGCTCTGGTGGGGTCAAGTCCACTCCTCCTTTCTGAACGGAACGCAGCAGCGCCTCCTAAAAAATAAAGCCCTTCACTGAAGAAGAGGCTTTTGTTTATTGTACAAGATCAAGAATCGATCACTAAATCTATGACAAGCGTTTATCCTCAGGCTGAGGTTGAACTTCTGAAGACGTCGTTTGTGATGCTTTGACCACACTATCTTTGCTGTCTTTACGCTCAGTCCGTTCATCTTCTGATAAAATATCGCGTGCCCCGTTTTTAAACTCACGGAATGTACGCCCTACAGCTCGACCCAGCTCAGGCAGCTTGTTCGGACCAAATAGCAGCAGCGCCAGAATAATTAACAAAATATAACCCGGTGCTCCAATATTGGGCATGTGTAGTAATCCTCCTTATGTTGACGGACAAAATAAGAATCTTTGTCCGTATACGGCCTTATAAATTCTTATAGGTATCATACCACACACGATGTGCTGCCTTCTACCGGAACTGGCCTGTCACCATAAGCAGCGCTTCTGGAAGTTGGTCCATTATCGCTGCCAAATTTTCATGCACACCTTTGGGCGTTCCTGGCAAATTGACGATCAGTGTACGTCCGCGTATTCCTACGATTCCACGGAATAGCATAGCCGCTGGATTTTTCTGCATCACGATCATTCTCATGGCTTCCGCCATGCCTGGCACTTCCCGTTCCACAACCCGCCTAGTCGCCTCCGGTGTCACATCACGGATCGCCAGCTCGGTTCCACCCGTAGTTAGTACCAGGTCTGCATGAAAATAATCCGTCATTTCGATTAAAGCTGCAATAATTTCATCCGGTTCATCGGGAACGATCCGGTATTCCACAATCTCTCCGCCCAGTTCTTCTTCGATGAGTTCCCGGATGACCTGTGCGCTTGTATCCTCGCGCTCTCCCCTTGCCCCTTTATCACTGGCAGTTAGGATCGCCGTTTTCCACACCATAAGATCACCCTTCTCCTATCATGAAAGAATACTTTCTCTTCTGAAAATCAGAAACAGCCACGCTGCATCCTCCATCACATCACAGTACCCTCTCGGCGACAATGTTGTCTATGTCAAGGTTCCCGGTGGTCCTCCCTTTGAAAATCCCCATGCTTGCCACCTGTTTTAGATTGCAGCATGGTAGGGCCGATGATCATATCTTTTTGCAGCGCCTTGCACATATCATACACGGTTAACGCTGCGGCTGAAGCCGCTGTCAAAGCTTCCATTTCTACACCTGTCTTACCCTCGGTCTTCACTTCAACTTCAATATGAAGCACATCATGTCCATTATCGGAAAAAGTAATGTTCACGCCTGTCAGGGCCAGTGGATGACACATCGGTATCCAGTCTGACGTTTTTTTCGCGCCTTGAATCCCTGCGACCTGCGCCACAGCAAGAACATCACCCTTGCCGATTCTTCCTTCTTTTACAGCCGTCAATGTAGCCGGATTCATTGTAATCTGAGTCACGGCAACTGCTGTACGAATCGTAGACGTTTTACCCGAAATATCTACCATCCGAGCCCGTCCCTGTTCGTTAAAATGAGTAAAGGAATCCACGACTCCCTCACAGCTCCTTTCACATACCCAACTTTACTTCATTCATCATTTGTCAATAATCACAATCTAAGCGTCCATCCAGAGTAAACAGCACGTCCACTCGCAAATCCCTTGGCTCCATGGGCACCTGTGTCAGCAATTGTCCCGGCAACAGCAGCGAGACATAAAGCGGACCTACATGGCTGTTGTTACGCTTCTCTGCCTCTACCTGTACGGTAAAGCGGTCATAATAGCCTCCGCCGTAGCCGATCCTGCCCCCACGACGATCAAAGGCCAAGCCGGGCACAACAACCCAGTCAATTCCCGTCCACATTTCAGGCGACCATTCCTTGCATGTCAAAGCAGGCTCAGGGATGTTCCAGATGCCGGGTACAATATCTCCGTACTGATCCATCTCCCTCAGCTCCATAGTTCGAGTTACCGGGTCCACTCTTGGGGCCAGGACACGATCTCCCTGTGACCAGCAATGCTCAATGAGGGGAGTCGTCGAAATCTCGCTGCCAAAAGAGAGATAACTAAATAAGGTTAGCTTATCTCCGTTTCTGTCTATTCTAAGCTGCTCCCATGCCTCGATTGCATGCCGACAGGCCACAGCCGATGCCTTCTGCCTTGTCAGCGGGTCCATGGAGTCACGCGCTTCCCGTTGCTGCAAACGCAGCGCGTTCTTCACATTACAGACATCCATCACATCCGCCCTCCCGCACAATCGTCGATAATCTTTAAAACGTTACTATTGTCCCATTTGTCAGTAAGTGCTGTACGTTGCAAGTTTTTTTCATTCTTTTTCACTTCTCGTTTAAGTTTATCATTGTTTATACAAATTGACTACACGCGGCTCAAGGGTTTACAGGGTGAAAGCAGTGCAATAGTGGGTAATTTCATGTAAACTGGAAGGAAGGTACCTGTGAAGAAAGCAGGTAGAACTGTGCAAAATGTAATGGAGGAACGATACGCTATGCTATTGCAAGTAACCGGAATTACTAAATCTTATGGAATTGAGCCCGTTCTGGACGGGATTAACCTTCAAATATTGGAACGTGAACGTATTGGACTCGTAGGTGTGAACGGTGCAGGCAAATCGACCCTGCTCAAAATCATTGCTGGTGAAATATCCTATGACAGTGGACAAATTTTCAAGGCGAAGGAGACCAGCATCGGTTATCTGGCGCAAAACAGCGGCTTGAATTCTGACCGTTCTATCTGGGGGGAAATGATGCTGGTGTTCACTCCTCTGATTGAAGCGGAACGGGAACTGCGGCAAATGGAACAGGACATCGCTGACCTGGCCAATGCTCAAAACGAAAAACGCTACGCAGATCTGCTGGAACGCTATGCACGTCGTTCAGACTGGTTCAAGGATCACGGTGGTTATGAAATGGAGACCCGTATTCGCAGCGTGCTGCACGGTATGGGCTTTGGTTCATTTGCACCTGAGACGCCCGTAGCTACTCTGAGCGGAGGACAGAAAACTCGGCTTGCGCTAGCGCGCATCCTACTGCTCGCACCAGATGTTCTTATGCTCGATGAGCCTACCAACTATCTGGATATTCAAACACTGACCTGGTTGGAGGATTATTTGCGCGGCTACTCCGGTTCTCTGCTGGTAGTATCACATGACCGTTATTTCCTGGACCGACTGGTAACGACGATTATTGAAATTGAACGCCATCGTTCTACTCGATATACAGGCAACTACAGCCGCTACATGGAGCTGAAGGCTGCCGAGTACGAAACGAATCTGAAGCATTACGAAAAGCAGCAAGGAGAAATTGCCCGTTTAGAAGCATTCGTACAACGTAATATCGTGCGGGCTTCCACGACCAAACGCGCTCAAAGTCGGCGCAAGCAGCTAGATAAAATGGAGCGTATGGATCGGCCCATGGGAGACTTGAAAAAGGCTCATTTTTCCTTTGAAACAGCCCATATGTCAGGTAAGGAAGTACTGGAGGTACGTGACCTCTCTGTGGGGTATGAAGGTAAAAAGCCTTTATTCCAGCACGCATCGTTCGACTTAAAACGTGGAGATACCGTGGCACTGATTGGTCCGAACGGGATCGGAAAATCGACGTTGCTCAAATGTCTGACCGGATCACTTAAACCTGCTGCTGGCTCCATCCACTGGGGCACGAAAATCAAAATCGGCCTGTATGACCAGGAGCAGACGAACCTGAACCCCGCCAATACCGTACTGGAGGAGTTGTGGAGCGAGTACCCTCATATGGAAGAAGCACGTATTCGTACAGTGCTGGGTAATTTCCTGTTTAGCGGTGACGATGTACTAAAAAAGGTAGCTGCATTAAGCGGAGGGGAAAAAGCCCGCGTTTCTCTGGCCAAGCTCATGCTGCGCGAAGCCAACGTATTAATTCTAGATGAGCCTACCAACCATCTGGATCTGTTCAGCAAGGAAGTGCTGGAAGCGGCTTTGATGGACTATGACGGTACGCTGTTGTTCATTTCCCATGACCGTTATTTCCTGAACAAAATGGCGGAACGTGTCATCGAGCTTCATCCTGGAGGGATAGAACATTTCCTGGGGAATTATGATGACTATGTAGCCAAAAAGCAGGAGTTAGAGGAAATTGCGCAGGAAGCTCTGGAGGCAAATCAGGCCACACGCGGCAAAACATCGGCTACCTCTGCATCCGTGACAGACGAGACCACATCCAAATCACGCGCCGCCACCTATGCGGCAGACAAGCAAGCCAAAAGCGAGGAACGTAGCCGTCAACGCAAGCTGGAGGCATTGGAAAACCAGATCAAAACGCTGGAAGAACAAATTTTAGGGCTGGAGGAACAAATGACCCTGCCTGAGATTTATCAGGATTACACAGCGCTTCAGAATATTCAGGCACAACTCGACACCCATAAACAGGAATTGACTGAAACCTATACCTCTTGGGAAGAGCTGTTAGAAGAATAAAAACTACTGCATAAAATCTTAGCCTTAAAAATTTCACATTTTCCTCTTCTATATTTTTGTACACAAGATTATCCACAACTTATGTGTATGAATGAGATTGAAAAATGGCCTTTTGGGCCATTTTTTTATTGATAAAAAGCCATTTTCAAATGAAAACCAAATTTATCCACCCTTTTATCCACATTATCCACAGATTTCACAAGAACTAAAGGTGTTACATATCCCCCAACTTGCTATCTCCAAAAAGTCTTAGCCTGCTTGCTTCGGACTCGGTTATCCACATTCAAATCGGTATATGTGGATAACTTTGTTCACAACTTGACAAATCACATCATTATTCGGGCAATATCAAAATTCCAGATTTTTTTGATGGATCATGAAAAATCGTGAACAATCGTGACGAATAATGCGAATGAATGAGAGGCTGCCATTCATTTGCTCAAACTCCTGTATTTTATCCTCTTGAATTTATATTTTTATGATAGTTTTGGAGCGGACAAAAAAGACACGACTCAACTGTGCCGTGTCTTGCTCATTCTTCTTCAATTAAGTTTGGACAGACCAATCTTCCAGAGACAGCCCTGGATCAGCCTTCATATCCAATGAGGTAAATTCCCCGCGCTTCCATTTGGCGTAGGCCGCAGCGCCGATCATCGCTGCATTATCTGTGCAATATTTCATCGATGGTACAAGCAGCTCAATTCCTTCGCGCTCACAACGCTCCCGCAATGCTGTACGCAGTCCGCGATTAGCAGCCACACCGCCACAAAGCAGGAGCTGCTTCGCACCGTATTCACGCATGGCACGAATCGCCTTTTCCACCAGCACCTCGACGACCGACTCTTGAAAGCCTCTTGCGATCGCTCCGACATCAACGGTTTCTCCGCGCATTTTCGTCTGGTTAATTACATTCAGCACCGCAGATTTCAAACCGCTAAAGCTAAAATCATAAGAATCCGGCTCCAGCCATGCACGCGGCAAAGTAACCACTTCCTCCGATTCATGAGCCACACGATCCACATGCGGGCCACCCGGATACGGAAACCCAATCGCTCTCGCTACTTTGTCGTAGGCTTCCCCAACCGCATCATCTCTTGTACGACCAATGAGTTGAAAATGACCTTCCGACTCCATCAGCACCAGCTCTGTATGTCCTCCTGACACAACGAGAGCAATGCACGGATATACGATATCATGCTCCAGCTGATTGGCATAAATATGTCCCGCGATATGATGCGTCCCGATTAATGGCTTGCCGAACGCCAAGGCAGCACTCTTGGCAGCGACAATTCCAACCAACAATGCGCCAACCAGTCCTGGTCCTTGTGTCACGGCAACCGCCGAAATCTCACGAGGGGTAATTCCCGATGTTTGCATGGCCTCGTCCAGCATGTAGGTGATGCTCTCCACATGTTTGCGTGAAGCCACCTCTGGCACAACACCACCAAAGGCTTTGTGTGTTTCAATCTGACTGGAAATCAAATTTGAGAGCACCTCTGTACCATTTTTCACGACGGAAACAGCCGTCTCATCACAACTCGTTTCCACTGCCAGTATATAGCAAGGCTCGCCGGAGGCGGAGCCTGTACCTGCTTTTTCCTCTTGCGTCATTGCTTCTGCACGCTTCCTTCCTGTTCACCGGATGCCCCATGCGCGGGAAGATCCGCCCACATGATCACGGCATCCTCGTTATTATCCGAATAATAGCCTTTGCGCACACCTGCGGGCTTAAAGCCTTTTTTCTCATACAAACCCTGAGCGATCCGGTTCGTTACCCGCACCTCCAGAGTCATACGTTCCATCCCTAAATAAGAGGCGGTCTGCATCAGCTCATCCAACAGCTTGTCTCCAAGCTTGCGTCCGCGATAAGCCTCTCGAATCGCAATATTCGTAATATGGGCCTCATCCATAATCGTCCACATGCCTGCGTAACCAATGGCTCGTCCGTCTAGTTCCATAATCATATATTTAGCGAAATGATTCATCGTCAGCTCATTGCGGAATGCTTCCTCCGTCCACGGCAGCGTGAACGCTTCATGCTCAATCTCCAGCACATCGGGAATATCATCCAGTTGCATCAAGCGAAACTCAAGTTTCTCTTCCCGCTGTATGTTCTTTGCCATGTTGTTCACCGCTCTCTTCAGCGCTGACGAAGCAGATTGGCTTCCGCCTCAGCCAGCTGGGTATAATTAGGAACCAGCGTATGTAGCTCGTCATGTTCCTGACGAAGCAGCTTATCCGCCCCAAGGCGGCCAACCCATCTTCCCTCCAGCTCATAAGGTACGATACGCAGCTCGCTCCATGCACGCAGGCGCTCGGCTGTTTCGGCGTGAACCGCCGTTTCACCGACTAGCCAAATGACCGGAGGACGCTCTTCAGAAGGCAAAGCCTCGAGCCGTTGCAGCAGATCATCGGTCCAAGCAGTCATCAAGCGAATTGCATCTGGCTCCAGCCGTTGAGGGCTCTCGGTGTCGTCAACTGTATTCACGCCGAACAGCCCCGTGTAAACCTGACCACGGCGCGCATCCAGCACAGGCACAATCCAGTCTGCTGCCTGCGCTCCGGACGAACCGTTATTCACAGACTCATTTTTATCTTCTTGTCCCTTCATCTCGATGCCGCGATTCCAACCACCCCACGCCAAAGCATGCAAAGTGGATATGGACGTCACCGGGATACCCCAGGCCCAAGCGAGTGTTTTGGCTGCGGTCACCGCAATCCGGATACCGGTATAAGACCCCGGTCCAACACCAACTGCAATACCATCTACATCATCTCGTGTCAGCCCTTCTTCATTCAGCAGTCGTTCCAGCTCGGTAATCACATGCACGGAGTGATTACGTTCGCCATAGACGTTGCTTTCTCCCAGCAATTCTCTTCCGTTCATCAGAGCGGCCGCCATCACGGTCGTCGCTGTATCTAACGTCAAAAACCGCTCACGCGGCTTTACATTCACATCTGTATGCTCTCTTTGCATGGTTCAAACTCCATTCTCCCGCAAACTGCGGCACCATTGTTCATAAGGCTCTCCGTACCCGGTCAGGTGAATCAAGCGCTCCCCCACATCCGTTGTTTCTATATACATGTGAAGCCGCTGCTCCGGCAATATATCCGGTATAATACTACCCCATTCCACCAGACATACTCCTGTCCCGTAAAAATATTCGTCCAGCCCGAGATCCTCCGCCTCGTCCTGGGAAATCCGGTACACATCCATATGATACAAAGGCAATCGGCCCTCGTACTCCTTAATGAGGGTAAAGGTTGGACTATTAACGATACCCGGCACACCTAAATGGCCGGCAAAAGCTTTGGAAAAAGCAGTTTTGCCCGCTCCCAGATCTCCATCCAGCACAATCACCGTTCCGGGAACCGCTTTGGCTGCCAAAAAACCAGCCAATGACCCGGTCTGTGCCTCTGAGACAGAACGGAACGTAAACTGCTCCTGCGAAATTGTCATATATTTTAATCACCTTTCGTCCGAATCGGACCGTTCCAACTTGTTCTTTATTATATAGTTCACCTTATGTCGCCGCAAGGCATGAAGACATGCTATTGTAAGTTAGTGATACACACAGGGAGGGATTGAAACGATGGGGCAAACCGTTTTACTCATGATTGATGTTCAGCAGGCTATGTTCATGTATGATGAGAAGCTGTATCGTGAGCAGGAAGTTGTAGCGCATTTGCAGCAGCTTTTGGACAAAGCCAGAGCTACAGGTACACCGGTGATTTTTGTACAGCATACCGATGAAGCGGATGAGGATTTCCGAGAAAACAGTGTAGGCTGGGCCATCGCCGACGTAGTGCGTCCTCTTCCTCATGAACGAATTGTCCGTAAATCATCCTGGGACAGCTTCTACCAAACCGAATTGGGCCATGTACTGAAGGAACTGGGGGCCGATCAACTCGTAATCGCGGGGATGCAGACCGAGTTTTGCCTCGACACGACTTGCCGAAGCGCCTATAGTCTGGGATACCAGAACAACGTACTCGTATTGGATGCGCATAGTACATTTGATAGCAAGGTGCTAAGCGGTGAACAAATCGTAGCTCATCATAATGGTATGCTTGGCAATCGTTTTGTGCGTTTACTTGCGACGGAAGATGTACATTTTTCGTGAGTTGTTGAAGTTTAATGTTCCAAGCCGATTGCTTTCAAGCAAGTCGGCTTCTTTTTTTGTTCATGCGAAAAAAGCGCACTTTCGGGTGACACTGTTAACAAGAAGCGAGCTAGCACAATATAACGAAGATCATGAATATTGAAAGGCAAAGCCGTCTTCAGAAAATTCTGGAGGCTTTTTTATTACCCAGCGATGAGTTAGATGATATTGCGAGGAAAACTTTCTCACGTATGGATTGCAACTTTCATTTTTAACATAAAATTCAATTAATGATCATGATTTTCAGAAAAATTAAGAAATTAACAGAAAACGTTAGAATGGCCTAATTATTGTGGAGTATATGGCCCTATAAACATCTGTACATAGATATGTGTAAATATTTGGACATTGAGCAAAATCTGCATTAGAACTATGATGAAAATGGTTTTAATTTCCAATGAGAGAAGGCGATCGAACCGTCACACTCACTGTCTTAGGCACCATGATATGCCCGCATGCAAATGTATCTTGCAGTCGCTGCTTCTCGTAGGTTAAGAGCGGAAATTACGAATTGAAGTGCAATCATGGATGTATTGTGTTTTGAACACAGCGAAAGGAATGTGAGTTTTTAATGAAAAAAGTAGCTTTAGTAAGCCCGTTGAGAACAGCGGTCGGCTCTTTTAACAAAACCCTTGCGCCTCTAAGCGCTTCCGAACTGGGGGCAACTGTGATGACAGCATGCCTTCAGCAAAGTAAATTAGAGCCTTCTTTGATTGATCAGATTTATTTGGGAAATGTTCTTCAGGCGGGCAATGGACAAAATCCTGCCAGACAGGCGGCATTAAAAGCCGGTATCCCTATTGATGTACCCGAAACAACGATAAACACGGTTTGCGGTTCAGGACTTCATGCCGTTGCTTTAGCTTACAATTCAATATTGGCTGAACAAGGCAACATCGTCTTGGCCGGAGGCATGGAGAGCATGTCGAATGCCCCTTACCTGCTAAGGAATGCAAGAAACGGCTACAAACTTGGCAACGGTGAGTTGGTAGACTCCCTAGTGGCCGACGGCCTTACGTGCCCGATCAACCATTACCATATGGGAATTACCGCAGAAAATGTTGCCGAGAAATATGGAATTTCAAGACTTGAACAGGACGAATTTGCCTATCAAAGCCAGCTAAAAGCCGTAGAAGCAAAAAACAAGAAGCTTTTTGAAGAGCAAATTGTTCCGGTCATGATCAAAACCAAAAAAGAAACTATTTCTTTCACAGAGGACGAACACATAAGAGGAAATACAACGCAAGAAAAACTTTCTCAATTAAAACCTGCATTTAAGGAGAACGGGACGGTTACCGCTGGAAATGCTTCAGGAATCAATGATGGCGCGGCGGCCGTGCTTGTAGTGTCGGAAGACAAATGCAAGGAACATGCATTAAAGCCATTGGCATATATCAAGGGATATTCACTTGTTGGCGTTGACCCTGCATATATGGGAATGGGGCCAGTGAAAGCCATTTCGACACTTCTTAAGCAGCAAGGTATATCCATCGATGCCATTGATCTTTTTGAAATTAATGAAGCGTTTGCCTCACAAGCATTAGCGGTAGTGAAAGAGCTAGGGGTCACTCCTGAGAAGGTGAATGTCAATGGCGGCGCAATCGCGATCGGGCATCCTGTCGGTGCCAGCGGTGCTAGGATATTGACTACGTTGGTTCACGAAATGGTGCGAAGATCTTCACGCTACGGCATCGCCTCGTTATGCATCGGAACAGGAATGGGAATAGCCATGCTAGTTGAAAATGCGCTCATTTAAAGTGCGTGTTCAGGATGACTTTTAGAACTATCTCTTAAAAGGAAGGGAGATCGCTATGAATCAAAAAGATGTACTTTCACTCCAATCTATGCCTGCGGCTAGCGGCAGCTACGGGCGCCCACCATACCGCTTCATCAACCGGGAATTTTTTATCATTACCTATGAGACCGATCCTGCTGCGATTAGACAGGCGGTCCCAGAGCCTCTTGAGCCGGATGGAAGCAATACGGTCTCCTATGAATGGATCAAGATGCCCGATTCATCCGGTTTAGGATGCTATGAGGAAAGCGGTATTGTCATTCCGTGTACTTTTCAAGGAGAACCCTGCAATTTTGTCGCCCAAATGTATTTGGATAACGCGCCTGCTATTCTGGGGGGACGCGAAGTCTGGGGATTTCCGAAAAAATGGGCAAAGCCTCGCCTGAGCGTGGAGGAAACGGAGACGCTGACGGGTACATTGCATTATAATAACGTCCTGGTGGCCACGGGAACTATGCCTTTCAAATATAACATTCTTGATGAAAAGGAAACGGCAAAAGCCATCGCAAAAACGCAAGTTAATTTAAAGCTAATTCCTGATGTTGACGGTACCCCCAAAATCGCTCAATTAGTAGCGTATAATCTCGAGAACATTACTGTAAAAGGCGCCTGGTCAGGGCCTGCCAGATTAAGCTTGATCCCCCATGTCAACGCTCCAGTGGCAGATTTGCCGGTTAAAGCTTATATTGGCGGGAAACATTTTATTGCTGATTTAACGCTTCCATATGGAAGAGTCCTCTACGACTATCTCCAATAAAGTTTGCTTTCCTAAAAATATATATATAAGGAGAAGGAACCATGAATAACAAAGTAATCTCCGCTGAAGAAGCAGTTAAGAAGGTCAAAGACGGAGACACGGTGATGGTCGGAGGTTTTCTGGCAGGAGGCTTTCCAGAGGACCTGGTTCGTGCGCTTGTCGACACCAATCCTGCCAGCAATCTTACGATTGTTTCCAATGACACAGGCACACCGGAATTATCTATCTATAAACTTGTAAAAAGCGGCAGAGTAAAGCGGATTTTTGCATCCTATATCGGCTCCAATCCGGAAACGGGAAGGCTCCTGATGACGAAAGAAGCTGAGGTCCAACTCTTCCCGCAAGGCACGCTCGCTGAAAAAATACGCGCAGGAGGAGCCGGTTTGGGCGGGGTTTTAACACCTGTAGGTGTAGGCACCGTTGTAGAGGAAGGAAAACAGAAAATCAAAATTGATGAAAAGGAATACTTGCTCGAACTGCCGCTCAAAGCCGATGTGGCATTAATTAGAGCCCATAAGGCTGATGAAGCGGGGAATCTTGTCATCAACGGCTCTTCACGTAACTTCAATATGGTTATGGCTACAGCGGCAGAGTATGTAGTTGCTCAGGTAGACGAATACGTAAAGACGGGTGAAATTGACCCCAATCATGTCAACGTTCCCGGAATATTTGTCGACGCAATTGTAAAGGTGGGTGAAAACGCATGAATAACAGAGAATTTATTGCTCGAAGAATAGCCCAGGAATTCAAAAATGGTGAAGTTGTCAACCTTGGTGTCGGATTGCCTACAATGGTAGTGGACTATATCCCCGAGGACATTCATATTATGCTGCAGGCGGAGAACGGAATCCTCGGTGTAGGCCCCAAAGCGGCTCAGGGAAAAGAAAGGCTCGATTGTATCGATTCAGGCGGAAACTACGTTACAACTATGGAAGGAGCATGCTTTTTTGACAGTGCACTTTCATTTTCCATCATCCGCGGAGGGCATGTGGATATCACCGTGCTGGGCGCCCTGGAGGTCGATGAGAAAGGCAACCTTGCAAGCTGGATGATCCCAGGGAAAAAGGTGCCAGGCATGGGGGGAGCCATGGATTTGGTGGTCGGAGCCAAGAGAGTGATTGTAGCCATGGAGCATGTGAACAAAAATGGAGCTCCGAAAATACTGGAACAATGTAAACTGCCCCTGACCGCTGTAAATGTTGTAAAGACCATAGTAACCGAAAAGGCTGTCATCGATGTTATTCCGGGTCAAGGGCTGATGCTAAAAGAAATTGCTCCGGGTTTGTCGGTGGAAGATGTTCAATTAGCAACAGAGGCTAAACTGATGGTTTCACCACATTTGAGGGCCATAGCAGTATAAAGGTCATCCTAGAAAGGAACCAGCTGCACCTTCAAATTAACTTGTCTGGCGTTTAACATGCTCTCTCGACTGCATTTATTATTACAAATAAGGTTCGCTAATTGCTCATTGAGCAATTGCGAGCCTTTTTTTGTTGGAGTGGGACCTTTCAAGCAGCATTCTGCGATGAAAGACTACAGCTGTCCAAGATCTTTCTACAGCTATACCCCATACTATGGAAAAAAATCTGTTTTGGTGCTCCTCTTCTATTGTTCTTCCAGACGATCCACACGGACGGTTTGGGTATTGGTGGGTCTGCTACCTATCTGTACAGTGGCCATACCGTTCGCTTCGTCTACATGCTCAATCCAGATCGGTTTACCATCCAATTGTACGGCAATATTTTCAGATGAATCATAAATAGCTTTTGCTCGTTCCACGTTCATGCTATTCTTCCCCTCCTGATTGTTGTTGTCTGCATTCATTCAGAAATATAGTTCACCTAGTCTTCATCTATAATCCGTTCAACATCTAATGAAGGGATGCTATGAGAAGGCGAAGTTGAAACTACAGCCTCCAAATCCACATGAGCCACAGCTATGGGAAAAGGCGGTTGGATTCCATGGGAAAGGGCAAACTCTGGCGGCAATGCATCCTGTTCTCCTCCGGCGGGTCCCCGAAAGGCGACATGGTTTTGACCTACACGATGCCTGATTTGCCGAGGAAAGGATTTTCCGGACATAAATTGTGTACCTCCTTTTGAATCGGATATGCCTTACTATGCACCAAAATTGTTGTAACCATGCGCAAGCAGAAGTAATTCGCAGTCTTCATTTGCACCTCATACAATCACTTGTACGAAGCATACTAAGTGAAAAATCATATGCTCATATCCCGGGGTGACCGGAATCGAAGGTGCAAAATGCGGATTTAAGAAAAGGGGGACTGGCGGTATGCATACGGTCTGGAAAGGCGCAATCAGCTTCGGGCTGGTTCATGTGCCCGTTAAAATGTTTTCAGCGACGGAGGATAAGGACATTTCCATGCGTTATATTCACAAGGAGTGTGGAAGCCCACTTAGCTATGTACGAAAGTGTCCCGTTTGTGATAAAGAGGTTGAGTGGGAGGAAATTGGAAAAGGCTACGAATATGAAAAAGGAAAATTTGTCATGTTCGACAAGGAGGAACTGGAGCAAGTTAGCGGACAAGCGGATAAAAATATTGTCATTTTAGATTTTGTGGATTTGCAGGAAATTGATCCGATTTACTTTCAGAAAACCTATTATTTGTCCCCGGATCAAGCTGGCTCCAATGCGTATAAGCTGCTCATGAATGCGATGAAGGATACCGGGAAAATCGGGATTGCCCAAATCTCCATCCGCTCTAAAAGCAGCCTGGCGGCTATTCGGGTGTTGGATGAATGCTTGGCGGTGGAGACGATGTTTTACCCAGATGAAATTCGCCCCATTGCTCAAGTTCCTAACTTACCGGGGCAGGAGGAGGTTAAAGAGAAGGAGCTAACTATGGCAAAAATGCTGATCGAGCAGCTATCTACACCTTTTGATGCAGCGAAGTATACGGATCAGTACCGCGAGCGTCTGCTGGATCTCATTCAGCATAAAGTGGCTGGTGAAGAGGTGCGAATCGCCCCAACACAACCTCAGACCAACGTAGTAGATTTAATGGCCGCCCTTCAGGCCAGCATCGAGGCAGTGCAACCTGTCGTTACCGATCCCGGCCCTGCTGCGAAAAAACGTCCTGCGCGTAAACCAGCAGCCCCAACAGCACAGCAGGCTGTTGCAGGCGAGAACATCTCTCCGACTCCAGTCAAAAAGAAAAGAAGCACTGCCAAACGTAAAGAAACTTAAGCTGAGTTACAGAAAAGTCTGGCTAAGGGGTGGCGGTGAGACTGCTTTGATACGATAGTAGCTGACTGAACGCCCCCCGCTCCTCTTGTTCCAGTTGGCGGTAGTTCCCCTGCTGTATGACCTCGCCTTGATCCAGTACGACAATTTGATCCGCATGTCTGATGGTTGACAGGCGGTGAGCGATGACGATCAACGTCATTTGACCTTTCATCCGTTCCAGTGCTGCCTGAATTGCGGCTTCATGCTCACCATCCAGCGCACTTGTCGCTTCATCTAGTATAAGTACCGGAGGATGATGCAAGACAGCCCGTGCTAATACTAGCCGTTGACGTTCTCCTCCAGACAGACGAATCCCGCGATCTCCAATGACCGTGTCCAGCCCTTCGGGCAGTCTGGATACAAAGCTGTCTGCGGCTGCAAAATGTAACGCCTCCCATAGTTGCTGCTCACTAGCATCCTTATCTGCCAGCATCAAATTTTCGCGGACAGTCGCATGAAATAAAAATGGGTCTTGTGACACGTAGCCAAACGACTGCCGCCACTGGGGCAACAATTCGTCGTCCAGAACAAGCCCGTCTATTGTAATCTGCCCCCCAGTTGGACGTAAAAAACCCATCAGGACATCGACCATTGTACTTTTACCTGCTCCCGATTTCCCTACAATGGCTGTCATTCCCTGGGCGGGTATGAACAAATTGATACGACGCAGCGCAGGCTCTGCTGCACCATCGTAGCGATAACCCAGATGGCTGCATTCAATTCCATGACGAAGGGACAGGGGTTGCCGTACAGCTGCAGATGATAGATTGAATACCGATGGATCGGAGAAAGCTTCGCACTCTTGTTGCACCTTGGTGACACTTTCAAAAGCGGAGATCATAGACATGATGTATTCCAGACTCGCTTGAATAAGGGCAAATCGAGGCCATAAGCGGGAAAATATAAGAATCAGTACAATCAGTTTTTCAGATGTAACATGCAACCACTGCAACGATATAAATATGACACAAGCGACAAAAACAGCTGCCGCTGTACGATGAAAAAACTGTGTGGTCGCATTTTGCCGGACAAATTGGGTCGTATTATCCTCCATTCGTTGTGTCAGGGAGCGAAACCAATAGATATTCGCCGCTTCCAACAGATTGCTTTTAATATCTTTCATGCCGTTCATGTGATCCGTAATTCCAGCAAAATAAACCTGCGACAGCTCAGTCGTACGATCACCTAATTGTTTGGCATTTCGAATGGAGCGGCGGAACACGACAAACAGCCCCAATCCACTCAGAAATACCAGTCCGGTTAAAGAGGGGGATAACCAAAAAGCCAGCGCAATCTGGATCAGCGTAAACATGACGGCTGTAGTCAGTTGAAGAAGTAAATTCGTTCCCTGACTGACACGCGCCAGCTCAGTCGTCATCACATGGCTAAAATCAGATTTACGCTGACGCAAATAAAAAGCCCACTGCGCCTTCATAAAGGAAGTGTACACGTCTACTCGCAGAGAACGCATAAAACGCTGCTGAATCCGCGAATTCAGGATGGATTGGTAACGCTGAAGCAAAGCCTGCCCTGTAAGCAGCACTACAAAAACCATCAACATCCCCGGCAACAGCCAGCTTTTAGGAATGAACGCCAAAAAATGATCCAATCCATCAGACAGAAATGGCATCCCTGAATGACCGACAAATACGCCGATGGCCGCCAGCATAGGAACAAGCATATAAATGCCAAAACCCTCCAGCAGGCTAACAATGATCATACATCCAATATTGAGAAATAACGCACCGCCGTTCACGCTATACAGCTTTGTCATATATAATCGCAGGTGAACCATAATGCACACTCCTTATCGAGTCAGTGCTTTGAAAATCGCCGCTTCAGCCAAAGAAATGGACGTAAAGGGATATACAAAAAATGCAGCTGGCGAGGCAGTGGAAAAACGGCCGAATCCCCCGTAGAAGGAAATAAACGGCTGATGAGGTACCTTAGTCTGTGTCTTGGCTCTTTTAAGGAAAGCAAGTAAGTGCGGCTGACCGGCTGATGGGCAGCCGCCGTGTTTCTGGTCATGACTTGGCTGGAGGCGACAGCTGGAGTAATGGGGGCACAACTGGTAGCGGTGCTCATCGGGCTATAGTCGTCGTTACTGGCACCTTCTGTGATGCTAGTAACGCCACTGGTGGCAAGCATGGCTGCTTCGCCACAGGTACTACACAATGAAGGACCGCCATCCAGAGGGGCGGCCTCCGCTTGCTCCGCCAAAGCTCTGCTGCGCAGCAGCTCTGATGGAGCAAGCCTACCTGTACCCGACCCGTGGGCAATCGGGTATGGTGCGGGAACGCTGGCCTGCATGAAGGCCAGCGCGCTCAGCGCGAGCCTGTGCGCCTGCCGGGTAGCCGATACCGGACGCATCGGCTCTGGTATCGGCGTACCCAACAGCGCAGCGGCGAGCGCCCAGGCCTGCCCGCCAGCAGGCAGGCCCCCGTAGCGGCGCATCATCGGCAGTAGCGCCTCCCAATCGACAGCACATACCGCAAGCCTGTCGATGTCAACCAGCCAGCGCAGCCTGAACCAGCCGTGACGCGCACCATGCGCACTCAAGTACAGAAATTGATGCTCGCTGCCAAGCGTATACATACAGGACGTCATCGCAGTCCTGTTGTCGGCAGGTGCCAACGATACCATCCGACCGGCTCCTGTAGCTTTACCCATTTGCCGACAGCTCCACAGCTCGTCAAAAGAGGGTTCCCCACCCCCATCCGGGTGAAGACGCCAATGCAACTCTATCTCTACCCGTTTTTGCGGATGGAGGTAGGATGCATGATGGTCCTTCCATTTCCAACTGCCAAGGACACGCACTTCTCCGCTCTTGGACGCATATCCGGCTTCCTTCATCCAATGCTCAGCCTCATCCATATCGTCAGGGGCAATGAGTAAATCGATGTCTTTGGAGGTACGCAGAGAAACATCCCCGTACAATTGCTGTGCCAGAGCAGGACCCTTCAGTATAAGCACACGGATTCCATGAGTTATGAGCAGCCTGGTCAGACGCCCGGCTTCTGCTTGAAGATGGAGCATGCGAAGCGTGTTTCGATGATATTGCGCCTGAAGGTTTCGCAACAATTCTGCGGGAATGAACGGATGATTCAATGTTTTCAGTTGGAGATACACCGTAGGTACCACTCGATGGTGCTCGGTCAGACGTAAAAAGCGGCCCCAATCTATCTCACGCAGCTGGGTAGCAGCAGTCTTATCCTGCCAATGAGAAAAGTCTTTCCCCAATAGAGTGAGTAACAACGTTAATTCCTGATCCTCATTCCAATTCGCAAGTTCCAAAACAGACTTGGTGGGCATGCATTCTTCTCCTTCGATTCTTTGGACTTCTTTTGTCTCATCGCATTAAAGCAAAGAACTACCTTTATCTTCCATCTTTGTATTTGTATCCGTCACAGCACGTCTCCCGAATATCCCCACCACCGTAAATGCTTCCATCTCCCGTTTCCCCGTTACATAAATCGGTCCGCTACGTACCCATGCATGTGCGGCCAAGCGGCCAGCGGCATTTTTGGCTGTGCCCAGATACAGCGTGCAGTCCAGTTTTCTACGTCCCAGCAACGTCATCGCCGCAGCGGCTTGTACAAGACAACTACTGCGCCAAGGAGTATAACGGCTTGCCAGCTCCACAGCGTGCGAAATCTGCTGAATGGACTTCTCCTGCCCGACATCACACTGCCATGGAGTTTCTTCCGTACATATACCCCAAACCCTTGAGTAATCCCCAAAAGAACGACGCTGGCGCAGCCTCGCCCATCCCAGCTCCAGCCAAGCTTCCGGCAACAATCTCCTGACCTCTGGAGACAGGAGAAGAAGCCGTTGTATCCGCATGTTATACCGACTCCCGTAGAAGCTTTAACAGTCCTTCCCGCTCCAACTCAGCCACAAAGGTGTGTACCTGCTGTCTGCACTGTTCCTCGTCCACCTCATATTCGTTCGTCAGGACAGTTACGATATCGCCAAGTGAAGGACCGGATTCTGCCAGTTCCCAGATTCGTCCTCCTGTGAAGCCTAAGTTGTAATATTTACCAGTGTTAATACTCATCATCACTTTTTCCCCGTCCATATCACTGACGTAGACCTCTTCACCGTAAATGACGCGATAATGGTCTTTAGCTGGATTAGTGGCTGCCATAACTCTTTTCCTCCTTACGAATGATATCAAGTACCCGTTGTACAACCTCGGACGCAGTAAAGACGGAACTATCCCTCAGCAGCCGCCAGCCCTCTACTTTACGAGCCATCCTAGCCGCTGTATCAAACGACCATTCACTCAAACCCATTCGCGGAATAATCACCCTACGATATGTATGTTGTAGTAATGTATGCAAGCACTCCAGAACGTTCAAGGGCTGTTCCGTAACTGCCACTAACTCCCCTTCGCGCATCGACGCACGGATTGGAGAATCTGCCACTAGCTCAAATACGCCCCCTAAGGGCAGCGGATCGTTAAAAAATTCATCTACGGCGGGTACGGCATATTTATTCAGCTCATCTGCAAGCATACGCAGATCTCTGTATTGTGGCATTACAGAATTGCCATCCGTTAGGGACCGTATGTGATTTATTGTGCGTGCATGCTTGTTCTCCCGTAAAGCCTCCAGTTGGAGCAAGCTATCCAATCCCAACTTTTGCTGCGGATAAGCTGGATACACGATGGCTGAGGAAGCCGTAGCTTCTACAGCAATCACGTCATCACTAACCATCTGATAACCTGCCTGCCTAAAAGTAGCCGCCAGTGTCGATTTCCCCGTACCCGATTCACCCACAAATGCGTAGGCCCTCCCCCCAATGACGACCGCACTTCCGTGAATAGGTAATATTCGTCTTTGCATCAGCAGAACACCCATGCACGTACCCAGCACAAATAGCCGCACGGTGTCAGGATCGGCCCCGGAGAATATGCTTACCTCGATTTCCTTGCCTTCCCTGACGGCATAAATGGCCGTGCCTGGTATTTGGAACATAAATCGTTCATCCAGCATCACAAAATTGGCCTGTTCCAGCTGACCACTCCATGCAGTCAAATCAGCCTGTCGAATGACTACATCCTCTACTGCTTCCGGTGCTGCCAGAAGCAGCTCAGGCAGATTCAGTTCACTGGCAATCCTGAGTCCAAAGGCTGTATATTTCGTCCAACTAACATTTGCACTCCTGTCATGCACGGTAGGACTCACTCCTCTGTCCTTAAAAATCCCGTCTTTATTTCTTGGGCAAAACCTCTAACCCGAAAGAAATAAAGACGGCTCTGTATTGAATACGAGTCCAATGGATTATGCTATTTTCGTTCATTTAATCGTTATCGGCCGACTGTCTAGCTTCCAGTCCAACATCGGCTGCATGTATAACCATCTATTAGCTTGGATTATAAATATCGGCATCGTGGTCGGACACCCAATCAATCTGTCTCCAGCCTTTCCCCGCCATGGTCTGGCTAATATCCAACACCTCTATCGTCGGTTCCTGCCATTCTTTTTTACTCATTTCATCACCTCCCCTCCAACGAATGACGAACTGTCCGCCCAGATCAATCTGAATCAGTTCAATCCACAGAGAAAACGGTACACGATCAGGCTATGCATTAGTAGTCGTATATTGGGATCAGACGCCTGTTCAGGGCGGGGGTGGCGAAGTTTCGCCATAGCCGTCTTTATTAACTCAATATTGAGATATTCAGCCGCTCGTAAATCATGACACATCAGTTGAAGCTCCCCCATAAACATATCCCAGCAAGGAAGCATACGATGTAGCCAATCGGCAGGCTGCACGCCGCGTACCCGCTGGTTCAACCGAACATCATCAGGTAGATGATCACGCATGGCTTTACGAATGAGGGCACGGTCCCGACCGTTTTGCACATACTGCTCAAAAGGCACCGATAAGCAAAAACGAATTACCCGGCTGTCCCCGGTCGGATCACGTTCCCATAGGCCATAACGTAGTGAAAGTTTGGTCGCAACCACACCATTTTTGTTGGCAATCGCCAAATTTGAGAACTTCTCTTTTCTCGTCTGATCGGCATTTTTTATCCAACCTGTTCCGCTCAATACAGGAATATCTTCTACATGCATCCGTTTGGCAAACTCCGGGTGAATCAGGGAAGGAACAGGACTTCGATTGCTACGCCGCAACCATGAAAGAGATTCAAGTGAAGTTGCTTTTTTCAACATTACGGGGAGTAGATGTGACATGCGCCTGCCCGTAAGCTTGCTGTACCGCCACAATCCCTGAAAGGATTGCAACCAGTGCAAACGACGAAACTGCCGGGCATAATAGTCTAGTGCAGGGCCCCACGATACGGTAAAGTTGCCTCGTGCCCCGGTCAACAGTACACCGACATTGTGCTCCTGTGCTTTTTCGTAAAAACCTCTGATCCAGAAGGAGTTTTCAAAATATTTGTAGGGTGCTTCCATGAGTTCCAGCCAAATATTAATTTCTGAAAACGGACTTTTCCCCTCAAAATCCATATAATTCTCGTGAATGTTGCCTACATAGCGAGCCGTAGACTGAATATAGCTTCGTTCGTTCGCCAGCAATGTAGGCGGTGTCCAGTCTGTAAAATCTTGAACAGGCACATAGCTGTAGGCATGCAGCGGCTTTTGTTGCAAGTGCAGCGATGGCGCGGCAAAGCTGGCAACCGCTCCAGAATCCAGCCCTCCGCTTAAGGCAGCCCCTACAGCGCGATGCGTCCGTAGTCGGGCAGTGACCGCTTGTGTGAACACCTCGCGGAAAGCTTCTATGTACTCGCCCCCTGTTTTGAGCCGCAGTGGCTCTACCTCATCCAGACATGCATATTTATGAAGGGTTCGCTTTCCCTCCTCCATAGTGAACCAATGTGCAGGAGGAAGCTGGTTGATATGCTTGTATGCGGTCGTTCCGATATCGACGGATTCCTGCATGGCGCGGATGGACAAAAATTCGGCCAGCCATGGCTCATACAATTCTTTTCGCAGAGAGGACAGGGCCAAAAGCGGAGCGACTACCGTGCTAAACGCGAATCCTCGGTCATGCTGGTAGATGTACAACGTACGATTGCCTGTCATATCTCGAGCACCATATAATCGATGTTCCTTGGCATCCCAAATAACAAAGGCAAAATCACCTATCAGATAACCGGCTGCATCCACTCCCCATTTGTCATATGCCAGCAAAATCAGCTCGCTGTCCGTGATATCTTGTCGCCGTTCCTGCTCAACTCCCAGCCGTTCAAACAACTCGGAACGATTGTCAATAATTGCATCCGCTGTGATTGCCAAATCTCTTAGCTCATCATGGAAGGGAAGACGCTCATGAACAGATTCCGGGGTCACATGCTGGGCATGACAACCCAAAAAAATAGAGCCTTCACACCAAGCGCATACGCGGTCAGCGGGATATTTTCGCAAGGCTTGCATCATTTTCCCGCCTTCTTCGGTGCATACGGACTCATGCCCAAAGCTATAGATTCCGGCAATCGCACTCACGTTCTTCCCCCTTTTTCTTTTCCTATACTTGATAACACTACAGACGCCAAGCGCCCGAGCTTACGGGCAAAGAGGCTGCGATATCGGAGACCTTGATTTGGGCGTTGATAGCTTTGGAGCTGAGCGATAAGACGGTTCCGCTCCTCATAGCTATGTGCCAACCTGTTTTCCAGGGATTGAATCCGCCGATCGTTCACGATCTGGTCCACATGCATCCTTGCCGGATCTTGAGATGCAGCATGACGGGTTGCATTTATCACGAGTTCTCTGTTATCTGCATCCTGTTCTTGCAGCATCCGATAAGCTGCCTTCCATTCAAAGCCGCTTTGCTGGAGGAATTGTTGTGTACGTCGACTCAGCAACTCTATATCCGGCTCATCCTCAAAGCGGACTCCAGTCATCTGCTCAGCCTGCTCCAGCTCTTCCGCGTAACCAAGCTGCTTAAACATGCGGGACCCAATGCTTCTGCAATACAGCTCAATTTCCGTTTTACTCAACAAGTGTTGCCAGCTATGTACCGAATCTTGATGCGCCTGCTCATGCTCTCCTACGAAGGGATCACCCGCTCCCATACTATAAAAAAGACTGGATTTGGGCGTATCCACAAAGTCCCCGTACTTTTCCATCCCCAGCTCATACTTGATTCCCAGAAAACCGCACAGCTTCTCGATCTCCATCGTTGGATTGGATACGAGTTGTTCATACCTAAGCGGGTATGCAAGTGGATGAGGTGTAGCAAAATAATGAGCATAACGGAATAAACCAACCGTAATATCCGTCATTTTCATATTAAAATGCGGACCCCCCAGTTCCTCCAGCAGTTGAAAACGTCCATGCCGTAGCTGATTAACCTTTTTGAATGAGGCCACAATGGCCAAAGGATTCCGGATAAGCCACAGCCTGCGGGCAGCAGGGAATAAACGGTCTATAAATTCTAAAACCGTATAGTAACGCGGGGATTTGTCGATAAGCATATCTGCTGTTGTTCCTTGAAGCAGACCATTATATATTTCAAGTGCATACGAACGGGAGGCCTGCTCCAATACATCGGGGGGGACCATACCTTCAAAAAATTGCCGAAGTATCCCTGTTCCTCCATATGGCCGTGCATGTGACTGAGGAAGATCATATAAACTGAGCAGAAACCACATTTCCTGCGTGGCAAACAGGCGGGAATGGTTTTGCAAAATGGCGGTAAGCAGCGAGCTTCCACTCCGAGGGACACTTAACAGGAATACCAGCCCTCCGCCTTGCTTTTCAATCAAGCAAACTCCTCCTCTACCTCTGCTCAAGTCCCTTTAATAGATACATATCGTATTTTTTATTATAAATTTATGATACATAGTGTATCTTGTCAATCCCTTTGATGGATAAATTCAGCACTTCACGTTCATGTTAAACCATATGTAGATCTATGAGCTCAACAATCAGCCTATAAATAAAGATTTTGCTGCATATTAGCCAAAGGAGGATAGCACTATGGGACAAGCTGTTAAAGGTACAATTACCATTGAAGGTCAGGAAATTCCTATCACAAACCCAGATAAACCGCTGTGGCCTGAAGCAGGCGTGACTAAGGCGCTATATCTTCGCAAGCTCGCGGTATTGGCTCCCTTCCTGCTCAAATATTGCCATCATCGTCTGCTGACCGTCATCCGCTGGCCACATGGGATTCATGGTGATTTTTTTTACCAAAAAAATGCCCCACGTCCTCGGCCAGACTATATTGAAACCGCTCTGCATGATGGTATTGAATATATTGTGCTCGGCAAATTGCCACAACTTCTCTGGCTTGGTAATCAAGCTGCGTTGGAATTCCATCCCTCTCTGCATGAAACGGGAAGCAAGCTGCCCTGTGAATGGATGATAGACCTTGATCCATCCAGAGAGGTGGAGCCACGTATTATGGAGGCCGCCTCTATTGTCGGTGAAGTACTGGCTTCGCTTGGTTTGGATTCCGTCCCCAAAACATCCGGGGCTACAGGTGTACAAATTATCGTTCCGATCCGTACAGGCATAACCTTCGATGAACTTCGCAGCATTGGGCTATTAGTCGGGCAGTTTGTGACAGAAAAGCACCCGCATCTGTTCACACTCGAACGGTTAAAGAAGGATCGTGGAACAGCCATCTATTTTGATTACTTGCAGCATTATCAGGGGAAAACTCTGGCCGCTCCTTATACCCCGCGGGCACGCCCCGGTGCTACGGTCTCTACTCCGCTAACCTGGGAAGAGGTACGGCAAGATGTCTCACCACTTGACTACCATTTGCTGAATATTGAGGAACGACTAAACCAGGTAGGCGACTTAATCGACAAGGTTCCTCCCCAGCCCGTAGAAGACGTCCTCAAGCATATGCGCACCAAGGCACACCGAACCTGATCCATGCTTGGAAGAACAAAAAAGGGGACGAACCCCGCAGCCATTAGGCTGAGAAATTGTCCCCTTGCGCTAGTGTATTCCTTTTTTCTTAAAGCGTCCGCCCTTCACATCGTGAATGTTACCGATCGCAACGAAAGCGTGCGGGTCCCAATCTTCAACGATGCTCTTCAGCTTCGCTTCCTCCAGTCGGGTAATGACAACGAAAATCACTTTCTTGCTTTCGCCCGTAAAGCCGCCTTCACCTTCCAGATAAGTGACGCCCCGTCCAAGACGGTCTGTCAGGGCATCCCCGATATCACGGTATTTTTCACTAATAATCCAGACCGATTTGGACTGATCCAGACCCTCAATTGTAATATCAATCATTTTCATGGCGATATAATAAGCAATCATGGAATACAGGGCATTCGGCCAACCGAACACAAAACCTGCACTTCCCAGAATGAAGATATTAACGAACAGTACGATCTCACCGACCGAAAAAGGAGTTTTTTCACTGACGAGAATAGCTACGATCTCTGTCCCATCCAGCGAGCCGCCGGACCGAATTACAAGACCCACCCCAACACCGAGAATGACGCCCCCAAAAATAGCGCCGAGCAGCGGTTCGCCAGGAGTCAATGCACTTACATTGTGAAGTAACGCGGTACCGATGGACATCACAATAATGCCGAATAATGTGGATAAAGCGAAGGTTTTACCGATTTGTTTATAGCCGATAAGTAAAAATGGAAGGTTCAACAGGGTCAGGAAAATGCCGAGTGGATAGCCAGTAATCTTGGAGGCCATGATGGAAATACCTGTAACGCCTCCGTCAATAACGCCGTTAGGAACCAGAAATATTTCGAGGCCCACTGCCATAAGCGCCGCACCGAAAATAATCATGGCCGCACGCTGAAACAGGCGTTTTGCTTTGTTCTTCGGATTAGCTGGAATTTTGCTGATCTTGGTCAACTCTCCGGTCACATCTGTGATCTCAGACAGATTTTGGACTTCCTTGCTCACTACACTCATATATAAATCCCCCCGTTACAGTATGGTATATTGGACCGAAAAAGGGGCTGCTATCCGCAGTCCCCTCTCCTTTACCGCGCTTGTGTTATATGAATAGTATACCATAAAACTGCGATTTTGCGCAAAAAAGTTAGCAAAGAGCACATAAATCACAATAAAGTGGGATTATAGCGATAAAAACGTCGAAAATCGCCTTTAAAGGAGTGGAGAGAGCATGCGAGTTAGAATTTCAGCTGTTTTCTGAGATCGAGGCCGTCTGCGGAACACGTTCAAATCAATGCGTGAGGAGTTGGAAATGTCCTCTGCAAAATCTGCCGAAAGCCGTTCCAGCGCTGAATTAGCAAAAACTACAGCGGTCAACTCAAAATTATAGAAAAAGCTGCGCATATCCATATTAGCGGTCCCGACCGAGCCGAGTAAATCATCGACAATCACCACTTTGGCGTGAATAAATCCTTTTCGATATTGGTAGAACTCCACCCCTGTCTCCAACAGTTCTTGCACATAGGATAAAGACGCCAGATGAACCAGCTTCGAATCTGATTGGTAGGGAATAATGATTTTCACATCTACGCCACTGACTGCTGCCAGCTTGAGCGCCTCATGAATCCCCGGATCAGGAATAAAATACGGCGTCGTAATCCAAATCCGCTTTTTGGCAACCGTGAGCGCACCAAAACACATTTCCTGAATCGTATCCCATACCTGATCGGGACCGCTGCTCAAAATCTGTACTTCCTCATCCCCGGTGCAGGTATGTGGAGGAAATAAATTCACATCCATCAATCTCTCCCCTGAAGCCAGCTTCCAGTCGCTAAGAAATGCATTTTGGAGAAAATAGACGCTATCTCCTTCAATCTGCAAATGCGTATCCCTCCAAAATCCCACTTTGGGGTATTTTCCGAGATAATCGTCGCCTATGTTAATCCCACCCACAAATCCAATCATGCCGTCCACCACCACGATTTTCCTGTGATTGCGATAGTTGATCCGGCGATCCAACGTGGCGAAAAACGGAGGTAGAAAATAATGAAATTCCACTCCCGCCTCACTACAGGTACGAATAAAGGAATAAGGCAAATTATAGCTTCCTACACCGTCCACAACGAATCGTACCTTTACTCCCTCACGTGCCTTGCGGATCATGACCTCTTGAAACTTTCTTCCGATTTCATCGGCCCGAAATATGTAAAACTCCACATGGATATGATGTTGGGCTTGTTCCATCGCTGTCAGCATAGCCTCGAAGGTTTCTTCACCGTTCGTCAGCACACGTGTGCGATTACATCCAGTCAACGGGTTTTCCGACATGCGAATTAACTGGTTAAACAGGCGCTCCTGATGCTTGAAATGAGGATTATGCATTTGCTCCACATGTTCAATCACTTTGGATTGCGCCCACAGACGCTCGCGAAATTCACGAAACAGCTGCGATCCCCCTTTTCGGACCATTTTGCGCTTCTGATAATCCTGTGCAACAAAGTAGTACACGACAAAGCCAATGAGCGGGAAGCAAAACAAAATAAAGAGCCAGGCTACCGCTTTGGACGGCTTGCGAAATTCAAAGAGCAGGATCGTCCCGGTCTGAAAAATAAAAACAATTAAAACCAACAGCAACCACAGCATGTCTAAGCCTCCTTATATATCTTAGGATTTTGCAAAATCCTCATCTACGTTTTATACTAAGCTCCAATTTTTTTGACATGTTTGCCTCTTAAGCTGAATAGATAGTAACCAAGCACTATAGGAGCGATGTCCGGAAAGGAGCGATTATGAAAAAAGGAAGCCTAAATCGCCGGATGACCCTGCTTGTTATTCGGGATGCACAGCAACCGCCCAAGCAGCTACAATGCTCTACTGCCGCTGTCATTCTCGTCCCGACTCTTGTGATCGCGTCTATCTCTACACTCGTGATTGGGCTGCAAATCCGTTCTTCCCATATTATCTCCCAAATGGAAACGAATCTTGCTGTCCAGAGTTTGCAGATGGAGGTCACGGTAGCGGACAAGGATGCAGCCATTGGGCGACTACGGCAGGAAGTCATGGAGCTGACGAATCAAGCCACCAATATTCGTGAACGCCTTCAGCGCGTAACAGAGCTGGAACAACAAATGCAGCAATTCATTCGTAAACACGGAAACTCATCTGCCACAAGTAACCATAAAAAGACCATGACGCCGCTCTCCTGGGATGCTTCCGGCCATATTGGAGGTGAACTGATCGCAGTGCATGAAAATACTGCCCTCCTAACTCGCCAGGCAATGGATGATTTTCAGGAGATCGAATCTCTGTTGGACACGGTGGAACGTACGGTTCCCCGCTCTATTCAGCAAGCAAATGCCGTACAGCAGAATCTGGAGCGCAAACAAGCCGCACAGCTACTCCAGACCCGTAGGCTGGCTCTTGCCGAACAAGGGAATCCCTCCGTTTGGCCTGTTGGTTCACGGCGAATGACCTCCAGCTTCGGCTATCGCAGCGACCCTTTTACGGGTAGATCTGCCTTTCATTCAGGCGTGGACATTGCCGGACAAACCGGTGATCCTGTCTATGCAGCAGGAGCAGGCACCGTCTTGGAGGCTGCTTCTAGCGGAGCCCGCGGCAAGTGCATCATCATCCAGCATTCTGACGGACTCCAGAGCTGGTATATGCACCTGAGCGGCATGCAGGTGGCTCCAGGAGATCGTGTCCACAAAGGACAGACCATCGGTCTGTTAGGAAGTACCGGGAGAAGCACGGGACCTCATCTGCATTTTCAGATCGTCAAGCATAACCAACCTGTCGATCCATTACTGTATGTACAATGAGGACTTTTCAAAATCCTTACAATAAAAGATTGGGGGAAAACCATCATGTTCAAGGAATCCAAAAAAAAGCTCTCCGCCCCAGCTATGGATACACTGCTCGCTAATGGCACCAGCTTTGAAGGTACAGTTGAGGCAGAGGCCAATATTCGGATTGACGGTCATTTTCAGGGCGATATCCGCAGCACTCGTACTGTCGTCATTGGAGAATCTGCTGTGGTACGTTCGGACATCATCGCACAAGACGTCATTCTTGCCGGTAAGGTGTTCGGCAGCATTACTACAGAAGGACGACTGACCATTACGCCGACAGGTGAACTGTACGGAAATACGGCGACCGCTGCATTGGTCATATCTGAAGGCGGTGTACTGGACGGCACAAGTCAAATGAACCGAACAAAGGATGTAGAGTTGTCAACTTCTACGGATGAGTCAAACGACGAAACCCAATCTAGTTTCAGCAAAAACAGGGAGGACAGCCAAGCCGATCTGCAATCCGAAGCAGGGTAAAATCAGTATACACTCCATTCATTCCATAATATCCTCCACTCTGCGTTCCAAAAATAATTGGTACACCTTACGTATGACAATTTTTCCGCACATATACAATGGAATCACCAAAATGATGCCCAGAATCCCGAGCAGGTCGCCACCAACCAACAGTAAAATAACGACAGTCAACGGATGAATATCCAGCTGTTTGCCAAAAACTATAGGTGACAGCCAATTATCCTGAATTTGCTGTGCAGCAATCACCACGACCAGCGACCAGAGCGCCATCGAAGGTGATTCGAGAAATCCAATAATAACTACAGGTATAGAAGCAGCCACTGCCCCCACATAGGGAATAAAATTAAGAAAAATCGAAATAACGGCGAGCAGCAAGGCATAAGGCAAACCAATAATTAAAAATCCAAGGAACATCATCACACCCAACGCGACATTGATCAGCACCCGACTCACGATAAAGCTGCTAAGCGCGCTATCGATATCTTCCATGACCTCCAACGCGTCTTTGTGATATTTTTTAGGAAAGAAGTTTAGCATTTTAGGGCCAAACTTGCTTCCTTCCTTCAGCATGTAATAGAGCAATATGGGAAAAGTAGCCAATACGATAAAAAAGTAGGATACGAACGATACTAGCTTTACCGAGTAATCAGACAGTGTCGAAAAAGCTTCGTTCAACGTATCTGACAGTTGTGACAGCGGGTCTTCACCCGGAGGCAGCACTTGTCTCAAGGATTGATTATGCCGCCATTGGTTCAATTGATCAACCAGACTTTTAATGAGCTTCGGCGCATTTTCAAATAAATTGGTTACCTGATCACGCAACGTAGGCCACACACCCCATGAGAAAACAAACAATAACACTCCAATGACCAAATAAATCAGCAAGATGGAGATAGATCGTTTGATTTTTCTACGTTCCATTACATCTACAATCGGCCTCAATAAATAATAGAGGAAAAAAGATAGCATCAACGGTACAACCAGCAAGCTGACCAAAGATACGAGAGGACTGAATATAAAGCTTACTTTGGAGCCCAAGTAAATGATGAGTAATAGCATGACAATACCAGTAGTCAGACGAAAAAAACGATTATTTTGCAGCATATCATGCGGCCCCCCTCTGTTCTGTTCTCTCTACCTCTTTAAACGCAAAATGACCCTATTGATTGATTGTTGCTGAAAATAGATTACAATATACCCCTACACGCAGAATGTGTAGCAAAAATGACATATATACAGGATAAAATAGTGTTAAATGAGGATTTTGCAAATTCCTGAAATAATAAAAGGACGTCCAAATGCTAGGCATTTGAACGTCCTTTGTGTTACTCTATGGCACTTCCATTTAGGTCGAAACATCCCGTTTTACGAAAACCACCCAGGCAATGGCGATAAAAATCACATAATAGGCGGCCAGCACGGTGAGCGAAAAGGTTAGACTGGAACTTACTGTACCCGGCGGCATATCTAGATATTTTTTCAGATCCATATGTGTAAATAGTACGTATTGGGTCCATTCATAACGATCTGTGCTGAACAAGCCAATAGAGTTATAGACTGTTTTGGTGAACATCATGAACAACGACAGCCCAATCGCCAAGGCACTGGAACGAAAAACTGCGGATAGCATAAATGCAAAGGCCATCGTCACGAATAAGGCGATATAGCTATACAAAAAGTTCAGCGTTACATAAGATATCGGATCACTGAACAGCGGAACAGAACCCGCTGGTGCATCCTTGGATAACATCAGCCATGAGGACAGCGTAACCATCAAGATCAAAATGATCGTTCCGAGCAAACTGAACAAAATCACGGATATATACTTGGACAACAATATTTTGCTGCGAGTCCAAGGTCGGATGAGCAACAACTTAATCGTTCCCCAAGTAAATTCACCAGCCACCGAATCAGCGGCTACAATGACCGTAAACGTCGTATTGAGGAAAAATGTAAACAACGTTGTCAACGCAATTCCATCCCACACACTGACCTGATCGGAAACCAGGGAAATCAGCATCGGAATCGCAGCCGTGATGACCGCCAGCAAACCCAGCATAATCCATGTGCGCACACGCAGGTAAATTTTCAGATTTTCGTTATGTACCAGCTTGAAGAAATCAGCCAATGAACCCGCCTCCCGTCACTTCCAAAAATTGATCTTCCAGCGTACGGGCAATCGGGCGAATCGCATATACTTTAACTCCGTTTGCAGCCAGCAGGCTGTTCATCTCTGCGATCTGTTCCCGCTCCAAGTGAAGCAGCAGTTGATTGCCTTCGACGCGCCCTGCTCCAGCAAGCGCATAAGCTTGCTCGGCATCATTTACCTCAAAAGCAATTTCTGCCGTCTGCACTTCCTCCCCTGTATTCTTTAGCTGCTTGATATCAACCAGCCGTCCGCTCTGAATAATGGCTACACGGTCGCACATCAGCTCCATCTCGGACAACAAATGGCTTGATACGAACACGGTAATTCCTTCCGTACGGGTCAATTGACGCAAATAATCCCGCAGTTCTCGAATACCCTGCGGGTCCAAGCCGTTGGTCGGCTCGTCCAGCACGAGCAGCTTCGGTCGATGCAAAATCGCCTGAGCTACCCCAAGTCGCTGCCGCATCCCCAGCGAGTAGGTTTTTACTTTATCATGAATTCGGTTTCCGAGTCCCACCAAACGAATCGCTTCATCCACGCGCTCTTGGGTCACCCCAGGAGACATTCGCGCAAAATGCTGCAAATTTTGATAGCCTGTCAAAAACTTGTACATCTCCGGGTTCTCAACAATTGCGCCGACATGGGAAACGGCCTTTTCAAAATCGGTATTAATGCTGTCTCCACAAATATGAATATCGCCCTTGCTGATCGAAATCAGGCCAACCATCATACGGATGGTAGTCGTTTTTCCCGCACCATTGGGTCCGAGGAAACCAAATACCTGTCCCGCCGGAACCTCCAGCGTCAGATCATCCACGATCGCTTTTGAGGAAATGATTTTACTCACACCCTCCATACGTATGACGGGAACCTGTCCTGTCGCTTGCTGCATACTATGAAACTCCTTCCATCCGGAGTGAAGCTGTTATCCATTTTACTTTACATTTCCGGTTTTGGAAGTATTGTACCATATTTAACCTTTTAGAAACACCACGCAGCCTCTATTCCTTGTCCTTGTATATCCAAAGCACCCGCCATTTCTCATCTTCCTGTGTCACATAACAAGGCTGTACGATATCAAAATTACCGAATCGGGTCTTGTAATGCTGAGTGACCGTAATACGGTAAACCTTCCCTAACTCCTCTCCATTCGGATCGGTACGAATGTCATATTCAGCCTGCGGCTCCCCCAGTTCAAACGTAAACGTATCCGTCCCCATATCCTGCATAAAAACGTGCGCACGCTGCTGTACATACGTAGATTTCTCGAATTTCTTTTTCATTTGCGAATGAAAAAACTCCCATGAACCTCCGAAATTTCCCGATTGCTCCATAGTGTAGAACTCGTTCAGTGCTTCTACCGCTTGATCGCCCTCGCCTGTAGACATCACCCCACGCAGACCCAGCCACAGTAGCCATAACAATCCACATATGATGGCAAAATATAATAGCTTACGGACGAACGCCGAAGCCGCTCTCCTTCTAAACAGCACACATTGCCCCTCCCTCTGTTCGACTATACCGAATTCTCTACAGATGTATGTGGGACAAGCCTTGTTTAGAAGTCTTTAGAAGAAAATAACGGGTGACCTCCCAAATAGGGCACCCGTCTACATAAGGCTTACCTAAGGCGATATGGCCGTGGTAAGCAAATGCTTCTCCAGCACTCCATGGAGACGCTGGCGTTCCTGCTCCTCCACAATGTAATAATATACACCGTTAATTTTACGCCCATGTCCCTTCAGTTCAACGGTATCCGTCTGCTTGAGGGACGGACCGATCCGGGTCAGGAAAGTGGTCATATCGTCAAAGGTAATGTCTGTGCGAATCTGCTCCCCCGCTGCTTCCAATATCGGCTTTACCCTCAACAGCCCTTTCTTGCTGATGGACTGGGCCAGAATTTGCTTGAGGAGCTCCCGCTGGCGGGCATTTCTTCCGAGATCCCCACGTGGATCATCGAATCGCATACGGGCGTAGGCCAACGCCTCAGCTCCGTTTAAGTTCAAATTACCCTGCGCAAAATGATGGCCCTCATATTGAAAATCAAGTGGATTATGAACCTCCACTCCCCCCATAAGGTCCACCATTTTCGCAAACCCTTCCATGTTCATCTGCACATAGTAATCTATCGGATGGTTCAAAAAATGCTCAACCGTACGAATCGACATATCCACGCCCCCAAAAGCAAAAGCGTGATTGATTTTGTCCTCACGCCCCTTGCCGATCAACTCTGTTCGCGTATCACGCGGAATGTTGAACATCAACATAGAGCCTTCGGCAGGGTTAACAGACAAAACGATCATCGTATCCGATCGTCCTGGATCGTGAGGCCGCCGATCTACGCCCAGCACCAGCACGGTGAACGGCTTGAACTGGGAGATGGCTGCCGGATTGGGTGTACTTGATCCAGTGTCTGTACCTACAGATCGCCCTGCTCCGTCCGTTGCAAGGGTAGAAACCGCCCCAGGCTGCACGATGCTGCGCGGATGATACATCGCATTCGCCGCTGTTTTAAAGGAATGATACACATAAGCGGTGTAGGCAGTAGCCCCTACGACCAATATCGCCGCAGCCCCCAATGTCACCTTCAGCCATCGTTTCATACGCAGCCTCCCCTTTACGGATTCACTACAGACTGATGACGATCTACATCCAGATTGTTCATCTGTGGCCTGCCGACAGAATAGTATGCAAAGGCGGATTGTCTGATTTGCTCTTCGCTGTACACATTGCGTCCGTCAATCATAATTGGATACTTCATAAGCTCATTCAGCTCACCCAACCCGATATCACCAAACTCTTCCCATTCCGTCAATAGACACAGTGCGTCACATCCCTCTGCCGCTTCTCGTGCGCTATCTGCCCACGTTACTTCCGAGCTGTCCAGCAGTCTGCGGAAGTTAGCGGTAGCGATCGGGTCATACGCACGAATTTGCGCCCCTGCCTCCAGTAGCGATTGCATGATATCCAGCGCCGGGGCATCTCTTACGTCATCTGTATTCGGTTTAAAAGCCAGTCCCCATATACCAATCGTAGCTCCCTCCAGATCACCCAGCGCCTCTTTCAGTTTACGAATCACGTTAAAACGTTGCCCCTGATTCACTTCCACCACAGATTTCAGCAGCTTGAATTCATAGTCCACGTTACCTGCAATTTGGATCAGAGCTTGTGTATCCTTGGGAAAACAGGAACCCCCATAGCCGATACCAGCAGACAAAAAGGAGGAACCGATCCGCTGATCCAGTCCCATACCGTGTGCCACGCGTGTAACGTCTGCGCCCACCTTTTCGCAAATATTTGCAATCTCATTAATAAACGAAATTTTGGTCGCCAAAAAAGCATTCGACGCGTACTTGATCATCTCCGCCGAACGGATATCCGTGGTTACGATATTTGTCGTCAACGGCTCGTGCAGTGTAGTCAGCACAGCGGACACATGCGGATCGGAAGCTCCGATGATGATTCGATCTGGCTGTAGGGTGTCTATGACTGCTGAGCCTTCGCGTAAAAATTCAGGAACCGAAGCCACACCAAACGAATAGTTTGTGCGGCTCGCAATCCAATTTTGAATACGTTCGTTCGTTCCGACAGGCACCGTGCTTTTGGTGACAATTACTTTGTAGCCATTCATGGCGTCTGCCACCTCGTAGGCGGCTTCTTCAATATAGGACAGGTTCGCTTCTCCGCCTGGCAGTGAAGGCGTGCCGACCGCCAAAATAACAATTTCGGCTGCCTCCACCGAAGCAGCCGTATCTGTTGTAAAGCTTAGTCGGCCTTGTTCTACGTTATCTTTAATTAGAGCCTTTAATCCCGGTTCATAAATCGGCACCCCACCTGCACGCAGCTGATGAATTTTGTCCTCATTCTGATCTACACAGACGACGGTATTCCCGAGTGCGGCAAAACAGACCCCCGACACCAGCCCGACATACCCTGCACCAATTACACATAACTTCAAAGCAACTCCCCCTTTTACATGCTGTCTCATTGCATCCTGCTTTTACCGACTTCACTTCTCTATATCTCTTCCTGCAAGCCGATTATGATAAAGCGTAAGCCGTTTGTTTTGCCGATAAGATTTTAGAAAACGGTATACATACATCGGATTGTTATAGGCATACCTCTTCCATAATCGCTTCGGTTCACAGATCAGACGGTACAGCCACTCCAGCCCAAGCTTTTGTATCGCTAGTGGCGGTCTACGAACCTTTCCAGTGATATAGTCAAAAGCCGCCCCTACTCCAATCATCACGCCATGAATGCGGTCTTTGTTGCGATGCATCCATATTTCCTGCTTCGGGCAGCCTAAGCTGACGAATATGATATGCGCGCCAGACGCATTGATTTCATCAATGATCCGCTCCTCCTCATCTGGATGAAGCTCACGAAATGGTGGTGAAAAGCTGCCAGCGATGCGGATTCCAGGGTAATCCTGTTCTACTCTTTCTTTTAAGCTATCCAGCGTATCCGGCGTACTGCCGTAAAAATATATACTTACCTTCGTCTGTGGCGCACGTTCGCACAACTTGAGCATCAGACTGGGACCATCTACCCGATCCTGACGCTCAAATCCGTACAGCTTAAGCGCCCATACCAACGGCATACCATCGGGAGTACACAAATCGGCTTGAGTGAGCGCTTCGTGGAACTCGGAATGATTCCCGGCTGTGACAATGGAATGCGTGTTGCAAATACAAACATAGCCGTCCTTTCGTTCGACTGCCCATTGTTCCAGCATGTGTACCGTCTCCTGAAACGTAAGTGCTGCAATATCTGCATCCGCAATCCTTCCGACTCTATATTGGGGCAGCTGCTTCATAATCACGCTCCTCCATCGCCTCGCTATATATCGCCATCAGCTGCTTCACATTCACTTCTTCCGTATAGCGTGCAGCGTAGTTTTCCGACACCTTCTGTCTCATAGCTGCATAGTTTTCATAGACTACTGCACAGCGAATCACAGTCTTTATATTTTCCAAATCATCATGTTGAAAATGGAAACCCGTCACCCCGTCCTCCACAACTTCCTCCAGTGCACCGAGCCGGCTGCATAATACCGGAGTTCCAACAGAAAAAGACTCTACAATGGTCATGGGAAATCCTTCATACCAAATGGAAGGCACCATGACATACATGGCCCGGCTCATGCAATCCAGTACCGTGTCTCCATCCTGCTTACCGAGAAACCGAACATCTTCCTGCGGATAAGCAGCGGTCAATTCAGCCTTTTCCGGACCATCCCCAATGATGACCAGTCTCAATCCCCCCCGATCTTCCAACTGTGACCAAGCTTGCAGCAGATTGCGAACCCCTTTTTCAGCTGAAATCCGCCCCACGAACAATAAATAACGATCATTCGGGTCATATTGGGTTTTCACTGTTTTATGATGGACAAAATTCGGCTTTACCGCGATACGATCTAGTGGAATACCGCTTTCGGCAAATTTGTCCCGTGCAAACTCTGTCAGCGCAATATAGCGACTTACCTTGTGCTGCCATGTGCCGATCAGATCGTTGAACTTAATCATCGCCGCTACCGGAATCGTCTGAAGCTGTGAACCTCGATAGCATCCATGACGGATGGAATGCAGCAGCGTGCCGTGCAGGCATTTTTCACAAACCTTATTCCCTCGCATAAAGGTTGCCGCCGGACAAATCAGCCTGTAATTATGCAGTGTCTGGACAACCGGAATCCCCAGCCGTTCACAAGCATGATAGACCGAAGGGGATATAACCGGGAAAAAATTATGCACATGTACCACATCTGGCTTCACCTGTAAAAGCAGCTTTTTGATTCTTTTGAATTCCGGCAGGGACCATGCCGCCTCTACCGCCAGCTTTGCCATGTTCGCTAGCCCTCTGCTTTGAATGCTGTCGTTGTGCACATAGTAATGCTCTGTCTCTATTCCTCTGGAACGCAGCATAGCTGATTCTTGCTCGACAACCTTGTCTTCTCCCCCGCTTTGCTGATAAAAGTTATGGATGATCAGCACCTTGCTCACAGGAGGGCTCATCTGTCTGCTGACCTGTTGGCTCACGTGGTTGCCCCTCTTTCCTGCGTTGATTGCATAGCGTGGTTCGAACTCGTAGGTTTGATCCCTTGATGGCTTACTATTTCATCCGCAATGCGATCCCACGACATACGCTCGACCGTAAGGAAGGCCTTCTCCGCCATACTTCGTCTCAGCTCAGCATTATCCAGCAAATCGCCTATCCGACCAGACCATTCCTCTTCTGAAAAGCTTCTCAGCATCACTCCGCTCACTCCGTCCTCAATCAAGGTAACCGAGCCCCCGTTTACCGAAGAGATAATCGGGACGCGAAACAGCATGCTTTCCAGCAGCACCATACCAAAAATATCGTATTGGGTCGGAAACAGCATCACATCCGCCGCTCCGTAAACCTGCCACAGATGACGTTGCTCCACTCTTGAAAAATGTATAATACTGTCCGTTATTCCCAGTTCATGAGCATATGTCCAATAGCGGTCTGTGTCCGTCTTCCGTCCATCCCCGACCATTAACAAAAGGCAGCTAGGATGCTTTTGGAGTACCCTTTTGAACGTAGTCAGCATAAAACGTATATTTCTCCGTTCCTCCAGTACGCCAACATACAGTAGCACCGGACGATCTCCGATTCGACGCAGCTCATTCGCAACCTCACGGTTTTCCTCACGTTTTCCGCTTATGTCTTCACTGTTGTTACTGGTGTCACTGTCAAATGCTCTCTCTACTTTACTGCGATCCAGTCCGACCCCAATCGTAACCACGTTGTCAAAACCTTTATTCTCCAAATAGCGCTTGGCAAGATCGGATTTGACATAGGTATGGCGTAGAGATTTTGCTACCTTCGGCAGCAGCATAATATCGTATAGTTTGCGGATCAGCGCGTGCGTGTTATCTCGGTATGGGCCGTGATACAACGCCAGCTTATCAGGACATTTGCGGGAAAGCAGATAGGTCATGATCTGGTTGTATTCTGTAGTAATGACCAGACCATAAGCATCCAGAAAAGAATCTTTGAGAACATCTCTGTAGATGCTGTTGCTTAAGAACTTAAACCCGTAGAGCCAGATAATACGCAAGGTGCATCCTTCGTGACGGTAGACCTGTTCCAGATGGGTTTCTTTACGATCGTTGTAGTAAACAATATCGCAATCATAGCCTTTTCGAACGAGTGCTTTGCCCAAACCGACTTCCTGTAAATTGTATGAGTCCCCGTTCACCTTGCTGGCAAAATTGCGGAGATACAATATTTTTTGAATCATCATCAGGGCTCCTGCCATTTCATATTGGGTGAGTTATGGAGCACGGAGGGTTCAGAGAACACTGCGCGTTTCATTTGATCTTCCGATCGCTGTTGCAGTGGGATTCCTGGATATATAAAACATTCCGAGGTAAGAATCCCACTGCAAAGGCGAACGCTAGCGCTTCTTCAGATTCAAATGGACCGCTCCGCTACTGACCGCCGGGTCCATAAAGTCACCCCATTTCAAAAAAGGGAATGCTGGGCATGAAGTGCCCCCCGCTGCGCGGATATACGCGAGCGAATGCACGCAGGCGTTGACTGCGCGCTAGCTTGTATACCGGTCACCATAGCGATAAACGATTGAACAGCATAGAGCTACTACCACTGGGCTGACACAAGACCTTAACGATGACTAGATTGTCGCCTGCTAAAAGATTGCTATCCACCAAACGCTGTCACCCTGACAGAGAACGGTACAGAGCATTAATTATGCCGGGATGCGTACCCGGCGAGAAGTTCGCGGCGATAGGGCGAAGCTATCGCCAGGCGGCTCTTACCTTTCCCACCCTAGGGGCTGGGGGAAATTCTTTTTGGCAGCGGTAGGTAGCGGAGGGTAAGGGTTTGAATCTGGAGAAGCGTCAGCGTTCGCCTCAAAGCTTTCCGAAGGAAAGCTCGCTTCGAAAGCATATTCCCCGTGGGATTCCGACCTCTTACAGGGCCTATTCAATCCAGGGAATCCCTCGTCAACAGCGATCGGAAGATCAAATCCGTCCCGAAGCGGACTTCCATCCACAATAGTCGCTCCAGGATCAAACCCGTCCCGAAGCGGCCTTTCCCCTCCAACTTGAATGTTCACGCTGCCTTTCCTCCGTCATCTGCATATTAAAATGATCTGCCCCTTTGAGCTGGGCAGCTGCCATATCTGCCACTAGAGTCACACTCGATTCCATCGGCACAAAGCGGTATTTGTAGGCTGTAAGCCGATGATCCGTTTCGTGAAATAAAATATCCTGAGCGTAATTCCCCCATCGGTCCTTGGGCATCAAATCAATGGTCATGCTGGCATGCGCAGAGGGCAGTAGCATATTAGAGCCGTGGATACCGATTACTAATTGGCTGGCTGCGTATACCTCACAGACCCGCAGCTCACTTTCTCGGTCGAAGCGTGTGACACGCTCATCAGAAATCCATGCCGGGAAGCTCCCGGTACGCCCAAGTCCAGCGACTGTAAAACGATGATCTGGGAAGCTTTCTTTTAGCCTGCGGAACAGCCGTATGATTTTACTGCGCTGATGATAAATGAGCGGTTTTAGCCCACGTTTGAGCTGCGGAAATTTCTGTACCGCTCTTGCGATATGATGGCTGCCGCTCCACAAGCGATCTTCCCTCCATACGAAGGTAATGCGCGGCTCCGACTCACGCCCCTCGTCATAGCGGGAGACACCTGTAAACTGCTCAATATCAAACTGATTGGGATGTGAATATACCGGGCTGACATACACCTCATCAAAACGCATCAGTTCCTCAATCATCCGATGATGTAGTACAGGATAAAAGTTACGTGCCCTGCTGAATGGCACATCAACCGTCCAAATTTCAGACACATATGCTGGCACCATCCACTCCAGCGACTTTTGCACAATGACAATAATTCCCAGGTCCGGGGATTGCTCGTATTCGCGTTGCACATTGAGCAGCTTGAGCAAAGCATGACCATACAAATAATCCATAGTGTTGACGATGATTACACGTGTAGAAGCTTTCATTTTATGCACGGTCATACCGACTGCTAAGTCATAGGAAGGATTCATCAACGATTGCCGCAAAGGCTCTCCGAGCCATTTTCTCGACTTCGCATCACCGGTCAGAATATAGTCAGGCATTTCTACACGATAAGGTGAATACGTGGCATGACCGACCCTCATGTCCTCGAGATATTCGCGTCCGCACCCCTCACACGCAGTACTGACACATACATGGATTCCCTGCCACAGCACCTCTCCACCACGTACCTTACCTCCACAATGCGGGCACTGTTCCTCATGCCGAACAAACGGTTTAATGGGTATCATGATTGTTCTCTCCAACTTTCGGTACTGTAATTTGAACACGCCAAAAGGTCAGGATGGACTTCATCATCCAACCCAAATTAGATTTAACTTCCTTAAACAGCAAATCTAATAGAAATACAGATATCGTAAAGGACAAGATCGTCGCCACTAACGACCCTCGGACACCAAGCAAAGGGATTAGCGCGTAATTGAAAGCGATATTCGTAACCGCCCCTACCACCGAGGTCAGCAGCGTGTATCTAAACAAATTTTCATTGGTAATAAACAAGCTTTTAGCAACACTGAAGTTAGTGAAAAACAGACGAATCGCAAACAGAGACAACAGCGAACCTGCTTCGGTAAATTCTCTCCCATACAGCACAACCACTACCCATTGGGATAGAAAAAATAAAGGTACCGAGGTCACAAGAAAGCATATAAACATCAGCCGATACACCTTGGACAATGTCTGTCTGTATTCGTCGCTTCCTTTCTGCTTTGAACGCGTCACCACCGGAGCATAAGCCGTCGTCAGAACGACCGGAATGAAGCCCAGCACTTCGATGAGTCGGAGTGCAACGGAGTATTGCCCGACCGCAGCGTTCCCCAGCAGTTCACCGATAATGACTTGATCGATCCGTGCCTGTACATATACAGCGGAGGATGACAATATAAGTGGCCAGCTGTGATTCATGATTCGCCGAGCTGTGGTTAAGCGGAACGTCCATCGGTTCACACGTCTTCCTTCCTTATGGAAGAAATACAGCAGCAGCAGGCTTCCCAACAGAAACTCTCCATGAGCACACAACGCCACCAACCATATCGGAACACCGGACAACAAAAGAATGATTTTGATGATGGAGCCGAGAACAAAAGCGGTATTCTTGGCAACGACCGTGTATTTGGACAGCATCTGCGCACGAAACCAGTAGTCGATGATATCAAACAATTGAAATATCGAGGCCGTAGCCAGGATCAGATTGATCAACCGCACTGAACTATCTTCCGGTCTGAGCAGTGAAATGAAGGAATAGGACAGTACAATGGCTATCAGAGTACCTACCAATTTCAGCAGAACTGCCGTCCCCAATAGCTCATGCTCATCCTTGGGGTCTTTGACAAGATCGCGTACTAATATAGAATCAAAGCCAAGGGTCGTGAAAATCAGAAACATCCCGAAAAAGGATTCCGCATAATTCCACTTTCCCAGTTCCTCTGGTCCCAACACTCTCGCCATGATGATGCTGACTGCCAGGCCAAACACCATGCGAATCATTTTGTCACCGAACAGCCAGGATGTATTCACCAGCAAACTTCTGCGCGGTTTGGCGCGTTTTTTGACTAATGTCATAGGTTTTACTCCATCTTAAAAAATGACCTTTCGCACAGCCTTATAACCTGCTGTTCTGTCAATGCAGCTGCAATCATGTACAGCGAAGAGACCCCCGCTCAGGCGGGTGGCCCCTCCATCTCTTATACGACAACAGAAGCTTCAACTGCAGCCTGCCTTTTTACCCGCTCCAAGTCTGTATCCACCATCATATGAATGAGCTGCTCGAAGCCTACTTCCAATCGCCAGCCCAGCTTTTCTTTCGCCTTGGCACAATCGCCGAGCAATAAATCTACCTCTGCCGGACGGACAAATTGAGGATCGATCACGACGTAATCCTCATAATTTAAACCTACATGGGAAAAGGCAATTTGCAGCAGTTCACGTACAGAATGCATTTCTCCTGTGGAAATGACGTAATCATCCGGTTGATCCTGCTGAAGCATCAGCCACATCGCCTTTACATAATCGCCTGCAAAACCCCAGTCTCGCAGTGAATCCAAATTTCCCATGCGCAGCTCCTGCTGCAACCCTAGCTTGATACGAGCTACCGCATCCGACACCTTGCGCGTTACAAATTCCAGTCCTCGGCGTGGCGATTCGTGATTGAACAGAATGCCAGAGCAAGCAAACATATCAAAGCTTTCGCGATAGTTCACTGTAATCCAATGGCCGTACACTTTGGCTACACCGTAAGGACTACGTGGGTAAAACGGAGTCGTTTCTGTCTGGGGTGTCTCCAGCACCTTACCGAACATCTCGCTGCTTGACGCCTGATAAAAGCGCGCTTCCGGTTTGGCAATTCGAACCGCCTCCAGCATATTGGTGACAGATAGCGCTGTAATCTGCCCTGTAGCCAACGGCTGCGGCCACGAGGCCGCTACAAAGGATTGAGCAGCCAAGTTGTAGACCTCATCTGGGTCGGACTGACGGACGGCTTCGATCAATGAAGCCAGATCGGTCATATCACCGGAAAGCCATTGGATGTCATTCTGGATATGCGCTACATTTTCAAAGTTCGGTGTGCTGGTTCGTCTGCGCACCCCGTACACCTCATAATCCTTGGACAGCAGCAACTCAGCCAGATAGGACCCGTCTTGTCCGGTAATCCCTGTGATCAGCGCTTTTTTCATTCCAATTCCCCCACCGTTTTTTTTATTGTTCAACCAGATCCAGGCCTTGAAATGCCTGATACACAGACCTTAATCCCTCTTCTAGTGAAATACGCGCCGACCAGCCCAGCCCGGAAATTCGGGATACATCTACCAACTTACGCGGCGTTCCATCAGGAGCGGAGGTGTTAAAGGTAATTTCCCCCTCATAGCCAACTACATTCTTCACTCGTTCAGCCAGCTCACGAATGGAGATATCCTCACCTACGCCGATATTCACAATTTCATTTCCCTCATAATTGTTCATCAGGAACAGACAGGCTTCAGCCAGATCATCAGAATGAAGAAATTCTCGGCGCGGCGTACCAGATCCCCATACTTCTACAGTCGGAGATTGATTCAGCTTGGCTTCATGAAACTTGCGGATGAGCGCAGGCAGCACATGAGAGGTCTGGAGATCAAAATTGTCGCCCGGACCGTATAAATTCGTCGGCATCACAGAAATAAACCGAGTTCCATACTGACGGTTGTAAGACTGACACATTTTAATCCCGGCAATTTTAGCAATCGCATAGGCCTCATTAGTAGGCTCCAGTTCACCCGTAAGCAGATATTCTTCTCGCAACGGCTGCGGAGCAAATTTAGGATAGATACAGGTAGAGCCGAGGAATAACAGCTTGCCTACATTCACCCGGTAAGCCGCATCAATCACATTCGTTTGTATAAGCAGATTGTCACGGATAAAATCAGCCGGATATTCGCTATTCGCCAAAATCCCACCAACCTTGGCCGCTGCCAGAAATACATAATCCACAGGCTCTGTTTCAAAAAAATGATCTACTGCCTCTTTATTGCGTAGATCCAGCTCACGGCTTGTGCGAGTAATAATATGACGGTAACCCGCATTCTGAAGCGCTCGGACAATAGCGGAACCCACCAGTCCGTTATGCCCTGCTACATATATGTTGGAATGAAGATCCATACTTATCCCCTACTTTCTTCGTGAAAATGAAAGACTTTAATACGCATCCTTGGAGCCTAGCAGCACACGAAATGTTTTCAGCATAATGATCATATCTGTGCGGAAACTGCGTCTGGATATGTACTCCAAATCCAGTTCTACCATCTGGTTAAAGCTTAGATGATTACGACCGCTGATCTGCCATAGACCGGTGCAGCCTGGTGTAACCGTCAGACGCAGCTTATCCCTCACTGTGTAATTATGGACTTCTCTTGGCAACGGGGGTCTGGGTCCTACCAGACTCATCTGCCCACGCAGTACATTGAACAGTTGTGGCAGCTCGTCGATGCTCGTTCTGCGAAGAAAGCGACCCACACGGGTAATTCGGGGATCATCCCGCATTTTGAACATCGCACCCTCAATTTCATTTTCCACCAGCAGTGCAGACAATCTCGCCTCGGCATCAGACACCATGGAACGAAATTTGATCATGCGAAACGGACGCTCATTTTTCCCAATACGTACTTGATAAAATAACGCACTGCCTTTTGGGTCCTCCAGCTTAATCAGCAGAATGACAAGCAGAAATACCGGGCATAGCACGATGATTCCAATGAAAGACAATATAATATCCATGCTTCGCTTCACGAACGGGTATACGTTCCATCCTTGCCGCCGTTCAAGCCCATGAGCGACCGAATATACATCCACTGACGCGCCCAGCACTTCGGCCTCGTTCGAGCGGGAAGAAGACACGTCTCATCACCTCGCTCCTTATTGATAATTATTATTTATACATTGTTAAAAGAATTTTATATACTCTCATTTTCCTCCTTTTTATTCATGTCAGATTGCGTTCCTCCATACCCCTCTCGGCGCGGGTATTCGAACGCTTCACATTATTAAGTACTACACCCAGAATGCGCGCCTTTACTCTTTCCAAATTCGCTTTTGCTTTCTTGACGACATCCTTTTTGACCTTCCCTGCCTGCACCACCAGAATGACTCCGTCACACATAGCGCTTATAATTAAGCCATCCGGAAAGGACAGCAACGGCGGCGTATCCATTAAGATCACGTCATAATGTTCTTTTAGCTCAACTAGCAGAGCATTCATTCTACGGGAACTGAGCATCTCGGACGGATTGGGCGGGTTCGGCCCGGCTGTAATTGCATGCAGATGGTCAATCCCGGTTTCCTGAACCACATCCTGCCATGCCTGTTGATTGGCAAGCACCCGTGTCAGCCCTGTATGGTTACGCAAACCAAACATATGGTGCAAAGAGGAACGACGCAGATCCATATCCATAATCAGCACCTTTTTCCCCTCTTGCGCATAGGTTACAGCCAAATTGCTAATCGTGACCGTTCTGCCTTCACCCGCCTGAGCGGACGCCACCATCATAACCTCAATCGGCTCGTCTATAGAAGAAAACTGGATGTTAGTGCGAAGCATGCGGTACTCCTCCGAAACGGAAGACTGAGCATGTAGGGATGTAACGAGCTGATTATTGATTAATCGCGGCATATTGCCCTTCACCTACCTGTTTAGGAGTTGTAGTCGAGCTGTCAGAGCGTTTATCTTCTTTTTTCATTTTCGTAATCAAGGATAGGGTAGGCAGACCGAGTTCTTTTTCAATATCCTCTTCATTCTTAAATGTATCATCCAGTACCTCCAGCAAAAATGCCAAGCCGATTCCCAACAATAAAGAGGTGACAAAAGCAATAAATATCTGTATAGCGGGATTACTGTTCACGGGAACTGCTGGATCATTCAGACTGGCTTCGCTTAGGATGGTGACATTGTCCATTTTCATGATAGAGGGAATTTGCCGTTTGAATACTTTGGCTACCGCATTGACGGTTTTCACAGCCTTCGTATACGATAAATCGCGGATTGTTACATCCATGACCTGTGAATCACCTGCGGTGTTCACTCTTAATTTTTGCGCCAAAGCTGACGGAGTGACCTTAAGGTCGGGGAAGCTGGCGACCACCTGATCCATAATCGCCGAGGAGATCATAATTTGCTTATAGGAGTTCGTTAAGGCTATATTCGTTTGAACTACACTGTAATCAACGACACCTGCACGATCCGGTCGTGGCGTCTGGTTGATAATGAGCTTTGCGGTAGCTTCATAAATCTGCGGGGTAAAATATACATTCTTTATGCCCACTACAGTACATACCAGCAGTACGATGCTACCAATCAACCACATTCTTTTACGGATCAAACGGATGTACTCTTTCAACTGCACAAGACCAGTCCTCCCTGATTGACTTGTTTTCGATGCAATAACGCTTGTACTGATCCTCTGCATAACGGGGAAAAGAACGATGCATGACCCTCTAATCTATAGTAAAATGTTGTATAATAGCGCATAGAAGGTCTAGCCAGCGAATAAGCACAAAATGCTCAATAATCGGTGGCCTCTTAGGGTATATAAACGAAGACATAAGTGAAAACTATGAAATAAAGATACGTTATGTAACTTACATAACTAATTTATGATACAAAACGTATCTTGTCAAGCGTAAAATTGCTTTTTTACCTTTCTTAACCTTGCCTTCAGGAGGAAAAACAGATGAATTATGGCACCCGCATCGCTGAATTACGAGAACATAAGGGATTAAAACAAGAGGAACTAGCGCAATCCCTCGGAATTACGCGGGCAGCTCTTTCTCACTATGAAAAAAATAGGCGCAAGCCAGATTTTGAGATCCTGACCAAGCTCGCTGATATTTTCGGGGTAACGATTGACTACTTGGTGGGACGTACGAGCCATCCGGCAGCGATATTGGATTCAGATGTGAGGGAATTTGTGGACCAGCTTGAACTGTCCGACGAGGATATTCTGCAACGTTTCAACCTGACCATTGACGGACGCACCTTGTCTGAGGAAGAAGCCAAACGTTTTATTGCATTTGTCCGAATGGAACGAATGATGGAATAAAGAAAGCGGCCGACTGCTTCACGTCTCGCTCAAGTAGGACCAGCCGGTGGAATTTACACGCGCTTGTCCTTCCGGTATGTGGTTCCATCAGCGTCGTTTTCTAGCCATTCTGGCATCGTGAACCCACATTGAAGCAAAATGTCCCGGATGTCCAAGTCGATAGCGGCTTTGTCTACTTTCCGTACGTTGTTTTGAAAAAGAGGGTTGTTCACCCCTAATTCTGTCTCCTTGTTCATTCAGCACTAACCTCGCTTTATTATTCTTGGTCACCGGAAAGAGATTTCCCACAAAACCATGTATGTATAGTCATGAACAAAACTATTATATATGAATACATACCTGCAATGTTGTCGTCTTATGACGAGAATATAAAAGGATTTTCTTATTTTTTTCTTCATTATACGTAAAGTATTGGCAAATCAGAACGATTTTCCAACAAAAAAGAACCTGTCAGGTCCTATTTTCTCCTGATAGGTTCTTTTTTGTTTTCTTTCGAAATGATGTTAGGTATTCGTTAACTCAGGTCCTATATACATTCCGATCTGTTATTAAGCGACCTCCGCTGCCTGGGAAACCTGAGTGCCTCCGGTCGCCCGGACTTTGTAGACATAGTGGCCTCCAGCTTTTACTGTGCGGTCTGTATACGTGCTTCCCGCTACTTGCGAGGCAATCACCTGATAGGCCCCGTCGGTCCCGTCAGCACGCAGCACATCATAGGAAGATACGCCTTCTGCCTGAAGCCAATTAATCTTTACCGCCCCATCCTGAACAGAGGCAGCCTTCACCCCTGTTGGGGCCGAAGCTGCGGTCTGATCTGTACTTTTTAATTCCAAAATATATTGTACCGCTTCGCCAGGACCCAGCTTTTCTTCAAAATCAAGGGCAGGAGAAGCCTTGAGCCCTGATATGGAACGCTGTGCCTGACTGTAAGTAGAACCCGCTCCAAAACGTTCACCTGTGTACAAACCGGCTTTCGGCATCGTTACCCGTACACGAACGGTCTGCGGGGTAGCTTCGAAATTCACTAGATTCACCAGCAATTTGTCTGAAGTAGCGCCGCTACCTGCCAGCGGTTTAAGCTTGGACGTATCCACCGCACGAACATAGACCATCTTGTCCTTGGTATCCTCTGGATTCAGCACTGTATAAGTCAGAGGTTTTCCATGGGTGGCATAGGCTAAGCTCAAGCGTCTCATGATCTTAACGCGGGTGTCCTGTCCTTGCCCGAACGGATAAATTTCTGTGTTGGCCGGGTTATGACTTTGCAGATCGAAGCCTGTTTTAAACAGCGTATAATCTTTATAAAAAGCAGCGTGCTGGATAAACATATCGGCAAATCCAATTTGCGAACGCATAATCCGGTCGAATGCAGCTGCTTGTGGCTGACTAGCCCCGTAATCGGGATTGTCTCGATGCGTATCATTGGTACCGAACTCTGTGTTCAGCATCTTTTTCGCCAGTCCATTGCTCGAACCGCCGAAGGTTTTCAAATTTTGGACGAAGCTACCCCCGCCCTCTTCATTATACGATTCACCATAGGCGTGTCCATTGGTCAGGTCGGTGACTTCCTCCAGCTGTTTACGTTGCGCCGGGTCCCGTTCCCATCCATCTGGGTCACCGCATTTTTGCGTACCACTAGTTTGATTTTTGCACGCCTTGGTAGAGTACGTTGGCCAGTAGGCCCAGCCCGGTGCTACGGTTTTGAGATGCGGTGCCAATTGCTTGCCTTCTGTATTCAACCACTTGGCCACAGCCAGGTTTACCGCCTTGGAGCGATTAAATAATCCAGGTTCGTTATCTACTTCATAATATTGAAGATAAGAACCGTATTTTTTTACATAATCGCGCAACTTTTGCTTGGCTGTCTCTGGCAGAGAACCATCTTTTTGCAGCTTAATATCACCTGTATATAAATACAAAGCAGACGATTGCATATTATACTGCTTTAACGTTTGATAGTAATCATCCACGTCTGTACATGCCTTGCCCACATTACTGGCACAGGTGACCCTCATGACGTTGCCACTATAAGCAATTCCCAGCCATTTGAGAACGTATGGTAAATGCTTAACTGCACCCTGATCATAATAAAATTCTTTATTGTTCACATTTGTTCCGGTCAGTATATATTTACCGTGTACCGGTTCGGTCGCAGGTGAAGCTAACGTCTCCAAGCTCAAGTCATCCCAGGTCCACCACACATTTTTATCTTCTGCAGAGGAGCAGTATAGGCAGCGCGCTGTCTTTAGCTTGAGTACGTTAACACCGCTTTGCAATTGCTCTTTGGGTATATACAGCTCGTAGTTGCTTTTGTAATTATATGCACTGCCCGTACCGGAAACCCCAGCGATTTGAATGATACCGGACAGCTGATAATTTGAAAATACAGCCATTTGCGGAACAGCTTTGCCCGCATCCAAAATCCGTACACGGAATATCACTCCATTGGGAGGAACTTGATCCAGCTTATACTGGAGCGACAGTTCAGGATTCGTGGACGCATTCAAGCCGGGAGGAATATCTCCACTGCTGAGCAATACCGGGGCCGCTGTATTCTCTGCTATGGACGTTGCAGACGATATTCCTTTAGCCGACGATTCGGTAGAAGCAGAGGCTGTAGGAATGTTGATATTGTCTCTACCAATCACTCCTCTAAATTCCGCTGAAGAATCATCCCTCTGTCCCAGCTTCCATACTGGACTGGCTGCCGCTACTTTATCCGTCGGCAGTTCTACGCTCCTTGAAGGCGTGTAAATCAACCAAGCGATCAGCGCTATAGCTACGACCCCCAGCAGCCCGGATAATACTGGCGTATACCTGTGGGTCAACCATTTTTTCATCATATGATCCACCCTCTCTCCTCAAAATTTTTGACCGGGAAAGAGAATCTATTAAGGAAGAAACAAAGCGTTACCGGGAATCACCGCTTTCGCTTCATGCTGACTTTCCCACATCAGACGTGCCATTGCGTCACCATATTCATCATAGTATTCAACTTTTAAATCTACCATTTTACCTGCTTGCAAGGTGATACTGCCCTTGCGCTCTGTCCAGCTTTGCTTAAACCAGCTATCAATAATCAGCTTGCCGTCTACCCATACCCGGATTCCATCATCAGATATCGTTGTAAACGTATAGGTCTCACTATATTGTGGCTTCATTTTACCTGTCCAGCGAACGGAGAACCGATCAGCGTTCACCCTTGCATCAGCTGTGGCAGCACGCCAGTTATAGTCCAGCTTGCTATCTGTACGGGTCAAAGCAGCACTACCATCCAGATTCATGTTGTTAAAATATTCACCCCGCAGCCCGTTCGCATAAACCATATCCGGAACAGAAGGAGGAGCCGGGATAGGCTCGCTTTGCCCCTCGTCCGGTAGGGTTGGTACATCTGTCCCGGGTTGTTGAACTGCTGCCAATCCATTTTTCACATCATCTCGCGTCAAGCTCCTCGAATCATTCATATAATCCTGAATTTGATCCGTTGTGTTATTCTCGGTCAGCATCTTTCCCCAAGTCATGGAATACACCCATTTGGGCTGAGCCTGTAATACCTCGGAGCTGGGCATCTCACCGTGTTCCCCAATGGCAATCGGCTTATCCCCTGCCAACCCGAGCAGACCTTCATAATGACTTTGTTCAAAATCATTGTTGTAAATGTCTACAGCCAAAATGTCTACTTTGTCATCCCCCGGATATTTAGGGGTATACGGGAAGGTATACGAATTAGGAGCATTCGGGCTCCATACCCACAGCAGATTGTCTAGTTGATGTGTGTTTACAAAACGGTCATACATGATATTCCATAGCTGATTGAAATTAGTTTTGTTTCCCCACCAGAACCAGTCACCATTCATTTCGTGATAAGGTCTCCATAAAACCGGAACACCCGCATCACGAAGCTGCTTTAGCGATACAGCGACCTTATCCAGATCGGCAATGAGGAGGTTATACTGCGCAGTGCCTGGCGTCACGTATTTATTGAACTCCGTCTGACTTACTTTCGCCTGCACATTGGCCCAAGTCAGTGGTCTACCCGGCAGCGCTTCATGAAAAGTCATCGTCACAATGCCTCCGGATCTGCTCCAGCGGATCGCGCTATCGACAACATTTTTACGTTGTGCTGCTTCCGAAGCGGCAGATTGACCTGAGATGGCTCCCATCTCATAGCCGTGCACACCCACATACGCCTGACTGATTTTTTGGACCTTGTTACTTAATTCATCCGGACTCTCCAAATAATCATGCTGACCGGTGATTATTTTTTTCCCCGAGATGCTGAGTAAATAGCTGTATAGTTCACGGGCCTGAGTAGAAGCGTCCGAATTAACAGGTTGTAATGCAGCGGCATTCGCCACAGACAGAGATTCACCAAAACCGACGGGCAACAAAGAAAAAAGCATAACTACGGGGAGTGCATGACGTATCAGTCGATACAGAGGAATAAAATTGAATCTCACTTTTTGCTCTTCCTTTCGGTAGCCAGGCTGCCATCCCTACGGAAGGCCCTTTAGCTTTGCGTACCTGCCTTTCGACAGGGCTGCGTTTATCGTTGGAAGGAGTTTGGATTCCTTCTTACCCTAAGTATCGACTTTCTTTTGCCAAAATTTAATAGGACATGTTCATGGATTTACAGGTTTTCGCTCATTTTCGACATTTCGGGCTATAAACGTTCGTCAATTCGTCTCTTTTTTTCATTTTAACGAAAAAATTTATGAAATAAATTGGTGACGGGAAATTTCATTCCAATCCATACAAAAGCGGACAATATCCTCTTCAACCAATTCAGAACCAGTCTGCACCTCAATAAAATCCACATCGGTCACAGCCAAAATGCTATGCTTCGTTCCTTCAGGAATGCGAACTACATCACCAGCTTTTACTTTGTGCAGCTTCTCATTCAAAATAATTTCCGCTTCACCGCTAATAATGGTCCAAATTTCACTCCGTTTGAAATGAAGCTGATAGCTGATATTTTTGCCTTTCCGTACGCGGATTCGTTTGGTCAATACCTCGTTACCCTCGTCATACTTGACATAATCCACAACCCGATACTGCCCCCAACGACGTTCTTCATACATTGGACGCTGATCATGAGCCTTGAGCACTTCCTTAATGCGAGGACTTTCAGCCTTATTGGTCACAAGAATACCATCCGGGCTAGCGGCTACAATCAGATCATTCGTTCCAATGATCGCCACAGGAATGTCTAACTCGTTAATAAGACTCGTATTGACGCAATCCTCCGTTACTACACCTCTGCCCACTTGTTGATTAGACATTTCTTCTGTGAGCGTATTCCAGGTGCCCAAATCCTTCCAAAAACCATCATACGGAAGAACTACGATATCCTTTTCCTTCTCGACTACTTCATAGTCAAAGCTGATTTTTTCCAGAGATGCGTATTGCTTTTGCATTTCTTCATAATTCAGCGGCAACCCCTTGGATGCCAAGATATCCAGCAAATAACTTAATTTGAATGCAAAAACCCCGCAGTTCCATAGAGCATTGCGTTCAATCAGACGCTCCGCCTGCTCCCGGTCGGGTTTCTCTTGAAAATGGCTCACTTCGCGGTAGCCAGTGCTACCTTGGGTGGCATCGTTTTTCGGAATAATGTAACCATATTTCTCTGAAGGATAGGAAGGGACAACCCCGATTAAAGCAAGCTTGCCTTCACTCTCCTGGAGTGTATGTTCCAGCTGGGCTACGGAAGCGAAGAAAGCATCCTCAACATAAGGATCTACAGGCAATATAGCTATAATTTCATCAGGGGAAACACCAGCAATGGAATATAGATAAGTCGCTGTCAGCGCAATCGCAGGAAAGGTGTCTCTGCGTTCCGGCTCAACAATGATGCGCGTATTCGGGCCGACCTGACTCTGGATCATTTCGACCTGTGCTCTCCCTGTCGCAATAAACGAGGATTCTGATAATCCGTTGTCTCCCAATTGTCTCCATACCCGCTGTACCATGGATTCCGAAATCCCCTCCGGGCTCTCCAGTACCTTCAAAAATTGTTTGGAACGGGAATCGTTGGACAAAGGCCATAATCTTTTACCGGAACCACCAGACAAAAGTACGAGCTTCATAACTCTCCACTTCCTCTCTATATTGGTTGGATGATCGTTCTGAATGATGAGTAGCCCGCTACGGGCTGGATTTAATCTTATGATCGCTGTTGACGTGGGATTCTTTGGATTGTATAAGACATTTAAATGTAAGAATACCACGTCAAAGGCGAACGCTCCGCTTCTCCAGATTCAAATCCATCCCTGCGCTACTCAAAAATGCATCATGCCGATCATACCGTTTATTGCAAAAGGCACGACCGGACATTATTAAGTCCGGTCAGCCTGTAAGACGTTCGAGAACTCAGAGCTTGCCCGCTGTGCTTGCAAGCTTCAAGTAATCGAGGTTTCGTAACACCTTGCCCAGATTGCCTTCGGCAACCGCAATGGCGTACTTGATCGGAAGGAGCGGCTTCAACCGCGCCGCTCCTTCCGATACGCCCTTCCTACTCCCCCCCCATAAGGTGGAAATTTAAAAACTGTGACTCCACGGCGAAAAGCAGCTGAGCGGGCAGAATTGTTCTGAAGAAGCGTCAGCGTTTGCCTTTATCCCCGGATTTTAACCTTTGAATGTTTTATATAATCCAGAAAATCCGGGGGTAACAGCAATCGGAAGAACAATCTGCACGCGTAGCGCCTTCAGCGCCTCCAACACCGCCACAGTCACTTTTTAATCTGTCACTTTTAAACTTCCACTTTATCTCTATTCCACCCACTCATCCGCGGACGACCCACGGAGTAGTATTCCAGCCCGGAGCCTTGGATCTGTTCCTCACCGAATACGTTACGACCGTCAATGAGAACCGGCTTGCGCAAAATGGAGGCCAGTTGTACGAGATCGACTTTTTTGAACTCTTCCCAATCGGTCAACAGGCACACAGCGTCGCTACCTTCAGCGGCTTGCTGTGGGGATGAGCACCACATAATATTCGGGTGATCCACGCGCTCCTTGAATTTATCCATCGCAATGGGATCATACAGTTTGACAATAGCGCCTGCCTGAATGAGCGTTTCTACGATTTCCAGTGCTGGAGCTTCGCGGATGTCATCTGTATTTGGCTTGAAGGCGAGGCCCCAAATGCCAATGGACACACCGTTCAGTTGACCCAGCGATTCGCGCAGCTTGGATACAATCATAAAGCGCTGGTCGGTATTCACCTCGACCACCGATTTCAATAACTTAAATTCATAGTCTACATTACCTGCAATTTGGATAAGCGCATTTGTGTCTTTTGGAAAGCAAGAGCCACCATACCCGATCCCTGCTTGTAGGAAAGAGGAGCCAATCCGTTTGTCCATCCCCATACCGTCAGCCACACAGGTTACATCAGCGCCAACCTTTTCGCAAATATTAGCGATTTCGTTAATGAACGAAATTTTAGTTGCCAGAAACGCATTGGACGCGTATTTGATCATTTCAGCACTACGGATATCCGTCACATAGATTTTATCCGTGAACACCTGATGCAGAGTGACCATGGTTTCACGCAATCCTGTATTGTCCAAACCAATAATGATGCGATCCGGATAAAGCGTATCATTGATGGCTGAGCCTTCTCTCAGGAACTCCGGCGCGGAGACGATATCGAAAGACAAACTCGTGTGACGAGCCAACACGTCCTTAATCTTTTCGTTCGTTCCGACAGGTACAGTACTCTTGGTCATAATAATCTTATACCCGTTCATGGCTTTCCCAACATCAGCGGCCGCCTGTTCAATGTATGACAAATTCGCCTCGCCGTTAGCCAGAGAAGGTGTACCTACCGCCAAAATTACGATATCCGAGCGGCGTACCGCATCGGCCAAATCCGAGGTGAACTCCAATCGGCCCGCTTCCAGATTCAACGCGATCAATTCCTCAATACCCGGTTCATAAATCGGAGATTCTGCCCGGTTCAACATGTCGATTTTGTGCTGCTCCAGATCGACACAAATCACCTCATTACCTTTTTGCGCAAAACATACACCCGAGACGAGCCCAACGTATCCAGTACCGATTACAGCCAGCTTCATTCCGTTCATCCTCCTTTTAGAAAGTTCACATAGGCTTGTTCTACATACTTTTTTAATTGATCCTTGAAATTTTCTTCATCAAATTTGCGCGCATGGGTAATGATATCGTCCACATTCCATGCATGTTGCTCAACCTTTTCGACGGCCTCCAGCACATCCTCTACTTGATGCTTGCGGAAAAATACGCCGTTCACATGAGGAACAATCGTATCCAGCGCTCCCCCACCCTGAAAAGCGATGACAGGCCGTCCGGCCGCATTCGCCTCCAAAGGCGTAATACCGAAGTCCTCTTCACCCGGAAAAACGAGCGCTCGGCATTCTGCCATCAGCTTGTTAACCTCTTCATCCTCAAGCCTGCCGAGGAACTCAATGTTCGGGGCAGCCATACCTTCGAGTCGTTTACGGTCCGGTCCTTCACCCACAATGCGCAGCTTGAGACCGTTACGTTTGAATGCTTCGATCGCGAGATCGATGCGCTTGTAGGACACCAATCGGGATACGATCAGGTAATAGTCACCGATGTTTGTAGCGCGTTTAAAACGGGATGTATTAATAGGTGGGAAAATCACATCCGAATCCCTTTGGTAATAGTGCAAAATTCTTCGTTTAACAACCGAAGAGTTGGCGACAAACTGGTCTACGTTGCGAGAAGTTTTGGCATCCCATGTTTTCAACCGGTTCATGTACAGCTTGAGCATGTTTTTGAGCAGGTTGGATTTGGACTGCCGGGCCATATATGTATCGTAATCCCAGGCAAACCGCATCGGTGTGTGACAATAACAAATGTGAAACGTATGTTTGGGTACCTGGATGCTTTTCATAAATGCACTGCTGGAGCTTAAAACAATGTCGAAATCCCTAAAATCGAAATCACGGATAGCAATGGGATACAGCGGCAGCACTCCTTTGAAGTTGTCCTTCACTCCTGGGACTTTTTGTAGCCAAGTGGCTCTAATATCCGCATCCTTCAAGTTACGCGACAGGCGGTCGTCGCTGAACACCGTTGTGAAGATAGGAGCCTCCGGATACATATCGTGGAATACCTCTACTACCCTTTCCGCTCCGCCCATTTGGATTAAGTAATCGTGTGCTATCGCTATTTTCATCTGAATCATCCTTTAACGCGAATGTCGGTCAGACTCCTGCCAACAAACCCTTATAGTAATGAACTATATCCTTAACTGTGTTCTCGATGACAAAATGCTTCTTGACCCGTTCCATCCCTCTCTCACCCATCTGCTGACGTTCTTGTGGATGCTCCAACATCCAGCGGATGGCTTCTTCCAGCTTAGCCGGATCACCCGGTTCAATAAGCAGCCCGGTTTCATGGGGTACCACCGTTTCCTTGGGTCCACCCTCATTGGAAGCAATCACGGGGAGCCCCGCAGCCATGCCTTCAATAATGACCTGACCGAATGGTTCTGGTGTAATAGAGGTATGAATCAGCAAATCACAACGCTGCATCAGGCCTTGAATGTCATCGACGTGTCCCAGCAGATTGACGTTAGCCAACCCGTATTCGCGCATCGTGGACTCTAATCGTTGCTTGTATTCCTCTTCTCCGAACAATGCATCTCCAGCCAGCCAGAATTTCACGCGCTGATCCGGTAAAAAGGAGCGTGCTGCTTCCAGTAAAATATGCTGTCCCTTCCATTCCGCCAATCTGCCGACCAATACGACGTTAAACGAGTCATCACCACGTACATGGGCAGCCGTGTCACGTGCTGTAATCGCTTTGGCAAAAGCGGAATAAACGACAAGCGTCTTTTTGTCCGGGGGTAACTCCAACGCACTCAGCGTGGACTTGGAATTAGCAATCACTCCATTGGGCAAAAAGCGGGACATCAGCCGAATCCCTTTGGCCACAATCGGCTTCAGATACGGCGGACCGATGTGGTCACGGATATGCCAGATCAAGGGCAGCTTCGCCGATTTGGCGGCTACTGTACCATACAGTGCAGACTTGAGCGAGTTCGTGTGAACGCACACGACCTTTTCCTCACGCAGCAAGGGCGCAAGTTTTCTACCGTAAGCCAGCAAACGAAAAGCTGCTGCAGGCGCACCTAGATTCACGGCATTCCGTCCCCGATTGCGAATCGAATCGTCCAATGGAACGATGCGCACATCAATATCACGCTGCCGAAGCCGATCTGCTAAATCGCCCTCCTCTGCCAAAATAACGAGCGGGTCGATATGTTCCCCGATATTCGTCAGTATGTTGTACAAAGCGACTTCGCCGCCGCTCCATCTTGCCGTATGGTCAATATAAGCTACTCTCATCATTTCGCCGCCGCCTTTCTATCAAGGACTTGTCGGAACACCTCTTCCACCTGCTCCGCTACATGTCCCCATGTATATCTACTCAGGACATGGTCCCGGCAGTCCCTTGCATTCGGTAGAAGTTCACGATGATCCAACACACGCAGCAACCCTTCAGCAATGGCTTCACTATCCGTTCCCTTGAACAAAAGCTCGGGACGGAATCCTCTTAAAATCTCCTTGTTGCCACCCACAGGAGTCGCCAGCACCGGCAGTCCCGAGGCCATCGCCTCCACTGTAATCAGACCGAAACCTTCCAGTGCCTGTGTGGGTACAACGAACAAATTCGATGCTTGGTGGTACAGTGGAAGCTCTTCATCCGACACATAACCGAGCAGCCTTACATGGTTATGAAGATTGTATTCCGCCACCTTGGAAGCCAATTCCTCCATCAAGGGGCCCTTCCCTCCAATCAGCAACACATGATCAGGATGACGCTCGGTTACTCGTCGCCATGCTTCCAGTAGCTGTAGTAGTCCCATTCGATTAACAAGACGACGAACGGTTAGCACAATCGTCGCATTTTGCGGCAAATTCAGGCGCTTCCGCACCGCTTCTTGATCCTCTGCCGGGTGGAACCTTTCTACATTCGCCGCACCAGGAATAATATGAATTTTGCTGAGTGGAACCTTATAGTGCTCATGCAAAATATCCCGAAAAGTTTCGCTTAGCACTATAAATTTATCCGCCAATCCGTAGGCCTTCATTTCAATGGATTTGGCCAACGTCGTTTTTAACAAATGCTTGAGGCCCTGTCCTTCAATCTTCATTTCCTCCGTCCACGGTCCGTGAAAGGTGGTAACTACCGGGATTCCTCTTTTTTTCGCCTCCAGCGCCGGTCCGACACCATAGGGAGCAAAATGGGAATACAGTACATCCGTCGGTTGCTTGTCGAACAGCTCTGCTGCATATTTTTGCATTAGCTCTCGACGCTTCCACATGGATTGCTGCTTGCTGCCAATCGAATGAATCCGAATACGGTCGGGCGCCTGCGGCTGCTCGTCACTACAGATTAGAGCATCCAGCGTATTGCGCTCTAATGTAAGCTGCTCACAGATGGATTTGAAATATGTGTTGAGGCCTCCTGGCTGCAAGGACGGCCAGCTCAGCCCCGTTGCCGCAATACGAAATCCGTTATTGTACGACATAGCTGGTTTCTCCTTTCTGCTCGGTATGTCCGTCATCCACGATTTCTATCTTTTTTCGCCGCTTGGTTAGCTCATAATGCTTGAAGCAGACGAGAAACTCATACATCACCCAGAATACTGCTACGGCAAAACCCGCCAATCCCTTGCGGTATAAGCCTTGGACAAAATACTTCTGCACAAAGCGGGCAGGAGGCCGCCACAACAGTCTGGTAATCCGAAAGGATCTTCCTTTGTTAAATGCCGTCTCTGCTTCCAGATCTGTATATTTGTTAAAACGGGTCATATGATCACTGATGCTGCGGAAGCCGTAGTGCCATAACACGCCCTCCAGATTGACAATCTGGGAAGAGGCTACATCCGGCATTTCATGAACAAGACTATTCGTAATGCCATAAATACGCCGATTGTACAAACGAACCAGGTATTCACCTTTGTTCATCCATTTGCCGAGAAAATCTCCAATCCGGAATACGGAATATGCTTTGGCCGGATCGTGGAGCGTTTCCTTTACTTTCAACAAGGCTCCAAGCAACTCTGCATCCACTACTTCGTCCGTATCAATCAGGAATATCCAATCAAATTCCGCTTTTTCAACACCAAACATGCGCTGCTTGGCATACCCGGGCCACGGGTTAGAAAACACCCGACAGCCCAAGGATTCAGCTACCTGAATCGTATTGTCCTTGCTCCCTCCGTCAATGACGACGATATCGTCCGCAAAGGGCTTGCAGGATTTAATGGCGGCTGTGATTCGAGTGCCATCATCCTGAGCGATAATAACTACGGATATCCGGTTGTCCGCGGGAACGCTAGACATGTGGTTCATTAGCGGGTGCCTCCTTCTTTATCTAACCGTTAACTGGCTTTTTCCGGATGTAGTGCGACATCGTTGATCGGAGCCATTGAAAATCTTGTTTGGAAATAAGCAGTCTTGGAATCTTCATTTTTAGAACGAATTTAACATTACATAAAATGAAAATGAACCGTAGAATCCCCGAAGACAGCATTGCTATCCCTGCACCCGTCAATCCATATCTCGGCACGAGTATGGACAGCAATGGAATGACGAGCGACAATCCGACACCCTGTAGAATGGTAACCAGTTTGGGCTTACCCAACGCCATAAATTGTTGTGCCAGCACCATGGTCCCTCCACTGATAGCAACCTCAAGCACCAAGAACCGGAATACCGTGAGCGCTTGTTTAAACTCTTGACCATATAACAATGTAAATACGAACGGAGCAATCAGCATCAGCATCACCGCAGCCAGAAAGGTTGCCGTTGATGTCACTCGAAATGCCCGAAATGTTATGGCCACCGCCTCTTCCTTATTCAGACCAGAGGCTTTGGGAAACAGCACGACAATGATCGAGGTAGAAAATACATTCACCATCCTGGCCAAGCTGACCGCTACTGCATATAAACCGAGATCAGCGGGTCTGAGCAGACCCGCAATCAAAATCTGATCAATATAAGTGGAAACCTGCCCCATGAGATCATTTCCGTATGAACCCATACCGTAGGTAAAGAGATTTTTAAATTGCGTCCAGCTGTTCTTTACCTTTGGTTTGTACAGCCGAATCATTCGTATCGTGACACCGATATAAATCGGCAAGCCTGGCAGTAAATAGGCCAATGCCGAGGTGTACGGATTCATATTTCCGGTTAAGATCAGAATCGCCAGACCCAGCAGTGTACTCAGCGGTACCAGATACCGGAATAAATTGTACTGCTTATATTCCGAGCGAACTTGAAGCAATGCATTATTGATCTGTGAAATCGCTATGAGCGGACACATCATCATGGAGCACTGCGCGAAAAGTATGACCGATGAAGAAAAAGAGCGCAGCCAATAAGGAATTAGAAAAACTCCGACGAGTGTCGCCAAGCCCCCGAACATGGTAGCCAGCAGCAAGGCCAGACCATACAGCTTGCCCGTTTCCTCCGGTTTCCTTTTCGCATTGTAAATCAATGCAGACGGGACACCGAAGCTCATGCAGAAGGCGAGAAATTGGGACCAGTTCACCATCGCTGTCTGTTCCCCGCGTCCAGTAGGACCCAGGAATCGTGCCGTTAGCACACCAGTCAGCATATTCACGACGAGAATCAGCATACTGAATATCATCGTTTTTACTGCTGCAGAGCTGTTATCCTTGCTTTTGGCAAACCGAATCACTGTGGACCATAGTGTCCGGACAGGTGCGGATAATGCTTGTAAGTTTTGCACAGCCTTTACCTTCTTTCCGCGATGACATCTTTTGCCCATAGTCCTATTCCGATCATCATCCAGATCAGATAGCCGCGCATACCGGGGAAACCATTATCTGATATGAGACTGGCTACAGCTCCGGCCCACGTAGCCAACGCCAGTCTGATATAAGGCTGACTGGCATCTCGTTCGGCAATACGGGCGAGAAGGCGCTTGATGATAACGAACAGACCACCGAAGAAAAAGAATGCCCCGAAAATACCGAAGGTGAGGAAAATGGCGATATATCCATTATCCATAATCCCAAGTTCGCCGAGATCGCCGCCGTTATCAAGCTTCGTTCCGATTCCTACACTCCCGATTCCCTGCCCGACCGGATTGCCAGCAATCGCCGGAAGCATCGTATGCAGTAAATCCAAACGTTCATTGTACGAATGATCCTGCTGAATATCCGTCAGCGTCTGCATGCGAGCCACCAAACCTTCTGCCCCTGGAAGTTTTGGAACAATGATGTAGAGAAGAAGGCCAACTATAGCTAGTTGAAACAAGGTTTTCCACTTTCCCTTGGAAGATGAACTGAGAATGTAAGCCAGCAACATGACGAAGGCAATTAGCCAGGCTGAACGTACCAGCGTGATTAAAAGACAAACGACCGTCAGCAGGATTCCGATCCATCCCAAAGTGCCGCGCCAACGTTTTTCCATTAGCATGGGTACAAGTGCCATCGCCAAGAAAATAGCGCAGGGACCGGGCGAGTTCATGGAAGAAAATACTCTGATTTGAAGTGGTTCTGGAACACCAATGGAATTCATTTCTACATGATTCATCCAAAATGCATCCCACGGAGGCACCGTCAAGTACTGGATAATGCCGTAAATTGCCACAAGAACAGCAATGTTGGCATATGAATACAGCAGTCGGTCCAGCTCCTTCGCCTTCATGGGCTTAATCGCAAGATAAGGCAACAGGATCAAAGGAACCACATAATTGGCTAAATCATAAGCAAAAACAATACCATTTTTGAATAACCCGACCACACTTCCGTAGGCCAATTCTATGCCGAAAAATACAGCAATTCGGGTCAAGGGTTTTTCCGCCTGATGAATGCCTCGCAACACAGGAATAATCAACATACTGCTTACCAGCAGCGGTGCCACGCTCAACAAGGAAACCGAGTGATACGTTCCCTCCATCCAATCCGCAATGCGGCGGATTTCCGGGCCTACTGCCCACACTGCCAGTGTGTAAGGAATCAGTAGCCGCGATTGCAGGATCGCCAGCAGGAAGGCCGGAAAAACGAGCGCCAGCAATATGGCTCCCTGCTGGCTCATGGTGGGATTCATCTTGGCGCTGACAAATCCGATGGCGAGTGGCAGCATACAAGCCAGCAATCCCATGCCGATCATGCTGATTCCACGCCGATTTCCTAGCCAAACGGAAATCTGCTGATCTGCCAACCGACTCATGTTTCTCACCCCTGACCTCCCTTCATCCGTTTCCGCTTGAACATCTCCTTAAACAGCAGAACGAGAAATTGGGAATCCTCAATCAAATATCTTTTCCACAATCGTTTAGGCTCCTGAGACAACCTCCAGAACCATTCAAATCCCGTCTTCTGCATCAGCTCCGGTGCTCTTTTCACATTTCCCGACAGGAAATCAAAGGTCGCTCCCACCCCAATCGAAATCGGAGCACGGTAAGTCTCATAATATCTGTAGATCCATTTTTCCTGTTTAGGTGCGCCTACACCTACAAAAACGATGTCCGGGCGAGCCTCTTGAAGTAGTTGGATAATGTGCCTATTCTCCTCCTCGTTTTTCTCAAAACCATAAGAAGGAGAGTAACAGCCCACCACATTCATGTTCGGATAAGATTCCTGGAGATTGAGCATAGCCTTCTCAGGAATACCGTCAGCTGCACCCAGAAAAAATAAACGATAGCCTCGATCCTCAAAAGCCTCTCCCAGCCGAGTGAACAAATCTGACCCGGACACCTTTTGTTTGAGGGGTTTTTTCAGTAACTTGGACGCCCATATGATAGGCATCCCATCGGCCACTACAGCTCCGGCATCCGAATACACCTTGCGGAATTCATCATCCTTGCGAAGCTTGATCACATGATCGACATTACAGGTCAAAATGTAGGAATGACGCTGATGTTCAATAGAAGTATCTATAAATTCGAGTAGATCATTAAAATCGTAATTATCAAAGTTGACATCGAACATGTTCACTCTGCTCATCGTATCACTTCTCTTTGCGAAAATCGGTTTGAGTAGATGTCTGGTATAACGCGTTCAAATACCAGCAAAATGGAATAATCATCTGAACCGTCGACAACGTATTATCTGAAAACGAGTAGATCAGAAAGCCTGCAATTAAGCTTGCAAAATAAGGTTTGATAGACTTGGCAAGCGACCGGTAAATGAGAGCGAACACGATCAGCAATGAAAGCATTAATAGCCCGCAACCGATATATCCCGTGTCAAAATAAAAGCGTATATACTCGTTATGCGGTACAACAAAGCCATTGAATAATGTCCCGTCGTTCGCGACCGTTACCGCGCCAAGACCTCTTCCTGACCAAGGGTAATCATGTACTCTGTTCAAAAAATATTCCCATGCCTCCGAGCGTCCCGACAGGTCAATGCCTGTATCGGTCTCCCGTTCGAAGGAGCGTTTTTTTAAATTGTTCCATTGCAGGGCCACCGCCCCCAGAGCAACCAAAAACGATCCGGCCAGCGGTAGCAAATAATTGACTTTCCCCTTGAGGTACTGACGGGCAATATCAAACAGATACACAGCAAACATTAATAACAATGCCAGAATCGGTCCACGTGTACCGGTGGCGATCAGAATCAGAAAGTTCAGTGCCAACACAGTGTAATAAAAAGCGGCTTGCTTGGGTTTACGCTTGACCTCAATTAGAGAGACAGCAATTCCGAGAAAGGAGAGCATTGCCAGATGCGGCGGTATATTCGCTCCTTGTACTCTGACTGCGCCCGTAAATTCTACATCCGTAAACGAATGCAGCCCTAGAACCTGCAAACCCAGTCCAATGACCACACTAATAATGGGCAACAAACTGATCAGTCGGATATGCTTTTCTGCCACATCCTTTTTCCACTGGATCAGTAAAAAAAAGAAAGGGAGTGATAAACCGACGAACGCCTTGACGGCAATCGAGGTCGTTAACAAAGGCAGCCATGCTGAAAATCCAAATGTGATCCCCAGCATGATCACCAATGCCCAGACCGGATAGCTGAACTTGAGACGTATGCCATACACGAGCATGCACGGCACCAGCAGAGCCAAAATGCCCAATTTGTACAATGACAAAATCTCAATACCGAACACGCCACCCTGATACAGAGAATCGACTGAGACTGCTGTACTTAGCAAAACAGCGTAGCTGATGCGCTCCGGATGATGTATGGAAACAGCCAGCAAGAGCAGTAAACATACCGCCGCAATACTGACCACCGGCTGATAGGTAGCCGCAATTCCTACAGCAAGAGCGCCCAGTAGAAAAATAAAAACATGCTGTATGGTGTTTATTCTAGTAGTCCAAGGATAGTTACTCATGTTCCATCTTTCACCCCGCAGCTGACTCGCTTTTCCGGTTGCGCAGTGTATCCAGCGTCCCACGGATACTTTCAAGCCTGCACCGGTTCAACAGCTTCCTGCCCTCACTACGCGCCAGCAGGGAATCCACAGTGATGTATAACACTTTGGCTGCCGTCTTCGCCATCAGCATCGCGTTGCCGCGCAGACCTACGGCCTGAGCAGCGTTAGACATGCCCTGACAATAGTAGCGGTTCATGATCCATTCTTTCGTTAACCGTGAAGCAGGCACAAAATGTTCCACAGACATGTGTGGATGATACATAATCGTTCCACCATTTTTACGGATTTGCTCGAATACCCACGATTCTTCACCAGATAGAAGGATGTCTCCCTTTCTGCCTAGATGAAGCGGGAACATAACGGCGGCAAAAGCCGTTTTGCGCATCGCCATATTCGCTCCAAATGGATTCAGTCCCGACGGATATTCACGAACGGCTTTGCCCAGATCAATAATCGTGTAAGGCAGTTCAAGCGGGCCTGTCAGCCAACCCGGTCGTTCCGTCTCAAACATAGGGTCAATTTTCCCACCCATAGCCGTCAGCTCAGGATTGTTCCCGAATGCTGACATAATCGTTTGCAACCATGTAACACACGGAATTGCATCATCATCGAGAAAAGCAATGACTTCCGCTCTTGATAACGTAATGCCTGCATTACGAGCAGCAGACAGTCCTTGTTCGCGCTCATAATGATATCGGAGATGGATATTCTGACCATGGGCGACGGTGAACCTTTTGATCGTCGCTGCTGTATGATCGGTGGATCGGTTATCGACCACAATGATCTCAGCCAGTGCAAGGTCTTCCAACTCCAGCAGGGACATTAACGTTTTCTCCAGCAGGTCCGCCCGGTTATAGGTGCAAATAACGACGGACACTGCGGGACATCGCTTGAATGCATCCATCAGTAAGCATCCTTGGAGAACAGCATTTTAACGCCTGTTTTCATGATGATTTTCAAATCGAGCCACGTATTGCGAACATGAATATACTTCAAATCCATTTGCACCATTTCTTCGAAGCCTACACTGTTACGTGCGCTCACCTGCCAGTAACCCGTACATCCCGGTGTTACAATCAGGCGTTGCTTATCATAATCGGAATATTGCTCGACCTCGCTGGGCAACGGCGGACGCGGACCGACTAAAGTCATGTCGCCGACCAACACGTTCCACAGCTGCGGAATCTCATCAATACTCGTCTTGCGCAGAAAACTGCCAATTTTCGTGATCCGAGGATCGTTTTTAATTTTGAACATGGCGCCGCTCACTTCATTCAGCTCCATCAAGTCCTTTTTCAGTTCCTCAGCATTGGACACCATTGAACGGAATTTATACATATCGAATAACTTCTCATTCTTGCCCACCCGAGTTTGCTTGAAAAACACGCTTCCCTTTGGGTCTTCGAGCTTAATCAAAACGCCTACCACTACAAAAAGCGGAAGCAAGACGATCAAGCCCACGAACGACAGCAGCATATCAAGGAGGCGTTTTGTGACCAGGTAGGACGTTTTATCCTGAATTTGTGTATTTCCGTATGGCATGTAAAACGCTTTACCTGACATGACAGCCTCGCCGTCCTCCGGTAAATTTTCCATGCTCATGCTGACGTACCCCCTCTCAACCTGCCGTGGTTGCTTTCTCGGTCTTTTTCAACCATTCATTCATGGCCTCCATAACCGGATACTTCAAATCATCGCTGGCAAGTGCAAATTCAAGTGTGGTTAGAATATATCCAAGACGTTCACCTACGTCATAACGTGTGCCTTCAAAATCATAGGCGTACACACGCTCACTCTGATTCAGCTTTTGGATCGCATCCGTCAACTGAATTTCGCCGCCAGCTCCTTTTTCTTGAAGATCAAGATATTTGAAAATTTTCGGCGAGAACACGTAGCGACCCATAATAGCCAAATCGGATGGCGCTGTGCCTGGAGCCGGTTTTTCTATAAAATTATTCACTCGGTACAAGCGTCCGTCCTGCTGATCCGGTTCAATGATGCCGTACCGGTTCGTAAATTCCTGTGGTACCCGCTGCACACCGATAACCGAATTTTGAGTTTCCTCATACTGATCCATCAGCTGGCGCAGGCAAGGCTTTTGACCTGTTACGATATCATCGCCCAGCAGCACACCAAACGGCTCGTCCCCGATAAAGCGTCTTGCGCACCATACCGCATGTCCAAGACCTTTGGGTTCTTTTTGGCGAATGTAGTGAATTTCCACTCCCGAAGAACGCTGTACTTCCTCCAGAAGCTTCAGCTTACCGTCCTCGAGCAGTTTGGATTCCAGCTCAAATGCGTTGTCAAAGTGGTCCTCAATGGCACGTTTGCCTTTACCCGTAACGATAATAATGTCCTCAATACCAGAAGCAATCGCTTCTTCCACGATATATTGAATCGTAGGCTTATTGATAATTGGAAGCATTTCCTTAGGCATCGCTTTTGTGGCAGGGAGGAAGCGCGTACCTAACCCTGCTGCTGGAATAATGGCCTTTTTCACTCTTTTCGTCATCGCACTCATTCTCCTTGCTTATCGAATTTTGGTGTTGCTTACTTCACCTGATTCATCACAATTCCAACCAGCGTCGCACTGGCCTGCTCCATGAGTTGCTTTGTTTTACGTAGATCTTCCCGTTTGGTACGACCATGTCTAGCGACGAGAATCACACCATCCGTTAAGCCTGCAATCAGGCGAGCATCCGTATAATTCAGCGCCGGAGCCGAATCGAGTAAAATGATGTCATATTCACGTTTGAGCTCTTCCAATAGCTCAGCCATACGTTCGCTACCGAGCAGATCTGCTGCGTTGTACAGGGTGTCTCCACCGGGAACAACCGATAGCTCCAGGCCACCATGTCTAACGATAGACTTGGAAGAAGCCCCACCGCGCAAATAAGCCGATAGACCTCCGGTATTCTCCATTCCGAATATCTCGTGCAGCGCTGGTTTATGCAGATTGCAATCCACCAGAGCCACCTTCTTTCCTTCTTGCGCGAAGGAAACTCCGATGTTGGCGAGCAGTGTTGTTTTACCCGCTCCGCTTTCCGGCGAGGTCAACAATAGAACCGTGCCACGGTCCTTTTGCCCAATCACCTGCTGCCGAATGTATGTACGGAGGGATCGAAATGATTCCGAGATATACGATGATGGATTACTTTCTGTAATCAACATGTCATTCAATCGCAGCATATTTACGCTCCCCTACCCGTTCTTTGGAATTTCCGGCTGCTCCATCGACGTCCTTCTTGCGAATGACTGGAATCGATGCAATTACCGGAATACCGATGTCCGCGTCCGCTTCTTTCTCCGAGCGCAGCGTACCGTTAATGCTTTCCAGGAACACAATCGTGCCCAATGCAATCATCAGCGATACGAGAAAACTAATCGCAATATTCATGAGCGGGTTCCCATTAATCGGGTCAGGATTGGCCTGAGGGTCCGCTTCATTTAAAATTTTCACATTATTCAATTCCATCAATCCCGGAACTGTCTGTACGAATTTCTGGGTTACCGCGTTTACAACCGCTGCGGCCTGTGGATAGCTCCCTGCCTCAAACGTCAAACCGATAACCTGACTTTTATCCGAGGATTTAATCTGCAGTTTCTCTGCCAACTTCTGCTGTGTCAAACCGAATTCGGGATGAGCCGCTACAACAGCGTCCATAATTTTAGGTGAAGTGAGAATTTGCTTGTAGCTTTCCACCAAATTAAGACTTGTGTTGACGTCGTTCAGATTGTTGCTCCCCTGCTTGGCGGAAATATGATTAACCAGCAGTTGGCTTGAAGCGGAATAGACTGGCTTCACGACATTGTCGCTCACAAAGTATGTTGTTACACATGAGAGAATGACAAAAATTGCGATCAGCCACAATCTTCTTTTGATCAGGACTAGATAATCCAAAATGGTTTTCTCCACAAAAATCCTCCCTCCTACACAATTTCTCTTCTTATTTTAAGTATGATCTAATTGTAACAATCCGTTGTCTGAACGACATGGAACCGAATGGCACTTTCTCCCTCACTACGGGGGGAGGGAAATGTATACTTTCGGATACGGCATGGTATACTTTTGTACCATGCTTTGTCGATTATGGAAAAAGAAATCGAAAAAAGCCTCAAAATCACAAAGCTTGGTGATTTTGAGGCTTTTCTTTCCACTCGCACATGAAAGTGCAGCGTAGCTTATAGAGTCAGCGCATCATTGTTGGCTCGTACTTCGCCAGACCGATGGCATTGGCATACAATGCTGCCTGCGTACGATCCGCTAGCCGCAGCTTGGCCAAGATCTGACTGACATGCTTTTTGACTGTGAACTCACTGATAAATAACCGGGATGCAATTTCACGATTGCAAGCTCCTTGTCCCAGCTCGACCAGTACTTCCTTTTCCTTTGGCGTCAGGTCGTCGGTCAGATTGCCCGCATCTTCACGCAGCTTGTTTTCGAGAATAGCCGGATCATAATATTTGCGTCCTTTGTTGACAAGATGAATCGCGTAAATTAGTTCCTCAGGCAATGCTTCCTTAAGCACATAACCGTCCACGGAAGCTTCCTCTGCTTTTAGAAAATCTTCACGTGTTGCGGAAGAAGTCAGCAAAATAAATTTGCTTCTGAAACCGCGTCCGCGCGCTATCTTGATAATATCCAGCCCCGATTCATCAGCTAGTTTCAAATCCAGCAGCACCAGATCCGGATCTGTTTCCTCGATCACCACAAGTGCTTCCTGTTGATTCTGGGCCTCTCCCGCAAACTGAACATTGGGCTGCATGGATATAACTGCAGCGAGTCCTTTCCGTACTAAAGGATGATCATCGACAATGACAATTTTCATGATTCGGCCTCCTGTCTACAGTTCAGGATTTGCATAATCCCTATGTATCCGATTGTTACCGCAGATTTTGTATTGCAGAATGTTCACACATTTTATTCGAGGATTTTGCAAAATCCTCATTCATAAGCATTTACCGGAATGGACAATCGGATCTGTGTTCCCTCTCCGATTCGACTTGAAATATCAAATTCGCCTCCCATCGATTGAGCTAAATATTCCATATTCATCATGCCCAGGCCCCCGCCTGCACTGACCGCCTCACCTCCTGCTACCATTCTCGCCGTCTCAAACCCTACTCCGTCGTCATGAATAGACAGTCTAATCACTTGGGGCGTCAATTTTAACTTCACATCAATTCGCTTGGCCAATCCATGACGGATTGCGTTCCCCGCCGCTTCGGAAATGATGCGGAATAAAGCCTTTTGGTACAAATACGGAAGTGAATAATGATCACCATGAATGTCAAAATCAATTTGTACATGGTTCAGCTTGGAGAGTGTATGCAGATGACTTTTCACCGTCCCTAACCAAGTTGAGCCTCCGCTTTTTTTCGAACTTAAACTATGAATCGCCCCTTTCAGCTCTCTAACCGCTTGGTTGGCTGATTGCTGAATTAGATCAATTTGCTCCTCCACCTGCTCCTTTGGCTGATGACACCAGGTTTGCCGGAGAGAATGCGTTGCGTACACAATACCAAAAAGACTTTGAGAAACATTGTCATGCATTTCATTTGCAATCCGGTTCTGCTCATTCGTCACAATCAGCTGATTTTCAATACGCTCCAGCTCATAGCGCTCCAAGAACACAGCGCTCAGCTCAGCCAAGAATATCAGTTGTTGCACGAGCCAGCGTCTTCCTGTCAGACTTTGATCCGGGCCCAGCTTGAGGCCAATCGTCGCTACAAAACGGGTCGTCATCGGTACGGTAATCATGAGGAAATCGCCCCATTCTGGCAGATGTCTAAAAAATGGTTCACGCTCTTCCCTGAATTCCTCCCGATAATTCCCCAGCTCCTCAAATAGCTGCTCCTCCTCCTCTACCGTCCAGCCTGTCTGGCTGCTTTCCGGTGCATCCTCCTCCTGACTATCCAGCCAGAAAAATGCACGGCTCTGCTTGGTTAGCTTGACCGTATAGTCCGAGATGACTTGACCGAGATTTAAAGCCTCATTGTGGCTGGTCGTCTCCATGATGTGGTAAATCGACTTGATATGATCCATCGTCTCATTGGCTTGTTCTTTAGCCACCTTCAGTTCGTCCTTCATGACGCCGATAACCTGCATTGCCATCGTAGTTGCGATCAGTACCAGAAACAAATTGATGTTCTGCAATATAAGATCCCACAAAAAATATTGACCTGGTGTAAAAAAGATATAACAAAATGTAAGCACCAAGCCGATATAAGAAAGGAGGAGTGTCCAACTGTATCTCATAGACAGATGAGCACAAGCCACCAGCATGGGGGTAATCACATACCATTTGAACGGGCTATCCATCCCTCCGGTTGGGAATAACAACAAAATGATCCCTGCTGTTTCAAGCGCAATGCTGCATTTCAATACCATATCATGAAGTCTGTACTTGCGGTAAATCCAAGTAAATGCTGTAACGGATAAAAATAGAAAACCAATCAGTAATAGCTTCTGCCACACGATTAATCTAGATGATTCGAACAGAAAAACAAGTGACGTTAAAGATAGTGATACATAACGGTATAAAAAAATCATTTGGTCTTCTGCTGACTTCCTCAACTTCATCCTGTCACCCTATTCTGTGTTTTGAAGGGACGATGGGCATATTAGGTTTGTTTGTGTACTCTAAAAAAATCATAACCAATCCAAAAATAAATAACAAGACATAAACTCTTACGTAAACGGTTACATTCCAAAAAATTTGGTACTTTTTATAACATATTTACCGTTTCAGGAAAACATTTTGGGGGTAATGTCAGAATTTATAACGTTTGTCAAGGAAATAAATCACATTTTAGTAACCTAAAAAAGACTTGCTGGTACCACCGTGATTATAACAGCGGTATTCAGCGAGTCCTTTTTTAGTAAATTTGGTAGTCTACATTTTAGCCCCCGGCACGCGCCAATTCACGCATATTGGCTTCAAATGCTGCCAACAGAGCTTCATCTCCGCTCAAACCAGTTGCCTCTTCTTTTTGGATCTGTTCAACCATACGCTTGTAATCCTTTGGAATCACTCGTACAAACTGCTGAATCGCAGTCTGCCAATCATCCAAAATACGTTGTCCCGCTTCACTACCCGTGTAAGTGACATGGCGTTGAATCAAGCCGCGCAAATCCGCTGCTTCTGCAGGATCTTCCACACCTTCCAGCAACACCATTTCCAGATTACAACGACTCAGGAACGTCCCCTCAGGGTCATAGACATAGGCAATACCTCCGGACATTCCGGCTCCAAAATTCCGTCCGGTTCCACCCAATACAGCTACACGTCCACCCGTCATATATTCGCAACCATGATCACCAACGCCCTCAACTACAATACGTGCGCCGGAGTTCCGAACGGCAAAGCGCTCGCCTGCGATTCCGCTAATGTAAGCTTCACCGCTGGTCGCTCCATACAAGGCTGTATTTCCGATAATAATGTTTTCTTCTGCCTTAAAGGTCGCTTTGTGAGACTTTTTCACAATAACCTTACCACCAGATAGCCCTTTACCAACATAGTCATTGCTATCGCCTTCCACGCTCAGCGTGATGCCTTTCGGAATAAATGCCCCGAAGCTCTGACCTGCCGATCCAATAAAGTTAAAGCGAATTGTATCCTCAGGCAGACCCGCCGCTCCATACTTACGGGTGACCTCGCTGCCCAGAATCGTTCCTACCGCCCGATTCACGTTTGTAATAGGTAAGGTACCCTCAACAGGCGTTCCGTTCTCCAGCGCTTCCGCAGCCATCGGTACGAGCTGTTGCATGTCGAGTGTTTCTTCCAGACCGTGATTTTGGCGTTGTACGCGGTAACGTACACTACCTTCTTCCAACTCAGGAACATGCAACAGCAAGCTCAGGTCTACGCCCTTCTTCTTCCAGTGCGAATCGGCGTTCACGGTATCCAGACAATCCGTACGTCCAATCATTTCCTGAATCGTACGGAAGCCCAATTCCGCCATAATTTCACGGACATCTTCTGCGATGAAACGCATAAAATTCACCACATGGGCAGGATCGCCCATATAATTTTTGCGTAGCTCCGGATTCTGCGTAGCCACACCAACCGGACATGTATCCATTTGGCATACCCGCATCATAATACAGCCCAACGCTACGAGCGGCGCTGTAGAGAAGCCGTATTCTTCCGCGCCCAACAGGGCAGCTACTACCAAATCGCGGCCAGACAGCATCTTGCCGTCTGTCTCCAATACTACGCGGTCGCGCAGGTTGTTTAGCATCAGCGTCTGATGCGTCTCCGCCAGACCCAGCTCCCAAGGCATACCCGCATGGCGGATGGAGCCTTGCGGGGAAGCGCCTGTACCACCGTCGTAACCGCTGACCAGAATAATGTCAGCACGGCCTTTTGCTACCCCTGTAGCAATCGTGCCTACGCCTACTTCTGACACCAGTTTCACGTTAATGTCAGCACGCGGATTAGCGTTTTTGAGATCATAGATGAGCTCTGCCAAATCCTCGATAGAATAAATATCGTGATGCGGCGGTGGTGAAATCAAACCTACTCCAGGCGTAGAACCACGTACCTCAGCGACCCAAGGGTATACCTTACGTCCTGGCAGTTGTCCACCTTCGCCCGGCTTAGCGCCTTGCGCCATTTTGATCTGAATTTCGTCGGCATTCACCAAGTAATTCGATGTTACACCGAATCGGCCCGACGCTACCTGCTTAATCGAACTGCGACGAGAATCGCCATTGGCATCCGGTATGAAACGTGCAGGGTTCTCCCCACCTTCACCCGTATTGCTCTTGCCCCCGATCCGATTCATCGCAATCGCCATATCTTCATGCGCTTCCTGACTGATCGAGCCAAAGGACATGGCTCCTGTCTTGAAGCGGCGCATAATGGATGCAGCGGATTCCACTTCATCCAGCGGCACAGGCTCACCAGCAGGCTTCAATTGAAGCATGGAGCGAATCGTCAAATACTGTTCAGATTCACCCTGTACCAGCTTGGCGTACTTCTTGTAAAGCTCGTAGTCTCCCGAGCGTACCGACTGCTGGAGCAAATGCACCGTTTGCGGGTTAAACAAATGCTCTTCCCCATCGTTACGCCATTGATAGTCGCCGCCCGAATCCAGTACTTTGTCGTTGCCGTCCTTGTCAGTGAAAGCACGGTTATGATGAACCAGCGCTTCCGTAGTCACTTCCTCCAGACCAATACCGCCAATGCGGGAAGGTGTCCAGGTGAAATAACGGTCAACAAAATCCTGCTTCAGACCTACAGCCTCAAAAATTTGTGCTCCACGGTACGATTGAATCGTGGAAATACCCATTTTGGACAATATTTTAACGACACCCTTCGTTGCCGCTTTAATATAATTTTTAACTGCCTTTTCGTGCGAGATGCCGCGCAACAAGCCCTGCTGAATCATGACATCCAGCGTTTCAAAAGCCAGATACGGATTAACCGCGCTCACACCGTAGCCAAGCAGCACCGCATAATGGTGAATATCCCTTGGCTCCCCGGACTCCAGCAAAATGCTCACACGTGTGCGTGTACCCTGCTTAATCAGATGGTGATGCAGGCTGGAAACAGCTAGCAACGCCGGAATGGCCGCATTTTCCGCATCCACTCCACGGTCGGACAAAATCAGGATGTTATGACCTTTGTCAATGACACGGTCAGCCGCCTCAAACAATCCTTCCAGCGCCTTGCGTAAGCCCTCAGCGCCTTCCTTCGCTTCAAAGAAGATCGGAATTGTCATCGATTTGAAGCCAGGACGGTGTACGTGGCGAATTTTAGCAAACTCCTCATTCGACAACACCGGCGAATCCAAACGAATCTGACGACAGCTTTCCGGTTCTGGATGCAGTAAATTGCGCTCTGGCCCAATCGTAGTTGCGGTTGACGTTACAATCTCCTCACGAATGGCGTCAATCGGCGGGTTCGTGACTTGAGCAAACATTTGTTTAAAGTAATTGTACAAACGTTGCGGACGATCAGACAGCACCGCCAATGGTGCATCGTACCCCATTGAACCAATCGGTTCTGCACCTGTAAGTGCCATCGGCTCCAGAATTTTGCGCAATTCTTCAAACGTATATCCAAAAGCGAGCTGAAGCTGATTTACATTTTCATGTTTAGGCTCCGGCTGTTCTAGTGCTTCCGGCAGCTCATCCAAATCAACCAAGTGCTCATCCAGCCATTGCTGATAAGGTTCCTCGGAAGCAATACGTTCCTTTAACTCTTCGTCAGAAACGATACGGCCTTCTTGAGTATCAACCAGCAGCATACGACCCGGACGGAGACGATCCTTATAGAGCACATTTTCAGGAGCAATATCCAATACACCCGCCTCTGAAGACAGTGCGATCAGATCGTCCTTGGTCACATAGTAACGTGCAGGACGCAGACCGTTGCGGTCGAGAATCGCCCCGATTTGGATACCATCTGTAAACGCCATCGCAGCAGGTCCATCCCACGGCTCCATCAAGGTGCTGTGATATTCATAAAATGCTCGTTTCTTCGGGTCCATGGTTTCATGCTTGTTCCAAGGTTCCGGCACCATCATCATGGCTACATGAGGAAGGGAACGTCCGCTCAGATACAGAAACTCTAGTGTATTATCAAACATGGCTGTATCTGAGCCATCTGGGTTAATGACTGGTTTTACCTTCTTGATATCTCCGCCAAACGCTTCGCTTTCAAACTGCGCCTGGCGAGCATGCATCCAGTTCACGTTGCCGCGCATAGTATTAATTTCGCCGTTGTGAATCATAAAACGATAAGGATGCGCACGGTCCCAGCTCGGGAACGTATTCGTGCTAAAACGGGAATGGACCAGCGCGATCGCCGATGTCACCCGCTCATCCTGCAAATCCAGATAAAATTTGCCTACCTGCTCGGTTGTGAGCATTCCTTTGTATACAACCTTGCGACATGACAAACTTGGAATATAGAACGACTCACGGTTCTCATCCTCTTGGTTATAGCGAATAGCAAGCTCTGCACGTTTGCGAATGACATACAGTTTCCGTTCGAAGTCCAGCTCTTCCTTCAAATCGCTACTGCGACCGATGAATACCTGACGCACGCCTGGTTTAGCTGCTTTTGCCGATTTACCCAGCATTTCGTCATAAGTTGGAACATCGCGAAAACCCAAACAATTTTGACCTTCGTCCACGATGATATCTCTTAGCTTCTGCTCATGCACTTCACGAACTTTTGGATCATTGGATACAAAAAGCATACCCACGCCATAATGTCCGGCCTTTGGCAATTTAAAGCCCAATCGCTCCGCTTCCTCTTGAAAAAACAGATGAGGAACTTGAATCATGATCCCTGCTCCGTCACCGGAGTTTGGTTCACTTCCCTGACCGCCCCGATGCTCCATATTCACGAGCATGGTCAAAGCCTGACTTACAATATCGTGCGATGGTTTTCCCTTGATGTGGGCAACAAAGCCCATGCCGCAGGCGTCTTTTTCGAATTGGGGATCATATAGTCCCTGTTTGGGTGGTAAACCTGTCTGTCTCATGGAACGCAACCTTTCTGTTATAAAGTCATGCTGGCCTGAAATACAGGCGGCCGAATAGAAGACAGTGGCGACAAGAGGTAACTCAAAGAACAACTACGAGGAATGGGGGACAAAACATGTGACGTATTCAAGGCGGTACGGTCCGCCGAATGCGTATGTTTTTCAATAATTATGCAATGGCTTGACTTGAAAAATACGTCGATTCCACTGATGAATCTAATTAGTTCTATCATTTTATCATTGACCTATCATGTTAGCAATTCAAAGTTTTTATGATTGTGATAATAAATCTTTTACATTACAGCTTCAACGTATCAATGCAAAAATATCTCATTTTTATGTATAAATATTCACTTTTAAAAAACAGCCTTCCCTATTCCTCTAAGGAACAGAAAAGGCTGACAAAGGAGATTTGATGAGTTTTTAGACCATCAAGTATATTCCCGTAAATCAGATATCCGTATTAAAATTCGAGACTTTCGCCGGGCTTCAATGCTTTCCCTTCAATGCCTTCTTTGTGCAGACGATCACAGAAGCCGTCTCCGTCCTGCTCAATACCCGGGAACGTATTGTAATGCACCGGTATTACGCGGCTTGCACGCAGCCACTTTGCTGCCAGCAGTGCATCCTCCGGTCCCATCGTATAACCATCTCCGATGGGCAATACCGCAGCATCGATGGAGTTAGTTTCGCCAATGAGACGCATATCGCCAAACAGGCCAGTATCCCCTGCATGGAAAAAGGTTTGGCCTCCCATGGTCAATAAGATCCCCGCCGGCTCTCCCATGTAAATGGTTTGCCCGTCCACCGTCAAAGATGAGCTGTGGAATGCAAGCGTGAATTTCACATGGAAACCGTCAAAGTGGTGACCTCCACCCAGATTCATACCGTGAGCTTTGGCCCCCAAGGATGAACAATATTCGGCCAGTTCCGCGACTGCGATTACTGGACAATCATTGCGCTTGGCAATTTCAACAGCATCTCCAAAATGATCGGCATGGCCGTGTGTCAACAACACGGCATCCACCTGAATATCCTCCGCCTGTACGGTTGCTTTAGGATTTCCCGTCAAAAAAGGATCAATAATAATCCGTTTCCCCTCTGCCTCTACCAGTACAACTGAATGTCCATAATATGTGATTTTCATATCATCTACGCCTCCTTTGTCACTTTCATTATTTTGGTTACTTTCCTTTACCTATTATACCTCTTTTGCATACTGGCTTCACCTGTACCCTAAAATTCGTTCACAAAGCTGAACCCTATTGTTTAGAAAGGGCTGTTATTTGTAGAAAGTATGATGACCGATAGTTTTCACCTTCGTACGCGAATGATGAACCGTAAGGTCCTGGGCCAACGTAAGCGACAGGAAAAAACAGGTGTTATCAGGCACGGCTTTATGGCCGTTCAAAGCAGCAGTAACCGCACGGATGCTGTCCTGGTTGGGTTGAACACGACGAAGACGCCCGTTCGCGACCGGACTAAATTGCGCTTTTTGATAAATCACTGCCTGAATCGTATCGGGAAATGGGGCTGACCGCAGCCGGTTTAAGACAACGTTGGCAACTGCCACTTTGCCTTCGTACGGTTCGCCTTCTGCTTCTGCCATCACTATTTTTTGCAGCAGGAGCAGTTCTTTAGCGGAGACAGGATAGCTCCAGGTAGACAACGCCTTGTCATCCTGCGTGAGCATTTTTGTCTTCGTAAAGTAGATGGTTGTAGGAGGGGTTAGGATTGCGGACTTGCTATGCTGGACCTCAGGCTTTTTCTTGCCTGTAGCAACGTTATTCCGAGCTTGTTCCGCCTGCTTCATCTGGGAAGCAGGTAACGGAGTCGGCATGATTTCTTTCCAGCTTGACTGCCCATGAGCAGCGACAAAGATGGGGCTTGTCCTGTTTGACCCGTTATGGGTCCCCATCCTGTCGCCATATGTAGGAGACGAAGAGTTCCCTGACCAGCTCAGAGATTGCATAGGTGCATTTTTATGATTTTTCTGTGTTTGCTGAACCTCAGCGTAGAGGCCTATCCCCAATATACAAACAAGCAGCACACTCAATAGAGGTGCAAACCAACGATGTTCTTTAACGATTTCCATAATGTTCCTCCCGTTAACTATAAGCACATTCCTCAGATATGTAACCTAAAATGCGCTTTTTGAATAACGCTGAAACACTATATCACTAAATTCGCTGATAGATCAAGGCTTTCACCTCATTAATGGGAATGTTTGAATTATTTGGTACATTGGTTTTTGGCCCATTCGGGTTGCATATAAAACAAATTCTTCCACTTTCCATGGCTCGCTGCATCGATCATTTGGCTGCCAAATAGACGGTGGAATAGGCTGTTCTCCTGTGTACGAACGCGCTAGGGTGATATGAGGTCGATAAGGTCGCTCCTCGGGTTTAAAACCCAGCGGTTCGGTAGCCTGGAGTATGGACTGGTACAGTTGATCCAGTGAATCACGCTGCCCGGTCACTCCCCTCCACAGTACACGCGGAAATTCTTCACGGCCAAAAAAACCTGCTTCTCCAATGCCGAGTGTGAACGGGTCATGCTCAGCTGCAGCTTGAACTAAAACCTGCTCAAGTTTCGGTATAAGCGAGGTCTCCACATCACCCAAAAACTGAAGTGTCACGTGGTAATCTCTGAAATCACTCCATTTGCGAAAAGTCAGGTCTTTTAAATCCTGCTCCACCCAATAATGTAGCTTCTTCTTATGCTCATTCGGGAGAGCAATAGCTGTAAAAAGTCTTTGCGATTCATTTTTCATCAACCTATACCTCCTTTCCTAATTGATATTTGTGGATATCTCAAAAAGTAGCTGTTTGGATTGTCCCTGATCAGGGTAAAGCCATTTGTTGTTATATATAGTGACACTGCGAGCTCGTTTTTACCCTCCTTATGCAATTTTTTCGGCAATCTGTTATTCTTGAAAGGATGGTTCGCCAGAATATATTGGAAACTCCAAGGAATCAAAAATCGAGGAGGCTATGAACTATGGGAAACATTTTAAGCTTACATCAACTTACGGAAGAGCAAAAAAAACAAGTTCGTGCAACGGCTCCGGGCTACGAGTTGATTATTGGCAAAGCTCAGGAATTGGAGTCTAAACAAATTCGGGAGGCCGAGGTTATTCTAGGCTGGTCCAAGCATATTGCCGAAGAGGCCTTACATCCAGACAGCAAGCTGAAGTGGATACAAACCTGGTCGGCCGGGATTGATAAGCTACCGCTTACAGAATTGGAGAAGCGTAACATTTTACTAACGAATACAAGTGGTGTGCATGCAATTCCAATTACAGAGCAGATCTTTGGAATGCTGCTATCGCATACACGTTATTTACAGCAAGCAGCTCTCTTGCAACGTCAGAAAACATGGCAGCCACCGAAAGGCCAACTGACGGAATTACGTGGCAAAACGCTGTTGATTACAGGCGTTGGCGAAATTGGCCGGGAAACAGCGCGGATTGCAGAAGCCTTTGGCATGCGGGTGATCGGAGTCCGCCGTTCTGGCAAGGAAGCTCCCCATGTAGAGCACATGTATACTAACGAACAACTACACGAAGCATTGGGAGCAGCGGATATCGTGGTAAATATATTGCCATTCACCGAGGAAACCCATCACTTCTTTGACGAAAAAGCATTTGCAGCTATGCGTAAGGGTGCCTTCTTCATTAATGTAGGTCGCGGTGGCACCGTTCATACGGATGCGCTTGTACGCTCTTTGGAACAAAAGCATATTGCCTTTGCCGGACTGGATGTATTCGAGGAAGAACCGCTACCTGCTTCACATCCGCTATGGAGTCTGGACCATGTCTTGATCACACCGCATATTGCAGGCGATACGGACCGATATGCCGAACGGGCGGTGGATATTTTTCTTACTAATTTGAATGCCTATGCCGCTGATCAGGAGTTACCGCTGAATTTGGTTAACTACAAAACTCAGTATTAATACACTACTTACAGATCCAGATTTCCCGACTCATACCTGTCTTATGTATGCGGCATTGCTCCGTAAGGGTCCAGCCTGACTCGGATAACAATGTTTCCATCGGCTCCGTGCTCACGACCACTGCCCGCGCGGCCAAGCGTCTCAGACTGCGCAGCATCTTCTTTTGTTCATCAGTCGGGAGCACGGAGCACAGGTTATAGGGCATATCCAATATGGCCGCATCGTATGTGCCTTCGAGCATATTCATATCCCCGAGCTTCACTAGATCTTCTTCATATCCAAAATGACGCAAATTCACTCGTGCCCCACGCACCGCCAACGGGTTGGTGTCACAACCGCGAATATCCTCCCCCATGCTCAATGCCTCAATCATTACATTGCCCATACCACAACACGGGTCTAGCAGTTTCAATGAGCCTGACTCTCCCTTTGCTGCTGTTAGATCAGTTGCTGCCAAATTCACAAGTGCCCTAGCTACCAGAACGGGTAGTCCAGTAGAATAATTTTGCGGCTTCTGACGACGCTCCTGCCACGATCTGTCGCTATACTGACACATGCCCAGTAGCCACCGTTCTCCTATCCGAATAACACCAAGGGTGATATCCGGTGTCTTCATTTGCGCCTGGCCATGAATGCGTGCACCAATTCGGCGTTCGATTCCGCGCCGCTCGTCATAGTCGGCCTCATGGTCACCTTCTTTAAGGCACAACACCTTGAAAGTCTTTCCTTCCTCAAGTTGTAACATAGAGGCTGCTTCGCATAGCTCTTCCAGTGTTCCCGCATCTGTCATTACATCCAGCCGAAGATGAATAAACGGGCTGGTACCCGGCTCCAGCCGCCGATGGGACAATAGGATGGAATCCTGCACGGGCGGCTGACCGAACAAGCATTTCAATTCCAAAAGACATAACTCACGCTCTGTTTCATGACACGCATAGGTATATATGTAGCTTGGTTTCATTTCTTCGATATTCGTTTTCTGTTTATTCATGTCATATCTCTTTTCATTTGGAATCAAGGCTAGAATTTACAGCCTCCGCTATTAGACGGTAGGAGTGAAGCCGCTGCTCATAATCGGGAATCGGTGTGACCAACAGAAACTCATCATTATCATATTTAATCTGCAAGCCGCGTAACCGTTCGGCAATATCCGACGGCGTTCCCACTAGCCAGCTGGCTCGCATTGCCGGGTCGCCCAATGAAATCTGAACAGCCCATTGCTGCGCCAGTTCATTTGTCAAGGCACATACTGCTCCTACAGCCACCATGGTACGTGGCTTGTCCATCCGGTTGGATGGCTGAAAGCTGGAGCGGTAAATGCTTAGCATTTCTTCCGTTTGCTGTTCACTCATAAACTGACCGAATACATAGCCTGTTGAATACTGGGCGGCATATTCGGCACTTTTTCGGTTTGTACCTAGCATCCACACTGCTGGCGGCTGTTCAGGCATCGGCCGGGCAAACACAGGCACCTGTTCATATTCGTAAGTACCTTCCAGCAAAGCCAATAGAGCTTCCATCGTCTGTGGCAGCTCCGCCACATGTTGAAGAAAATTACCGCTCAGTGCCATCGAAGCATGAGGTCCCCCACCAGGTGCTCTCCCCAGGCCCAATTCGACTCTGCCAGGATATAGAGCGGCCAGTAGATGAAACCATTCCGCGACCTTGACTGGACTATAATGCGGGAGCAAAATAGCACCCGCACCCAGTTTAATTGTCTTCGTCACCGCCCCGATATGCGACAGCAGCACTTCCGGGCTAGAGGAAGCCAGCCCCTCCATATCATGGTGCTCCGAGGTCCAGTAGCGTGTATATCCCCATGCTTCTGCCTGTCTCGCTAGTTCACCAGCTCGTTGAACCGCTTGCTCCGGACGGTTACCGGGCAGCAACGGCACCATATCGAGCACACCGAGATTCAACCTTTTTATAGATAAAGACCGAGATTGCATAGACACATCCCTCCCTCCTGCTATCCATTACAAACCAGTTCCTTCTACTATATAGGGGAAATTTAATGGTCAATCCAGATCATAAATGGAACCCACCTTCAGACCGTATAACTCATTATAGATTTTTTCAGCAAAAGCATCGGTCATACCTGCAATATAGTCTATGACCATATGCTCCCATGTCCAGATCGGTTTCGCCTTGGCTTGGTCGCGCTCATAGCGCTGGAGCCAGTCGCTTGGAATAATAGATTTGGACGTTTCCGGGTCCAGAAACGCCAGCCACAGCCGTCTGAGCATCCACTCACTCCGTTTTTGCAGTCGCTGTACGCGCAGATCGCGGATCATCGTAACCCAAGCAAAGCTTTTCAACACACTCACAGTACGCAGCATATCCAAATCTTCGCTTCCATCCCGTACGAAGGTCACCTTTTTCCAATTTCCATCATCAATTACACCCAAGCTGCTGACAAACAGGCTGACCCAGTATGCCTTCACTTCACGGCGAGTACGGGAATAATCGTGTTCACACATCGGCATCTTGCCATTCCACACCTTCAAAAATTCGCTCAGCACAGCCGCTACCTTCTGCTCAATCTGAGCCAGTTGCCAGCCTTGCCAGAAGCTATCCTCCAACGTGGTGATTTTCTCCGTAATCAGACGAATTAAATACGGATCATATAAGAAATGCTCGTGCACCTCGATTTTCCCAGCCTTAATCCCATCCTCCAGATCATGCGCAGAATAAGCGATATCGTCGCATAGGTCCATAAGCTGGGCTTCTAGCGTCTTTTTACCATCAGGGATACCCCAATCCTCGCGGATAGAACGTATGTATTCCCACTCATGCAGGTACAACCCTTTTTTGTTCAGAATCCCCGGGTATGGGTATTTGTTGATCCCCAGTAACACGGCGTCCGACAAATTCAAACCATCCACGTTCTCACGCTTCTCCAAAAACATAATCAGTCGGAAATTGTGCGCGTTCCCTTCAAAATGCTCATAAATTTGTCGCTCACGCGCATAGGCCTCCTGTCCACGCTTGGACTCCGGTGTGAAGCCTCCGGCAGAGGATATCTTTTCTACCTTTGTTTCAATCAGTTGATCTAAAATCCCGTCCAGCACCTCTTCTCCCTTGTGTCCGAACGGTGGATGCCCAAAGTCATGTGCAATGGAAGCACATTCTACCACCTCAGGGTCAATGATCAGTCCTGCGTTATCTGCCTGTTCCAGCTCTACTTCGGGATGGCGGCGCAGCAAGCTTCGTGATGCTTCACGCGCAATTTGCGCTACCTCCAAAGAATGCGTCAGTCGTGTGCGGTAATAATCGCCCGTACCTGCGCCAAACACCTGTGATTTACCCTGCAATCGCCGGAAAGTCGGTGAATGGATCAAACGGGAGTAGTCCCGTTCATATGCGGCCCGTGAAGCGTCGCTTCGTGTCTGTTCCGCAAATTGCCGATGCTCTCTCTTGTCCTGCCATGTCATAAAGCCCACTCCCTACGTACTCAATTGGAGTGATTATACATTTTTTTCGCGCCTCAGGAAAGCTCACATGACTTTCAGCTGTAAAAGTTACTTTTAGCGCCACTGCGCAGTCGGATGGTGCTTTCTATTCCAATACAAAAAATGTCATATAAAAAAGGTGTTCTCCAGCCATTTGCTTCAGGCCAGAGAACACCTCTTACTCAACGTTATATACCTCACCACTTTTGCTCTAACGCTTTGCCCTCGGGTCCAATACATCCCGCAGGCCGTCTCCCATCAGGTTAAATCCCAATACGGTCAGCATGATAGATATCCCCGGAAAGATAACTGTCCACGGCGCGTTCTGGATATATTGCCGCGAATCGGACAACATTTTACCCCACTCTGGCTCAGGAGGTTGTGCACCCAAGCCCAGAAATCCAAGCGCTGCCGCTTCAATGATGGCCGTTCCGATCCCCAACGTTCCCTGTACGATGATTGGTGTCAGGCTGTTAGGCAAAATATAGCGGAGGATGATTCGTGTATTATTGGCTCCAAGCGCTCTAGCAGAAGTGATATACTCCTCCGTTTTGACACTCAGCACCTTAGAGCGAACTAACCGTCCATACGTTGGCACATTGACAATGGCAATGGCGTACAACGCATTTTCCAATGAAGGCCCTAAAATGGCCACAATAGCAATGGCCAGCAAAATCCCCGGAAATGCCAGTAAAATGTCGAATAGCCGCGAAATGGCCATATCTGCCCATTTTCCGTAAAATCCTGCGATTAAACCTAAGGCTGTTCCTACAATCATTGAACCAATAACAGACAAGAAACCGACCCACAACGAGATTCTGGCTCCATACAGCGTGCGAGTCAGTAAATCTCGACCGAGATCATCCGTACCGAACCAATGCTCCGCAGAAGGAGGCTGCAAACGGCTCACCAAATTTTGCTCTTTATAGTCAAAAGGAGCAATCCACGGCGCGATCAAAGCAATGATGACAAAGAAGATAATAATGCTCAGGCCGACGAACGCCATTTTATTGTGACGGAAAGCCCTCCATGCGTCTCTCCAAGGGCCAGTCACGACAGGCAAATGCGCCAATGTGCTGCGTGTCGTCGGTATGTTGTTGGGTTCCATTGAAAATTGTGACATCGGACAAGCTCCCCCTTGAACAATTGACGACTTGATTACTGATAACGGATACGCCGGTCGAGCACCGCGTACAGCAAATCGACAATCAGATTAATGATGACGAACAGGAACGCTATGATCAGAATTCCGCTTTGGATAACCGGATAGTCACGCGAGCTGATCGCTTCAAAAATGTACCGTCCGATGCCGGGCCAGGCAAAAATGGTTTCTGTTAGTACCGCGCCTCCCAGTAGTGATCCAGTCTGAAGACCGATGACAGTAAGTACGGGGATCGCAGCATTTTTAAGCGCATGTTTGTACACGACTTGAAAAGATGCCAGCCCCTTCGCCCGAGCCGTACGGATATAGTCCGCATCCATAACCTCCAGCATGCTGGAACGAGTAATGCGCGCAATGACCGCCATTGGAATCGTTCCAAGTGCGATACTGGGCAGGATCAAATGCTTGATGACGGTCCATACCTGATCCATACGCCCACCTATGAACGCATCAATCACGGCTAAATGTGTCACAGCTTCCACCGGATCACGGGAATTCATGCGTCCGATAGAAGGAAGCCAATGCAGTTTATTTGCAAAGATCCACTGCTCCATCAAGCCCAGCCAAAAAATCGGCATCGATACTCCGACCAGTGCAATGACCATGCTCACATAGTCAAACCAGGAATTTCGCTTCCAGGCACTCACGATGCCGGCATTCATTCCGACTACAACGGCAAAAAACATGCTTGCTACTGTCAACTCCAGTGTAGCCGCCAGATAAGGGACCATTTCCCGGGCAATCGGCTGCTTGGTGCGAATGGAATCGCCCAAGTCCCCTTGTGCCAGCTCACCTAAATAGGTCCCATATTGCTGTAACCACGGCTTATTCAGTCCCAATTGCTCACGTAGCGCCTGCTTGGACTGTTCCGTAGCCTTATCTCCCAGTATGGTTTCAGCCGGATCTCCCGGAATAGCATGAATAATGGAAAAAACGATGAGCGTCATGCCCAGTAATACAGGAATCAATATGGCCAGTCTTTTTACAATATATGAGTTCATATCCTATTCACCGCCTGCTTGCGTTTGGGCTATTCAAAATAAATATTTCCGTACGCTTCAATACCTGCCGGAGAAGGTACAAAACCCTTGAGATTCGCTTTACCTGCCATCAGCGGTGTGCTGTGAACCAATGGAATCCACGGCGCATCCTGTTTAATAATCACTTGTGCTTCTTTATACATTTCCGCACGCTTGTCCTGATCGACCTCAACCTGCGCCTTCACCAATATTTTGTGGAGTTCCTCATTCACATAAAAACTACGGTTATTGCCTGGAATCGTATCCTTGTCCAGCAATGTATAAAGGAAATTATCCGGGTCACCATTATCCCCGTTCCATCCCAGCATATACAGATCATCCTTTTTCCCCGCCTTAAGATCATCCAGATACGTAGCCCATTCCGGGGATTGGATGTTTACTTTGACGCCTATTTTTTCAAAATCGGCTTGAATGGCCTCTGCCACCTTTTTGCCGTCAGGCATATAAGGACGAGATACGGGCATTGCATAGAAGGTTAAAGGCTCGGGAAGCCCGTTAGGAAAGCCCGCTTCCGCCAGCAAAGATTTAGCCTTATCCAGATCATAGGCGTAATCCTGAATACTATCGTTGTACCCCCATAACGTAGGTGGCATCGGATTGACCGCAGGCTTAGCCTGCCCTGCAAACAATGCATCAATAATAGCCTGCTTGTTCACTGCATGATTCAGTGCCTGCCGCACCTTGGGATTATTGAATGTTTTTTTCTTTAAATTAAAGCCAATGTAGGCCACATTAAAGGAGGGACGTTCAATTTTCACCAATTCGCTATTGCCGTCTAACTGCTTTGCATCATCCGGGTTCAAATCCTCCATCAGGTCAATTTCCCCGTTTTGCAGAGCATTAAATCGTGCGGTATTGTCGGGTATGGAACGAACAATGATCTTAGCCAGCTTCGGCTGCCCCTCTTTCCAATAGTTTGGATTCTTCTCCAGCGTGATGGTATCGTTCCGTTTCCATTCCTTAAATACAAAAGGCCCCGTGCCGACCGGATTACTTTTGAAATCAGCCTTTTTCTCCTGAATAGCCTTGGGACTTGAAATACTAAAGGATGGCATAGCGATATTTTGTAAAAACGGCGCCTGCGGCTTGTTTAGTATAAACTGGACGCTGCTCGCATCTACCGCTTTAACCTCCTTAATCACCCTACTTCCTTCAGGACCGAACATAGAATCATAATAGTCAAACGAGTCACCTTCAAATTTGTATGGACTTTTCGGATCAGCCCAGCGGTCAAAGTTAAACACAACCGCTTCTGCGTTAAAGTCACTTCCGTCATGGAATTTCACACCCTGACGCAGCTTGAACGTATAGACCAGTCCATCCGGTGATACTTCCCAGCTCTCTGCAAGCCCCGGTTGGATCTCCGTTGTATTTTCCTTATATTCCAGCAGTGTGTCGAACACTTGCATTCCGATTTTTAGCGACTCGCTTTCAGTCACAATGGCAGGATCTAGCGCCACGGAATCTCCGCCGCGTCCATAAATGAGTGTGTCCTGCACGCCCTCTCCTGCTCCGCTTGGTGTTTTCCCTGCCTCTGGCTTTGCTCCTTCACCTGATCCCCCACAACCGGAAAGCGCCAAAACAGCTCCTAGCGCAAGCACCAGCAGAACGGTCCAGATTTTGTGTTTTGCATACTTTTTGCTCATGCAGCAAACCCCTTTCACACCTTATATATTGTTAATTCGTTGATACCGGATGAATGCCAATTCCTTTAGATTGACATGACAAGCTTGTCCTCAAGCTGTGGTCCCAAATTCCGAGTTCATCAAATAGGTGTAGTAGGACAGAAGTGTTCATAATCTAGTGGTGTAAGAGATGCTGTAGGGTAATGAATAGATGTGATGTAATAAATAGAAAGAGGAGTATGTCAGGTCGTGGTGAAAGTGTGATATATACTCACAAACAGTGAATACTATGCTCAAACAAAGTTGATTATTGGATACTTTACTATAAAATCTGGAAGCAGACAAGGGGGTTTTTCATACATTACCATATGTTTTTATACATCATGTCAATTAATATTACAAACCAATTTACACAATCATATCAAATAAATACTCCTGCTTGGAGTCTTCAACCTCCAAGCAGGAGCATGATCTTACCTCAAAAATGTATTCAACACCAAACCTACATCCTTTATATCCTAATTCCCAGGTATGTTCTGAAATAAACAAACATACAGGGGCCTTTACAGCTCGATCCGGCTGGTAGACATGCTGCATTTTCACCCAATGATTCACACTTTTAAAGCGTTGGAGTTCAGCTTATGTAGAAATCATGAAGAACATTACTTTACAATAAGTGCAGGCGGTTGCCTTTGAACCGCCTGTCAATTTACGTTTCAGGTGTATGGCTTGGTTCACATGAAAATAATCCCTTCCGGGCATAAGATTTGCAAAAGGTCATTTATTTTTTTAAAACACATCCAGACGGTTCAGTACGACCAGTAAGCGATAAAAATCGTAACTGCTTGGCAGTTTCGCATCCACAATCGGGCTTGCCGGATTAAATGCAACAGCGGCAGCCATCGCTTCCTTCGCCCAGGTCGGTACAGGCATAGCCTGACGCCCCTCCAATTCAGCTACCCGCTGATCCACCTTTTTAATATAAGCGCTTTGTTCATTCAACGTCTGCTTGAGCACATCTTTGCTGTTTTCAAGAGCGGCGATCTGCTGCTGCAGGGCCTTAAATGCCGCTTTTTCCTCTGCTGTCATTGGCTCATCCCCCTCTTCTCCTGCAAATGCTTGGCGTAGCTCGGCCTCTGTTCCGGCGTATACATTCAGGTCAACCGGCCCTTGAATTCCATCAACCCGTCCACTATCGCTGTATTGCCAAAAGTCCCAGTTCTTCCATGCTGTGGTGTCGCCGGGCACCCGTGTACTATAACGTGCAATCCACAGCTTATAACTACCCAATGGCGCTTTGAAATGGGCAGCAAAAGCATTCCCTGTATATACTATCGGCTTACGGCCGCTTACCCGTTCAAATTCTGTTAAAAATGCCAACGCAACCTCATGAATCGCGGCCGAGCTAAGCCCTCCCGGATTATTTTCATAATCCATCACCGCTGGCAAGTCCAGCGCTTTCGCACCACCCACCTGATCCAGCACCTCGGCGAAATGCCTGGCTTCCGCTTTTGCTGCGTTTACACTGGTGGCATCTACAAAATGGTAAGCTCCGAGTAAGAGCCCGGCTGCCTTGATCCCTTTTGCATTCGTGATAAATGTCGGATCAACGTAACGCTGTCCTTGACTCGCTTTAATAAAGGCAAACGATTTACCATCGGCTCGTACACGCTTCCAATCTATCGTTCCCTGGTATCGGGATACGTCAATGCCTTCGGCAGCGTTAGGGCTGCGATTCTGCATAAGGCGTTCCCTCCTTATCATTCATAATGTTGTAGATCACTCTGTCTCTGTTATCCATATGCTTGGACCATCCATACGGTCTGGGCTTTTCCACTTTTACACCGAAAAAAGGGCAAAAAGGTAGTCTGCCTATTTTGTAGTGGCCACTGGTCGCACTTTATGAAGCTTTATTTTCTTTTTCGGAAGGGTCGGTTGGCTTTATTTTTTCTCCACTCGACTTAGACTCAAAAATAGCTACTGCATTCCGCAAAATATCCGGCATCGGCACTCCCATTCTGCCCACATTTTCAATAATGGACAACAGCTCGTTCGCTAAATAAAAGAAAACGACGGCATCCCGGAAGTAATGTGCATCCCCGAGAATACCGTCGATTAGATGAGCTACCGTAATGAGCAAAAACACGGTAACCTTGCGAAAAATACCGTAATACCCCTGGCGACTTTTTAGCTCCCCATTAATCCAGGCCGCTGCCCATCCGGTGAAAAAGTCGATCACGACCATCCACCACAGCAACGTCAACATTGTGGTCCACCCCCCAAAAAAATAACCGATCAAGGTCCCCGTGGAAAACCCCAGCCAAATCTGATCGATCTTTTCATGCATGTTTGTTCCCCCTTTTGAACCAAGCTTTAAAGTGAATGCCCTTGGTTGTCCAAGGGCAAATAAACATTTTTTTGTTTTATTCTCTATACTGTTTTTTTACGAAAAATAGAGTTATACCATTTACCCGTTTCTTCCTGTTTATTCAGAGCATTGGTTGATGATGAATTATCTACGTTGTCCGCTACTAAATCAGAACACTTGGATAAAATAATCTTCATTACTTGTTCACGTTGTTCTTCATCTAAAGCGTAGCTTCCCATGATCGTTGCTATATCGCCCTCTCCTCGCTCATAGCGGGTGATGCAAGCATGAGCACAAATACGCAATTGAGCCTCTGATAAAGCGGTCATAGTTATAACTTCACCTCGTTTATTTTTGTGTATTTCCAAGCATAAGCTGGGTCAGCGTCACTTCGAGATCTGCAATACGCTGCTTCAATTGATCTGTCTCACTTGGCTGTTGCTCTGCCTTTTGTGTAAGTTCCTTAATCGCTTCGGCACTCAATCCTTCATTCCAGAATGCCGTTGGGTCTCTTCGTTCTGGAGCCGTGAATGTCTGTGCAAAATATACAGGTTCATCCCCGCGTTCGTTTTCAGGCTTGTTTTGCCATTCATCATGCAGCTTCTGAAACGTTGCCTGAGCCTCCTTGCTAAGTTGCTCGTATGCGTTTTGTGCTTCTATCACCTTTTGATTATATTCCGCTTCATAGGTCAGCCAACCTTGGATGTCAAAACGAGGATGGTATAGACCAGGTGGTACTGGGATCCCTACTGTATAACCAGCAGGGACGCTTTCTAAACTTTTTTCATTTATGGTACTAGAGCTACTGTCAGTAAGCCGATGGGTGTCTAGCTGCTGACTTGTATCAGATAGCGTGGGTGAAGATGCTGTATAAAAAGGGACGACACCCGAAAGGGCATCGTCCACCAACTCGTCCTCCAGATAGAGGCCGTTTGTATTTACTTTAGGTACTACTTTCATGTGTCAACTCCTACCTTTCTGCGATGAACTGAATGCCATCTAATCTCACCCATATGACAGGCACTGAATTTCCTATTTGCACCTGTCCGCCAGACAACACTACTCCCCTTACCATAATGTCGGATGTCCCTGTATTCCCTGCGAGTGCTACGGCTACAGTTTGTTTAGGCCTATATCCAACAGGTAGCATAAAAGCTACAACATCCCCAGTGGAAGATGGCTTAACTGAACCTTGAATTGTTACAAGACCATCCGATGATTTACGATACTCTACAGGTGAAGTTGGGTACTCCAAAGTTACACCATTAAGCAAAGTAGGCGTAAGAACTGCGGGATTGTCTTTGTCAGCCTTCTTGTTCTCCAGCACTGACACCCGCGCCGTGTTTTTCTGAACGCTGTCCATCAAGTCTGCCAGCAGCGTCTTTTCGTTCGCTGCATACGTACCCAAGAACGGAGCAACAGGCGAGGTTTCAAAAATCAGATACGTGGCACTATACAATGCTGTTTGGTCGAACCTATTGGATGGTGCATATGCCTGATAAAGCCCATATATGCTTTTAGCATCCTCGGCATGTCCAATTATTCCCCAACTATCGTTCTTCCCGTTTCTATAAACGGCGACAATCTTACTTGTCCTTTCACGAAGTTTACCAAGTCCGTCCAAATTTCCATTAACCCAGTATTGAACACTGGATTGTGAGGGTTTAACGCTCTCCCTAACTATCAACCCCGTACCTACTTCAACCTGATTATCTCCCTCGTTAAACGTAAGTTGGCCCTCTGATACAATAGGCTCTACCGTAGGCGTTGCGAGTTGATATACAAGTTGGTAAGACGTATACCCTGTATATGACGTTGTGGGTACTGATTGTGTGAAATTAGCTGCACCGACACGTTGTACCCAATACTTAGTACCTGTACCTGACCATGTAGCCGTAGTCATGGCTTGAGCATTTGCAGGAGTAATGGTGTTGGCGTCATACGCCTTATACCCGAAAAAGTAGGCTTTGATGTCGTCTAACGTCGGCGTGTAGCTGTCAGCCCATCCACTGTCTGCAACAGAGATTGATAAGCCCACAATGCCGGATTCAGGGCTAAGGTGAGATTGATCCGGCCCGCTTAACGGGAAAACATGCTGAACCAACTTACCATCAAACTTTGTTATCCTCTCACTATCAACCACTCCATTAGTAACAGGAATCCTCACGACTTTGTAGCCCGTTCCTGACTCGAAGTAAATCCACGCTAAATTACCATCAAGCGTCAGCCCTTGCCACTTCTTGGACTTGAAGTATTGCCCGTCACGCTCGAATACAGTATCCGCATTAGCCCCCGTAACTGGATCGGCGTATAGGTCTGTTTGCAGCGCCAGCATGGAATCCTCGCGTGGTTTGAATGGTTTGGCTGTGCTGCCGATGTTGAGCATAGGTTTTTTAAAATTGCGTACAGTTCCGGCAGACCATATCCATTGGTTTGTATCAAATTCATCAGTATAGGAGGTGACCCCTGATATATTTATACCCATGCGTACCGCTGAGGGGCTTAACTTAATAGTTTTGGACTCTCCAGGCTTTACAAACATCCCCTGTAGTCGAACCGCATTTTTATCGAATGTTGATATCCGCATAAAGCCATTGCTATCCGCTGGATTTGTCAAGGTGTATTCTAAGTTCGGAACAGCATCGAGGTAGTAAACCATGTAGGCATCCGTTCCTATATCTCCTGAAACAAGTGTCCCACTCGTAGTGTATGCATCAGAAATAAATACTGTATGCCCTGTTTTTGTCCATTCATAAAAGTTCGGCAATAGATTTTCCCCGTACCGAATCGCATAAGGATTACGTACAGGCATTACACTATCAACATATGGATACTTAGCTGCGGCCTGTGCTGGCGTAAGGCTTGCGGCGTCTGCATAGTCTGCCTCACTGATCTCATAAACGCGTACACTGTCCATATTAAATATATTATCAGCCGCACCCGTGCCTGTGATGGTAACAATGTGAAAATATTCCTTCGCCGTGAACCGTACAACAGACGGCGCAAAAACAGAGCCAGAAGATACCTCGTTACCCACAACACTGGCAATACCATTTATTGATATAGCCACCTTGCTGGTATTACCCCTTTTCACGTCTGCTATTGCGATATATTTTCGACCAGGAGTGGTCAAAAAACTTGCAGACGCGGTTGCCGGTACACTACCCAGAGTAATTTTAAACGAGCTACTACCATTGGTCTTGTTATTATTATCAATTGCAATAGCTACGTTTGAGGACCATTCGCTTACTGTCTCGCAACTACCCATGCGTCCCAACAAATTCACCAACGTACGCCCGCTCAGCCCCGTCAATGAAAATGGCGCAGCCTTTTCCGCATGAACAATTTGCCCCCCGGGTTCGAGAGTCACTGCCTTACGCTCCGTCGTATCCAGACGCTTCTTGATCTCATTTACACCATCATTCACATCACCTGCGAAATCGTCTACAGCGCGCCAGTTTTGGTCCAAATACTTCTCCAGATCAAAATACGTGGTTTTGGGCGATGTGCGGTCAATTTGATTTAAGCCAAGATTTGGTGTTTTTTCGCTTGCCATGTTATGCGCCACCTCCTAAATATCTATCCTGTGTTGTATGTTCATTTTCATAGAGGGTCATAGACTCAACTTCAGCAATGGTCAGGTAGCGTAATTTGTACTCCACCGCCATATGAGCGGGCTTGATCTCCTCAATGGCTGCTTTAAGATCCTCCACGTTGGGCGGAATCCCGATGGTATCCATAAATTTGACCGTAAATCCCCATTCGGCGGGATGAAAAGTGACATCTACCGTGCCTCCGTCATACGCCTCCGCTACATTTTTGACAAGCCGGCCGGAAAAGGTTCCTGCCCCTCGCAGCTTCGATTCCACCACAGCACGCCGTTGGTCCAATGGCTTCGCCAGGTCGGTTTCGATCCCCAGCTCCATTTCCCAGCGTTCCAACCCCCATGTGGCGGTACGTACGAAAAACTGTCCCACCGTTGCATCCATTGCAAGATACAAAGCGTCCAATTCGCTTCCTTTAGCATCCATATCAGAACGCATCACACGTGAGGTTTCATAATAGACAGGCAAATAGGAAAGCAGCTCGCGTCCCCGCTCGCTGCTCATTTGGCTCAATGTATCTCCCGCTATAGTTACTCGATTAACAAAAGTATCACTACGGTTTGCACGTTTTCCCTGGTCTGGGTTATTCAATAAATCTTCAAAGCTGTTCGTTCCATTGTTACTCACTGACGCTCACCGTCCCCAGCACTGCCACCTGACCTGAGCCAATCTCAATATTCTGATTGCTCTGTCCATTGATTTTCAGTTCAGAGAAATCAATAATAATTGGAATGTCGAGCAAAACAGCAGAAATCCGGGTATACCGTACCAACGGGTCTTCCTTGTAAAAAGCAAGCTGCTTCAAATACGTCCGCACACCGCTTTCGATCAGCTTTTTGATTTCATCCAATGTGGACGGCTTCTCTTTGGTACGCTGTACCTTGACTGAGATGTTAATCTCCACTTCTGCCGCTGGCATGATCGTCACCACAGGACCCGCTGGTGCCAGCCCTTCTCCTTGCCCATCCTGCGTCGGATCAATATACTTTTGCACCGCAGCCACGATATCCGGGCTGGCTGCTCGTTTGTCCGTATCCAGTACATATAACCCTACGGTTCCTGGCCCTTTCCAGAGCGGAACAACTTCTACGCCACCCACTCCAGCAATTTCATTCGCCCACTGGGTATACTGCGCCTTGTTGCCGCTTGTGCCTTGGTTCCGCACCTTGGCATAAAAACGCTCCAGCAACAGCTGGTCGCTCTCAACGTCTGTACCACTTTTTGTTTCCTCCGTATTGATCACAGAGGCAACCCCGCTAACCGGAGTTGCCATCACTTGGATGACACCCGCAGGCACATTGCCGCTACGCCCGGGATTGACCGCCCGAATAGCTGCTTCCCCGGCACCTTGTTCATCCAGCGTGACCGATGCCGTGGTCGCATATTCAATGGAAGCTTCCCCGGATACATCATCTGCCGGGGTCGCCACCAACGTTCCCGCCGGGACAGTCGTTCCCGCTGTGCCCGTGAACGTGACCATACCTGAAGCGGCAACCGCTTCTCGCCGTGTCACCCCATGCTCTGCTGTCCGCAAATCCAGCTCCGGCGAGCGAAAATCCGGATTATCGCTGGCTGCCGTGCTGGCAAAGCCACGTCGCAGCAGCTCCTGCGCCCAAATTGCCGCTTCGGATAGCATAAACGCTACCGGCGCCTGCGCATCCCAAATAAAAGAGCCCTCGGACTTATCCATGTCCGAAGGCACTTTTTCCAACATCCGATTTAAAATTCCCTCTTCCGTCTGGTCTACCAAATATTCCGGCAAGTCTGCCATTAGATCACCACACTTTCCACAATTTCCGTTTCATCTCGCACGTTCGTAATCTGACAGCTAAAATGGCACGCCTCACCTTCCCAGCGAAACGTGAATTGATCCACACTAGCCGTACGTGCATCTGCTAGTAACGCCTCCGTGACCATGCGTTTAATTTCACTTTCCTGCACACCGTGCCCATAGCTGCTACCAATCAGCTCCTCCAGCTCGCTCCCATAGTCAGGTGAATAGATCACATGCCGGTAGCGAGGAGTGCGAATCGCTTTTTCACACCACTGTACCCAGGCTTCTTTCTCGCCTGTAGTCACGATTTTACGGCTAGGGCTCATAACAAACTCACCAGCTTCAAAATCAAACCGCCAGCTTCGACCAAATACTGCACGGTTATCCTCCAGTACATCCGGGTCGGTCATATCCATGTCTGTCCAGATCATATCATCTGTTTCGGGAAATAAATTAGCCACGTCCACTCACCACCTTGCACACGACCACCACATCATTGCCGCTATTCACCCGAACCGCAAGTACACGATCTCCGGGCTTGAGTCCTTCGTTCAAGCTAAGATTCACATCCTCCAGCTCGTCCTCCCCAATATAAAAGGAAGTTTTCAGCTCCTTGCCTTCCCAATTTTCCGATTCCACTGCGGTTGAGGTGCCTTTATACATATGACGTGGTACAGACAGCAGCCCCGGCAGCTCGGCGACCAGATAATCCTGAAGCTCATGTTTAAAATCGTCCAGCTTGAGTCCCGTCGAGGTGATCGTGCCTAGTACCGCGCCTACCCCACTCAGTGCTTGCTTGGTATGCTTATGAAATGAAGATTGCAGCGCAGTAGCCAAATGCCCGTAGGGGTCCTTATTCAAGGTAAAACCTCCTTTTTACATCGTCATACGTTCCGAGCTCCAGCGACATACTGCCAGGGTTGCCTAATTCCCTGCTCACTGAAATGACCAACAACTTTATGGAGCCTAACATTACCGCGTCTCCTGCTCGGATCGTGTTCATGTCCGGTGCATTTACCGATATCGTTTGTTGTATGCCTCTCAGCTTACTTTTGGCCAACTCACGTGCTGCTGCACCAGACTTGACCTCGTCATCCTGAACGATGACCTGAAGTGTCCCATATTTGGCAATGTCCTTCTCCTCAAGCGCCATCACCTTGGACGGTACCTCATTGCCTGATTCACTAGCCGCCGTAGCCAACACCTTCACCCTCGTGGCCGCACCTTCCAGCGTACGGGACTGTGTCGTATCAGTCACTCTCTCCAAAACATACACATCTTTGTTCGTTCCCAGCTCGTACAGCTCCAACCCGGAAGAAATCATCCGTGGATGATACAGCTTTCCCCCCGCCTTTGCCGTTTCGCGCAGATCTCCCAGCATCATAGAATAGATAGACTGTGTGCGGTATACGGCGCGTCCCAGCGATTTTTTTGTATCTGGCAATGAAGCGATTTTCAGCTTCCAGTCCCTAGCATACTTCTGAAAACGCTGAGTAGCCGTCTGCTTAGCAGGGAGTAAATATTCATCCTCGGACTTGTCCAAATACACCGTACGGTCATATAACGTCAGCGTCATACGTTTGAGCCCGTTGTTAGAGGTTTCTACTTCCCAGATCACTGCAGGGGACAGCAAGGGGACATAATCCTTTTTGCCATAAGGAATCCCACTAACCCGGATCGACATCCCTGGAGAAATGGGCGGCATATCCGACGTAACGACCAGATTGACCGTTCCCTGATAGGCGATTTGCTCCAGCGAATCCCTCAAATTAATGTTCTCCACAAGCGGCGACAAATCATATTTATCTTGTAAAATGACTTTATAGCTCATGACAGCACCAGCTTTTGCCCCGGTTTAATCGCATTCGGATTTTGTCCAATGACCTTTTTATTAAGCTGATAAATACGACTCCATTGCGAACTGTCCCCCAACTCCAGCTTGGCAATTTTGGACAAGGAATCCCCAGACTTAACCGTATATGTTTTTTTCTTTTCTTTCATATCTGTGCGGGGCTTTTTGTTGACCGCAGCCGCCTTACTTCCCGTGACGCCAGCTTTTTTGGCAACTTTCATATCACTCCAGGTCCGCAGTGACAGATCAAAATTCACATCACCATACTCGCCGCCGCGAAAGATCGAATTATGAGATGCCACAATTACTGGCACATTCACGGCTGTCTCCGTAATAATAAAACGTAGCGGGTTCTTGGATAACAAAAAGCCATTCAACGTGTTCATGGCCTCCTGCGGATCAGGGATATCTTCATATGTGCAATACGCTGGATTGTATTCTTTCGGAAAAAAAGAAGAGAAGGAGATTTCCTTCACCTTCTCCCCTTGTGGGAAGTCAAACTCCCCATAGGATAAAATTGTCGTTGTATCAAATCCCTTTTGCCGTGAGATCGTCACTTCCTCAGGGTTTACTGGAAACTGAAACTTTTTCCCCTTACCATCCGTCAAACTAAATTCCATCTCTTTCCTCCTTCCCCATTGCTACCATCTACTCCATTACATAGCTCCAGCGCCTGCTGGCTTGGTATTCTGCGTTGCACGCAAAATTTCAGCTTTGAGACGGTAGCCAATTTGCGTAATAAGCCCGTCCACATCCAGCTTGTTCTCATGTACAGTGACCTGTACAGCCCCCGCAGGAAGATTGAATTGGTTGGTGGTTTCCGTTTTAAAATCCTTCAAAAAGCCAGACAGTGTTCCCATTTGTTCAGGACTGATCTGAACTACTTGAGGTGTCGGATTACCATTACCTTTGCCTTTAGCTTTGGCTCCATTATTCGCATGAACCGCAGTATTCAGTAGTGGGTTTGGATTGACTCCCTGGTTAGCTATAGCCATCGGTCCATAAGGATTAGGAACACCTTTTGCACCTAGCTGCTGAGGTCCATACATCACTTGAGCGCCGGGTGGTAACCCTGGAAAAGGTGGCATAGGTGTTAACGGTTTGGTAGCCACGGCTACAGCTGGTTGAGGTGGTACGGTAGGCTTAGGAACTTCAGGTGGCTTAGCCGGGGCTTTCTTAGGCTCATCCTTTTTACCAAAAGAGAAGAAATCAGAAAAGCCTTTACCGAAGTCTCCAGCCTTATCCGAAAGCCAACCTGTGACCTGGGAAGCTTTTTCTCCAAGAAATTTACCAGCGGACTTCGCTTTGTCCATCATGGCTGGACCATAATCTGAGACTAATCCCCCAATTTTCCCACCAACAAAGTCTCCCGCCATACCCCCAAGTGTAGAACCAACCACAGTACCAATACCCGGAAGCAAAAATGAACCTATAGCTCCGCCTAATGCAGAACCAGCAGTCCCACCAACTGTGGAGCCGATAGCTTCTGCACGTTCTTTACCAGAGGTAGCCTTGGCGATGTTCACAATATCCATTCCATAGCTTAAAGGTCCCAACAGTTTTTTTGCTCCACCTTTTAAAAAGTTCTTAAATAGGCCTGATCCAGCTTCCTCAGCTGCACCAGCAGTGCTTGGGTTTATAATGCTAGAAGCGGCGCTAGAAACTGCATCTATAGCAGTACTGCCACCGCTTTTAATATTCCCAATTATTCCACCGCCGCCTTTAAAAAAATCCATTCCGCCTTCCAGCATATCTCCAGTACCGCCGAAACTTTCAAGAACTTCACCAGCAGCCTTACCTAGACTACCTTTATTATTCCATATTTTTTTTGCTCCATTTACTAATTTTTGCCTTTTTGTAGTCCCCCCGACTGGTCCAGCTTCAGTCCACACTTTTTTTAAATCTTTGGCTTTAGTTTTTAATTCAGAAAATCCCTTCATGCCTTCGCCAAACTTTTTGACACCCCCGAGGGTGTCTTTAAGATTTTCTAAAAAACCCTTGGGCTCTTCTTCTTTCGTCTCACCACCGAGTTTCAGAGAGCCTAACTTAGTACTTAAATCCGCAATAGCGGCCGTATTGGCCTCTACAGCAGTAGTATTTGCTTTCAAAACCGTACTCAGGTTGTTATCAGACTTAACCGGACCTACTTTAGCAGTGCCGCTATTCACCTTCACATTTACATTCCCCGAGGCGTTAATAATCTGGGATTTGACCCGATTAATCTTGTTCAACAGATTATCCAAGCCTTTAGAAGCCATATCGTTCAGCACAATTTCCGGGGCCATGCGGGTGCGGCCGATTTTCAACACACGTCCTTGAATCCGCTCAAAATAACGTTCCATTGCACGTAATTCTCTGTTCGCCTTAATGACGTTTTTAGGATCGATCACAAGGTTCATGCGGTAATTTAATGCTTCTGCCATCTATCATGTTCACCTCCTTGTTTATGCTTTTGAAGCTGCTATGCTATCCATTTCCTGTTCGGCAAACGCCAGCAGCAGCATACGCTCGCCGCGGGGAAGCTCCCAAAAATCTCCGGGGCGTAGGTGGTGCCGAACCCACAAGTGGTACAGCATCGTCGTCATTCCCCCGGAGCTGATTAGTTTTTTAGGTCGGCAATCTCAACGCCAAAACCGGACAGTTCCAGCACCTTATCCCCTACTGCATCCAGTTCACCCGCCAGCAGCATACGGCGGACAGACTGTTCGCCACCGGACAGCTTCAAACGGCTTGTAATCCGGGGATCGCCCCAACCGTTAAGGGACAAGCCTTTCACTTCCAGCTTGCCGGTAGCTTCCGAAATCAACAAGGCGTTGAACGTTTCAGTATCTACCTTCTCATCCACTGCACCCTTCACGGTTCGGCGAATCGTGCAGCGCTCACGAATGCTGTCCACCTTGCTGGAGGTCAGGCCGTGCAGCACAATTTTCATATCAAGGCGCTTGATACGAACCGTTTCCTCCGGTAGTTTTTCAGCGGCCTCAAACAGACTGTCCAAAATTTGTTCTTCTGTCATATTCTCATTCAAGCTCATAAGTCATTCTCCCTTATTGTTTATTTGTATTTGGGGAACGGAACGCCTCACAGCATCCCATCCCCCGTTTTCCAATTTAGTTTGCTACAATCGGATCTAGCAGCTCATAGCCTTCAAAGGTGAAGGTCGTTTCTTCCTGTACTTCTTCACCTGCTGTCCAGTTGGCCAGTTGGATTTTGTCAGGAGTGCAACGAATGAGACGAATACTTTCATGTCCGAAGGCTTCTGGATCATCCAATTTAGTAATAATCTCAAAACGGTTAAAACCGCGACGAATCATATCGGACGTAACCTTGTAGCCACTCATCGTTCCCGTTCCCTTTTTGATACCGCGCTTGTGCACCTTCCACTCGTTGCCCACGAGATTCAGCTCGCGTTTTTCCATCTCCACGCTGGCTTCCAGCTTATTGATATTCGTCTGCCACACCCCGTCCACATGCGCCTGACCATACGTACCTAAAATGACTCTTGAAGCATCCAACATTTCTTTTTCCTCCTCAAAATAATCCATAATATAGTTCGGGATTTCATAAAATCCTCGTTGTTAACAAGCTACTTTATTTCTGCCGATTGCCTGCGAAATACTTATACACGTAAAATCCTTATTTATTGCACGTAAAATGTGCCGAACAGCTGCTCCATCACGTCGGTGAGCTTCACGTTCCATTGCAGGAACACTTGATCCGGCTCCGGTTTGATGACTGGTGCATCGCCGTAGTAAGCCGGGTCGAGAATGACATCGTAGCCGTCTGCTTCGATGACGTTGCTCAGCGACAGCTGTGCCAGGTATTCTTTGATTGCACCGATAAGCGCCAGACGACCTTCCACCGTGTTGTTGATTTTGCCAATGTATGTCTCTTCGGCTGCACGCTGCAAGTCAGCGTTAATAGCGTCCATAACGCGGATGGAACGGATTTTCTTCCATGCGTTGTTTTGTCCGGCAGACGGGTTTACCAAGCTGTTGATGCCACGCAGCGCTTTGACCTGACGGCCGTCGAAGAACAGCAGGAAGACACCATTACGGACAGCCTGCTCCTGCTCGGAACGTGTCCAGCGGCGGGTTACATCCTCAAATGGCGTAACCGCATATGTTGCCGATTGATTCAGACGTTGGCCTGCGATCAGTCCGGCTACAAAAGCAGCCGTTTGGGCAGAACTGTAGTCCGTACCTGCCAGACGTACGCCTGTACCGACGTTCACGATGCCTTCATGGTTCAGTGCCAGGGAACGTGCAGAGGTCACGCTGACGGCTGTTTTGGACACATCATCTGCCGCAGAACCGCCGAATACAGCAATTACGCCTTTACCTTCGTTGCGAACACGCTTGATCCAGGCTGCAAAGCTTTGCAGCAATGCCAGATCGGCTGCATAATCCAAGGCCAAGACATTAAATTCCTGTCCTTCAAGTGCCTCCTGCATCGCGATGTAATCCGCATTAACCAGCTTGCTATTGCCGCTGTTGCCGCCAGTGAGGTGTACGCCGCTGACATCCACCGGAATGCCACCGTCGCCGACAACCTCAGCCTTCACCCATACGTTTTCGCTGTTCTCGTTCATGGCCTTGGCAATGGAGGCTGCCGTACCGTCACTGCCTTTGTACGTACCGAGCAGCTTGGTTCCTTCATAAAGGCGCACCTCACGTGCTTGCTCATCACCCAAAGTTGGCTGTACAGTTACAGCAAAACCATTACCGCGGCTACCTGTATACAAAGCCTTCAGGCGCAGCACATCCGCCGGTGTCTCACCGCCGCTTTTCAGCGTCACAGATGCTTCAGCAGCTGTATCATCTGCCAAACGGTAGGCTAACAGCTTTTTCGGACCGCCCAGCAAAGCCAGATACAGAGTCGAATACGCGGTCGCACCGTCCAGACTGTCACCCGAAAAGATTTGGCTGATTGCCGTTTCACTGCCGATCTCTACAAACTCCCGTACAGGGCCCCAATTCGCCTTAACGGGCACAACGACCGTACCACGCGACCCACCTTGAATCGCTGAAGCTGCTGCTGCCTGAAAATTCATATACAAACCCGGCAATACCGGTTTATTCGTGTTTTCCCATGTTCCGCCTGCCATAATTAGTCCACCTTCGCTTTCATAAATTGTTCGATTTTAGTGTGTGCTTCTGCTACCGTAAACAGCTTGTCCTGTGTGCCAAAAAAGGCGCCTGCCAGCACTTCTTCTTTCACGGAAAACAATTGTTCTGCGTGCTCCTTTAGCTCCTCCAGCGTATAGCGAGGGCCACTTGCTTCCTGCCCGGAATGTACCGGGGCCTTCTCATGGTTTTCCAAGGTCACTCGGACCACCTCATTTCAAAATAGGATGAATTTCCACTCTGCGAATCAACGCCGCTTCCTCAGCTGGGCGCATACGCCGCTGTACCAGCATCAGCCGAAGCTGACCATCTAAAATGGCATCTGCCTGCAAATCGGCTGAAGCTTCAGCTGTAGACATATAACGGCCCTTGTCCTGATCCAGAGGAAGTTGGATTTGAGCGGCAAAGCCCTCGATCAGTGCGGAAGCTGCACGGTTTTCCTCGGTGGTGTCCGGGGCGGTAATATGCCCGATGAACCGTTTGCGCAGCTCATACATGGAGGCTCCCGCCATCCTAGTTTCGCAGCCGCTCATCCGCCATAGTACCGCTTGCCGCCCCGGCTGTGCGGGCCATGCGTCGGCGTATACCGACCACGTTTCGCCCAGTTGCTTCTGCGTCCAGCGGACCAGCTCGGCCAGCCACTCTTCCGGCTGTGCAGCACCGCTTGCTGTAGTGGCCGAACCACTTTCCGTTTCAGGCACATACACGCCAAAACGCAGCGTTCTATAGGCCTTCCCCGTAACAGTGTCCAGCTTTTCTGCATCCCGCACGCCCAAATAGTGCGCGGTAAAAGCCGATGTGTCCTCACCTGCACCTGTCACTGGTTCCCGGTGCAGTCCGGCAATCAGGGCATTTGCCCATACATCAGCCTGCGCCAGTCCGGCTTGTCCTGCGTACAGCTTGATGCGAACAACCTGCCGATAGCCGGCCCAGGAAGACTTCCAGATTTCCTCGCCCAGCGCCATAACAGCATACGGCTCCTCTGCCGTCTGCGACGGTGGCTGAACATCGTATACACGCCCTTGCAGCGCTGGAATAATTTCAATGAGCTTTTGCTTAAAGGCTTGTCTCATCCTGCGGCATGCCACCTTTGCGTACCCTGCGTTCGCATGTTGTGGCTATTCAGCCAGGCTTTTTTCCACTTCCGTGTTCTCAGCCGGCGTAGCCTCGTACTCATGCATTGCAGCATCCCTTGCTTAGGCAACACGACTCCTCCTTTCTATTCAACGAATTCATCGGGAACCGACAGAGACAATCACCGCATGAAAAAACCGGCCCTAATGGCCGGCTAACGTTTGACTGTGTGTGTCTTCGGTATGTCCTCTTGTCTTGATTCCCGATGATATAATCTTACACCCTAATAACAAATGCGTTGCCGGGGAAATGGACGATAAAAGCAGAGACTAGGGATGAAGTTGGGAGGTTTTTTGAGAACATGTGTTCCTGTCATGAAAAAAGGCCTTGATCCCTGTTATTACAGGAAATCAAAGCCTTTTAGGAAACGATTTTGAAATAGAAATGAGAACAAGTGGATAATTATTACATTACCCCAATTTTCGATCCGCGCCCTTCTGCAAGCCTACCAGATTCAAAACGCCTTGGTCCGCCAGCGCAAGCGCCATTTTGTAAAAAGCACGCGTACGAAGCTTCGTATACGTATCCTTGCTGACTGGTGGGTCTAACACATAATTGTAAACCTTGTAATCAAACACATCGTCATCCTTTAAATAACGTTCACGGATGAGCAGCTGTTCGCGTTCATTCAAGCGACTCACTACCGCATCCACCATTTCGCAGTAGGCCAAGCGGGCGGCAGGAGCATCTACATTATATACGGCTGTCCGAGCCGTTGGATCGCTTGTCACATTCGTTGGTCCGTTCGGGCGATCCGTATAGCCAGCAGTAATAAAGCTCTCCCGATCCATAAAAGTAATCGTTTTATAAATCCGGTATTTCTCAAACACACCCTCCAATGCATTCTGCGTTTTGCGACGGTCCAATTCGGGTAAGTTATTTCTCATGTAAAGCAACACTCCTTATCTTATGCCTTTTGACAATGATGTATTTTTAAATGAGGATTTTGCACTTCGAAGCGACTGGGATCGAATTTTGCAAAATCCTGAAATAGAAAAACGCTCGTGTTTACAATTTGTTCCCCTTTTGTTCGTATCTCGAGTATAACATAACATTATTTAGGATAGGTATCCATCGTCAAAAAAAGCAGTATACCTCCAAAAACAGGATATTCGCTTCATTTTCCTATGCCTTTTGGCATATTACGTGCTTTTACTATTTACCTAATGGTATAATAAAACTAATATCTATGATTCTCTTGCAGAAAGGAGCCCCCATTGTGGAACAGCCAGCATTCGGAACTTACTTAAAGCAGCAGCGTGAGTACAAACAATGGAGCATCAACCAGTTGGCAGATGCTGCAGGTATTAGCAATTCACAAATTTCCCGCATTGAAAATGGACTGCGCGGAATCCCCAAACCCTCCACTCTCCGCAAAATAGCGGACGCGCTTAGCGTATCCTATACCGAAATGATGAAGGCCGCCGGATATTGGGGAGACGATGATTCAATGGAGCAAAGTCCACATGAACTTTATCCTTCTACTGTGCCGGAATGGGCAACCTATAAAGACCGCCGGGATTTTAAAAAAATGCTGGAGGAAGACGACGAATTAATGTTCGATGGCATTCCGCTGGATGAAAAAGATCGTCAACGGATCAAGGACGTGCTGACAGGTCTGTTCTGGGAAGCCAAGCAGATGAACAAACATAAAAAGCCCAAAGAGCCCCAAGCGGGCAAAGATCAGGGATAGCAGGTGAGCGTATGAACGAACTCATTCACAAACTTGTCCGAAAATACCGTACCAACTGCCCCTTCGATATTGCGAAAGCCCTGGGTATCCATATCCGATACTGCGATCTAGGCCCCACAACCAAAGGGCTGTATTACCACAAGCTGCGTAGAAGATTTATCGTTATCCACAATGGCCTCACACCCGAATGGGAACGGTTCGTCTGTGCGCATGAATTGGGACATGACCGACTGCATAAAGGCATTAGCCGCTTTTTTATGGAGGAGCATTCCTACTTTTCCCCAGGAAAATTTGAACAGCAGGCCAATCGGTTTGCCGTGCTTTTGCTGAGTGAAGGAACACCGCCACTAGCTGACGAAACGTTGGATCACTATTTACCCCGGATCGGGCTGCCCAAAGAGACTGCCCTTTTTTTTAACCATAAATTAGAACATTAGTTCTCATTCTATGAGCTGCTGTTGATTACTTCCTCTACAATATAGGTAACTAGACGATGGATTTAACAACCGATATATCAAAAAATTTTAATGCTTTGATATAAAATAGAAGTTATTTTTACAATCATCTGATAAAATGTGGTCGTAAGCGGTTTCTCTAATTCATTCATTTTATAGGAGGTTGAAGGAACAACATGAACTCATGGAAAAAACTCTCGTCAATTCTGACGACTGTCGCGCTTTTACTTGGGTGTCTCGGTACAGCAGCAGCAGACCCAGCAACCAACGTGGGAACAGTGGGAACGGCAACGACTCCAGTCAGCGGTAAACACATCACCATCCTACATACGAACGATACCCATGCCCACGTGGTCGCGAACGACAAGGAAATGGGATTCGCCAAGCTGGCGGGTATCATTGATCAGTACCGGGCTTCCAATCCCAATACACTGCTGCTAGATGACGGGGATACCGTTCATGGAACGACCTTCGCTACTTTGGTTAACGGTGAAAGTATTGTGAAAGTGATTAACAAGCTGCGCTATGATGCTATGGTTCCGGGTAACCACGAGTTTAATTATGGTTGGAAGCATCTTGTTGAGCTAAGTAAGGAGATTCAGTTCCCTGTGCTTAGCGCCAATATTAAACAAACCGACGGAACACGCTTGTTCGAACCCTATGTTATTAAAGAAGTGGATGGCGTTAAAATCGGTATTATCGGTCTGACTACGCCAGAAACGGCATATAAGACGAATCCCAAAAATGTTGAGGGTATTCAATTCACCGATCCTGCGGCTGAGGCCAAAGCGGCTGTTGATGAAATCCGCAGCAAAGTAGATGTCGTTGTTGTTCTTGGTCACTTGGGGCAAGATGCGTCTAGTAAGGACACCAGCCTCAAGGTTGTTAAGGAAGTGCCTGGCATTGATATTTTCATCGATGGACACAGCCATACCGTACTGGAAAAAGGCTTGGTTGGTGACAATGGTACATTGATCGCTAGCGCAGGTGAATACACCAAGTATCTGGGTGTTGTGGACTTATGGGTCGACGGCGGTAAGGTTACGCAAAAGCAAGCCAAGCTGATTGATTCGACTCAAGCAGTCGATGTTCAGCCCAACGCTGAGATTGCTGCATTGATCACCTCCATTCAAAAGGACCAGGAACCTATTCTTAAAGAGGTTGTAACGCAAACGAGTGTGGATTTGGAAGGAGCACGCGAAAAGGTACGTGCAAGTGAAACCAATCTCGGTGACTTGCTCACCGATGCTATGCGTGACGTTTCGGGAGCAGACGTGGCTTTAACGAATGGTGGCGGCATCCGGGCTTCCATCAAGACGGGGACGGTAACCAAGGGAGACATCATCACTGTACTGCCCTTCGGCAACCAGATCGTTACCCTGAAAGTGAAGGGCTCTGACATTCAGGCCGCACTGGAAAATGGTACAGCCTCCTATCCAGAGCCAAGCGGAGGTTTCCCACAGGTATCAGGTATCACGTTCAAAATAGACACATCAGCAGCCAAAGGCAGCCGTGTTCATTCCATCCTGATCGGCGGAAAAACACTTGATCCTGAGGCAACATACACACTGGCCACCAATGATTTTACTGCCGTAGGTGGTGACCAATATACGATGTTCGCTAAATATCCACAAGCAGGTATGTTCGGCTCGCTTGATGAGGCGTTAATCCGCTATATGCAAAAGGTCGGCTCCGCTAGCCTGCAAGTACAAGCGGACGGTCGCATTCAAGAAGCCAAGGCTGACGGTAAAACTTCTGTCCCTGCCACACAAGCTGGGCCGTCTGCCTCAACCTCAACACCTGCACCTGTGCAGGAAAAGCCGCAACCCGTTCCTACACCGGCTGCGAAACCAGCACCCGCAAAACCGGCGCCGGCAAAGTCTCAAACAGCCAAGCCACAGCAGACATCAAATTCTGCACAAGTTACAAATAACCATGTATATGTTGTGAAATCCGGGGATACGCTGTATGACATTTCCCGCAAACATGGTACCACCTGGCAACAGCTTCAGCAGTTGAATAAGTTGAAGAATCCTCACCGCATTTATCCGGGACAAAAGTTAGACCTCCCGGCCTAATTCAATAGCTAGCAAAAGCAGCGTCCGGAATCCTAGTGGTTTCGGATGCTGCTGTATGTCAGGCGTTTTTAGATATGCGATAGTCCAAGCTCATTTGGACATCGCATATTTTTTTTAAAAGCAAACCTTTTAACCGCTGACAAGTTGTGAACCGAGAGGTATGATGGAGAAGAGTCATTCGGGCAGAGAACATTCGTCCCGATACCCATCGGGATCAGTTATATGTGTGAAAGGAGTCCAGAAATGCAATACATTATTTACGATCTTGAATTTACCGTTAGTCGTAACGCCAGATATTCCTCCGAAATCATTGATATTGGTGCCGTCAAAGTTGTTCAGGGAGACGATGGCCTATACGTTGCGGATACGTTTCACAGTTTTGTAAGACCCTCGAATCGGCCTGTACTCTCTACAGATACCGTTCAGTTCACAGGTATTACTCAACGAGATATTGATGCCGCTCCACTATTTCCTGAAGCTGTGAAGGAATTCATAGCCTGGCTCGGTACGGATTCCCCTTATTATTTATGCGCATGGGGCCCGGATGACCGTCAGAAGCTGGTATCCCATTGTCGTACCCATCATGTAGATCTCGGATGGATTCATAATACAAATGATATACAGAAGCAGATTTCCCGTCTGTTTGGTTCCAATGGAAAGTACCGTCAGTTGAGCTTGTCTCAGGCGCTGGAATTGTGCAACATTGACTTTGACGGTCAACAACACCGGGCACTGGATGATGCCGTGAACACCGCTCAGGTTTTCATGTACCATTTTGATCGTATTACATTAGTTCATAATGCTGCTGACGATGAGGAAAGCCGTGGATCGAAGCTCGTCTACTCCTCACCAGAAGAAGAACAGGAGCAGTACAGTCCTTTTGGCAATCTCGCCAACCTGTTTAAGGACCGTTAAGCGGATAGCTCCCCGGCCCGTTCCGGGGGATCTCCCCCTGTTATTCTTGATTTCCTGCCTTTTTATCGAAATAGAATGTCCCCCAGGTCCGCAGCATTTCTTGCATTCGTTTGCGGTACCGTAAAGGCTCCAGGATCTCGGCCTCAGCTCCATAGGAAGTGAGCCAATCCAAAAATTCACGGTCATGATTGACCGTCACCTCAAACAACAAACTTCCATCCGGCAAATCCCTAAGAAAAGGCTTGATGAACAACTCCTCTTCTTTGACCCGATATACAGACTCGGCAGAAAAACGTACCACAAACCGGATATTCTGATTTCCTTTGGTCACCGACCAAGTCCCTTTAAAAAACATTTCCATTTCAGTTGTATTTTTTTGAAACGTATACGGCAAAATTCTCATGTTCCGAAATCGACTGATCCGAAAGGTTCTCATCGCGGATTGCTTGTGACAAAAACCAAGCATATAGAATCGCCGATCCTGCGGAACCAAACAATAAGGATCTACCTGAACGAGTGATACATCTTCATTTTGAGGTGAGCTGTATTCCGCTTCAATAGTCTGCTGCGTAAGACTCGCTAAAACAATCAGCCTGAGCAGATAGGGCTGGTTTTCCCGATCAAGTGTCGAGCCGAGCCGGACAATATTTTTCATTTCCTGCGCGAAGCTCGTCTGGTCCATCTTTTTTTTCTGACTAGAGGCCATCACTTTCTCATAAGCACTTTCAAAAGCTGGCGGTAAAAGAGGCTTTACCGTTTCCATAATCTCTCCCAGCTTAGTAAAAGCCTCTGCCTCTTCTTCCGTCCAATTCAAAGGATACAAAGCAAAATTGCTAATAAAAATGTACCCCTTGCCATGCCCCATATTCGTAATCGGTATATGCATAGCGCTTAGCGCCTCCATATCTCGGTATATGGTACGTTCTGATGTTTCACAACGTTCGGCAAGCTCTCTTGCCAATATCCCTGGATTTGCCTGAACAATAGTAATAATCCGCATTAAACGTATCAACCGATCAGTCAAGGAAGTCTCTCCTTTACAAAAAGATAGTAAATTAGACTCACTATATTACACAAATAAACTAGCATAATTGCCTATCTCAAAGTATCATTTTCAGTAAAACGAACATCTTCTAGCGATATCGCCTTATTAAAAAAGACTTTAGAACTATACGCTGTAAATGATACAAAAGTACCGCTCCATTTATTACGTATAGCCAGAAGCAACTCGGCTTCCTGCAGGTAGTCCATATCATCGCTTCTTGCTGCACGTATAAGTAATTCATCTGCTTGTCTGGTAAGGATGAACGCCCCTTGCTCATATTCCCCTTTCTCGTACATACGCAATGCCTTTTTTACAATAGGGGACGTCTCATTCAGCTTTATGTATTTTTCCACCTTCGGGTTGGATGGAATGCTCAGCAGACCAAGATGATGCGTAAAATGGATGTAGAGCTGGTCTGTCCGGATCAGCGTTCGCTTTTCCTGCGATGGCTTGCGCCAGCTCCACTCCATCATTCCAATCGTATGTCTTCCGGACGAGTGAGCCGGTATAGAAAACGTCAAAATAGCCTGTCTATATTTTCCCCGCCGTACATCACCACAGTGAACAAACATGCTATCTCCGTTTTCCGAGCGTTTAAAACCGAGCCTTACCCCTTCAGCTTTTAATAGACTTACCCCGTTTTCTGGAATGAACTGGAGTTGAAGGTCACATCCCGCTGCTTTCGGTATTAAATTTCCTTTTCTTTTACGTATAGCTCCATAGCCCCATTCTATCAGTAGATTTACTTGTTTGGACCCATTCGCAGATATGGACTCTTTGTCCCATGTGCACGTTACATTGAGCATTGACTTCACCACTGGTAAATTCCCCCTAAAAGAACATGTAACTCTAAATTAACAGTGTTATCTGACACTATATTGTCAGGGAACGTATGTTTGATTGTGAAAATTATACATGGGAATCTTTATGAAGGGGGACCTAGTTTGGTAAATAACATTTTAAACCATTTCAATTACATAAATGCGCAAAAATAGCCCGGCATATGCCGGGCTATATTATAGTCTACTTCTATATTTAAACTTATGAGATTGTAGTTTCTGTCAAAGAAACATTCGTTTTTGTGCAAATATCAGATATAGGAGCAAAAGTAGTGCTATCTACGACGAGATCCTTTGATAACGGCTTTCCATTTACAGTGATTTTTAAAGTTTTATAGTTTTGTTCTCTCTCATTCATCTTGCAAAATCTCCTTTTATATCAATTTTTAATATATTTCAGTTCATTTATTCAACTTAAGCCCCTGATCAGGTGCGGATCGTTCTTTACTCGTATGCTGGGAAAAATGCCGGAATGTTGCCGCTTCCTTGATATACCCGTTTTAAGGTACACTTAAACTAATATATCGACTTTTTTTGAGAACATTTTCTTTATATTTATCGTCCGTTTATTCTAAAATCTGCATCCGAATCGTTATATTATACGTAACCATGTCATATGGGTAATGATCTATATCATCTAACATCTTGGTTTATCAAAAGGGGGAACATCTCTTGGCACGACCAACTTGTCGTTTTGCTTTGTACCGCCGCATTGTCTGCGCTGCTATAGCACTTTTGTTTATTTTTGGGATAACTCGTGTACCCGAAGTACATGCTGCTTATTGGGATGATGTGTACCAAGGCTTCGAGCAATTTTCGCGGTTGCCCGGTGATGTGTACCAAGGCTTCGAGCAATTTTCGCGGTTGCCCGGTGATGTGTATCAGCTCAAGGAAAGCTACCGACAAACACAGGAAGATCTGGAGAAGGCCCGTAACAGCTTAGAAGCCTATCAAGAGCAAAACGCCCAATTACTGGAGCAAAACCGCAAGCTGACTGACACTGTCACAGAACTAAAAAATCTTCAAACCCAGCGCGATCAGGCTTCACACCGAAATAAAATGCTCATCATCACAGCTATAATTCTGCTGGCCGGTTATTTTATCGGTATCCGACTGTTGCGTTACGGGATGCGTCGACGTTCGGGAAGATACTAACTGCCTGAAAGGATGAAAGGTCTGAATGGACATACAAGCAGGACAACACCATGATGAAAGCGTCGGTTCGGTCGTAACGCTCGATCTGGCGGAAGGAGAAAAGCTGCACGTTCTGCATCCGCAGCAAATCATCGCATACCGCGGACCCAGCTCAGGCCGTAGTGATAAACTGATGAATATTAAGGGCATGTATCGCAAACACAAACTGATTCAGGCCGATTTCACAGGAGCTTGTCGCCTAATTGCCGCACTTCCACCTGGCTTTAGTCTAAAAATGATTAAGCTTGAAGGAAGCGATGATCTGTTATACGATTTTCGCAACCTGTTCTGGTACAGCTCCGGTATTCAAATGCGTACCAAGCTGCTAAGCATGAAAAACATGTTGTTTAGCCGCGATGTTATAAAAATGAAATTTGACGGTGTGGGTCAAATCGGTCTTTTGACACAGGGATTGGTATGTCAAGAACAGCTTCATCCGACAGAGCCGATATATGTGGATGCGGGCAGCGTCATTGCCTATCCCGAAAACGCCAAACTGGAGTTGACCGTGTACGGCAACCATCTGGCCAGCCAGCATATGAACTATCATTTTAAAATGACCGGACAGGGTACCGTACTATTCCATGCCGGGGAACATCATCGGCGGCTCCAACAGGATATGAACGACGATGGCGTGATCAAGCGCTTTTTACGGGAAGTCATTCCATTTGGTGGAGTGTTTATCAAATAGCCCTGCCATGCTATAATGACAATGCTAAAGCCGTCTGTCCTCGTGGCAGATACTAATGAAGAAAGTCCATGCGTCATGCATGGGAGAGGTTCGCGAACTCCCTCTATAAAAAACTAACGATGCTTTGTCCTCCGCAAGAAAAATGAATTCGCGGGGCAAGGCCTGTTTTTTGTTGAAGTCGGTTCAAGAACTCTCCTTCTTCCAAGTGACAAGACTCCGTGTCTTGCACCATTCCAAGAAGATCGAGAGGTTTTTTTTATGTTTGCAAACGAAAAAGCAGTCGTCGTATTCAGCGGTGGCCAAGACAGCACAACCTGTTTATTTTGGGCAAAAAAACACTTTGCTGAAGTAGAAACCGTGACGTTCGATTACGGTCAACGCCACAAGCAGGAAATCGAAGTAGCCGCTGGAATCGCCCGTGAGCTGGGTGTTCCGCAAACGGTACTGGATATGAGCCTGCTTAATCAACTAGCCCCTAATGCCCTCACACGCACCGACATTGACATTACACAACAGGAAGGCGAACTGCCTAGCACCTTTGTAGACGGTCGCAACCTTCTGTTCCTGAGCTTCGCGGGAGTTCTCGCCAAGCAAAAAGGAGCGCGCCACTTGATTACAGGCGTTTGTGAGACGGATTTCAGCGGCTATCCCGATTGCCGGGATTCTTTTATCAAATCGCTGAACGTCACACTGAACCTTTCGATGGACTATCCCTTTGTGATTCATACCCCTCTCATGTGGCTGAACAAGGCCGAAACCTGGCATATGGCCGATGAGCTGAAAGCTTTTGAATTTGTAAGAACACGTACACTAACGTGCTATAACGGCGTCATTGGCGACGGCTGTGGCGAATGCCCTGCTTGCAAACTTCGCCGTGCTGGACTCGAGCAATATCTCGCGATGCGCGGAGCTTCCTCCCAAGGAGTTGAAGGTCATGCGTGAGCCAGGTACCTTTCGCATTGTCGACAAGCTCCAGCAGTTCGGGACAGACATTAAGCACTCTCAGCTGCGTTATCACCGCAAACGTGTACTAGTAAGCAAACAATTTACATTCGATGCAGCACATCATTTGCACTACTACGAAGGCAAATGCAAAAATCTGCACGGTCATACCTACATCGTCGTTTTTGGCATAAGCGGTATACCGGGCGAAACGGGTCTAACGCTGGATTTTGGTGACATCAAAACGATCTGGAAAGAGCGGATTGAACCTTTTCTGGACCATCGTTACTTGAATGAGACGCTTCCTCCAATGAATACAACGGCGGAAAATATGGTCGTCTGGATCTTTGAACAAATGGAGTCAGCCTTGACCTCGGATGCATACTGCAACCGTGTCGAAGGTGGACGTACCGAGTTTGTACGGTTGTTCGAGACACCTACCAGCTACGCCGAATTCCGACGGGAGTGGATGCTCGATGAGTAATACCATGACGACTCACCAACCCATGATAGCCTCCCACGGGACCCAAATAGCCCCTATTCCCGTACTGGAGGTGTTTGGTCCCACCGTTCAGGGCGAAGGGATGGTCATTGGTCGTAAAACGATGTTTGTTCGCACCGCAGGCTGCGATTACCATTGCTCGTGGTGTGACTCCGCCTTTACCTGGGACGGCAGCGCCAAGGATCAGATCCGTCGTCTGAGTGCCACTGACATTTGGCAGGAGCTGAAGGCCATCGGTGGCGAACGGTTTTCGCATGTGACCCTTTCTGGAGGCAATCCTGCCCTGCTACCGCAGCTTGGGGAGCTAATCACCCTGCTGCGCAGCCAAGGCATTGCCACCGCTGTCGAAACACAAGGCTCCCGCTGGCAGGAATGGCTGTACGATATCGATGAGGTAACCCTATCCCCGAAGCCGCCCAGCTCGGGTATGACGACCAACTGGGACGTGCTGGATGATATTGTCGCCCGTCTGTCAAACCGGAAGATGGCTGGCGAGTCCCGAGCTACGTCCAACATCCCAACCGCAACAGGCTTGAAGGAATCCGCTAATGAATCTGCGCGGCTCTATACCGGAGCTTGCAGCTTGAAGGTCGTCATTTTCGATGACACCGATCTTGCCTACGCCCGCACCGTTCACGAGCGCTATCCACACGTACCGCTGTTCCTCCAGACGGGTAATCCAGATGTGAACACGGAGAACACCGGACAGATTGCGGAGTCCCTACTCCATCGTTATGAATGGCTTATCGACCGTGTCATGGACGATTCCCGACTAAACGACGTAAGAGTACTCCCACAGCTCCACACCCTCGTATGGGGCAACAAACGCGGCGTATAACACTTATATGTAATATATTCCGTATGAGCTGTATGTGATACACAAGTTAGTCGAAGTACACCTTCGACATCCAAGTTACAAAACAAGAGAAACCCTCGTCCGAGGACGGGGTTTCTCACAACGCTCCTTTTATATAGGAGCGAGTATTATTCACTTCTGCCCCAACCTACAGGTAAACGAGCAGGGACTTTATGGTGTTGACGGCGGTCGGCAGCGAAGCGGAGGAATTGAAGCTGGAGAAGCGATAGCGATCGGAAGCTCAAATCCTTCGCGGAGCGACCTCCCCATCACCATAACTCCCTCTCTCTTTTACCAAACTAAACTTAAGGAGCCTCATCCATATGACCGGAAGAACACCCGAAGAAATGACCGACGTTACCCTACTTGGCAATCAAGGCACACAATACACTTTTGCCTATGATCCCGCCATTCTCGAAAGCTTTGATAATAAACATCCGTATCGGGATTATTTTGTAAAGTTCAATTGCCCGGAGTTCACCAGCCTGTGCCCGATTACAGGACAGCCTGATTTTGCAACCATCTACATCAGCTACATTCCTGATATTAAAATGGTAGAAAGCAAATCCCTTAAGCTGTACCTGTTCAGCTTCCGAAACCACGGTGATTTCCATGAAGACTGCGTCAATATCATCATGAATGACTTGATTAAGCTGATGGACCCTCGCTACATTGAAGTATGGGGCAAATTCACGCCACGCGGTGGCATCTCTATCGATCCGTATACCAACTACGGCAAGCCAGGAACGAAGTATGAACAGATAGCGGAGCACCGTATGATGAACCATGATATGTACCCGGAAAAGGTTGATAACCGTTAAGCTAATACTCCCTATCCTTAAACAATAAAGTGCACCCCTAGAATACACACTGGAATACCTTCTGGTTTATCCCCATGTATTTTAAAGGTGCACTTCAATTGTTATATAGCGAGCTAATTATGTTTTACTTAGTGACTTTCAACTGAGCACTGTCAGCTGTATAGATAACCTTCACTTTATAATTGCTTGGTAAACCTACCGTTTCAATGGAAGAAAATGCTCCATTTCGTTTAGCATAAGTTAAGATCGTAGCACCATTAGCCGGTACATATTTGTTAGAAAAATTCAGACGTAATTTTCCGTTGAGTATAGCTGTTCCTTTTATTTTGAGCACATCATTTTTACTGCGCAGGTTAAGCTCAAGTGTTCCCTTGGCAGATTGTCTGTAATTTCCGCCAATAATCAGCTTTCCAGAAGCATTTTTAAGAAAAGTTCCCCCGTTATTCGTAATTCCACCACTTCCGAAAGCCGTTTCCGAAGTTCCCTCCAAAGTACCTTGGTCGATCTGTGTACCGCCGGAATACGTATTGTTACCCATTAGCTTCAACGTACCTGTTCCCTTTTTAGTCAGCTTTCCAACACCAGAGATATTATTGCGCCAGCGATCCAATGCATTGAAACCGCCTTTGGAAGCGTCCATATTCACCGTCACATTATTGGCGAAAGCACCGTAGCCATCTGCAGCGGAAAACAAGTTCAATCGTCCCCATCCCTCAGCATCATCAAGTACAGGATAGCCGGAAGGAATCCCCGTGGTAGCCAAAACCCAACGACGTTGTGTGCTATCCAGGTAAGGCAAGCGTGTCTCCAATAGTACCTCAGCTCCCTTAGGCACTGTCATTGGCGTCGTAGTTGGATTAACCTGACTAAATCCGTATGTTAATCGTTGATCATAATTTTTTTTGTTTGTGGCATAATTGCTGAACCGATCTGGAGCTGTACCTTTTTGAGACAGCAGTTGTTTACGAGCATCCTGATAAGCGGCTTTCTTCAAACTGCTATTGGCTGGATCAGACAGGATAGCAGCAGCCATCGCTGTTGCCATGACACGTCCTCCCATAACATCAAGCGGGGAATGCATACCAGCAACAACACGGTTATTGCCCAGCTCCGAAGCTCGCGTCAGCAGTTCTTGATAACGCTCCGGCACGGCGTAGGCCATAGCAATAGAACTGAGATACGCAGCATTGGTATGACCGCTAGGAAAGCCGCCATCGTTAGTAGCATCAGCTTTGAGAGCGGGAATAAGGCTCGGAACAACTACTGAGTTATCGCTCCAGCGAAACGGGCGAGGGTAGCTAAAATAAGACTTAGCCGGGTTCGTCGTAGAGTATTCCCCGCGCAAGGTATTTACCAGATTTACGATGTTACCGAGATTGGAGCTTGTACTCCCAGCATTCGTTCCCTCATCTTCGTATTTCTTAGTCAGAGCATCTGCCGGAATGTCGTTGATCGTTGTTGTGGCACCTGCATTCTTTCGATATACATCAGTGAGCGAACCCAGACCGTCGATCACACTGTAGCTCTGGTTTCTGCGATCATCCAAATAAGCTGCATCAGCCTCACTAGAAGTGCGACGGGCAGCTATATCAATCACTTTTTGAATATTGGCGTCCAGCACGCTGCTGTTTAGCTTGGTACCTGTATCCCAAGTAGCACCGCGAGTCCAAAGCTTATTAAATTCGGAGAGCAATCCGAGAGTCGGATTAGAGCTTTCCGTCTTATTTGCAGAACTATTATTTTTATAATGATCTACGAAGTATCCCCATGACGGTTCTGTTGGAGTTACCGTTGTTGGTAGGGTTGCCGCACTCGCATAACTTCCACCCAGGGAACCTAGAAGTAATGGTAAAGATAGTAATGCAACTGATAATGGTTTCCTTAGCGATTTCATTCTCAAATCAGATCCTCTCTTCTCTTGTGCTCTTCGTGCTTTCTCTACGGAGCTATTATCTAAATAACAAGATGTATGACATAAAGAATCATATCTTAAGTTTGTTAAATCAAGAGCTTAGTTTTGTTAAATGAAAAAAAGGCATCCCAAGAGCCATATATACGACTCTGGAGACACCTCGTTCAAACCGTTATAGAAAAACCAGCTACCCTACAGCCATACTTCTATGACTTTACCATTCACGAAAGCTACCGCCTTGAAATAAAGACTACGGTTGCCGTATACCCAGGCTTCGACTTGAGTTCCGTTTGAAGCAGCCCCCTTTTCTCTGACCGTTGGGTTTCCCCATGCGAACTGCACCTGCGTCGTATTCATGCCCAAGCTCACCTCATTATTTTTAATCTTGTTCCAGATGGCTTGCGACCATTGGTATTTCTTGTACGGATCGTAAGTCAGAAATTGATCGGGATCAGACAGCATTTGTGGAATGCGTGAAGCTCCGATGATGGAAAACGTGTTATAAGTTTCGCCATTGGCCCCCTGGAAAATAACTTCGTAAGATTTAACACCGTTCGGGTCCGTGCTGACTTCGATATCTTTAACTGTTACCTTGCCAAATCGCTCTCCAGCGCTATAGAAGTTATTGACCCAATAGGTTTTGCCAATTAATTTGGACAGACTGCCCAGATCAATGGCTCTGATAATTTTTGCCGTTTCCGGCGTCTCAATGACCAGCTTGGTAGCGCCCACAGATAATTCTCCTTGCTGACGGTCACGATTCCATTTGAATCCGCCCAACTTCAGATCGGTCAGTAATGTTCCCGGGAATACAACCTGTCCGTTAACCGTTTGAACCTTGCCCTTCAGTGCAACAGGTTTACCATTCACCATTGCGGTGGAACTCCCTTTTTGGAGTACGATATTGTTTTTACCTAGCTTGATCGTAAAGGTCTGGTTTGCCAAGGTAACAGATCCACCCAGCGTCTTGAACACAGACTGCACAGGCAAATACACATTGCCGTTCAGTATAGCCGCCCCGGTCAAGGTTTGATCGGACGAAACCTTTAGTGTAAAAGAAGAGGGTATTCCTTCGGTCCGCAGAGCTACGGATGTGCTTCCAATGCCCCTTACTTTGAGTGTACCGGAACCATTCTGCTGTAGCTCGGCAACCTGCGGTTTCTCCACTTCAATCTCACTAGCTTCGGGATGACGTGTTAGTCGATAACCGTTCGAATACGTCTCTTGTACATTTAATTGAATTGTATCGCCGATGGCAGCCTCTTTGGAGGTCGTCAACAAGGACATACCCGTTAATGTAGGCAAGCTCAGCGCAGTCGTGATTCCGTCCTTATAGCCGACCCAAGAGCCATCCTTTAATTGTGCAAAAAGCTCGTCAGGCGAATCAACCAACCGTGCAACATTAGATAACCCGCTAAGCTGCACAGCTGGATATTTCTTCATTCGGTCATAGCTCCATACAGTCCCGTCATGATGTACAGTAATCAAGACATGTGTACCTTTTTTCCATAAAATCGAAGCAATATCACTTCCCACTTCGCGCGGTGGTTCATTGGTCAGCATATCCAGCATCGTGACATGGCCATCTTCCTTAAGTACTGCAGCATACGCCGTACTCATTTTGATATCAAGCGCACCATCTACATGACCTATCTTGCGGGGCTTAGATTCTGCGTACCCTGTGGAATACCATACATCACCGGATCGAGTAAGAACCGTAAAGTAGGTACTTACCTTATCACCATCTATAGCATCCGATATTCCCTCAACCTGTTCTCTTCCCCAGGAGATCGTCCCATCGGTTTTAATAGCCAAACCCTCACCTGTAATTTCTTTAACTCCTGAGGATTGAGCCGTCACTTTTGAGTCGGAGTTATCATCCCAGATGGCTACCTTCCCGTCCTCAGTCCAGCCATAATAACCTTGGCTCTCATTTTTGCTGCCTGTAATGCCTTTCAAATTCAATTTCTCAATAACCGGGCCATTTATACTCTTTCTCCATAAAGAACCGTCATCCAGTATGTAGTTATTCCGGTCGATCACGTCTATAATTTTAGCGTTTTTCCAAGTGTTGTTCGTCGTTACATTTGCCGCTACTGCTGTTTCTCCAGTGTTTAACGCAGTTCCCACCACCGCTCCACATACCATAGATACTGCCAGCAAAATCTTCGTTGCTTTTCTCATCGTGGTTCCCCTTTTCTATCTATATTTCCATATCAGTATTTTGCATAATTCCATTCCCAACGCTCAAAAATACATTATATAGACGAACTAGATCACTTCGATCTCTATATTTCTGATTTGAAAAGCGCTCTTGGGACTTATGCAAAATACTCACATATATATCGGTTTTGAGGATGGTGAATGTTTGAATTTGGATATGTCATTTTAGAAATTCTAACTAAATGGAGTAATGAAGAGTATCCAGCAGGATGGGCAAGCAGCAATGAGTAAAGGCGGCCTTTATCCCACTTTCAGCCATTTGCTGCAAACGGATCGCTTCCTATATCTTAAAATATACATACATATCCGGAGGTTGCCATGACTAGTAAATCTGCTACAAAAACTGAAACGGGCCGATCGCTCCCCCTCCCGGGTCCACAAGCGAAAGGCACCGTTTTTGCGATACTGATTGCGATCAGTTTCGTCCATCTGTTCAATGACTCGATTCAATCGGTCATTCCAGCGATCTTTCCGATCTTAAAGGAATCTATGAGCCTGAACTACACGCAAATCGGCTGGATTTCATTCGCGATCAATTTTACAGCTTCAATCATGCAGCCTGTGATTGGCTTGTTTTCAGACAAACGGCCTACGCCCGCTATCCTTCCCATCGGCATGGGCTTTACGCTGACTGGCATGCTGTTGCTCGCCTATGCTGCCGATTATAAAGCGGTGCTGATCGCAGTCATCTTTGTGGGTCTGGGCTCGGCTGCCTTTCACCCTGAAGGCTCACGCGTATCCCATATGGCGGCCGGGCCGCGTCGGGGATTGGCACAATCCATTTTTCAAGTTGGCGGCAATGCGGGCCAATCGCTGGCGCCGATGCTCACGAGCTGGATTTTTATCCCGTTAGGACAATTCGGTGCGATCTGGTTCACAGGTATTGCGGCAGCGGGAATTGTGGTGCAATCGTTCATCGCCCGCTGGTACGGTAACGTCCTGCGTACAGAAGGCGTTGCACGCAAAAAAGCGGTGGCACGCCGCATGAAGCCCGAAGTGCGTAACCGCGTTATGTTTGCCATGATTGTCCTCATTCTACTGGTATTCGTCCGTTCGTGGTACTCGACCTCGGTCGGAAGCTACTATTCGTTTTACCTGATGGAAGTATTTAAAATGCCATTGGCTGATGCACAGCTTTACATTTTCCTGTTCCTCGGGGCTGGAGCGCTGGGCACCTTCTTTGGCGGTCCGCTCGCGGACCGTTTTGGTAAACGCAATATGATATTTCTGTCCATGGTATTAGCTGCACCACTCGCGCTGGCACTACCTTATGCCAACCAATTCTGGACGGCGATCCTGCTGGCAATTATCGGATTTATTATGCTGTCTAGCTTTTCGGTCACAGTCGTATATGCACAGATGCTTGTGCCCGGCAAAATCGGAACGGTGTCCGGTCTCATTACGGGCCTCGCTTTTGGCCTTGGTGGTGTGGGAGCACTCGTGCTCGGCAACTGGATCGACAAGGTAGGCATCACCCACATCATGTTTCTATGCGGCTTTTTGCCACTGCTCGGCATCTTAACCTTCCTGCTTCCTACAGATAAAACCCTGAACCGCTGGGCGGAAGAAAATGGAGCCGAAGTGTAACAGGCAAACGTGTGGCGGCCATCTTGGCCGCTGCACACCTTTATACCCAACTAACGTATTTCCTCACAAAAAAGAATATCCCCGCTTACACCAAAGTTGTAATCAATTCTCTACTTCTGCCAAACGCATTAAAATCCGACGCTTCCGATACAGCATTTTCCCTGCTTCAGCTACGTCACTAATAGCGCTTCGGTTCGCAATGGAGCCAAACAAAATACCCGCAATCGGGACCATTTGAAGCAGCTTTTTCCATCCAAACTGGTCACGATAAGTGTTAATGACCTCTCTCCATCCCTGCATCTGGGAAAAAACCTGTGCCTGACGTGAAGGATCATCGAACAAAGCCAGCTCCTCTAATACGGCCTTCTTACCCACAATATCGGATGAAGCAAATTGCATACATTTAATAATAAAAATGCGTTCCTGCTTATCATGGGGATTAAAGCCATAACACAAGGCTATTTCCTGAAGCACTTTGAGTGACAAGCCGAGCAAAAGAGGAATATCCGCCGCAATCGTAAACACACCGCCAATTCCCGTTGTTGCTCCCTGAGCGGTAGCAAAGGTAATGCGAGCCGACGTCATATCGTCAGCAGTCCGATCCATGATTGTTAGCGGGAGCTCAGCCGCCTGCTTCAACTCCCACCTAGGTTCGGCACTATGTTCCGAATCAGCGTTTTCCCCGGCACGAGGCAGGCCCTGCGTATCCGACACGGAATCTGCGCCATTTTGCTGAATTACATGTTCATGGGCCGTCTTTTTCAGCCTGTTCAGAACCGTTTCTTCCTTCACCAAATATTTACCGCCGTTCTGAATGAAACTGCCCATCTCATTAAGCAGTTGCTCTAGCTTGTCTTTAATGACTTTGGGCGTCAGCCGATCCAGCAACATAAAAGGCCATCTGCCGATTTTTTCCCAGAAAAAAATGTCCTTCTGTTCCTTTTCCCATTTTTCAATATTCTTCAGCTCATGACGCAATACGTCCTGGCTTTCCCGATATTCTGTAAGCTGTTTCATAACCGTAGACGTCTCCTTTTGACTATGCTAGTTTATGTATGAGTAATACGTAAGTAAGGCGAGTTCAGGTTTCTTTTTTAGCAAACTAGATGATATAGAAAGTTAAAAATCCATACAGATCGGGGTGTAAAGATGAATAATCCCACATTCGCCTCACAGTCTTCTTCAACTGCTAATGTAGAGCTTGTCCCTTACCATTGTGAACATGATGCCATTTTACATACCTTCCACTTGCCTGAGGAGCAGAAGCAGTTTACTGGAATGCCGGATGAAATGCTGACACTGGCCAAGGAAGATCCGCACCGCCATCCTGTCGTGATTACGGCTACTAGAAGACCCGTTGGATTTTTCATTTTATACGATGGGGATGAATTAGCGGACTATACGAATACTGCTGAGGCACTGCTGCTGCGCGCGTTCTCTATTCATTACGCAGATCAGGGACAAGGATTCGCTAAGAAAGGGCTGCTTCTACTACCACAGTTCATCGCCAGACACTTCCCACATATTCACGAGATTGTACTGGGCGTCAATGCCCGTAATCTGCCTGCCCAAAGTCTGTATCGCAAATGCGGCTTTATCGATGAAGGCAACACTAAAATGGGACAACACGGATTGCAGCATATTTTAAAAATGAGCCTATAACGTTGACCTCATAGCCCTCGCCCAAATAAAAAAGCTTTCGGCACAAACGCCGAAAGCTTTTATCGTTAAATCTCACCAATGGAAAAACTCAATTTGTAATTACCAAACTTCGTAAGCTCATCCAGCATGGTATTTAACTCTGCCTGTGATGACATGCGCAAGCGCATCCAATAACAGCCTTCCCCACTCACTCGATGGATTTCGACAATATAGGGATGCTCCCGTGCAAAAGCCTGGAAAGCACTGTGAGTTGTTCCTGAATTCAAAAAAACCGTAATAAAGGCATGAATCGTCTGTCCAATTTTCTCAGGGTTCCAGCGCAGCGTATAGCCCTCGATAATGCCCGCATCCTGCATTTTTCGAACACGCGCTCCTACGGCTTGGCCCGTCAAGTGAACAAGCTGACCGATCTCCTTGTGCGATAAAGAGCTGTCTTCAATTAAATGATGAACCAAAGGAGCTTCCATAGATGAAAATCACACTAATCCGCAACGCAACCTTATGGATCGAATACGCTGGAGTAAAATTTCTGATTGATCCGATGTTGAGTGATGCTGGCGCAAATCCGCCGGTTCCCAATACGGAAAATGCCCGCCGTAATCCGCTGGTTCCCTTGCCGCCGCAATGGCAGGCACTCGGACAGCCTGATGTTGTCATCGTCACACATTTGCATCCCGATCATTGGGACCCGGCAGCAGTACGCTGGTTGGACAAACAACTTCCCGTCTTCTGCCAGCCCGGAAATGAAGAACAAATTACTGCTGACGGTTTTACACAGGTTACTCCGATTTCGGTGGCTGGCTCCGTGGGAGAAATTGAGATCATCCGTACTACCGGGCATCACGGCACCGGAGAAATCGGGGAACAGATGGGACCCGTATCCGGCTTTGTGTTTCAGGCACCAGGTGAACCTGTCGTCTATTTGGCCGGGGATACGATCTGGTGCAGTGAAGTCGCGGAGACACTGGATAAATACCGCCCTGACTGGACGATCGTGAACGCTGGAGGGGCTCGGTTTACGATTGGTGATCCCATCATTATGACTGCCCAAGATGTAACGGCTGTTGCGCAGCATGCCTCTTACACACAAATCGTGGCTGTCCATATGGAAGCAATCAACCATTGTCTACTAACTCGCTCCGAGCTTACGGAACACATCAACCGTGAAGGTTTGGAGGGACGTGTCCATATTCCGGCAGATGGAGCAACGGTTTCGGCATAAGGCGATAATCCCGAGTCACCGCTTGCGCCCATTTTGAATATATTGGATTTCAAAACGCCTAAAGAAGGGATTATCAATGAATTGGCAATATCCTTATTATGGTACAGAAACCCAATGTAAAGAAGTTCCGATAGCTTTTCCTCCCCAGCATCAATATAGACAGCCGGGGTTGGAATACCTGATGGTTCCACGCCCTATTTATGATAATCCAAAGTATATCGGCACCGGAAAGCTTCTGGATCGGGTGGCTATTATTAGCGGCGGAGACAGCGGTATTGGTCGTGCGGTTGCTGTGGCTTTTGCCAAAGAAGGGGCCGATGTGGTCATTGCCTATCTCGATGAGCATCGAGATGCTATGGAAACCCGTGATGTCATTCATAAGCTCGGCAGACGTTGTTTGTTAATTCCGGGCGATCTAAGGCTAAAAAGCAACTGCTGTCTGGTTGTTCAAAAAACGATGGAAACCTTCGGTCGGATTGACATTCTGATTAACAACCTGGGTGTTCAGTTTGTGCGCGAATCGTATCTGGATATCAGCGAACAGCAGCTTCGTGATACGTTTGATACGAATATTATTTCCTTCTTCCATATGACTACAGAAGCACTGCCGTATATGCGGGCTGGGGCCAGCATCGTCAATACGGCATCGGTTACAGCCTATGTTGGTCAAAAAAATCTGATCGACTATTCAGCTACCAAAGGAGCCATTGTCAGCTTCACCCGCGCTCTGGCTAATAATCTGGTCGATCAGTGCATCCGCGTGAACGCCATTGCTCCCGGTCCGATCTGGACTCCGCTGAATGCCGCGACACAGTCGCCCGAAGCGATCCGCACCTTTGGCACCAATACGCCGATGAAGCGTGCCGGGCAGCCTTATGAATTGGCCCCCGCCTATGTGCTGCTGGCTTCGGATGATGGTTCCTACATTACAGGGCAAACGCTGCATGTCAATGGCGGACAAATGGTAACGGATTAGTTGCGTTGGCTGACAAGACCTAATAAATAAGACACCTCCGGCACCCACATTTTAAGTGGGACTGGAGGTGTCTTGTTTTACGATATCAAATCTGAGCTTAAGCTGATCTTTTGTTTTTGTTGTAAATATCGAAGGCAACTGCCAGCAGAAGTACTAAGCCCTTGATGCCTTGCTGCCAGTCAATACCCAGACCAATCAGAGACATGCCGTTATTCAGTACGCCCATGACCAAACCACCGATAATGGCTCCAAAAACGGTTCCGATCCCGCCGGATGCCGAAGCACCGCCGATAAAGCAAGCCGCGATGGCATCCAGCTCAAAGTTCGTACCTGCTCTCGGCGTAGCCGCGTTCAGACGTGCAGCAAAGATCAGACCGGAAATGGCGGCCAGCACGCCCATATTGACGAATACCCAGAACGTTACTTTTTTCGTTTTAACACCGGACAGACCCGCTGCCTTTTCATTTCCACCCAACGCATACACATGACGGCCCATAATCGTGCGGTTCATGACGAAGGAGTATACAACGATCAGTATGAACAGCAGCACGAGAATGTTAGGTATCCCCGCGTAGCTCGCGAGCATAAAGGTGAACAGATTGATAACCGCAGCTACCACAATCAACTTGAGTACAAATAAAGTCTGTGACGGAACCTCAAATCCATATTTAAGCTGAGAACGGCGTTCGCGAAGTTCGTTCACGATAAACCATACCGTGAGTGCAATACCGACAATGATGGATACCAGGTTATAACCGGTAGATGAAAAATCCGGTAGGAAGCCTGAACTGATTTTCTGGAATCCCCCTGGAAATGGAGAGATAGATTGGCCTTCCAGCACGATCATTGTCAATCCCCGAAAGAGCAGCATTCCCGCCAATGTAACGATAAATGCCGGAATCCGTACATAAGCGACCCAGAACCCTTGCCATGCGCCGATTAACGCCCCGACCAGCAAAGATGCTATCACAGCGATCCATGCTGGAAGCTGCCAATCGACCATCATTATGGCGGCAACCGCACCGACAAAAGCAGCTATGGAGCCGACGGACAAATCTATATGCCCAGTGATGATAACCAGCACCATCCCGATGGCTAGCACGAGAATATAGCTGTTTTGCAGAATCAGATTGGTAATATTAATCGGCTTCAACAGCAGGCCGCCCGTCAGCACCTCGAACAAAATCATAATGACGACCAGCGCAATCATCATGCCATATTGGCGGATGTTATTTTTAAATAGTTTAGTTATGGTTTCCATGCTTCACGCCTCCTGACTTGGTCATATATCTCATCAACGTTTCCTGCGACGCGTCCTCACGGCTAACCTCTCCAGTGATCCGCCCAGCATTCATGACATAAATCCGGTCACACAAACCTAGTACCTCTGGCAGCTCGGACGAAATGACCAGCACTCCCTTGCCTTCAGCGGCAAGTCGATGAATAATCGTGTAAATTTCATATTTAGCGCCCACATCAATGCCGCGTGTCGGTTCATCCAGAATCAGAATATCCGGCCCGGCAAAAATCCATTTGCTCAGCACCACCTTCTGCTGATTGCCGCCACTCAGATTACCCGTTTTCTGTAAAATGCTCGGCGCTTTGATGTTCATGCTTTTTTTCATTTCCTCTGCAACGACGACTTCCTCCTGCTCATTGACGACAGCGCCCTTCGTCAGCTTGTTCAGGCCAGTCAGCGAAATATTACGCTTGATATCATCCATTAGAATGAGGCCATACTCCTTGCGATCCTCCGTTACATAGGCAAAGCCGTTGTTGATCGCGTCCGTAACCGTGTTGTTCTGGATCGGCTTGCCGTCTTTAATCAGCTGACCGGAAATGTTGCGTCCGTACGACTTGCCAAAAATGCTCATTGCCAGCTCGGTCCGTCCCGCCCCCATCAGCCCGGCAATACCGACAATTTCACCGCGACGAATGTTCAAATTCACCTGATCCAGCACCTTGCGGTCTGCATGATGCTCGTGATACACCGTCCAATCCTTCACTTCCAAAACGACTTTGCCAATCTCGGCATGACGCTCTGGATAACGGCTGGTCAGATCACGTCCAACCATCCCGCTAATGATCCGATCCTCCGTGACCTCATCCTTTTTCATATCCAGTGTCTCAATCGTCTTCCCATCCCGCAAAATCGTAATTGAATCCGACACCTTTGCGACTTCATTCAGCTTGTGGGAGATGAGAATGCAGGAAATGCCCTGCTTTTTAAATTCCAGCATCAAATTAAGCAGATTTTCACTATCATCCTCATTCAACGCCGCTGTCGGTTCATCGAGAATAAGCAGCTTCACCTTTTTAGAGAGCGCTTTCGCAATTTCGACCAGTTGTTGCTTCCCGACCCCGATGTTCGTAACTAATGTATTGGGATTCTCACTCAAACCGACCTTGGACAGCAGATCGCGTGTACCCACAAAAGTCTCTTTCCAATCAATCACACCGCCACTGGCGCGTTCGTTGCCCAGATAAATATTTTCAGCAATCGAGAGATACGGAATCAGCGCCAGCTCCTGATGGATAATGACAATGCCCAATTCCTCGCTCTGCTTGATATCCTTGAACTCACACGTTTTGCCCTGGAAAACAATATCCCCTTCATAGGTTCCATGCGGATATACACCGCTTAGTACCTTCATCAGCGTCGATTTGCCCGCACCGTTCTCACCGCACAGGGAATGGATTTCGCCTTCCTTGACCTTGAGATTTACATTTTCCAATGCCTTCACGCCGGGAAAGGTTTTGGTAATTCCCTTCATTTCCAAAATGATTCCAGTCATGGGATATGCTCCTTTCGCTTGGATTCTTACTCTTATTTCAGTCCGATTTGTTCTTTGGTGTAATAGTGACTGCCGACAATATCCTTTTCCACATTCGTCCGATCCACCGAGATTGGATCAAGCAAGTAGGCAGGAATGACCTTTTTACCGTTGTTATAGGATTTAACATCATTCACTTCCGCTTGCTTGCCCTGTAAAATGCTGTTGGCCATCACGACCGTTTGCTCAGCCAGCTTGCGAGTATCCTTAAATACAGTTTGCGTCTGCTCCCCAGCCACAATCGACTTGATGGAAGCCAGCTCCGCATCCTGCCCTGTAATGATCGGCAGCGGCTTGTTCGCTGATCCATATCCGACCCCTTTCAGGGATGAAATGATACCGATACTGATTCCGTCATAAGGGGATAGTACCGCGTCCAGATTAGCCCCCGAATAGTACGCACTCAGCAGGTTATCCATTCGCGACTGGGCCAATGCTCCATCCCACCGCAGTGTAGCGATCTGCGCCATCGTCATCTGCTTGCTGCGCACGACCAGTTTGCCGGAATCAATATAAGGTTTCAGTACGGACATCGCACCATTAAAGAAGAAATAGGCGTTATTATCATCCGGTGAACCACCAAACAGCTCGATATTGAATGGGCCTTTGCCTTCCTTAAGTCCTAACTTTTTCTCAATATATGCCGCCTGTAGCACGCCCACCTTAAAGTTATCGAAGGTCGCATAATACGTCAGATACGGTGTGTTGCGAATCAGCCGGTCGTAAGAAATGACCTGAATGCCTCGGTCGTGTGCCTTCTGAATTACATCCGTCAGCGTGTTTCCGTCGACCGAAGCGATCACCATAACATTGACACCCTTGGTGATCATATTTTCGATTTGGGAGATTTGGTTTTCCACCACGTCCTCGGCGTACTGTAAATCCGTTTTATAGCCTTGCTCCTGAAACAACCGGACCATATTTTCTCCGTCCCCTACCCAACGCTCGGACGATTTGGTCGGCATGGAAATGCCCACATAGCCTTTCTCCTTGCTGCCCGTTCCACTCTCCGCCAAATTACAGGCCGAAAGCATCAGGGCCAAAACCAGAAGCCATACGACAACAGCTCCTTTTTTCATATGAAGTTCCCCTTTCCTCATGTGATGCGGGTCAATTTGAAGGTAAGTGCTGATTAGAGTTGAAACGAGATAGCGCTTACATAAGTGAGGCAACGAGTACCTCTCCTTTTTTTATGTGCAAACACATGGTATCATTCCAGGCCGGGAAAGGTCTTTGCTGGTTTTGAACTTTTTTTATAAAATTTTAACCTTTGTGGGGGAGGGAGGGATGTTTGGATTGAAAAAACACAAAAAACTTTGCCAGTTTATAGTGAACTGGCAAAGTCTGAATAAAAATTTTTAAATATATATTTCAATTATCTTAATAAATACTTCTCTAATAAATTATTTAGATGAATAAATTATTAGATATAAACTTTTTGCAAATTCTCAGTACATCCAATCTGGGACTTTGACGCCACTTTTTCTAACTAGATTAAATCTTTCTCTATAGGAGATATCAAATACATCGTTAATTAGATTATATTTACTTAACCACCCTACAATAAGATGACCTTCAACATCATTTTCTTGTGCAATATCATACCACCATTTAATTTCCATATTACAGTCATCAAGTCTTCTAATAATATTATCTGCAATCTCCCAATATATATCCAGGTCATCATCAAGTATTACATACGACAAAACCAAATTCAAAATTGCAGTTACACTATTATTGACTAATGCCTTTTCTAGTAGCATAAAAATGGAAGGAATCTTTTTTACTTCTCCTCTAATCTCTTTTCTTCTTGTCATGTATGCCAAAGAAGTTCCAGCATCAATACTACTATTTTCATATGCTATAAGAAAAAATTTTGTGGCTAATTCATAATCCTTTAATCTATAGGCAATTAAAGCTAAACCATGATAATTGTCTCCAGTCACATCTTTTAATGACTTATCAATATACTCCTGACCTTTCTTTGTATTTTTAGGAAACTTATCGCCTCGTTTTAACCTTAATCCTAACTCAAACATTGCTCTGAAATTCTCGCTATGGGCAGCTCGTGAAACTCTATCCCTTCCGTTAGAAATATGTTTTTTTACACCATCACCATTTAGATATTTAAGACCAAGATTATAAGAAACATCTACACTTTGTTGACTTACTTGTTTTAATAATTTTTCGCCCTTATGAGCATCTCTAGGTAGATATTTCCCTTCCAATAAGAGCTCTCCATAAAGTTCTATTCCCGGTCCATATTCTACCTGAACCAGCTCCTCGAATAGAATTATTGCCCCATCAGGATCTCTATTTGTCCGATGACCATATGTTAGAATTGAAGCTAGAAACATTTTTGCTGATATGTCTCCCTCTTCCACCAATTCATTAAGTATATCTAATCCTTTATTTACGTCCTTATCAATGAAGTATCCATCAAGCAACAGTCTAGATAATTCATATTTCGCAAGTGAACTACCTCTAATAGAAGCTTGTTTAATAAGATTAATCCCTTTTTGAGTGTCCTTATTAATTCCGAGGCCAGACAGTAACTTTAAACCATATCTTACTCCACACTCCAATATCCTGCCGTGTACTGATTTCTCATATAATTCAATTGCTCTATCAACATCCTTTTCAACATATTTTCCTTCAGAGAATAAATCTGCTAAATATTCTGCGGAAAGTTGATCTCCATCTTCAGTAAAAATAGATTCATTTAACAATTTTACGGCTTCGTTCTCTTCGCTTTCATTTACCACTTTATCCACAATGTATTCGGCTAATAGTCTTATTGACTCCTTATGTTTTTGTTCTACCGCCTCTCTTAGAATACGCTCTCCTTTTTCCGTATTTTTCACAATACCTTCTCCGCCGTTAATTAATACTTTTGCATACTCAAATTTTGCGTCTGGATTATTCTTTTGTACTAATTCTTCTAGAACTTCTATACCTTTTTTAATATTTTTATCAAATCCTGCTCCGTCTATTAGACGTTTTGCATATTCTAAAGTACTTTCTTCATATCCCTTATTAACCAAGCTCAATAGAATTGAGGCTCCTTTTTCCTCATCCTTTTCGACATAGTTTCCTTCAAATAACATCCTAGATAATTGTAGTGTGGTAATTTCATCATTTTTTTTCATTGAACCATAAAGTAACGATATACCACGTGTTTTATCTTTTCTTCCATGCATACCTCTTAATAAGACATTGCCTAAAATTCTCATTGCGCTAGGATCTTCTTCCGCTACTTCTTCTAAAAGTTCAAATCCTTCTGATAATTCATGTCCATTTATTTCTTCAAATATAATAGCACTACTATAGATTGTTTTTGCATAATTATCACCTAATTGAATTGCTCTTCTTAATAGACCTTCTCCTTTTATTATATCTTGAACTACATCTATTCCATAAATCAGCCTATGACCAAGTTCACTCATTGCTCGAGGATCGCCTTTATCAATTGCCTCATTAAAATATTTAAGACCTTTTTCGATATTCTTAGGTAAAAATTCCCCTTCAAGATACAATTCTCCTAAAGAACACATTGCTCCTGTGTTACCTGCTTGTTCCGACTGTTCTAAGAGTTCTAACGCGAGATCCTTTTCTACTTGGGTTTGAATTTTTTGATGTATAATTGAATTAGCATATAAATATTTCGCATGTAAATCTCCTGCATCAATTGCTTCCTTTAGATACTTTTCTCCCTCAACCGGATTTTTATCAAGCCCGAATCCATATAAATATCTATACCCTAACTTTCTTTTTGATATAATATCCCCTTTTCGTCCGGATGTTACAAGTAAATCCACTCCTCTGGAAATATCTTTTTCTATATATTCACCCTCTATAAATATGTCCCCTAAATAACAAATAGCTTTTTCATTATTTTTATCAGCCAAATTTTCTAAATTTTCGATTGCTTTCACAATATTTTGAGGAATAACTTTCCCTTTAATCATTAGTTTTGAGTATTCTAATAATGAGTCTTCATCTCCCTCATTAACTAATTTCTCCAATAAGGATACACCTTTGGAAACATCTTTATTTACACCTATACCATTTATTAATATAAAAGAATAATATCTTATAGAATCAACATAGTTATCACTTTCTAGCTCTGTCAGTAACTTAATTCCTTCTGCTATAATACTGTCTTCTTGAGAATTGGAAATATAGAATCTAGCTAAATCCAATTTTGCAATTTTACTACCTTTTTCAATAGCTTTTCTTAACAATAACTCGCCTTTTTTTGCTTTAGGTGATTGGCTATTACTTAAGAGAATATTACCCATGACTCTCTGTGCCTCTAGGTAATCTATTTCAATAAGTTCTTCAAATAGTCTATACCCTCTTTCGATATCAATCTTTATTTGTTTACCTAATAAAAGTCTTATAGCCAATCTAAATTTTGCTTGCTTACTACCTAGGGAGACCGCTTCCTCAAGAAGTAGTTTAGCTGTTTTCATGTCTCTTTCAATATCTCTTCCTTCAAACAATAAATTACTTAAAGTCAATTTAGCTTTAACATTTCCTGCATCAGAAGCACTTCTTAAAAGCTCTATAGCTTTTACATTATTTTTACTAATTTTCTCTCCTTCATAATAAATATAGCCTAACAGTACTTTAGCGTTACTATCACCTAAATCAACAGCCTTATTTAAAAATTGTAGTGATAATTCGATGTTAGAATCTGATTCGTAATATAAGTTAGCTCCTAAATCATAAATTTTTGATGCGCTGTTCAAATTTTCTAAGAAGTTCAATAAATATATTTCTTTCCTTTTATGAGAAAAAATAGTATTTTCTTTTATATATATTAAAAATCGACAAATGAAATCAACTTTTATAATATCATCATTAACAAACCAATTAAATACACTTTCTACAAAATCCTCAACATCTCGTTGACTATAATATTTACCTAGCGTAAACAAAGCAAGATTTTTGTTAACTAATTTAATCCGATTAAATCTTAAATCACTAATGTAGTTATTAACTAATCTCAACTCATTTTTAATTTTAGGCATCCTTAATTGAAAATTTCTTGATAATAAAAACAGTTGTACATATTCTAGTTGTATAGGTTGGATCGGTTCAAATAGTGATATTAAAAGCAATATTTCTTCTAGAACAGGACTTGAGCAAAACTTGTCTAATTCATTCTGATAATCGTTCACCTCTTCAAAATTTTCCAATTTTTCAAAATCCAAAACTCCGTCTCTGGAACTCGAATCTAAAAGTCTACTTATAAGTTGAAGATTCCCCTCAGTTTTTGAAAATATAATATCATTTTTATTAATATTCTCTTGATTTTCATCACGTAAATTGCTTATAAAAGGAATTTCACTTCTCATTAATGGTTTTAAATTAATTACTTCTTTTTTTAATTCATTATTTGAAATGATCCAATCAACGCATTCATTTTCTGGTCCTGTAATCAATATATAATGGCACCCGATTGGAACATCTTGAATAATATACTTTACTTTTTCGCTTTGTGAATCCATTAATTCTAAAGAGTCAAGTATAAGTACAATATTTCCACACTCTTTTACTAGACGATTTAATGCTTCTAAAAAAAATGGTTTTATAAGTTGATATTTGGCTAAATTATTGTTATTTTGTTCCATCTTATCTTCATTAATTATTTCTTCATCCAAGTACGACAAATCTATTTGATTTACTATATTTACATTGCATAGAGCAATAATAACCTTTACCATTTCCACAAGGTTCATAGTTACTTTGAATGAGAAAAATAAAAACAAAGGTGGCTTTGAATCAGCTATCACATAGTTGCCTAAATAATCACTTATTAAGCTTGTTTTACCTGTCTTTTTATTTCCATTGATAATAGTAAAATTATAATTATCAATAGCATTATTTACTTTACTTAAATATTCCTTTCTTAGACCTACAAATGGTTTATTCAATTGAGAAAATTCATTGTAAATTTCTTGTATAATTAGGTCGATCCCTTCAAATTCTTTTTTTTTTAATTCTAGACCAACACATAATTCTTGAAAAACTTCTATTCTAATACTTACAGGGAGAAATAGGCTTATAATAATTTCATTTATAAGTGTAGTTTCTGCCTTCAGTGACATCTTTAAAAGATTTTTCTCACCTATAAATTTAAAACTCTCATTTACATTTTCAATTAACGCACTAATTAAACTATTAGAGTCATAAAAAGAAATACCGAAAATTTCATTTAGTGCCTTTTCAAAATTTTCTTGTGAGCTGTTTATATTTAGAATTTGCATTAGTTTTTTTACCCACCAATTAACCATAGCAAATAGCTTAATAATACTATCTTCTTTGTTTTCACCTTTACTCAAAACCTCTAATATATGCTTTTCAAATTGTTTTAAAATCCCATAGATTTCATCATTATTTATCACATTAAATTTAATTAGCAGTCTATCTATTACATAAAATGTGACATCTAAATTATTAATTATTTTTTTTGTATAAGAATCTGAATTAAATATTTCAATTAAACTTTTTCTGAGTAATTCCATATAATTAGACAACAAATAATTAGTGGTATCATTTTTAATCTGGATACTTTTAGGAATAGAATCTGTAAAAAAGTTACTAATTAAAATATTATTTGGATCATTATAAGCCTGAAGCTCTATTTTATCATTTCCATTTTGTTTAATAGAATACTCTGTAACATTTTGTGCGTCTAAGTTAGAGTTCACACCATTTTTTTTATTTTTGTAGTAAGTGTATTCTCCATTTAATGGTGCTATATCTATATTAGAAATGAACATATCATGGAGATGAGCGTATTTTCTACTTATCAACTTAAATGAGTTTTCATTATGAGAATAATCTATTATAGAATATCCGTTCATATATCTTTGATCGTTATTCAACATGTTAGATGCAGTAATTAAAGGAGCAACTGAAACAAACAGCTCCCCATATATCGAAGTTGAATTGTAAGAACTACCACTATGCACATGTCCAGACAAAAGCAAATCAAATTCTCTTGAAATATAAGGAATAACAACCTCTCTTTCATATGGCTCTAAATAGTCCATTTGGTGGTGCATTAGCGCTATCTTCACGTCACAATCTTGAAGGTCATTTTTTGCATTATAGATTTGTTGAATACCTAGTAATACCTTTTCGTCTTCGTGATAGCATCTCCATGCAGTGTTAAAACCAGCGATACCAATTTTTCTTCCTTCTATATTAACAATATAAGTGGATTGAAAATTGGTTATCCCTTTATTATTTTCTTCATGAAATTTCCGTTCAAAGTTTTTAAATGGAACTATTCTTTTTATTCCTTTTGTTTCTGTTTCCTTGTGTCTACTAATTATAAAATCATTTATTTCCGGATTATTAATTAGCTTTTTCTTTATTCCAAATTCCTCATATGGATCATCTGCGTTTCTTTCTACATCATGGTTACCGGGAATAAAAATAAAATTACTTTTTGGTAGGCCGAGATTGTATAATAAAGGATTTATAACTATCTCTTCAAATTTATTAAATGCTTCACTAATATTATTAAACCCCTTTCCCCCTTTATCGATTAAGTCTCCTGTATATGCAATTAAATCAATTTTTTCCTCCTTGTTATAATTAATTAAATCTTTTACAAGAGCTCTCATTAATATTGGCTGAACATCACTTAATTTCTCAATTGAAATATGAAAATCTGAAATATGGACAATTCTCAACTTGCTTCCCCCTATATCGCTATGATAATCAAATAATCTACTAAGTTTAATATTACAATATTTTTTTTGAAAAACTTGTCGAATACAGTCGATAAAAATCACAATTACTAGTCTTATAGAAAATACGTGGTGTATTCTTTAAAATGTTTGAAATTTCGTTTTCCCCTTATAAAATGCTTCCTTCTACAAAGTAACTGAGTAATCAAGATTCACTGAAATAATCGTTGCACACTAAAAAACTTCTCCATTAATCATATAGAAACTGTGCCTTAGCGAACATTATCCTGGTTATGTGTCATACCCTAGTACTTAAAAATTAAAGTACAAAAAAAGCTATTGTAAAATAATATACTTTTCCTAATACTATTCACTCAAAAGAATTCTTTATAAATAGATGGATACCGCTTAGACGGATCAGCTACGATCCGTTGTGACAGAGACTCTAGAATAGAGTCCGTTTTATAAAGCAACTTGTCTACTTCCCCCAGCTTCATCGGCTCTTTAGATACATCATCTTCTCCCGAAACCAGATAATGTACCGTGCCGATAAACAGCACCATATCTAAATTGGGCTCAGCATCTGTGTGAATTAACGGGAACAGGTCAGTCATGGATAAACGAATGTACGATGGAATGATTTGGTTTCGATGAACATAAATAGCCTTAGCCATCGAAAACAGCGCACGATCACAAAGAATGAGGCAGTTTTGAAACTGATGATGGTCGCGCATCATTTGTGCAAGCTTGATTTGGTATTCGGCAAGTTTTTGAAAATCCATCATGCAATTGAATATGTAGGTATCGCTGTACTTAGGCAGTTTGAAATCGGAAACACTATGTAGTTGGGGACTTAAGGAGTAATGTTTCAAGGGGAATCAACTCCTGAATTAAAATTTCATAAACGAGGATTTTGCAGAAATCCCATAAGCGACTTCCAATGAACAAAATATAGATCGAAATGGTTTAGTTCGTCTATATCTTGCACTTCGGAGCGACTGGAATCGAATTTTTGCAAAATCCTGAAACAAATGTGAGCAACGTAGCACAATTATGTAACCATCAAGATGTATAATTTTCTAGCTATCGGACAAGCTTCATAATAAATATTACTATATAGTAGTTTTTAATTCAATTTACTTACTAACACTTATTAATTAGATGTAACTCTTTCTCTACACTTCTAACTAGAGGATTTTGCAAAATCCAATAAGCGACTTCCAATAAATAATATATAGGTCGAGATGATCCCGTTCGTCTATATATTACATTTCGGAGCGATTGGAATCGAATTTTGTGAAATTCTTACTATAGAGAGGTGTAATCATGTCAGAACTTTTAGAATTAGTCGGTACGCGTATTCGAGATATTCGAAAGTCTAAAGGACTTTCCCAAGAAGCTTTAGCCGAAAAAGCAGGATTCAATTCGAGTTATATTGGTTTCATTGAGCGTGCGGAGAGAAATATATCTTTGAAAAATCTGGAGAAAATAGCGAAGGCATTGAACGTGGGCGTCTATCAGTTGCTTACATATGTAAAGGACAATGATGAGCTTACCGAAGAAGATTCGAGTATAAAAACCATTTTAACTCTCCTAAGAACTCGTGAATCCAAAGATACTGAGCTGGCATTAAAGATTCTTACAGACATCTTTATAAGAATCGATGAACGATGAAACAAAAAAGGAACTGCACTTTGCAGTTCCCCACCAATCCCTTACGACAATGCCAACATCGCTTTCATATCTTCCTCTGCTGTTGTAATCAGCTTCAAGCCAAACATCTCCACCAGCACATCCAGTACACCAGAAGAAATAAACTCAGGCGGCTTCGGTCCAATGCGAATATCCTGGATGCCAAGGCTGAACAAGCCCAGCAGGATGGCAACCGCTTTTTGCTCAAACCAGGACAGTACAATGCTGACAGGCAGCTCGTTCACCGTACAACCGAAAGCATCCGCTAATGCCAGAGCGATTTTCACAGTAGAACCCGAATTGTTGCATTGCCCCAAATCAATATAACGCGGAATGCCGGTATCTCCAACGGTGCCATAATCCACGTCATTAAAACGGAATTTACCACAGGACGTGGTCAGAATAACCGTATCATTCGGCAAGGATGTAGCTAGCTCGCGGTAATAGTTACCGCCTTTGCCTGGTGCGTCGCAGCCTGCAATGACAAAGAAACGGCGGATATGCCCGTCTTTAACTGCCTGAATAATCTCAGGAGCCAGCCCGATAACCGTTTCGTGATGATATCCTGTTGTAAGCACCTGCTCCGAATCTACATCTGCGGCTGGCAGGGCTAATGCACGCTCGATCAATGGAGAGAAATCGTCGTCCATGATCTTGGCTACTCCCTCCAGCCCGGCTACTTCATAAGAGAAGAAGCGGTCTGCATACGTGCCTTTAATCGGCATAACACAGTTCGTCGTAGCTAGAATTGCGCCCGGGAACTCTTCGAACAGTCTACGTTGATCGTACCAGGCCTTACCGATATTCCCTTTGAGATGTGCATATTTCTTCAATGCTGGATAACCGTGGGCAGGCAGCATTTCTGAGTGGGTATAGATGTTGATGCCTTTACCCTCCGTCTGCCGCAACAATTCCTCCAGCGCATACAGATTATGCCCGGTCACGACGATGCATTGGCCTTCGATTTTATTCTGGCTGACGGTAATCGGCTGCGGAATGCCAAAACGATCCGTATGTGCACGATCCAGCACATCCATGATCCGTACAGCCGCATTTCCGACCTTCATCGCCATTTCCAAATGCTCTTGTACATTAAAGTTAGAATTGGTTAAGGTCATATATAACGCTTCGTGCGTGATCCGATCCACCTCAGGATCGCTATATCCCAACTGACGAGCATGTGTCGCATAGGCAGCGATCCCTTTTAATGCAAAAATCATCGTATCCTGCAAGCTCGCTATCGTCTCATCCTTCCCGCACACCCCAACTACTTTACACCCGCCACTCGGCGTCTGTTCACACTGATAACAAAACATATCGTTTTCCTCCAAATATTGATAGATATTTGTTCGTTATCCCCAGCGTAACAAACCCCTGAATGCGTAGGTGTGATTACACACACATTTTTTCTTAAGTTTATTATTAGACAGTGTGGGACTCATCCCTCATTTCAATTCTTCCTACTCCACCGTGTTTTCTTGAATCCCCCCGCCTTTACGGTACTGCACAGGGGACACGCCCATAGTCTTTTTAAAAGCGGTGCTGAAATAGTGCTGACTATCGTAACCCGTACGTTCTGCTATATCATAGATAGACAACGTCGTGGAATCCAGCAGCTGCACTGCTTTACGGATACGGGCACGGGTGACGAGGGTCACGAAGCTGTCGTTGAGCTCCTTTTTGAGCACGCGGCTGAGATATACGGCGGATACTTGTAGCCGCGAAGCAAGGGCTTCCAGCGTTAATTCCCGATCGGCGTAACCTTCCTGAATGAGCTGCCGGGCCCGACGTACGATGGGAGACAGCTGCGATTCGCCATACACTCGATCACGACTCACCCGGTACGCGTCAATTGCACCTTCTAGTCCACCCGCGTTGGACTCCACATGCGTATGAACCGCTATATTCAGGTAGCGTCCAATCGCCTGCTCCATGGAAGCGCCTATCGTCTCGGGTGCCTCCTGCCACAGGCATATGCCGATCAGCCCGTTCGCATCGCGGAACAACACATGCGGTCGGTCCTCCAGCAGTTCGCCAATAATATTTTCAGCGGCAAAAAGAAACAACTGGCGGTCATTCTCACGCATAATCGTCTGCCGTGCCTCTGCTGCAGGCCACCGTACCACACCGATCTGAGCAGGCGGCCGCGATGGAAGCCGTAAAAACGCCAACTGCTCCATGATGTCTTTTCCCATGTGTTGCCCTTCCATCCATTCCAGGCAAAAACGCTGGCGCAGCAGCGGAATATTCCGTTCAATCTGACCGGCAGCTTGTTCTACATAGGCGGCACGCTTATGCTCTTCGTCCATTCGCTGACGAAGCCGCAACAGTGCAGCATGAAGCTGATCCGCATTTACCGGCTTCAAAATATAATCCTCTACGCCAAGTCGGACAGCCTCCTGCGCATAAGCAAATTCATCATGCCCGGAAATGATCAGACAGCGGCATTCCGGATGATCTTCCCGCAGCCGCCGAATCAGTTCAATGCCGTCCATGAACGGCATATTCATATCAACCAGCACGATGTCGATATGAAGCTGACCCACCAGCTCCAGCGCTTCTTCTCCGTCCTCCGCCTCTGCTGCCACCTCCATGCCTAGTGCCGCCCAATCTATGCAATCTCGTATCCCCTCACGAATGATCGGCTCATCATCTGCGATCAATACTTGGTAACGTTTTGCTGGGCCTATGGTCACTTCTGTTATGGCCTGGTCAATCAGACTCGCCGTTGTCGAGTTGTGTGTGGCCTTTGATTTCGTCATCCTGACCCTCTCCTTTTTCATAAGGCTTCTTCAGTTGCGCCATATCCAGCAGCAACGGATGAGTAATCGTCACGCAGGTACCTGTCCCTTCTTTGCTCTCCAGTACAATTCCATATTCCTCGCCAAAAGATAACCGGATACGCGCTTGTACATTCAGCATGCCATAGCTTCTGCCATGGGTACTAACTCCCTTTTGCTTCTGCTTTACTTCCATCGCCTCCAGGGGTATTTCCAGCCATTCACGCAATTCACGCAGACGGTCCGCCGTCATTCCTGCGCCATCGTCACGTACCGTCAGCAGCAGCTTGTCATCCTCAGCTTTAGCTTCTATCCAAATCGTGCCTGGACCACGTCTGGCCTTGATGCCGTGATAAATCGCGTTTTCCACTACAGGCTGAAGCATTAACTTCAACACGAACAGATCCTTTAGCTCGTCAGGTAGATTCAATTCCCAGCGAAGTCGGTCACGATAGCGGGTTTGCTGGATTTGCATATAGCTAGATATATGCTCAATCTCGGAGCGCAGTGGAATAAAGTCATCCCCCTTGCTCAGCCCGAGACGGAACAATCTCGATAGCGCTCCCACCATATCGGACACGTCGTCTGCTCCATTTTTTCGGGCCATCCAATGAATCGTATCTAGCGTATTGTATAGAAAATGGGGCTTAATATGCTCCTGAAGGCTGCGCAGCTCGGCATCCCGTTTTTGCCGTTCCCTCAGTTCGCTAAGTGACATGAGACGGCGAATTTGCTCCAGCATTCGGTTAAAGCTCCGCCCCAGCATTCCAACTTCATCCCCACGGTCACTCCATTGGCGAACTGTAAGATCCCCTGTCTCTGCCGTCCGCATATAGGACATCAGCCGGAAAATCGGCTGCGCAATGGAACTCGACAATCGCAAGGATGCCGTTAAGCCAAATAGACATACAATGAAAACAAAACAGATGACATAGAACTGAATTTGCCGCACTTCCAGTGTAGATTCGCGTGCCGGGAATACCCCCACTGTTCTCCAGCCCGTGAATTCGGAAGCCCTGAACATGAACAGCAATTCCCTGCCCCCAGCTTCACGGGTAAACATCCCGCTGTCACCTGCCCCGAACCATTGCGGCGGGATACGCTCAATCAAAGGCATATCCGGCCTGTACACGCTGCGCCCCTCAGCATCTGTCACCATTAAATACCCGCTTTTGCCCAGGGTTACATCTCTGGCAGCCTGCGATACAGCCCGCAGCTTGAGGTCAATCATAATCGCGCCTAGCACGCGTCCGGTTTCCGGATCTGTAACCGAGCGAACGACGGAGACAATTTCACTGTCCTTGTACTGGACATGAGTGGTCACATTACGGTGACTCGGCTGTCCTAGCACAGTGAATATGCCTGCATGCTGCGCCGCCTGTTGGTACCAGCCTTCTTCCGTCAGGCTACGCGTGCTTCGAGCGTACATTTCGTTGCTGATATAGTCGCCTTTTTCGTTCACGATCAGAATCCCTGCAATTTCAGGATATAACGTGGTATAGCCCTGCAAAAATTGCTTCATTTTATACAGCGTATCCTGCTCCTGTACAGAACTTAATGCCTGCTTGGAAGTGAGAGTCTGGTTTTCCGGCGTTACGATACTCGCATGACCCGCGTGGCCGTCAGCCAGCGTCTTTCCTTTCCAGAACTCCCCGATATCGGGGTTAAAAGCAATCAGATACGTCATGTTTTGCAAATTTTCCATTTTGGTGTCCAGCGCTTCGTTCACCTTGCCAATCAATTGCATCGTATGGTCTTCCACCTGCCGCTCAATAATCCGTTCCACCGTCCAATTGACCAGCAGACCTAATCCCAGCGAAGGCACAATGCCAAACAACAGGAACAGCAGCATGAGCTGATAACGTAAAGGCATATTGCGCAAGCGTAACCGCGGTATCGTTTGGCGCACCCCTAATTGGATACGCTCCCAAAATTTATTTCGCATAATAATCATCTACATTCGCCCGGGTGACCACGGAAATCCCAGTATCTACCCGCACGGGCAACGGCGTGTTGTCTCCAGTGGAAGAAGGGGCAGGAATCGTCAAATGATGGTGCAGATGGAACAGATATTGAAGCGACCAATAACCCATATTCCATGTTCCCTGGGCAATCGTTGCCGAAATTGTCCCACTACGAATCATATCCAGTGTCGCTTTATTCGTATCAAAAGAAATGATTTTCAGCGGATGGCTGTTTTTTTGACTCAGTACCGCTTCACCCACACCTGTTCCTCCCGTTGCATCGGTCACAAAAATGCCCGCCAGTTTCGGATAAGCTTTCATCAGTCTCTGCGACTCATCCCGGGAGATCATCGCGTCTGCGCGGCCATCTGCGACTTCCACCACCTTCATCGCAGGATACTGCCGTTGAATGGTATCGCGAAACCCACGCGAGCGTTCCTCATGATTTTGCTGTCCAGGCAGCGTCAGAACAGCAACCTGACCTTCTCGTCCCAACAGCTCTGCCATTTTATCCGCAGCGGTCACGCCCGCCTTATAATTATCCGTGCCCAAAAAGGAATACGCCCGGCTCCCCGGCGCTTCGGCATCAAACAATACCACAGGAATGCCCGCATCCAGCGCCTTATTAATCACCGGAATCAGGGAGTGAGGATCAATCGCGGAAATCGCAATCCCTGCGGGTTTACGAGCAATTGCTTGCTCAATAACAGTTGTCTGCTCCTGCGCATCATAACGGGTAGCTCCCCGATACTCCACAGTCACCCCTAAAGCATCACCCGCATCCTCGAAGCCCTTGAGCCCGCTTTTCCAATACTCCAAACCGGACTGGAACGTAATCATTATATAGGTCTCTCCGATACTGCCTCGCAGCCCTTTATCTTCCCAAGTGCCATTCAACGGGCCAGATTGTTCATACCTGAACACATAGAGAGCAAAGGCCGCAATCAACAACATATATACCAGCAGCGTTTTTTTCATCCTTCCTCTCCTCTTCCTGTGTGTATCCTTAAGTTATAAATTCACTTTAATTTATTCTGGTTTTAGTTAGATTGTAAACGCAATCATATTAAATTGGAACTACTTCACTCTTCTTACTTTCAGGTGGCGTTAATCCTGCACTAATGTTTCTACGTTACAATACCTACAATTGTGCTAGGAAAAACATGTGCGTATCTTGCGGAAAAGGAGTGATATGGATGAGTAAGCCGCGTATCGCGGAGTGGACAGAACTACGGGGCCTTGCCTACCTCGCTGTCGTGCTTCAGCATTGCATTGGCGAATATATTTATCGCAGCGACATCCAACAGCCAGATTCTGTTATGCTCGCGATGCTGTATCATTTGACACGTTTTGGCACACCGACGTTCGTTTTCCTGTCTGCGGCGCTGCTATTTTATAACGGCAACAAACCGATTGGCTATCCTCGCTATATTGGCAGGCGGTTTCGAGATATTTATGTTCCTTTCCTTTGCTGGACTGTTATTTATTGGGTATGTACTCAAAACTGGTCAACGGCGCAGTGGGGAAATATTTATTTTTACAAAGGTATGTTCGAGGAAATGATCATCCCCGTCAGCGGATATCATCTATGGTTTGTAGTGATGATCTTTCAGTTTTATATTTTGTTTCCTTTATTTGCAAAAGCAGCCGGGCAGGTTCAAGCGTTTCTACGTCGTTACAGCACGAAAAGACGCAAACAGCTTGTTGTGGCTATTATGCTGATTGCCGCTACAGCTTATGCTTTGCTGTTACAATGGTCCTACTATGACATGTCTGCATGGAGCACTGGGTTGCCGTCCTTTTGGCAGACTCTGCTGGATTATCGCACCTATAACTTTGTCATGTACTTTTTCTATTTTATGCTGGGCGCAGTATGTGCTTACATGACAGACACGTGGCGTGGACTGGCCAAACAGACGTTGCCGTGGAATGTATTTGTGTTTATTGGTTTGTTCATGCTCATGGGTCACACGATGCTGATCCAGTCGGGCGATACGATCAATCTTAATATTTCCACCTATTTGAAGCCAAGCACCTTTGTGCTCATTGTCTCGCAGCTGCTTTTATTGTACGGACTGCTGCTCCATTTGCAAAAAGATACACGATCCGAGCCGTTTCGCCGTATGTTGAACTGGATCGGGCGTTATTCTTTTGGAGGATATCTGGCCCATGCGCTCGTGCTGGCCTTCATATCCTACTACACCCGCTCGCTTGCACTGGGCGATCATCATTTTACAGCTACGCTCATTACGTTTATCGTCGTGGCAAGTGTTTCTCTGGGCATCAGCTGGCTTTTTGCCCATCTGCCCGGCGGCAACTGGATTGTTGGTTCCAAAGGCAGACAGCGGTTGAACTGGCATTCGTTTCGTTTCCAGTTCTTTTCCTCCAAACGTGCTTCCAAAGGCACGCAGGAGCTTGGCTAATCTTATGCGTCTGTTTTTCAGCATGGGGTTATGATTCCAATGAACTTTGGCAGGGCTCACTTATTGAGCTCTGCTTTTCTGTGCCTTAGTATGCCGTCCCCTCAAAAAAGTGATTAACATTTTATGACATGAATATGTATTTTATTTTAAAATAAGTCATTATATAGAATAATAATAAACGTTACGTGGGAGAAGCCACAGTTTTGCATAAAGAGAAAGGGGAGGATGTACTGAACATAACATCGTCGTTGTTAATGTTCTGATCCAAAACATGGTGAGGCTGCTTTCTGGTCTGATACATACGGTTGTAATGATTAATCAGTTCATCCAAAAGCATAGACTGCTCAAGTACACAAGCATGTCCGAAGCCATACTCTTCGTAAAGATCATGCAAATGTTGTCTGGCGTGTTCTATCTGTTGAATTAACGTTACCGTTTCATACCTGTTCATCCTACATACCTCCTAATGAATCTCATTTTAAGGAGGGATGTACAAATACGTCATGATCTTTTTTGAGTCGAAAAATTACAAAATAATACAAAAAAAGACCAGCAATAAGCTGGTCCATGGTAATGAATTAGTGTTTGGTCAAGATCCACCAACGTGTCCTTGTGTTTGGATCGTGCCATGGCTTAGATTTCCAGCTTGGACTGGTACTGTGAATACCAGTAAAAAGCTAGTTACCGCCAAGAAGAAAGCCATCCTTTTGATCATTTTTCTCCCACACCTCCTCATAAATAGATTGGAACTGTGTCTGTGTTTCGGGAGCCGCATGTGTTTTGAAGTGAAAAAATAATCCAAAACAATTGGCAATAAGTAGTACATGATTAATTGTAACAGCTTTTTCAAACGCGTTTATTAAACATTTGAAACCATATAGGTATCTGCCTTTATTTAGGCTGTACTTAGCCATTTTGTACCAGAAGCGTACGTACTCTTCCGGTAAAACTTGTTGTGTATACATGTCAGAAGACAACGGTTCCTGATAAGCTGCAATTTGGGATTCAAAACGCTGAAGGATATGGTCTACATCTACATTGTACCGATTAGCAACTTCAAGAACGTTTAGTAGCTCGGCAAAAATCTCATTTTCGGCAGCCATATGTTCTACGTAATCGGGGAGAACACTAATATCCCCGGACATAAGCCTGTTGACGTACGTATTAATTTTCGCCCATTGCTGATATTGTTTCTTCCAATAAAGTGAATCAGGGTCCTTCTCCTTTACCCAACTTAGATCGGCATAACCTCGGATATGTTCTAATGCCTGTTCATGATCTCCTTTTGCATCGCAAGCATTAGCACACAGCAATTCGGAGTAAACTATGTATACAAACAGTGGCCTGCTTAGCTTTTTTCGTGGCTCTGTTCCTTTTCGCTTGGAGTTATGAACCAAATTATATTGGATCTTTCCCATTTGACCCATTCGATGTGCAAATTCATACACCTTGTCCCACATACTTAATGATCTGTACACGTTTGCTAAATCTTTTAGAGCATCTAATTGCTCTATCTCGTCTAAACGATCAACAAAAGGGGCAAATTCAATGGCAGCTTGGAGATTTACAGCTCTATCTTGTCCAATATTGATTTGGAACAAACGATACTGGCAGATCGCCAATCGCTCTGAATGCTGCTGCTTCTCACTTTCAGCCACCTTTTTGTAAAGGTAAGCCGCTGCTTCATTGTAACCGTCTTTGTATACATTTTCGGCAACTTCAAAGAGCGATGGCGGATAATTAGGGTTATCCAATAACAGAATTACAACTCGCTGCAAGCAGTCCAGTCGTCCTAGCTCAATACATCGGTATAAGAAAGGGCTGATTTTTTTCCAGTTGAGCGGAGATTCTTCAATACATTCTTCAATATAGCGTTCGTAAAAATAATCCGGTGGTAAATTCATTCCCGCAGTAATGCTATCCAGTTGGTGAACAGAAATAGATCGGTTACCGGTCACAATGCTACTAACTGTACCTACATTTAAATCAATCGTGTGACCAAACTTGGTCATCGTTAAGCCTTTTCGTTTCAAATAGGTTTGAATTTCTGCCTGTATCGTAGGTGTGATTTCCATGGATAAACCACCCTTTCAGCATTTTCATAAAATTTCAATTTCAATAAACAATATAGTTTGGAAACTAATAGTATAATTATTGATTTTCTTTCACGATAATACCATCTTTTGGAACAAACATAAATGCTTTTACTTTATTGATTTTTATATTTTTATTAGGAGATCATTGGATGTTGGACAATGGAAGGAGAAGATCACTTGAAAAATACAGGTATGACACGTCCATTGGATACGTTAGGTCGAATTGTTATTCCTAAAGAGATGCGAACCTCTATGGGCATTCAAGCTGGTGAGTCCTTAGAATTTTATTTAGATTGTGAAACAGGTTTATTGAGTATGCGGAAGTATATTGGAGTCTGCTGTCACTTATGCTATTCGATTCAGGATTTAAGCTATTTCAGGGATTCATTTTTATGTAAAAAATGCATAAACGATCTGAAGGGAAATATAGGCGTGAGTCCTTTACCTGTTCCTGTCGTAAAGAAACCTGCGTACAAGGAAAAAAGTAACCATCGGTCGTCTTCATAACAATTAGTTGAAAATCTAAGAAAACTCATGCGCGAGCATCCAACAGCCAAGCAAGGCGAATATGCTGAATGGCTCGGCGTATCCCAAGGCCGTATTTCCCAGCTTAAAAAGCTGTTATAGGTATCGGTCGGCTCACATTCTAGCAAAGCTAAATAACCAGTCGCTGGTTGATTTCGTGCGACTGGTTATTTCAACTTTTCATTAGTAGGAAGGACTACAGGGGATAAATCATGATAGACCGACAGAACTGACTGCTGTGACAAATATCGCTTACAAAGCCTACCACTTTTGAGATGGTGTAGATACACGAAACAGTACACGAATGGAGAACTTATGAAAACGACAGGAAAGAATAAGAAATCTTCGCAGAAGCGATCAGCCTCAGTCTGTACCTGCATCAATCTGCGCCGTTCCTCGATGGCTGTTACGGGACTGTATGACCGGTATCTGGCCCCGAGCGGACTCAATATTAGCCAATTCTCGCTGCTCAAGCACTTAACTGCACTGGGCCCCGCAAGTGTAAGTGAATTGGCGCTGGAGATGCGGCTCGACCGGACGACGATTGTGCGCAATTTGAAAGCGTTGGAGCATGATGGGTATGTGGAGGATACATCTACTGAGGGCAGTCGCAACCGCTGCCTTACTCTGACGGAGAGGGGAAGAACGGTATACAATGACGCAGCAGGGCTTTGGGAAGAGGCGAATCGTTTTTTACAGGAGTCATTGGGAATCGGACAGTTACAGATACTCAACACACTCTTATCCAAGATTGAAAATTTGGATGGATATTAGCCGGCTCCTCATCCAGGTGGGGTTGTGCTCAATTCGTGTATATACACGAAAAAGATCGAAATGTTTATTGCGGTATCGAGGGAAGCTTTACTGTGAACAATAACCACGGAGAGGGATGTGGATAGGATGGTTGAATCCGTACCGGATATGAGAGAAAACATCGCAGCCGAGATGAAAACCTATGTGAGCGAAGACAAAGGCAATGTTTGTGAAGAACTGCGGAGTCCTTATTACGAGGAGCCGATTATCCAATTTGCTGCGGCTAATGATCCTTTGTTTGAGGAGTACAAAAGAGTAGTGGGGCCCGATCACGCCACGCCGCAGGAAGCATTTGAACGTTCCTTTGGAACGGAGAGTTTTGATGGAGGCACCGTTATCAGCGTTGTGCTGCCGATCAGCGAGACGATCCGTAAGGCTAATCGTGCGCAAAAAGAAAGAGCCTCAAGGGAATGGGCGCTGCTGCGGACCTTTGGCGATGAATATTTTGTACAGTCTGCAAGGCGGCATTTGGCGGGATACTTAACAGGCCTTGGTTACCGTGCGGTTGCACCGCTGGATACGGATTGGTACAGCATCCATGGCGCCGAGGGGGGGCCGATCTCCAACTGGTCGGAGCGCCACATTGCATATGCTGCGGGTCTCGGCACCTTCAGTATCAATGACGGCTTCATCACCGAAAAAGGAATTGCCATCCGCCTGCTGTCCGTGGTGACCGATCTCAAGGTGCCGCCTGATGCCAGAGTATCTTCAGCCACAGGACATACCGGTAACTGCCTGCTGTGCAGCAAGGGCATCTGCGGTGTGTGCATTACCCGCTGCCCTGTGCAGGCCATCAGCAAGGACGGCGGACATGACAAAATCGCCTGCATGAATTTTGTGTACGGCCAGGCATCACGGGACTTTGCGGTTCTAAACGGCGGCGAGGCCAAATCGGGTGCTGGCTGCGGACTGTGCCAGACCAAGGTACCCTGCGAGAGCAGGAATCCGATGCGTACTGCCCGGTGAATATGGAAACCTTGAGGACCGCCATTCTCAAGGTTTTTTAGTGCAAAAAGATACATTTAGTTTTCGTTAGCCGAGGTTGAGGGCGTCCCTGCCTCATGTTTTAATTGAGCTTCATTCGAAGCCCCGGACTTACGATCGAATGTAATCGGGCCTTTACGGTTCACAAGCCGTTTCAGATCCACGGTCATTTCATTCTTCAATTTATCAATGAGCTGGTCTTCTTGGATGCCTTTGCTTTTAGCAACCTCGGCCAATGACTTCCCTTGTCCCAGTTCTTTCTCTAATTGGACAGGAGTGATGCCCAGCAGCTTGGCTACTTTCTCGTTGAGATGGTGATTCAAGCCGCCAGGCCGTTTGCCGTGTCTATGTCTGTGAACATGCCCATGCCCGTGGTCGTCCTGTGGTTCAGCATTCCATTGGCGGGCTGCCCCTTGGATAAAGTCGTTGGGAGTGAGAGTTTGCAATGAATAACTCGGTTCCGTCCCGGAAGCTCCAGCTGCACCCGCAGTGCCATACATCATCACTCCTCCATACAGAATAGCAGCGGTCAATTTCCATTGTTTTTTCATGTTGCAGACCCTTCTTTCATCCTTTTTAAAATAATATTTTCTTTTCCCGCTATTTTTATTCATATTTTCGCCTGTTAAGTAACCATAAGACGGGAAAAAGAAATTATGAACATTGCTATCACAATTACACCCAACCTTCGATCTACACGCGCTCCTTGGGAACCCTATCCTGTAGAGTGAGTAAGAATGAATAACTGTACTTTCTACAATATAACTTGAAATTTCTCAAGTTATATATTAAGGAAAATATGATAAAATCAAATTGTAAACGTTTACAATTTGATTTTTGAAAGACATGTTGCATCAAGCTACTACAGAATGCACTGCATCATAGTGAGGCTACAGGAGGAAAGTCCAATGAAACAAAAAAATAAGGTTATTTTTATGGACATCCAAACGCACGAGCAAAACCATTTCGGTCAGCGAGCACTTCAAAAAGTGAGAAGACATGGACAAGATGTATGAAGCTTCACTTACTGTAGAGGGATACCAAAGCAGTCGGAGTGCCAATGTAACTAGTAATACAATTACGATTAGCGGCAATAATGGCACCAGAAACCAAGAGATCGAGCTCGTTGTAACATCCGATGACGGGACATGGGATGCTTATATTGACTATTTGGAGATCGACTAAAATTTCAAATCTAGTAAAGAGTTGAATCGGTTCGGAGTATCGGAACATCCATACTATATTAAAATAGCTAGGAGGTAGACCCATGTTTATAGCTAAAGCAGGAAAATGGACGGCGATTATGGCAATCACCTTGTCTTTATTCACAGGCTCGCTGGTGATCTCGAGCAACCAGGCGCTTGCGGCTGATTGCTCGAGCGGTTATGTAGCGTTAACCTTCGACGATGGTCCCAATCCCTCTAACACCAAAGCGCTGCTCAGTGCTCTGAAGCAAAACGGTTTACGTGCGACGCTCTTTAATCTTGGACAAAACGCGCAGAATAATCCTTCGCTTGTACGTGACCAGCAAGCAGCAGGCATGTGGATCGGTAATCATTCATGGTCACATCCTCATATGACACAACTGAGCACATCGCAGATGTCATCGGAAATTACACGCACGCAGCAAACGATACAGTCCATTACTGGCACGGCACCAAAGTTGTTCCGTCCTCCGTATGGCGAGACCAACGCAACCCTCAAATCCATTGAGACCCAAAACGGTCTTACCGAAGTATTGTGGAACGTTGACTCCCAAGACTGGAACGGCGCCTCCACCGCACAGATCGTAGCTGCTGCGGGCAAACTTAAAAACGGCGATGTGATCCTGATGCATGATCAGTACCAGACTACACTCCAAGCTATTCCACAAATTGCACAGAACCTCAAAAACCGTAACCTTTGCTCTGGTATGATCTCACCAAGCAATGGCCGGGCGGTAGCGCCTGATGGCGGAAACGGCGAAACGCCGCCAAACAAAGGCACAAAAGTGGAAGCAGAAAATATGACCAAAGGCGGTCAGTATACTTCAAATATCAGCTCGCCGTTCAACGGAGTGGCTTTATACTCCAACAATGATTCAGTGAAATTCACACAGAATTTTACCAGTGGCACCCATAGTTTTTCACTCCGTGGTGCTTCAAATAATTCCAACATGGCCAAAGTTGACTTGAAAATTGGTGGACAAACGAAGGGTACCTTCTACTTCGGTGGGAGCAGTCCTGCGGTCTATACTTTAAACAATGTCAGCCATGGAACCGGAAATCAAGAGATTGAGCTTGTTGTAACAGCTGATGATGGGACATGGGATGCTTATATTGACTATTTAGAGATCATCTAATTTTAAAAAACAAAATCCCGGCGGGATCTTCCCGGCCGGGATTTTTGTCGATATCCTTTTCACAACATTCTCAATGTAAAAATAACAAAATCTTGAAAATTGCAATCTGTTGTATAATGGCCGGTAACAACTAGAAATCGCTATAAAAATATTCATAAGAGATGCAGGTGATGGCGATGGAATGGTATTTTGCATACAAAGACGAATTGGAAAAAGTATTTCGTCAAGCAGAGGAACGGACGTCCACGTTTCCAGCTCCCTTTCAGCAAGAGGGTTTGGACTTTCTGGCGCGTTTTAATCCGTTGCGGGAAGACAGCACGCGTAATTACATATGCTATTTGCTTCCATTTTGGCTGCAAGAACTCACCGGACTCCCCCCCGAAACATGCCGCAAGCTGTCACTTGGCAACGTGTTTATCATGGCTCACTATTTAATTCAAGATGATGTGATGGACACAGCAGCAGACAACCGTAAAACGCAACTCGCCTTAAGCCAGCTCTTCTATACCGAGTGTATAAGTGTATATCGGGACCTTTTTCCGGCAACCTCTCCTTTTTGGTCATATGCCCGAACGTATGTTGATGAATGGGCCGTTAGTGTGATATCCGAAGGAACAGAGGACTATTTTCAAGGAGAAAGAAATAAGGTCGCACTGAAAGCAAGTCCATTAAAAATGGCCGGAACGGGTGCTTTACTGCTCGCAGGCCGTGCCGATCTGATCCAGACTATTACAAATATGACAGACTTGGCGCTACTCGTGCTTCAAATGTCGGATGATTGGGCGGATTGGGCAGAAGATTTGGTCGAACAAAGCTATAACTGTCTTTTGTCCCATATCAGTGCCGAGCAAAAGACAGCTTACTGTGAAGGATTGGGACCCAAACAGATTCAGGAAGCAATTTATGTACGCGGTGCGCTCGCCAGCTATGTGAACATTGCCGATCAAGCAGTCCAACAGTTAGAGACCCTGAAGCCTTCTATCCACGGCCTACGTAGCTTTGCACATTCTATCGCAGCAGAACTGGGCGAAGTGGCGGCGGAAATTGAAGGCGGGCGCTCGCATTTGAGAAGAGGCGGACTTGATTACTGGCTCTCCAAAAATATGAAATAATGCTAGATTTTTCTGAGTCTTTCGTGGTATACTGACTAGGTAAATATAACCAATTGAATGAGAGGGTGATTTTTGATGGCTACTGAAGTTCTTCAAACACAAGTCATTCAAAAAGCTTGGGAGGATGCCAGTTTCAGAGAGAAACTGATGTCAGATCCCAAATCTGCAATTCGTGATGTGTTAGGAGTCGTGATCCCCGATCATATCCAAATCAAAACGTTAGAGGAAACGCCTGATCAGTTTTTTCTGGTAATTCCTCCAGACCCCTCCGGCGTGCTCGCTGCATCCCAGAAACCTCGCTCGATGTGGTAAATTAGTTGTTAATGCTTATTTAATCTATATTCCTTAATCACATGTGGGTGGGCTCAGCAAGCTTCCCTCCGTTTTCTCCGAATGCAAAAAAGCCGGATATTATCCGGCTACGGGGAAGCGGATGGTCGCTTCTGTTCCCACCCCTTTTGCACTTGTAAAAGTTATTTTGCCATTCATCGTTTCAATAATCCGAAAAGTCACCATCATCCCCAAACCCGTGCCTTTTGTCTTATTCGAAAAATAAGGCTCACCTAGTCTGGATAAAGTCTGAGCATCCATCCCTTCACCATTATCCCGAATATGAATGACAGCTTCTCCGTTGTCCACATAAGCCCATATATGAATATGACCCTGATCTCGCAGCGCTTCAATGCTGTTTTTGATGATATTGATGAACGCTTGCTTAAACTTGGAGGAATTCCCGCGCACTTTGATTTCCTGGGGAATATCCAGCGAAATTTTCCCACCTTGCAAATTAGCCATTGGACTGATGATTCCTTCAATATGTTTGAATTCGTCCAATATGGTCAACGTTTTGGTTTGGTCAAATTCTGGCTTGGCAAAAGTCAGAAAATCAGTAATAATCGCGGAAGCTCGATCCAGCTCCTCCAGAGCGATATGTAGATAGTCTTTATTTTTACCATCCTCCTGCTTGCTCATCAACTGAAGAAATCCACGTGTAACCTGAAGGGGATTACGTACCTCATGAGCTACAGATGCAGCCAGATCGCTAATAATCTCCATTTTCTCCGAACGTTGAAGCTCATTATTGAACATTTCCAGTTCTCTGGAGTACCGAACCACCTGCTTGTGCTTTTCTGCCAGCCTTCTGCCCAATATCGCGATCAACGCCAGTACAAAACCGAACACGCCCCATTTCCACAAAAACATATTGTAGTGTCCGTCCAGAATGAAGAACCAGCTCAGTTCCCCGATAGAGATGACTGCAAAAAATGCAAAGCCTGTCGATAAAATGATCGCTTCGTGATCACCCTTAAGTGCCATGCGAACCGAAGCAAATACCAGCAGTATCATTAAGGCGACGAGTAATATACCCAAGATGACTACACTAAAAAAATAATATATATTGTTCAGCCGCTCCTGTGCTCCTAAATTCACAATCATCATGGTAAAGCAGAACAAAGAGTATGCGGTTAACAACTTTCTGAATTTGCGAATCAGTATAATCGAATTGATATTTTGTTCAAAAAAGAAGGCTAATGAAGGCAGCAGAATAAATAGTGCCACATCAAAAAGTTGTAAGTACAGCTTGCCATAGCCGCGATAGAATGTATACAAGAATGGTGAATACGTTACGATCATCAGACCAATAGACAATACTATTGCACTTAGGGACAGCCACATAGCCATACTCGGACGGAACAGGAAAAATGAGCAGATCAGTAGTACTAGTGCCATAAAGATAAACGTACTGCCCAGTACAATATCTAAAACATCCATTCTGACCAAGGTCCCCAACAAATCACGATAATCACCGGTCATCACATTGCCGATAATGCCCAGTCTATTCTTACTGCTTTCCGTCCATATGTATAATGTTTTACCGCTGTCTTCCGGCTTCAGCGGAATCAGAATACGATTATTCTCATAATTGTACCCACGATAGGATTCGTAAAAATTGGTCCCATCTTTATACAGCGTAATATGCCTGCCATAAATATTTTCAAAAAGTACCGCTGGCGTTTCATCATTTAGCGAAGGTAACTTCATACGAATCCAGGCAGAGCCTATATTACCGGGCTGCCTAAGCAGTTGTGTATCATTTTCAATATGCATCCAGGCCTTGCTGGAATCCTTTACCTCATCTAAAGAGCCATCCTCGTTTACCGCTCCCCATCTCATATCCCAGGAGGGTATTCTATAATCCCTTTCCGGGGTCATTTTGGCCGCATAGGCGGAGTAGCCCAGCGACAACAACAACACAATGACCGCTAGCAGGGTGGCGACAGCTTTGGGCACATGCCTCATATTAAGCACCTCAAAGTTACATAGTAGGATTTACAAGTTTGTATACGTTTTAACATTTTTTACGTCCTGAAATTATATTATTCTATACGATGATGTGCATACCTTCTTCATAAGTAGGATATCATGTTCTTTTTACTCATTTTTTGTAAAATCTTCATATTGATTAATGATCATTTCCTGTTCACGCCGCTCCTTCTGCTCTCTAAGCCCCAACCATGGTTCACAATCTTCATCCTCATAGATCGTCCTAATATCGGAAAATAAATAATCGCGTATTTCTACTATTTTTCCGGCCTGTCCGCCATCTGTCCAGTATAAGCCTTCCGGGCGCCGAATGAGGGTACGGGAAAATCCCGGGGTAGATGCCTTTTGACCTACTCGGATACGACTAATCATCGGACCAAACATGTACCATTCCAATTCATATCCCTCCCTATTCTCTTTATCATATCACAGCAGTTACCAAAAAAACGCTAATTGAGAATGGGCATATCCCTATTCGCATGATTTTAACTTCCTACAGACACACTAACTCAAGGTTTAGCCGTTCTACTGTTTGGGTAAGGTCGGAATAAGCAACAAAAAGTAAAGGAGCTGAGCAACATGGCCAATCGTGATGATCGAGTTAATGAGCTACATGACAATGATTTTGAGCCTTCTCTGCAAAATGCAGAAACCAACTGGGAGAATCTAACCGAGGGCCCAGATACTCCTCTCGAAGACGTCCCAGATGCCGATGAACTGACACCGAACAGTCCTGTTGACCCTTCTGCTCCTGCCGAATTCCTGCATGGTACCGATTTGCTGAATGGTACCGATGGGGACGAAGAAGAGCAACTGGACAGCGACGATATGCTGGATTAAGCACTTCATTTTATCGGGTGAAAGAAAACGGTTACCTATTCTGCTATGCGGGTAATGAAGTGTATAACCGAAAGGAGTTGACTGATCTCCTATGTATAAAGATCCGATGTCTCAAGCCGATATGGAGTATAAGCGCTACAAAGCCTTGAATCCCGTGGAAGAGGATGACCGCAGGTCTGCAGACAAGACAACTACAGATGATATCTCGGCCGAAGATAACCCACGAGGAGTCGCATCTGCGAAGCCCGAACCCAGGGATCAAGGAAAATGAAAGGACAGATAGAGAATGCAAAAAGGGTGCTACCCAAGCCACACAAATGATACACATGGCTTGAGTGCACCCTTTTGAACTTCACATGTTGTAAGGCAGCATTTCAAGGGCAAAAACTTGAACCTGATAATCAGGGCTTGCCTTCTGCACCTACTTTGTTTAAAATAAGGTCAAATCTTTTGAATACCATGAACAAAGACATCGACGGAGACAAGTAGACGTCTAACGGATTCCCACAGAAAGGTACGAATTGCTGAGAGCGTACCGCAATCCCGCGTTGAAATTCACTCCCGAGTCGAGCCTTGAACCGACAGAAGGATTCATTCCTTTGTCCGCAGTAGAGGTTTCCGGAAGCCCCCGTTACGGGCATCAAGCTCAGAAGTTACTGCCGTCGACTGAACGACGTTGACGATTCGTATGTATACTTCTGTAATTAGGGTGGTACCACGGCATTCGTCCCTTGCGACGAGTGCCTTTTTGTGTTATTTTCTGCAAAAAAAGTCCATGGGCTAACAGAAAAAACAAATTTAAATTCGGGAGGGTGTACTGTATGTCTACAAATGAAAATTCTTTGGAGCTGCTGCGTGAACAGCTCGATGCTACAAATTTGCAATTGCTGGAGTTGCTGTCCCAACGCGCTGAACTGGCGGGACAACTTGGAAAATTGAAGGAAGCTCAAGGGGTACCTGACTTTGATCCGGTACGCGAGCAACAAATGCTGGACAAGCTGATCGCGGCTAACCGTGGACCATTTGACGATGCTACGATTCGCCAGCTGTTCAAAAATATTTTCAAGGCTTCTTTGAACTATCAAAAAGAAGAACACAAAAAACATCTGATCGTCAGCCGCAAAAATCAACCGGATAGCACAGTTATCAAGGTTAAAGATACGCTGGTGGGCGGCAAAGCCTCCATTATGGTCGCAGGTCCCTGCTCGGTGGAAAGCTACCAGCAAACTCGCGAAGTAGGTGCGGCTCTCAAGGAAGCCGGTGTGCCGATTCTACGTGGTGGTGCGTTCAAACCACGTACGTCCCCGTATGATTTCCAAGGACTGGGCGTAGAAGGATTGCAAATTCTTAAACGTGTAGGCGACGAGTTCGGGCTGGCTACAATCAGTGAAATCGTCGATCCAAGACATTTGGAGGAAGCGATCCAATACATCGATATTATCCAAATTGGTGCGCGCAACATGCACAACTTTGAATTGCTCAAAGCTGCGGGTGAAACCAGAACCCCGGTTCTGCTCAAGCGCGGACTGGCTGCCACAATGGAAGAGTTCCTTCATGCTGCTGAATACATCGTTTCCCGTGGTAACACGCAAGTCATGCTGATTGAACGCGGTATTCGTACGTACGAAAAATGGACGCGTAACACGCTGGATATTTCCGCTGTTCCGATTTTGAAAAAGGAAAGCCATCTGCCTGTATTGGTAGACGTGACTCACTCTACAGGACGTAAGGACATCCTGGCCCCTTGCGCCAAAGCTGCCCTAGCTGCTGGAGCTGACGGTATCATGGTGGAAGTTCACCCGAACCCAGCAGTCGCTTTGTCCGATGCTCAGCAACAGCTGAACATTCCTGAGTTCCACAACTTCCTGTCTGAAGTCAAAGAATCCGGTTTATTCAAAGCGTAAAACTAATTTTATGCCGGCATTCATAAACCGCTTTCATTTTCTCAGATAATGATGTAAAATTGGATCAGGATTGTGACTGATCATGCAGGCAAAACCTAAATGTATATATGCTCGACTTTTGTTGAGACATATATATGTTTAGGTTTTTTTTATGCCTAATTCTTGAATAAAAAGAATACCTACATGGTTATAATCCACAAAAAACATCATAGGAACGTTCAGAGAGGGGAACAGAAATGAGAGAAAGAAAAGGGTTAAGCATTTTTCTATTAGCCATGATATGTATTCTGATCATCAGTGGTTGCAGTGGTAAGGCGCCCGCCGTTGTGAAAGATGAAAGCGCTGCTCCAACAGAAAAACAAACGGAAAATAAAGTAGAAAATAAAACTACCAAGGCCAGAACGGTGATCACTACCGATGGAGAAGTAGATGATATGAACTCTGTCATTCGCTTCCTTCTTTACTCCAATGAAATGGATTTGTCCGGGATTGTACTGACTAGCTCTGTATATCATTATGCAGGTGATGAAAAAGCTGGTATCAAGCCATTTAGATGGACCGGAACACAATGGGTAACGGACATGATTGATGCCTACGGAGAGATTTATCCCAACTTAATTAAACATGCCGAGGGATATCCAAAGCCTGAATATATCAAGAGCGTTACCAAAATAGGTAACATTTCAAATAAAGGTGAAATGGACAAAGAAACGGAAGGCTCCAATTTCCTTAAAACGCTTTTCCTGGACGATGACAAAAGAGATTTATACGTACAAACTTGGGGTGGAACCAATACCACGGCCAGAGCTCTAAAGTCCATTGAAGACGAATATAGAAATACAGATCAATGGGAAACGATTCGAAAAAAAGTAAGTGATAAACTCGTACTGTACATCATTCTGGACCAGGACGATAGCTACAATAATTACATCGCTAAAAATTGGCCTGACATCAGAATTATTAATGATCAATCTAACTTCTGGCATTTCGCTTATGCTTGGAAAATGCACACAGAAGAAGTAAACAGCAAGTTGCACGGGGAATGGAATTTCAAAAATATTAAAGAGGGTCATGGCAAGTTGCTCAATATGTATGCCTTGATGGGCGATGGCAATATCATCAAAGGCGAGTTGGATGAAGAACAAAGAGGCAGTGAAGCCTACTTAAAGAAAAATCCACAATACGACAAGTATGACTTTATTTCTGAAGGTGATTCTCCATCCTTCTTCTATTTAATTGATAACGGATTGCGGAGTATGGAAAACCCAACCTATGGTGGTTGGGGAGGTCGTTTCGGTGTCGTTAACGATAAATTATTTAGAAATACTGTGTTAGATTATGATGTGCATACGAAAAAATTCGAAGCAGAATATTCTCTGATGCGTTGGTTTGATGATATTCAAAATGACTTTGCTGCTCGTGCAGATTGGGCTATTGCATCCGACTACAAAGATGCCAACCATAATCCAACATTGACCATTAAAGAAGGATTAGACCTAACGGCTAGTCCAGGGGAGAAAATAACCCTGCATGCAGAAGGTGCAGATCCAGACGGTGATCAATTGACTTACAAATGGTGGAGATATTTTGAAGCCGACACGTATGAAGATTCTAAAGTCCAACCGGCACAAGTTAAACCTGAAATGCTGGGTGATATGCAGCTCGGGCTTCACCGAGAAGTAGCTAAAGGCGAGAAAGTAAACACGATTGACTTGCAAGGAAGTGACACAAATACAGCAAGTTTCACAGTTCCAGCAGATGCTAAGTCTGGAAATACGATTCATATCATTGCAGAGGTACAGGACAATGGTAAACATCCTTTAAAGCATTATCAACGTGTGATTATAACCGTAAAATAATAGAACACAACATCAATAAAATTAGGCTCATGGAATAACACTCCATGGGCCTGTTTATTTTTTGCACATCGAACCTCGGACAATCTCTATACACGTTTAATGCTTTTTTCAGTCAAAGGAATATAATATCCTTTGCCATTCGGACCCATAGCAAATTTATTGCGAAGATGAATTAGATTAGGGCCGAATTTCTCCTCTAATTGTTCACGGAACTCATATAGGATTTCCATGATATAAATATCATGAATAATCACTTCAGTAATCGGCATCACCAGCCCCGGATGCAACGTCCATGCAGCGCGGCTGTCATCACCAAGTGAAAGTATGCCAGCTACGACCTCCCGGTCGTCTACGCTAAGTACAATCCACCGACCACCAATTTCAGACGTAATCTCCTCACTCATATCATGGCGGTAAACAGTAGCGAAATCAAAGTTAAGCTCCCCATACGCTACAATGATCACTTCAATTCCTTGTTGAGCGACTTGCTCTAAGGCATCTCGGAACACCTCGGCATCCTCTTTCCAAATTTCCAATAAAATTCGGTGTTTTGCTCCCTTTACCCCTTCATTTATGCGATTGATAATGGCTTCATACCCCGAAATATTCCAAATATTCTCTCTATTTTGAAATGATGCTGTGTACTGCTCCAAACTCTCTTGCGCCACATTGAAAATCTGCTCTGCTTTGCGTTTTCTCTGGGCAATCAATTCATGTGGAGGAAGCGGCACATACAGAGGCGTATTTTCTTGACTGACCATGATATCCCCACGGTTAACCATTCCAGACAAAACCTCGTAAATTTTGGATCTCGGTACCCCGGAATTCAATGAAACGGCGTATCCCGAAAGTGGAGAGCTTTCCAATAAGGTCACATAAGCCTTGGCTTCATATTCACTAAAATTCAAATCTCGTAGAATTTCTAATATATTTGGTTTTGGTTTCATGACGTCTTCTCCTCAATTCGTGTTCATCCTTACTATATCACTTCCCCTTGACAAAAACTGATATACACACTATCTTTTTAGTAACGTTTTTATAGTAGTCACTATAGTAGCAACTATTATATTTCACAGGGAATTACCTCAGGGAGGATTTAACTTGAACAAAGTCATAGCTCATCACAGCGAAAGCAACCGCATTTACTACGGTTCTACGATTCTGGCCCTATTGATCTGGAGTACATCGTTTATTGCCACCAAAGCAGCCTACACGACGTTCCCCCCTCTTACCTTGGGTCTATCCAGATTTATTATAGCTTCCGTTGTGCTAGGTATCGTTTTGCTGATTAAAAAAGAACATGTCAAAGTAAAGCCAAAAGATTTGGCTACGATTTCGTTTAGTGGTGTTTTGGGGATCACTCTCTATTTTTCAATGGAGAATATAGGGGTTAGCCTGACTACCGCTTCCAACGCAGCATTAATTGTTGCATCATATCCAGCAATTACGTCGCTGCTTGAACTTATTTTGTATAAAGTGAAAATATCCAAATATAAAATTTGCGGCATAGCACTGGCCATGATCGGGGTATATTTCTTGGCTTCAGTTGGCGAAAGTTCGGATAGTAAGAATCAACTAATCGGAAATTTAATATTAATCGGGACGGGTTTTGCGTGGGCGTTTTACACTTTCATGACGCGCAAGGTTGTGGACAAATATCCGCCTGTGACGTTATCTTTTTATCAAACCGTTGCAGGGAGTATCTTTTTCATACCGTTGGCTCTATTAGAAAAGGATCGTTGGCAGGTTCCGACAACCGGATCGTTTATGTTGTTAGTATATCTGGGTGTATTCTGCTCCGTTATCGCATTTTTGCTCTACAATTACGGATTAATCAAGCTGTCACCGAGTAGTTCCGTTTCTCTGATGAATTTGGTTCCGATATTTGGAGTCTTATTTTCTGTGTTGCTTTTGCAAGAAACGATTACATGGCGCCAAATCATTGGCGGTTTGGTCGTTATTATCGGTGTTTTACTGAGTGCACATCAAACAAACCGTACCTAAAATGAAAGATTGCACACTAGTTATAAAAGTTAAGACAAGCATTCGTTGTTATAAGTATCAGCGCTACAATATAAGGGCGAGTGACCTCACCAAAAGTTTCTCGCCCATCGGTTCCATTTATGCAGTTGGCTTTTTTTCTTTTATATAAAAAAGGTGGTTATATTGATTGATGAGGTTATCCATAATTACAGACTGTCTGAGCACACTGGCATGATTAAAACCATGTTTTGCTTGCAAAATATACAGCTTTTGACGAGCTTTCTCAAGCTGTTGACACAAAATGTCGTCTCTTATCATAATATATCCCTCCTTGTCATATTATCAGTGTAGAGGGTTATGAATAAGTATACTAAAAGTAAAGGTTTGGGATAATTATCTAATAACACAAAAAAAGACCTGCTCTATGAGCTCTAAGGTTGTCCTCTTCGACGATCCTGTGTGATTCGCTTATCCGGCAGAATGAATATCCTGATCCGTGACGTTCTTCTTGGCTGAAACCGGGAAAACGTTTTCCCCCTTCGCCCATAGCAACAACGCTGCAAGCAGCAGTATGCCACCGTTTAACACAAAGATCCAGCGGATCGGCATCCAGCTGCCAAGCATGCCGCCAATCAACGGCCCTGCCATTGTCGCGAGTTGAGTGGCTGATTGGCTCAAGCTAAAGGCTCGTCCGCGAAACTCCGGCTTGGTGACCTCCACAGTCATCGCGTTGATAGCAGGCATGACGGACGCATAAAACAATCCATATCCAAACCGAAGTGCACCAAAACCAACAAAGTTGGTTATAAAAAATTGTAGGATATTCCCGATTCCCGAACCAATCAGTCCAATCAGCAGCACGTGTGCAAATCCGGTCCGTCCTCCAATCCGTCCCCATCGGGGAGCCATCAGCACCGCCGCGATGCCTACGGCTGAGAATACAATCCCGGAACTTAAAGACGCCTGGCTACGGTCAACTCCCATTTCAAGCACATACACCGTAATTAACGGTTCCAATATCATGACGGAAAAAGTACTTAATCCCGCCAGAATAAGCAAAAAGCACAAAGGCCGATTAGCAATAGCCTCCTTGATATCATCACGAACATGCGAGCGGGTACTGGTTCCCTTGAAGCTGTCCTCTCTAGCGCCAAAGGTCGCGATTAACGCAGATACCAGTACAAGAGCTGCTGAGAAAAAAAAGGCATTCCGATTGCCATAATAATGGCTCACCACACCGCCAATTAACGGACCTATAATGCTGCCTGTCGCCCCAGCGGTCGCCATAATACCGAGTGCATAGCCGGTTTTCTCCTCAGGCGAACCTGTTCCGACCAGCGCAATCGCAGCAGGAATAAACCCGGATAGTAGGCCTTGAAACAACCGTACTCCTACGAACACATATGGATCTGTCACCAAAGCACATATCAGGTACAACACCGCCAGGCTAAAGCCTGAACGAATCAGCATCGGCTTACGTCCATACTTATCCGCAAGCGAACCCCAAAATGGGGCAATCAGCGCGCTGGCTAAAAAAGTGACTCCAAAGGCAATCCCCGACCACAGTTCCAGATGATCATTTACACCCATTTCCGTATTCAGAAATATAGGTAAAAACGGAATAGACACGGAATAGGCCATGCTGCAAAACAATACTCCAATCCACAAAATGACCAGATTTCGCTTCCAATATAGATGCATGATGCCACACGTCCCTTCTGCTCATTCCATTATTACCCTCTAAATTAGAAAAGTCTACCGCCCCCTCATCCTTCAATCGTGGAACAACCGTGAAGAAGCTGATATAATCGAATGGAATGGAGTTGATGACATGGCTAAGAAGAGAAATTCGTCTTCCCCTGCTCCTGCGGCTCAGGACAAACCTGCTACGTTAAAGGATCTGTTGAGTCAGGATGTGCTGAATAAACTTAAGGCTCAAGCCAATGAAGCCCAAGCAGAACAGGACAAGCGTAAAGAAGACGAACGGCAGCGTGCCGTCGAAGCAAAAAAAGCTGAACAGAAGAAGCTGGATAACAACTTTGAGCATCTGCTGAATAACAGCAATTTGGACTGGCACAAATACAAATAAGCCAAAACCATAACGGTTTTGGCCTATCTTTACGCTTTATGTTATAGCCAGTCACGAATATGTTGTACTGAGTACAGCACCCCTACCCAAACCGGCAGACTGAACGCCATACCCCATATGAGACCTTTCGCCAGCTTTTTGTCTACCTCCATCATGATCCTGCCCCTTTCCTTGGGAATAGCAGCAGTATGGGTCAAGAATACGGCTTTCAAACCCGTATTTCCTTATCCCCAGCAAAAAAGGTATGATAGAAAATGGAAAAGTGTTCTGCGCTGCCCCCAAACTTTAAAATTAGGATGTTACACCATCCAACCTTTCAGGAGGAATATCAATGAACCGAAAAACGATACGCCCATGGTACACGCTGTGCCTACTGGCCATCATGCTCGTGCTGGTTGCTGGATGCGGTACAAAAGCGGCCGATGTGGAAGCTGCCAGCCGGACAAGCACTACAACTCCTGCTGCGACTAAAGACAAGAACAAGACTGTTTCCCATCCGATTGTCACGATTGTCATGAATGATGGCAAGAAAATTAAGCTTGAGCTGTATCCGGAAGTAGCACCGAACACGGTTAACAATTTCATTTCTTTGGTGCAAAAGGGAGCCTATAACGGTACCATTTTTCACCGTGTTATCCCAGGCTTTATGATTCAGGGTGGTGATCCGCAAGGTAACGGTACAGGTGGCCCCGGCTACAGTATCAAAGGCGAATTCAAGAGCAATGGTGTTAACAATACACTCAAACATACACGTGGCGTATTATCCATGGCCCGCTCAGCGGATCTGGATTCGGCCGGATCGCAATTTTTCATCATGGTTGCCGATGCGGACTACCTCGACGGTCAATATGCCGCTTTCGGTAAAGTAACGTCCGGGTTGGATGTGGTCGATGCTATCGTCAATTCCAAACGGGATAGCAATGACAAACCGATCCAACCGGCTACGATGAAAAAAGTCACTGTGGATACGCTGGGTAAAAAATATCCAGCTCCCGTCAAAGTAAAGTAATATCTGGATGATAACAACGGCCCTGTGCATATGCATGGGGTCTTTGTTTGGCTGCTGCCTCTGTGATGTAGTAAGAGTATATACACAAAAGGAAGCGTTTTCAATCATTATTTCTAAAGTTTTTTTTCGTTATAAAAGCCGCCAGCGTTCGACAAAAAAGCTACTGTATGAGCAGTAAATTCGTCTAATTGGACTTGGTCTCGACTGAACGAATACCTTCCATCTCTTGAAGCAGTGACAGCAGTTCCTCCACTCCCTCTGACCGGGACAGCTTTAAAAGCATATGAATAACCAACTGCTCGCCGTTATTGATGCGCTCGACGTGAAAGCTGTGAATCGTCAGCTTCTTGTGCTTCAGCAGTTCTTTGATCCGATTCAGTACGCCCGGCTCATTGTCGACCTGAACAACTACTTGTTGCGTGGACGGGGTAGCCATCTGATAAAAACGACTATGGAGCAAGGACTGAGCCGCTAAAATAAACAACGTTACACCTGCACCAAGCCCATACATCCCTGCACCTACGGCAATACCGATTCCGGCGGTAGTCCAGATGCCTGCGGCAGTGGTCAGTCCTTTAATTCTATTTTTTTGTGTAAAAATCATCCCTGCGCCGATAAAGCCCACTCCACTTATAACCTGCGCTGCTATTCTGGAGGGGTCCAGCGACAGGTTAGACCAGACGGCTTGATCCTGAAAACCATATTTGGATACCACCATCATGAGCGCTGCGCCAATACCGACAATGAAATGCGTGCGAATGCCCGCTTCCTTCATCCGACTTTTGCGCTCATAGCCGATTAACGCGCCGCATAATCCTGCAAACATAACCCGAATCAGATAATCCCAATCCCACATACTTTTTTCACTCCACTATAGTTTATGTTTTGAAAGATGTTGCCTCAAAGTATACAATTTAAAAATACTACGGCAAATGAGCCATTTATACAGCTGTTATTTTGTTATTACCCAAATTTTAAGGAACCCTCACTTCATCCTCTGGCAGATTGCGATGTGCCTTCCTTCCCTTGAGCAGCCATAGCTCCGGTGTATCCTGCACACCATCAAGGCGCAAGCTGAACGCCCCCGCTGGTAAATTGCGTACACGCAGCAATAGACGGTTTCCGTCTGCTACGGCATCCACAAGCTCCAGCAACGTTAGTGAATCGTCCCTTAGGTGGCGGCTCAGGTCGCATGTTGTACCTGCTCTGTCCTCCCGGCTCCAAATACGCAGCTCATCTACAGACGGCGTGGCAATTCGCTTGCTGAAAGAAATAACCACCTCATCTTCGGCTGAACGTTCCGCCCTAAGCGGTTTGGGCGGCTCATCGTACATGTAACCACCCACATGGTATTCATAGGCGGTCCAGGCGTCGTAGTCGCCCTCCAGGGCGGTAGCCCCGAACCGCCGCGTCCATTCGCGGTCTCGAACCATCCGCGCGAGCGAACCGATATCCGCCTGCACCCCGAGGGGCAGGCCCGGATAAGCGGCGCGAATCGACTGCGCGATGCGGGCGTAGCCGCGAATATACTGTGGCGGCAGACGGCGGCGCATCCAGTCCGGCCAATGGGTTTGGATTACGTGCATATCCGGGGCGACGCACCCGATCATGGCTACCGCGTCCAGACCCTGCCATTCCCGCAGCTGGCCGGGAACATCGCCGCGCCCGCTCACAGCAAGCGACCATGTCGCCACGCAGATGTCCGGCCGGACATCACGCACACCGCCTGCGCCGTTCACCAGCTCGCTGATCAGGCCGTTCACGGCGTCCACACGCAGATCAACCCACTGCGCGTACAGGTTCGGAACCTTCCGGTAGTAATTCCGCGCATGCTTGTCGCGGAAATCCGGAAGGTTCTCACCACTGCGCTCGCGAAAGACACGCTGTGCATGCGGTCCAATATCCCCGTACACTCCACTGCGCAGCCCGTTCCATTCGGGGAAATAAGGCTCCGCCACCTCGAACCCGTCGAACGGAATGTCGGTGACGAGCCGGGCAGCGGCGTTCTTTTTCCATTCCACATACTCCTGGGCAAAATGCGAAAGCCGCTGAAATCCGTCGTTCGGTTCGCGCAGCAGCTCCATACGCCATTCTTTCCACTCTGGCGGTAGCTGGGACACGCCAAAAGAGCCGTTACCTAGCACCATTGCCCACACCGCTATGCCTCTGCGTTGAAAAGCAGCAACAAGCGCTCCATCCACTTCATTTTCACGCACGACAAAATAATGAACGGTCTGGTAGCCCGCAAGGGCGATCTCATCTGCTATACTGTCCCGCGAACGGTTGGCGTAATAGGGAAACAACGGATCGATTTGAATACTGGGGCCGCTCAGTGCCCACGGTTTCATTTTTCCGGTCAGTGCTATAGCGTCTGTCGATTCGGGTCGGTCATTTGCGTTATAGCTCAATTCGATCCACCTCCGTCACTCGGTCTTCTCCATACTTGTTCCTGCTATATATTTTTGCTACAAGTTCCTGCTGGTTCGCCTATGTTACCATATTTCGCAAATGGGATAAAATCCAGCTGTGACTGTTTCACCATCAACGTCCAGAGGTATGGAATAACGAGTCAGGTTTAGTTTATGAACGGAATGGGAGGAATAGTCAATGGCAGAGCAGAGATTGCAAGGAAAGATAGCAGTGGTCAGTGGTGGAGGTTCAGGAATTGGCAAGGCGACCGCGATCCGTTTTGCAGAACAAGGCGCCAAGGTGGTCATGCTGGATCGGACACCCAAGCATGCAGAGGAGACCAAAGCAATCATCGAGCAGGCTGGCGGCGAGGCGCTTGTACTGGAATGTGATATATCCAAGCCGGATATGATTCAGCAGGGGTTCGCTAAAGTCGTGGAAACGTACGGAAAGCTGGATATTGTGTTCGCCAACGCAGGCATTAACGGCACCATGGCCCCTATCGAGACACTGGAACTGGAGGAATGGGACCGCACGATGAACATTAATCTTCGCGGCACCTTTGCTACCGTTAAATATGCCGTCCCTTACCTGAAAGAACGCGGTGGCAGCATTATCATTACCAGCTCCATCAACGGTAATCGAACCTTTTCGGGTATTGGATTCTCAGCCTACGCCTCCACCAAGGCAGCTCAGGTTGCTTTTATGAAAATGGCAGCGCTGGAGCTGGCACGTTACAAAATTCGGGTCAACGCGATATGCCCGGGAGCTATCGACACGCAAATTGACGATAACACGTACCCTTCGGAAGACTTGAAGAAGGTACAAATTCCAGTCGAATTTCCGAAGGGCGGAGAGCATCCGCTAGAGGATGCCCCTGGTGAGCCAGAGCAGGTTGCCAATCTGGTCCTGTTTCTCGCCTCAGACGAGTCATCTCATGTATCGGGTACGGAAATTTATGTAGACGGAGCAGAATCACTACTGCGTTAAGTATTAGAATGGGGAACGTTATACCCATTCGTACAACTGTTTAGGCTTCTAAGCAGCCTTATCCCTAGTCATATACTTGTGGAATAGGCTGCTTTTGTATGGCTTTACAACGACTTTATGTCGACCTGTCAGCACTATGCACAGCTCCTTTACGTGAGCGGACATACAGCCTGCCTCCCGGAAGCACCTCGAACAACAGCATCAGAAGAGAAAAGAACAGGAGCGCAATGGCCTCTTCTGCCACAATATACAGAGGATATGGCCCTAAAAAATCTAATATCGACGGTGTTGACGGCTTTCCGGTCAGAAACATGTAGTTAGCTCCGAGAGCATCGTCTACGATCCACACCTTCAGCGCCAGGCCATTCAGAAAAAGCATCACTCCTCCCACACTCTTCCACGTCGGTCGGAGTCCTTCTATCCAGGTCATATACAAGGCTGCCAAAATAATAGCACTATGAGCTATGAAAAAATGGATAAAACGATAATGCGGAAATGCGTATGCCAAATTAGGCGTGAGTACGGCTTGAAGCGCCCCTCCAATTCCGGCAAAAAGGATGATCGGATATAACCAGCGGCTTCGAAAAATGAGCATCAGGATAGACAGCAGCAGTGTCACACTGCACAGTTCTAATGGCAATGAGGTCTGGACATCCCAAATATGCTGCATCACATACCAAATATTCAGAGTCACCTCTGACAGAATGAGGACTGTAATTAACAACCAGCGAATTCCCTCGCTTATAGGCTTGCTCGACCGAATCCATCCCCGAGTCAGCCACAGCATCAAAGCGCATACAATGAGTCCCAATATAGCCAACCCATGTGACGGAGTAAAAGCCTCGAACCCTTCTGGCGCGTTGGCATCGAACCAAGGCCCTGACCACGACCTATCCATAGCTAGCCCCCTTTGATCTCTTTCTCTCTTCGTTGCATTCTATTTTATACCCAATAGCCGATTATGTTCTAGCCGTGTTTCTTGCTTGTTCCATACCTTACCTTTATGATAAAAGATATTATATTCAAAGGAGAACCCTCATGGCCATTAATCGCCGATTAATTACAGATCAGGATTTCAGCGAGGCACTGGAACGTCATCTGCGTGTCCGGGTATTTCAGGATGACCAATTGATTGGCTCTGGCGGAATCATAATCCGTTTTGACGATCAAACCATTGTCGTGCAATCCAGCGTCAGTGATCTGGCTTACCACCCCAGAAAACAATGTGAGTTTTTTGAAATTAAAAAATAGCCACTACACACCGGGGAACCATTTTGCTGCGTTTTCCGGTGTATAGCGGCTATATTTTGTTTGTATATATCATGCCTCACATGATGGTTTCTGTTATAGTTGCATTCCACGTGTTTTCATCATGAGTTTATTCGTAAGCACTTTCAAATCCTCGGAAGAAGACGAAATTTCCTGCATAATTGCTGTCTCCTCATGAGCAGCCTTATAAATTTTATGAGCTCCTTCAGAGAAGGCCCCTGACATTTGCTGAATACGATGGATCTGCTCAAAGGTTTGATCTACCCGATTCGTCTGCTCCGTCACGGCTTCTTCCATTAATCGGATGCTCTCGACAAATTCACGTACAATAGCGTTCAAACGGTTCAGCGTCTGATCCACAGAGCTTGTCCGTTCTGCCTCAGCACTGACCAATGACGTTTGCTGATGCATCAACTGCACTGTCTCTACGATTTGTGACTGGACACGGCTAACGATGGCATTTATTTGCTGCACAGACTCCGTACTTTGGGCGGCAAGTGCGCGAATTTGGTGAGCCACTACCGCAAACCCGTTCCCTTCTTCTCCCGCACGCGCCGCTTCTATGGAAGCATTCAACGCCAGCAGATGGGTCTGTTCAGCAATATCCTTCACGGTGCTTGTAATCGCTTCAATTTGGGAAGCTTCTTTTTCCAGTCGTGCAATTACCTGCTGCGAACGACCATGTGATGCTGTCAGCTCTCCCATTCCATCCATCAGGGATGAAAATACAGTCTGCGTCGAATCTACTGAATGCTCCATATGGCCTGACAGTTCCAGCATATGCCCCGATTTGCTACGCATCATTTTAAAATCGCCCAGCATTCGGTCTGCTGTTTTAATAGATTGGGCAGATGCTTGCTTTTGCTGCTCCACGCCATTCAAAATATCTTCTACCACCGAAGACATGGACTCAATTTGTGTGGTAGCCTGCACAATAGCCAAGCTCAGATTTTCCGCACTTTGCGAAGTTGTTCTGGTGCTGTACGAGATCTCATTGAACATATCTTTAATGTTCAGCATCATATGCCGAAATGCATCATACAGAACTTTGATTTCATCCTCCGAACGACGTTCAGGAATTACAACAGACAGATTCCCCGCCGAAGCTTCCTCTGCCGCCTTTGCCAACCTAACAATTGGCCGTGTGAGTAATTTTGAGATCAACCAGCCCAAAATGCCACTCCACAGGACACCCAATAACAGAATGATCGAAGTGTACACCCATTCTTGTGTACCTTGAGCAAGCCAGTCCTTGAGTACAAAAATAAAAAAAGCGCTTGTTCCATAGGTTATTGCAGAAATTGAGACAAATGCAGTAACCATTTTCGTACCTAGTGACATCTTCATGTACTGTAGCCCACCCCAAAAAACTCAAATTTGATTCCATTTTACCATAAAATTGCTACATTTCTAGTAGAATTTTTCACAGACAGATATATTTATGAGCATAAAGATACAGAGTCTTAAGTCCCCTATCCTAATTACAAAAAACAATATGTTACCAGGTAGCAGCTTGCATCTTAAAACGGACGAATCGCGCTATCACAAGCTTTACAGGCCATTCGTCACATCTTAAGCGAGCTGTTACCGACAAAGTCAATTTCCATTATTAAAAATCATTGTCATTTTTCTGTTCAACAACTGCTTTCTTAATCGCTTCAATTGTGTCTATTTGGTGACTGTTTTTTTCCAGTACGGTAAACTCCCATAAACCGATGGTCAGCTTTTCTCCTTGCTGGATATCAAAACGCTCTGAAAGCATCCATCCGCCAATCGTATATACGTCCCCGGCCTCAATATCCGTCTCCAAGCGCCGATTGACCTCATGAATGAGCGCCTGTGATTTGAGTATGTAACGATGATCATCTGTTTTTGTAAGGAGTGGAGTTAACGCTGCGGGGGTTTCGGTGTCGGTATAGGAAGGAATGTCTCCAACAATTTCCTCCATAATGTCCTCCAGTGTGACAAGTCCAGATGTTCCACCATATTCGTCCACAAGCACCGCTACTGGAATGCGTCGTTTTTGCATCTGAATCAGCAGATCCCGAGCCTGAACCGTCTCGATAACCTGAAGCACCGGGTGAATATAAGAAGCCATCGTCGTATTCCCTGTGCTATGCCCACGTGCCAAATCATGCAGGGCTTCCTTGACGCGAATCATCCCGATAATACGATCCCGGTCTCCATGTTCAGCTACAGGTAGAAAATTATAAACTTTGTCCTCGATCAGCTCCATAAACTCGGCCACTGTTGCCTGGTGGGAGATGGAACGGATATGGATGCGCGGTACCATAATTTCCTGCGCCGCACGGTCGTCAAAATCAAATACATTGTTCAGATATCGATATTCTGTCGGTGTAATTTCACCACTACGAAACCCTTCAGATAACGCCAAACGAAGCTCGGCTTCACTGAGTGCTGCATCTTCTTCAGATACCTTTTTGAGCCCGAAGAGACCCGTAATGACACGCGATGAACGACTGAGCACCCAATTCAGGGGATAGGTCATTTTATAAAATATCGTGATCGGACGGGCAAAAAACAATGCCATGGGTTCAGCAATCTGTATGGCGAATGTTTTCGGTACCAGCTCCCCAATGACCACCTCAAAATAGGTCAAGATCAAAAAAGCCAGCAAAAAGGAGAGCACTCCCGTCAGGCCTGCCGGAATATGAGCCAATACAAACAGGGGGTGTAGCAGATGTTCAACAGTAGATTCCCCTAGCCAGCCTAGCGCCATTGAGGTTAATGTGGTTCCGAGCTGACAAGCAGATAAATACTCGTCCAGCCGAGACAGAATGTTTTTAACGGCTTTCGCATTTTTGTTGCCTTCAGAGGCCAATTGATTGATGCGAGATACCCGCACACGAATAATGGAATACTCCGAGGCCACAAAAAACGCAGTTAATGCGATAAGCAATATAACCAGAATGATATTTATCGTTTCCATAGCCCTCTCTTGCTCCGTTCATGACGAAGCAAGAAGCACCCCCTTTAACGTTCATTTTTGGATGGAACCATAACATAAGTAATGATGTCCATAATCGTGTATTACCCAAAAATGACAAGGAGTAGACTATGTATGACCCTGTTAACGAATCGCCAGCGGGCTCTTTTGCACGATATCTATCCATTGATCAGCTATCAACTGATGCCCAACCGCTGTCGGATGGACCCCGTCATGCAGCCAATAGGAGGCGTCCGCCTGGGTAGCGGCTTCGTTCAACATGCTCTGGAGCGGCACAAATACGGCCCCATATTCGTCTGCAAGCTGACATACAATACGCTGGTATCCCGTTATTTTTTCTTGCCAAATGTCCCATCGCGCCTCGGTAGCTCCCGTTTTCAAAATAAACGGTTCACACAACACCAGCCCGATATCGGGCATCACTTCACGCGTTTCTTCCAGAAGGTGGCGATAGGCTCGTTCAAATCGGTCCGTCACCCCGGACGGCTCCTGCTCCACGATCCGCCAGGCGTCGTTCACTCCGATTAGAATACTGAGCAGGTCCGGCTTCAGGCTAAACGTGTCCTCATTCCAGCGTGCATACAAATCCGAAACTCGATCCCCCGAAATTCCCCGGTTCACAAATTCTGGCTGCGTGGTAGTCAAACGGCTCCCCAACGCACCTGCGATCAGATACACATAGCTCTGACCCAGCCAATGGTTCGCGTCCTCATTTCGTCCCCTTCCTCCGTCTGTTATAGAATCTCCCTGAAAAAGAATACGTGCATGTTCTGTACTCGTCATCTTCCTAACTTCCTCCTTCGCATTTTCCAATAATACCCTTATCATACCTCGCATCTTCTAAATTATAAAGCGGTTTCAAAATATAGAAGAATTACAGATTTGCATTATGATATACATTTCTGTTCACCTTGCTATCTGTAGTCGCAAGTAAAAAGCCCGTCGTCACACGGGCTATCACTAATACTCCTTCTTCGGCTCCTAGGTTGAGTTCTTCCCAAGACCCCTTTCTAATTCAAGGATTTACTCCTACTGCGAATGGACGAGCTCCCACCGGGATGGTAGTAATCGTAGTTTGGGTGACTCCATCAATTACGGAAACGTTGTTATCATCCTGATTTGTTACATAGATACGATTAGTTATTGGATTGACACCTACTCCATTCGGATTATTCCCGACCGGGATCGTAGCAAGCACTGTATTCGTCAACCCACTAATTATGGAAACATTATCCGTATCGCGATTTGCTACATATATAGCATTTGTAGAGAGATTAATCCCCACTTCACCTGGAGTCGTCCCAACTGGTACGGTAGCAATCACCGTATTCGTTACTCCATCAATTACAGAAACGCTGTTACCCGTGAAATTTGACACATAAATACGATTAGTTTGTGAATTGACACCTATTCTAAATGGATTCACCCCAACTGGAATCTGGGTAATCACAGTATTTGTTGCTCCATCAATGACCGTAACGACATCAAAATTAAAATTTGCTACATAAATGCGATTGGTTAATGAATTGACACCTATCCCCGTTGGAAGAGACAGACCTCCGACAGGAATAATGGTAGCAATTACTGTATTGGTCAAACCGTTAATTACGGAAACTGTGCTATCATTAAAATTTGCTACATATATAGCATTGGTTGCAGTATTGACCCCAATTGAGCTTGCTCCATCTCCAGTAGGAACGGTAGCAATCACCGTATCGGTTAATCCATCAATTACGGAAACGTCATCACTGTTCAAATTTCCTACATAGATTCGGTTGATTAATGGATTAACCCCTACTCCCGCGGGATTAATGCCAACAGGAATGGACACGATCACCTCATTGGTCGATCCATCAATCACAGAAACATCATTACTATCAAAATTGGCTACAAAAATGCGATTGATTGATAGGGGGCCGGACTCTGCCCCAGCCCCTAACAGCTCAGATGATACAAGCCGATGAGCCGTAACCAACTCTCCAGCTGCATTTTTTCCCCAAACGGAAATTTCAGTCTGACTTGCGGCAACACTTCCCGTTGTAAAAACGAATGAATATGCATCAAAATTTGCAAAATAATTTTTAGTAATGACTTGATTCGGAGCGACTGAGAAAGACTCAAGTACATATGACGTTCTCGATCCGTTTAATATATAGCCTTCTATCATTAGAGTCGAAAAATTGACAGAATCCTGGTTTTCGATTTTGATCGTCACCTCTTGAGTGGGTCTTATACCACTGACAGCACTATTATTAATAGGTCCAGTTGACAGAATGGCCATTTAAATGAAACCTCCTATATTCAGATATTACAGTTAAATTCCAGTCTTAAAAGACTACTAATTCTATTTGTAATATATGCAGGATTTTTAATATAAATTGGACATTAACTCAATAGAGTAAAAGAAAGACACCCATTTTAATTAAAAGGAGTGTCTTTCTTTTACTCTATTCCCCTCACACCGCTCGGTACTTACACACCTCACGAAAATTACAGCCTCCGCACGCTCTGCGTGAAGGCATCGGAGTGAAGAAAGACTCGGGCTTGGGGCGATTATAGTAATCGTCATCGAGACAGGACTTCATTTCCTCGATGTATCGTCCGACATTGCCAACTACCTTGTCGATATCCTCTTGCGCGGGACGATATACCTCATGCTCTCCTGTCATCAAATACTCCACACGTACCTCAATCTTTTCTAAAGGAAGCTGATAGTGCTCCTGCACATAGGAAGCATACAAAAAAAGTTGGTCGGAAAAATCGCCTTCCTTGCCTGTTTTCCAATCCACGATGACCATGTCTCCATTGTCTCTACGGTAGAGCAAATCCATTTTGACATACACTTTCGTCTCATGAAGGAGCATCGTATCCCACTTCTCCACTTCTACAATTCGGGCCTTTCCCTGTTGCAGTTCACGCCAAACCGCAGTACGGTACAAATTGTGTATCACCGCGTGCTGTCGCTCCTTAATAAGGGCGATCCGTTCCGGAAGCACCTCGTCGTCGTAATAAACCTCCGCCAGCATGACGCGATTTTTCGGATCTTGTAGCCATAGCTCACGGTGTAGCGATTCCTTGTAGCTGTTATTCAACATGTTCTTCATAGCTGTCTCGAGGTATGCTGTGCGCGGGATAGCCCCTTTTTCCATCCATCCACGTATGACTGATTCACACATTTGATGCGTGATATTCCCGAATAAAATATATAAGTTGCTCAGTTGCTTGAGCCGATACAACGTAACTTGCTCTTCAGTGCCCTGTGCCGAATTCCAGCCATTATGCGAGCCGTAATAATGATAATAGTATTTGCGTAAGCATTCATCGAACGTTTGAGCCCTCGATTGCGAATAGGACCAGGACGGGTATATAGCCATGACAGGCCCTCCTTCATTAAAACTATCATCTCTTTATTATAACGCAAACCTAAGCTGTATCGGCGATAAAAAGGACGAAGACTTTAACCCATGGGTTAAAGTCTTCTACTGACTGACTAGTTTGTAGACTCGCAATGAGTCCGTTCAACATGTATCAAATCACTAACATTAACGGCACCGTCCTCACGGACGTTGACAACAAGTACCGGAGTTCCCAGCATTCCGCTGATCCACTCCTTATAATCATCCACATGATCATTCGGAAGAATCGTCAAGATGACACCAGCAAAGCCACCACCATGTACTCTGCATGCGCTGTTATCTATTGACTTTAAATACATTTCGGTTAAAGCCAGTGCAACCGATACGTCTTGTTCCCGCGCAATCCCACTTCTATATACGTTTTGGAGCCATTTCCATGAGGAATTACCAGATTCGGTAACGAGCCTCAGGAAATCAGTAAAGCGTCCCTCCTCCAGTGATTTCACCTGTTCATCCACGCGTCTATTTTCTTCAAAAAAATGCAACGCCCGCAGTACTGCACGGTCTCCTGCTTTTTCCCTGACCATTTTAAGGTTGGCATATAGATCCTCCGGCAATAAGTCACGGCAAACCGAAGCGTCTAAAGACTGAGCCACTGCAAACATTTCGTTGGGCACCGCCGCATAATCGTCCGTTAAATCAGCATGATTTCCACCTGTATTTACAATAACGAGGGAATATCCGTTTTGTTCAAAATTCCAATGAACAGGATTTATGATCGGTTCCTTGGGATTTTCAAAGTCAATGGAAATCAAGCCACCATACGCGCAAGCCATCTGATCGAGCAGCCCCGACGGCTTGTTCCAATAGCCATTTTCCGCATACTGGCCAATTTTGGATTTAGCAACAGCATCTAACGCTCCCTCGTTATAAAAATGATTTAATATCGTACATATCAACATTTCAAAAGAAGCGGAAGAGCTTAAACCTGAAGCAGAGAACACATTGCTTGATATATAAGCTTGGAATCCCCCGATACGGTATCCGAATTCAAGTAGACCAGCGGCAATGCCACGGATCAGCAGCATCGTACTGTCATCCTCCGGTTTTGGCGACAAGTCGGTTAAATCGATGACGTACTTCGTCTTGTAGCCTTCAGAAAAGAATGTAATTACAGACTCCTCCACTTTAGAAGCTGCAGCGATGGTATCGAGTGTAATACTGCCTGCCAGCACCTTCCCGTGATTGTGGTCTGTATGATTCCCACCAATTTCGCAGCGCCCCGGAGCACTAAACAGTTCAATATCCCCTACACCAAAATGCTCCCGATACGCCTGTATAAGGGATTCATATCGAGTCGTTTGCTCAGAGATTTGCTGTTGACCGTACATTCGGGCAAGCACCATTTGTCCCTCTCTGGAATTCAATAGTTCCATATCTTTCATCGTATATCCCCCTAATTGTATGTGTTTTCCTATGCTGGAATGATACTATCATTATCTCAATTTTCCCTGTATGAAAGTATGGCACTTTTAAAATTTGTAAGCGCTTATTTTAATCGCTTTACTGAGCATTTTACCAATATAACAAAAAAAGAACCAGCCCCTAATTGGGCCGGTTCCTTGAATTTCTTTTTAGTCGCGTTTCAGTACATATTCCCCATCATTATTACGAGTTACTGTGGCGCCAAGCGCCTCGGCAACTGATTTGAAAGGAACATACAATGTACCATATTCATCCGTATATGGAGCTTGTGGCAGCGTCAATGTGCTTCCTTCCAATACAGCCTGTTTGGAGCCACTTTTCAGCTTAATCGTCTTACCTGTAATATCATCAATTACAGTAGTCTGTTTGGCAGCTGCATCCCATTTTAACTCGGAGTTCAGTTCGCTCGTCAGTTCACGCAATGGAATAAAGGCAGTACCACCACGATTCTCCAAGACGTAGTAATCGTCTTTAGGATCGAAAATGGTTTCTACTTTTGTAATTTCCAAATCATTTTTTAAAATGTTGTAGATCGGAGAATTCGCTTCAAAATTGCGCAGCGTTGCTCCCGGAGTTAATTCAGCTTGTTTATTCAAATCAATAACACCGTTAGAAATATCCACTTTATCAGCCGTCACACTACCATTGACGTTCCAGGATTGAGTTTCGGTCAGAATTGTGAAGGACTTCACCGGAAGACCGTCCACATCTGGCAAAGCAACCGTCAGGTCTGTCGCCGCTTTGCGAACATTTCCTTTTTCATCAAAATACATGTCGCTTTTCAGAACCGTGTTAGCACTCAGAACCGTTTTGATTTCAGGGGACTGTGCATACATGGCGCTAACTCCTACATCATACTGATCAACGGCCAGGTCCAAATACTTTTTAACTTCGGTATAAGCCTCATTGACCATTTTTTCTTTGTTAGCACTCAGTTCTGCTGTTACTTTATCACTACCTTCAATATTCATGCCGGAAGCGATCGTTTTAGTCATATCAATGGCTTGCCCGATCAGCTCTTTCAAGCCTGCTTCGTCCTTCGCCAGATTCGCCAGGAACGGTTTTACCAATGTTACCAGCTCATCACCACGAAGTTCAGCATGCAGATGGGTCAGTTTCACTTTGTCTTTTTCACCGTATACTTCCTCGGTTACAGACGTTGCAGAAATGGTCGAAGGGTTAGGCGCATGCTTGAGCATAAGTGCAGCGGCTGTTTTCGTCAGTTCTCTCACGTCTTTGGAATATACATATGGATCAAATCCAGCAGGCAGACCGCTCAAACTCTCTTGCGAGTTCAAAGATATGTAATAAGGTTTTTTGGCACCTTCCAGTTGAATAGCCAAACCTTGGCGGTCTAATGCAAGTTCAAACGGCAAATTATACTTATCGATGTGCAATGTACCTTTGGCAGAAGCAAGTTCCTCTGATTGTACCTTGGCTTCATCCACAGTGACAGAAATCGAATTAATCAAATCTACGATTTCTTTATCTCCTTGCGTGATTCCTTCTTTTGGAGTCAATTTAAGAGAGATTTTCTCCGTTGTCTGCTGGGATTTCACATCAAGTGTTCCCAATAAATTTTTACTTACATCAAATCCGCCTACTGCCTGGCAACCTGTCAAAGCTACCATTAACAAAATAAGAGGGACGGCGATCCATTTTTTTATATTCATATTAATCCCCTTTCAATATATTTCCGTAATCTCTTCTATTATCTCAGTGTTAACACGCATTGTAAATGAGTAGAATGGAAAATAGAACTAGTTATTTAGGATCAATTTTCAGCCTGAAGCATCCGGTAAGCCAGTAGTGCCATCTCCAGGCAACGACGTTTGTCAGGGTCTGCCAGATTTCCCTCTATGATTTCATTAATTTTATCCAGCCGATTATAAAGGGTCTGTCTGTGAATGTACAAAATTCCGGCGGTATCACGCTTGGAGCCATGGGATTGAAAATAGGCATCCAGTGTATCCAGAAGCTGCATATGGTGCTCACGATCATGCGCAATCAGCTCGCCCAAATGGTCCTCTACGAACTCTTGTAGAAAAGGAATGCGGGGCACCGCCTTCAACAACTGATAGATTCCGATGCTATCGTAAAACAACCGATCCTTCATAACTGGGACGCTTCGTGCCACTTCAATGACCTCATATGCCTCTTCAAAACTGCGATCCGTCCCCGTCATGCGATGCCTTACCTTACCAAAGCCTGCATGAATGCGCACCTTATCAAGCTGTCCTGCGGCATAATTCTGAATATATTGAACAGTATGGGCAAGCACTTTTTTCATTTGCGCTGCGGAACGCAGTGTTAATTCCTCCTTGGCACAAAGGATGTAGCATTGACTTCCCTTCATCATCAGCAGGTTGTGCAACGTTTCTTTTTTCAACAATGAACGAAGCAGCACTAGCACATCCTGATTGATGGATTCCTTGCGTACCTGACTGGCATCCTTGTCCTGATGTTCTACCTCAATGACCCCTGCCCAAAATAAATACTGCCCCTTCGATAACAATCGCAGGCCCATCCGGGTCTGAGCCTGTTCTTCACTGGGAAGCTGCCCGCTCAGCACATCCTGAATCAATTCATTTTGATTACGCAGCAATCTGTCTTCAAGAAACTGTGTTCTCAGCACCAATGTAGCGGCTGCCTTGGCAGTGTAATCGAGTAGCAGCGACATTTCTTCCGTCGGCATTTCACTATGCAGTACCAAACCTACTGCAGAAAACACCTGACCGAAGCATACAACGGGCTGGAACAAGACGGCAGTGGACTCATTCAGGTGAAACAGCAGATGCCCCTCCCGATCGGCGGTCATACTAGATTCCACTTCATTGGCATAAAAACCTGCAATACGGTCCGCTAGATCCGGCTGGACGGAAGGTACGAATCGATTGGTTTCAATGGAAGACATGTAGATGACCTGCCGGGCTGCATAGTCATGAAGCACACGCAAGAGGGCGTTCATATCAGTGCTGCGCAGGGTTTCCTGCTGAAGCTGACGTGAAAATCGCTCCAGATCTTTTAGAAGTTCATGATGTCGGTTAATAAGTAGGGAATGAATATCTTGTGTAATTTCAACAAAACGTACTGGCTGCTCAAATACGATGACCGGGAAGTGTTGTCGTTCCGCCAACTCCAAAATTTCAGAGGGGATTTCATGAATGCTCGTGCCCAGCTCCACACACAATCCCGCGGCTTCCGAGCGGATCAGTTGCTCCATATACTCGGCACGCTCTTCCCCCTTCCGGGTGAGCCACAGGCCGGTCGTCAAAATCAAGTCATGACGGCTCACAAACGGAGAAACATTTGTGATTTCTAGCACATGGACCCAACCCACAAGGCGATGTACGCCCTGTTCCCCCGCCGCCAGCTTCGCCCGCCGGAAAACGGGACGTTCCAGCACATCCGCAATGGTAAATGTTTTTTTACCGTTCATCGGCATTCTCCTTATGCTTATGTCTTTATGTCATTTTATATGACATATATTCATCAAAAAGTCGAGCCTTTAAGTCAGATAATCCGACAAAATGTATGATGTCAAGGAGCTTCACCCCTTGTAAACTGTACCTAATCTAACATGAATTGCATTTATCGGCTTGGGTCCATGTAACTAATCGGCAGGGCTGCGCAAAAATGATAGTGTAATTTTCTTAACAATTATTTTTAGGAGAGGTGAATGAAATGAAAATTGGGGTTCCGAAAGAGATTAAAAACAATGAAAATCGTGTCGCTCTAACGCCAGCAGGTGCAGCTCAATTGATTCAACACGGACATCACGTATTTGTGGAAAGCCATGCAGGTGTTGAAAGCGGCTTTACGGATGGAGAATATGCCACTGCGGGTGCGACTCTTGTGCAGCAAGCTGCGGACGTGTGGTCCCAGGCGGATCTGATTATCAAGGTAAAAGAGCCGCTCTCCTCTGAATACGTATATTTTCGACCAGGATTGATTTTATTCACCTATCTACATTTGGCTGCCGAGCCAGCACTGGCCCGCGCTTTAACAGACAACGGCGTAACCGCCATTTCCTATGAGACGCTAGATGTTGAAGGCAGCCTCCCGCTGCTTACTCCGATGAGTGAGGTTGCCGGTCGAATGGCTGTACAAATTGGAGCACAACTGCTGGAAAAACCAAAGGGTGGCAAAGGCATTCTGCTGGCAGGTGTGCCGGGGGTGAAACGCGGTAAAGTGACCATTATTGGCGGAGGGGTGGTCGGGACCAATGCTGCCAAGGTCGCCATCGGTCTTGGGGCAGATGTGACACTGATCGACCTGAGCCTGCAAAGACTGCGCCAACTGGACGATATTTTTGGCAATCAGCTCCATACGCTGGTGTCCACCCCGTCCAACATTGCTGAAGCCGTGGCGCAAAGTGATTTGCTGATCGGTGCTGTCCTGATCACTGGTGCCAAAGCTCCGCGGCTCGTAACGGAAGCCATGGTACAGACGATGCAGCCCGGCTCTGTGATTGTGGATGTGGCCATCGACCAGGGCGGCATAGTCGAGACGATTGACCACATCACGACACACGATCAGCCTACCTATGTGAAGCATGGCGTCATTCACTATGCGGTAGCAAACATGCCGGGCGCGGTACCGCAAACCTCGACGCTCGCTCTGACGAACGCAACGCTCCCCTTTGCTCTCCAGCTCGCAGATTTGGGTGTGCAGGAGGCGCTTCGCAGAAGCAAGCCACTGCTTAGCGGCACCAATGTCCTGAACGGACATATTACCTATGAAGCGGTCGCACGTGATCTGGGATATCCTTATGTTCCCGTAGAACAGGCATGGCAGGCAAAAGCCTTACAATAAGCTCAAAGAACCACACGCTCTTCCCAGCAGGGACTGAAGCGTGTGGTTCTTTTTGTGCTAGCTGTATCCACCGTACTTACTGCATTTCAGACGATCTCTGACGAAAGGAACGTTTGGAGATGGCGATAAATATCTGTGATTTCTTCCAACGACATGCGCACCAGTCCGCTAGACGAAGGTGCCACAAATTCATGCATCTCGGGAATGAGCGGTTCAGGCTGAAATCCCCAATTTACTTTGGATTTTTTACTGTATTCGGTGTACACGCCTTTGCCGACAAAGCAAGCAACCTTCGGGCGGTATTCCTTTAGCTTCTCGTATAGCTTCAGACGTCCTTCGGCGTATTCCTCGCGTGAAATATCCTCTACTCCCCTCGTGGGACGGGAAACAATGTTCGTAAAGCCGAAGCCCAGCTTCAGCAGCTCCCGATCTTCCGATGGATCGTACAAGCGAGGTGTCAAGCCTGCTCCCTCCAGTATGCGCCAAAATCGGTTGCGCGGATTCGCATAATGATGTCCTACCTCGCCTGATTTCAAGCTGGGATTAAAGCCGATGAATACAACGGATAATCCATAATCCAGATGATCATCTACCTCATGCAGTTCTGTCTCTCGCTCTGTCATGGGCTCCTCCTTCCTCAAACCATATCCAGCGGCTGCTTCCGCGTTGGCGGAGGAAAAACTTCGTCTATTTGTTGAAGTTGTTCAGGAGTGAGCCGAATACTTGCTGCCGCTGCATTTTCTCGTACATGCGATTCCTGCACCGCCTTCGGAATTGCCCAGACATCACCGTCCCGTATGACCCAAGCGAGCGCAACTTGGGATGGAGTTACCCCGTGGCTGGCAGCAATGTCTACCATAACAGGATGCTCCAACAGCCCCCGTCGCAGGCGGCCACCTTGGGCAATCGGGCAATAGGCCATCACAGGCACCCCATGCGTACGGCTCCAAGGTAGCAGATCATATTCGATGCCCCGCGAAGCTGCGTGATACAGCACTTGGTTGACAGCGCAGGCTTCGCCTCCACTTAGGCTCCATAGCTCCTCCATGTCGGACTTGTCCAGATTGGACACTCCCCAGCTGCGGATTTTGCCCTGCTCACGCAGTTTTTCCATACCTTGTATCGTCTCTTCCAGCGGAATATTCCCACGCCAATGCAACAAATACATGTCCACGTACTCCGTTCCCATTCGGGTAAGGCTCGCCTCGCACGCTTGAGCCAGTCCTTGACGGTCCGCATGATGAGGATACGCCTTGCTAACAAGATAGACATCATCCCGGCGACCCCGAATGGCCTCTCCGACGATCTCTTCTGCGCCGCCCTCCGCATACATTTCAGCCGTGTCCACCAGCGTCATGCCCAGCTCTAAGCCAAGTTGAAGCGCGCGCACTTCTTTCTGGCGGAGTGATGCTTTTTCACCCATATGCCACGTGCCCTGCCCGATTAGCGGCACTTCACGACCGTCAGTCCAGGTAATCACACTTTTCTTATGTTGGCTCATATGCATTCCCTCCTTAGGAACCTGATGCCACAGGCTTGTCAAATACATGGCTCTGCATCCAATGCTGTCCACCATCCGAGGTGGTATACATGACTGGGGCTTGCTCTGAATCCGAGAAAATAGCCCAGCCTTCCTTGGCATTTGCCATCCCGATTTGCTGACCACCATAACCGTCAAAGCCTTGCTTGCCATTGTTCCACGTCTTGCCGCCGTCAGTCGTCCAGCCGATGGTATTGGGCTTGTCGCACGGTGCGCAGTAACCGCCCATCCATGCGGTACTGCTATTAACCGCATAGAGCATACCTGGTGCAGCCCCTTCATTTTTGGGAACCTGGTTGTCTTGCTGGCTAATACCTGGTGCCGGACCGCCGCCAGCGGTGGCATTCGCCAACACAGCACGCCAGCTTTGTCCACTATCGGCAGTATGCCAAAGCGAATACGACGTCTGATTCATCCCCGTATCGCCAACCAGCTCGATCCATGCGTTGCCACGTTCTACCGAACGAATAATGGCTCCATTTAGAGGCGCCTCCGTTGTCCGTGACATGACAGTAGTCCACTTTTGGCCCCCGTTAACCGTGTGTAAAATCTGAAACGAACGGTCTGTGTCCTGCGTAACTGCCCAGCCGTTTCGCTGATCATGGTAATATGGCTGTCCTACCAAGTGGCCAGGCACGGGGAGCGAAGACCAGCTTTGCCCGCCATCCTTCGTATATTGGTTGCCACTGAACCCTTCCTTGGATGATACAAAGTGTAAAAAGCCCGCTTGCCCTTGCTCAGGTACAGTCCCGACAACCTCCCAGCGTTTGCCGCCATCGCGAGTGGCCAGCAGCGATCCGCTGTCTGCCATAACAGCCCAAGCCTGCTGCCCGTTCAAGGCAAAAATCTGCTGAACCGTACCTTGACCCTGATATTGCACATTCCACGTCGATCCGACTGAACCGGATGCAACCGCGTCCGTACGGGCAATCCAGCCATTTCCGCCGATCCAGCCGGATTGGCCGTCGATCAAACGCAGCGCGGTAATATTGTCCATGCGGACCTTCGCTATCGTAGTGTCTGTGGTTGCTTGTCCTCCTGTTTTCGGTGTATCTACAGTGGTTCCTGAACCATTCGCTTGTGCCGAGGTGACACCCTTTTGCTCATTTTGAGCTGTTTGTCCTGTTTGCGAGCCTGTTTCACACCCCGCTGTCACTATGGCTACGGCGAGCAAAAGCACCCAGACCGATGTTTTTTTCTTCATTTTCGTTCATCCCCTTATGTTGGTGATATACATGCTGTGCGGGTATTGTATTCACAGCAAAGCATATTCTATGTATTACCCTGCTGTCTTCGTTTCACTCTTAAGGTGAATATACGGTGACTGTATGCAAATCATCGTTACAGGATTACGAGTTTACAGGAACAAAGCCACCCTTTTCGATGGCCCGGGTTCCTTCTTCGCTTTGCAGCCATTCGAGTAATCGTTGCATCGAAGGGCTTGGTTTCTCGCCTTCCCGTGTGACCACGAACAGTTGAGCTGTGAATGGATATTGTTTCGAACGAATGTGTTCTTTGTCGGGCTTCACTCCATCAATAGATAAAAATTTGACCTCTTGACGATTATGCATCACATTTGCGAAATAATAAAATGAATAACCGAGCGCATTGTGATCCTTGTTAAAATCAGCAACTGCATTAATCATTTCACCCATTATACCAATTCGGAGTTCCCGAGGAGGTTCAGCCATGTCATGACCTTTCATCACTTTCTTTTGCATATATGTTTGACTTCCTGAATTCTCCTCCCGCTGATAAGCAACGATCGGCTGATGCTTTCCCCCTACTTCACTCCAGTTACGAATAGATCCTTCATATATACGACGAACCTGCTCCGAAGAAAGTCCCTTGACTGGATTGTCTTGATGTACGAGAAAAATAAATGCATCCCACCCAATGGGTGTGAGCTTCATTTGAATTCCCCGGCTTTTTGCCAGACGCAGTTCCTCATCGGAAGGACCGGCCACCAGGATCAGATCCGCCTTCTTTTCGATCAAATTGACATATGCCTGATGGGTCGTGTTGAATCTCAGCTCGTGCGCCGCTCGCGCCTTGCTCATTCCAGTCAGTTCATGCAGCATATCCTGTGCAAAAGGAATGGCCGCCGTAGCCCCGTCTACTACCGGAAAATCCCTCTCTGCAATGTACGGGCGTTGAGGAAGCATCAGTGTAATCGTTAGCACAATGACGAGCGCAGCAGATATCGCGGCAACAATCCATTGCCATCTATGATCCACCTTACCATTCTTGTCGGTTAGCGCTGGATAACGATTCACCCCAACTCCTACTACCATGCCAGCTATCGGCAGCAATGCTGCCAGTAGAAACCAAACTTCACCATGCTGTGTATATGGCCCCAATACCTCCAACACAGGCTCCGCCCAAGCGTGATAGAGTGAAAAGAGCTCCCACGCCCCTCCCACTTCAGCAGGTTGGCCACCAGACCCTTGTATTCCTACAATCCACAACCACAGCCCACATAATAATGACAATAGCCCAGTCAGCATCAGCGAAAGCTTGCCCATGCTAGACATACGCGCACTCAAGGCACCATAAGCTGCAAAAATGAGACCGATAATCCATGCATATAGAAGTAGTATTACAAACACAGTTGTATCTGTGACACCTTCATGCCTCAGCAGAAGCTGCACTTGGGGTGCCACAACCATACTCCAAACTACATTAAACATGACTGAAAACAATCCAAACATAAACGTACCGCCCAGCCATGGCCAAAACCATGCTATCCGCACAGACTCATCCTTTTCCGGCTTGGTTATAACTCTCTTTGGATCAGACATGTACATCCCCCTATATCTAATGAATGAAATGAGACTGTAAACCATTGCTTCTTCATTGTACAATTATGGTAAAGATTAGTATACGAGAGGAGGATAAAAATGTCCTTAACCGATCACCCGAATGAGGAGGCGGCACTCAAGCTGCGTATGGCAAAAAAGGCCTCCCCACGGGAAAGGCCTTTTTGGTATCGAATCTTCTTTATATCGCTCTGGCATGGATCAAAAAACGGTGCTACTTCACGTCCCAGTACCCATCACGTTGGATATCCAAATACAGACCATACAGCTGTTCTATATATTTCTCTGGCTGAAAGTCTGCAATCTGCCATTCAATGGCTTTTAAATAGTAAACAAGTGCAAAATACGTCGTACCTCCGTTGGCGAAAATGACTCATGCTTATTCAGCACAAGATCGAACCCGGCATCGCCAAACGGAGGGGAATTGTCATCCTGTATAGCCATATCGTGGGCTTAAGGAATTGCTGGTAAAGCCTTTGCAAGCTCCGGTGTCATATCGTTCGGAGTAAAATAGCAATAGCGTGTATGGGGGTCTGAACTAAATAAAGGTTTGATCTTGACCTGAACCAGGTAAGTGCCTTTCGCCATATTTGGAGTATAGCTATAGGGTCTGCGCTTTTCCAGTACAGTGCTCCAGAGCTTCGGATCTTCAATCGTTATTGCTTTATGCTTCTGTTGGATGCTTTTAAATAGCTTATAGTCTTCAATATACTGATTGGGTTGATAAGGTTCAAGCTCTTCAGCAATAATAGGAACAGCCCGTATCGAAAAAATATCCTTGGAATCAATGATCACCTTATCCGCATACCCCTTTTGCTCTAGCCAACCTGTAAGCTTGTGATAGGAAGCCGGCCATTCAAATGAAAATTCACGATGCCAGCTCGGTTCGTTATTGGTAAAGGATGACTCTTTGTTTATAATAGAGATACTTCCCAATGGATATTCCTCTGATTGCATTTCGCTATAACTCATATTTAATACTTCTTCTCTGAGTATATCTTCAAATTCACGAGTTTCTTTTGGATTGGTTAAAACCACTCGTCTTTCATTATCATCTACGGATTGGATATTAATTGTCTCTGCTTTTCCTTGCAGCTTATCCAGCTCGTATCTTACCGTTTTATAAGGCTCTGCTTCCATCACTTTAGTCAGTTCTGTCCGGAAAGGCTTCTCCGGGAATGTATAGCGGCGAGTCATGGTGGAACCATCATCCAAGCGGTAGATTATGACTGCCCTTTCGACGGCCAGGTTTTTGGACAATGTTTTCTCGCCAGCTGCATGTGCACGTACGAGTTCACGATGTAAATTCAGCACAGAGGCGATATAGGCCCTGTCTTGGGAGTAATAAGCTTCTTTTTCTGCATTTCCCCCTAGAGGCTCCTCTTGCCCGACATAAACTTTTTCTACGGAGTGTGCTGTTGGAATCCGCCCCTCATAACCCAACCAACCTGATATCGGGATATATAGTACCAGCCCCATGATCACACCGTACACGACCATTTCCACCAAAGCTCGAACACGCACAATTTGCCACGTCTTGCGGACGACCATCTCTACAACGATATAGCCTAGAACAGCTCCAAGTGCATACCCAAAAATCGACCAATTTGCTGCTCCTCTTGTACCTGCATTATAAAAATAATCGCCTATTACAAGCATGGCGCATAGTATAACCCCTGCCTTGAACAAAGGTTGAAAGAAAGAAAACGCCATGGCCTGAGTCGCCTTCTCGACCAAGCGTTTACGATACAAACCATAACTCAAGGCAACAAACAACAGAGAGATACCTAAATAGGCAAGTAGCTCCATGTAGGAAAAGGCGCGCTGCGGCAAATTGTCCATAATGCGTACAAACGGCGATAAGTTATCCCAGACATTATTACTGCTGCGAAACTCCGAGCCGTTAATATATTGAACAATGGTTTCTCGCACTTGCACATAACCGTATAAATTACGTTCCAGAAAACGCCCTATCATCATGGATAGAAACTGAGGCAATAGCAGCAAAACATACACTACTACGATCTGTAGCAACGATTGTCCCACACAAATCCCTACAAACACAGTAAAAGTAAACAGGAAAATCGTAAGGACGGATACGACCAGAGCCCACGATCCAATATCATGGATATGAAAAATATAAGGCAGTTCGACTGACGTGTTAACCCAAGCAGTTACTCCCGCAGTCAGCCATACAGGTACAAGTAAAAGAATAAGACCGCTAATGAAATGTGATGTTAATAAATGCTCTCTACGCAAAGGTAGGCTGTGATACAAATCGGATGACCCCTGTCGCTGAACAAAACGAAGCAGCATCACACCTGCCAGCACGGGTACGGTCGTTAAGATTAATTTTTGCAATTCATTACCTGAGCTTGTGTTATCAAACAAGCTTTTTAAAACCACTCGTGGTTGTTCATCACCAATGCTCATAAACAATGGCAGCAGTACTGTAAACAGCAATCCTACCAAGTACAATAGACCGATCCAGCCATGCTGTCTCAGGCTTTGGCGAATTACGCCGCCGCTACAGAAGAATCGGTTGGATGTCATAACCTGCGTCCTCCATTTCATAAATGAAAATTTCCTCAAGCGTCAGCGGCAACAAATCGAATACATGCGGCTCATACGCTTCAATTGTCTCTGCAATCCGCTCTCGCTCACCCCGGATAATAAGCAGCAGAACACTGCCCCTCCGCTCCTTATGTACGACCGAAAGTTGGCCACAGACAGCTTCCTCATGCATGCTGTCCCGAAAAGCAACCTGCACCTTATGCGTATCAGATTTGAGGTCGTCGACCTCTTTTTCCAACAGCATCCGTCCTTGGTGCATAATGCCCACATGATCACACATGTCTTCAATCTCACGCAAATTATGAGATGAAATTACGACGGTCATCTCACGTGCAGCGGTTTCTTGGAACAAGAGATTTTTGATCATTCTACGCATCACGGGGTCCAGACCATCAATGGGTTCATCCAAAACCAGCAGCTCAGGCATACAGCTCAAGGCAAGCAAAAAAGCGGCTTGGCGCTTCATCCCTTTGGAAAATCGGTGAAGTTTGCGCTTCGGGTCCAGCTTAAAAATACCTGTAAGCTGTGTGTAGCGTTCTTCACTCCAACTTGGATAAATAGAGCGGTAAAACCGGGCCATCTGACGAATTGTCGCTTGTGGGAAGAAATAGGGGGCATCCGGCAAAAACAGAATGTGCTGCTTGACTTCAGGCTGCTCATATACCGGCTGTCCACCGATTAACACCTTGCCAGCATCGGGTCGGTAAATCCCGGCAATGATTTTGAGCAAGGTCGTTTTCCCAGCTCCGTTCGAGCCCAGCAGTCCAAAAATGGAGCCCTTCTTTACCGTAAGGGCTAGCTGATCAACAGCTTTTTCTTCTGTAAATGTCTTTGTGACTTCCCTTAATTCAATCAAGGGACATCCCCCTTTCCTTTGTTTGCATAGCTTCCACGTATATGTCGTCCACTTCCTGCTGTGTAAAACCGAAATGGACGGCTACAATCATCTGTTTTAACAACGCCGCCCGAATCTCATCCCGCTTTATTTGTTGCGGTTGCTGCTGGGTAGGCGTGACAAAGCTGCCTTTACCTTGAACGGAATAAATGTATCCTTCTCGTTCCAACTCTCGATACGCCTTCTGAATCGTATTCGGATTCACCGTTAGCTGAGCGGACAATGTCCGTACGGAAGGCAATTGCTCATCCGGCTGAAGTGATCCGTACACGATCATTTCCTTTACCCTGTCCATAAGCTGTTCGTAGATCGGCTTGCGGCTGCGGATATCCAGCTCGAACATGGACTTCCTCCTTTCAAGACTTATTCTGATTCACTTGTATATACTGAACTGTTCTAACTGTACTATTATTAATAGTACAGTTAGAACAGTTTGTCAATCTTTTCTTTGGGTATTCCTTACAAAAATAACCGTGATGCATCATGCATCACGGTTATCGCTTTTTAGCCTTCCCTTGACTCATAAGGTTCATCACGGCTTATATTCGCAAGCGTTGAACCTTCTGGCAGCTTAAGATCCAGCTGGAACCGGAACGTCGCTCCTCTAGCCTCATCGCTATCCACACCAATGGAACCCCCCATCAGCTTAACCAAGTTTTTACAGATGGACAATCCCAGTCCTGTCCCTCCATATTTTCGGTTCAGTGCCGGATGAAGTTGGGAAAAAGGCTGAAACAATAGATGCTGGCGGTCTGCTGGAATACCGATTCCAGTATCCGTTACACTGAACTCAATCAGGCATCTATTTTTACGACGGCTGTAAGCCTTTCTCTCCACAAAGATATTTACACGCCCTCGCTCCGTAAATTTGATCGCATTGCTCACCAAATTCACCAGCACCTGTCGAATACGCACATGATCACCGACCAGCATTCCCGGCATTTCCTGATCCACATGCCATTCCAGCTCAATGCCTTTTTCCATAGCCTGCGTCATGAATAGGTCAGCCACACTGCCGACCACATCATCTAGCACAAAGGACTCGTGCAGCAAAGACATTTTGCCAGCTTCGATTTTGCTCAAATCCAGTATCTCATTCAATATCTGCATTAAAGCACCGCTGCTGCTGGTAATAATGTCTATATAGCTACGCTGCTCCTCATCCAATTCAGTATCTGCCAGTAACCCTGCCATGCCTATAATGCCGTTCATCGGTGTACGAAGCTCATGACTCATCACAGAGAGAAACTCTGACTTGGCCCGATCAGCGCGTTCGGCAGACTCCTTGGCCCGAATGATCTCCTTTTCATTCGTCCTGTCTACAAAAACCATCACAGCCCCTTTTCGCTCGCCATTATCCATCAAAGGACTGATTCGATAGGAGGCCAGAAAGCTGGACCCGCCTTTTTTCCAAAATACTGCTTCCTCTGCCTGATAAGAAGCTCCGCTTCGAATCGCTTGAAGAATAGAGGACTGTTCGTCCGGAAAATGGCTGCCAATCTGGTCTGCATGGCGAATGATATCTATGCATGCGTCGTTCAGCGGATTAGCCGATCCTACGCCGAACATCTCGATAGCTGCCGGGTTCATAAAGCGGACATGTCCTTCGTTACTTAAACCCACAATTCCTTCGGATACGGCATTCAAAATAAGCGAATGCTCGTTGCTGAGCTTTTCAATTTGAGCAATGTAGTTTTTAAGAGGGGTAACGTTTTCTATAATCCCGTAGCAGCCTACAATTTCCTCTTGTACGAAAATCGGGATATTCGTCATCTTAATGAATAGACGCTCCCCCTCCTTATGTATGAATTCCGATTCATAGGTTTGTGTCTCCCCCTGCCTGGCCAGTTCCATATGACGCTTGATTTTGTCCTGTTCCTCAGAGGAAGCCATTACAAGTATTTCAGCTCCGATCAGCTCATCCTTCGTATAACCCGTAAGCTGCTCCAAACTTGGATTCACACTCAAAATATGACCTTCCATATCCATGGCGCATATCCCAAGCGGATTATGCTGGAATAGTGACTTATAACGATTTTCACTTTCACGAAGACGCTGCTCGATTTTCCGGTGCTCTGTAACATCCTGTATCATCCCGACTACTTGAACAGGCTTGCCTGCCTGCTCGTCCATCTCAGCTTCCCAGATCGAACGCAGTACCTTCTGTTCCCCATTGGGCAATACAATCCGGTAAAAGGTTTCTTCGTGAATTCCCTTTAAAATAACATTGTTGATAATCTGTTTCATCCGTTCTGTATCTTCGGGATGAACCGCCTTCATGAAGGCGTCAATACTTGTTTCAACCGGCTTGACGAGATAGCCAAAAATGCTGCGAAATTCCTTAGAAAAATGCATAACATTGTTGACCAGATCCCAGTCCCAGGAGCCGAACATCGCCAACTGTTGAGCTTTTGCCAGGTTCTCCTCGCTCTTTTGTCTCTCTGTGATATTCCGACCAATGGACAGAACCCGCTTGATTTTGCCCTGTTCATCTCGAATAACGCGGAATGATACTTCCAGCCACAAATAGTGCCCGTCCTTATGACGGACACGCCGCTTCATGATGCCTGTTTCCTTGAACATTCCATGTACACGCATGTAATCGGCATCCTCGACATGGTAAAATTGCAGCCGTTTTTTCCCAATCATTTCCTGCTTCGTGTAGCCAAGGAGTTTTTCTACCGAAGGAGAAATATATTGGAGTATGCCGTCTGCCGTGCTGTAAGAGATGACATCCGGCGTATTTTCGGTAATCAACATGTACAAATCCTCATTGTCCGAAAGCACCTGCGCCATGTCCTTTTTCTCCGTGATATCCATAGCATACGCAATCAAATAAGATTGCTCGGTAGCCTCATCGTCAAATATGGTTAATTCCAGCGCTAGCCAGACGGTTGTTCCCCGTTTATGTTTCAAACGCAGCTCTGTCTTATAGACTTGATCTGTAGCCTTAAGCCAACCTGCGTAAGCCTCCCTCAGCCCTTGCTGATCCTGAGCCTCATTATACAAGAGATGGTAATATCGGATATCCAGTAATTCCTCCTGCTCATATCCGACCATTTTGCAAAAGGCGGGATTGACGTACAGGCACTTCCCTTCCCTCGACAAAATCACGATTCCTGTCGGGGCATGATTATACATATGTTCCAGCAAAGGTAGTCGTCGAGCAGCAGAAAACACAATCAATCTCCTCCTCTGTAGTCTGGCAGTTTTATCTAACTCTATTATAACATTATATGGTATTTTTATAGCGGTGAGTCCACCTCTAGATGAAAGCCCTTAAAACATGTATGCACAAAAGATTGCCGATGCAGATTCATCGGCAATCTTTGAATTATTTTTTTATACCACCCGGCTAATTTATACCACCCGGCTAAGAAAATGACGCAAAAATCGCTCCGCATCGACTTTAAGTGCCACGTCAACCGTAGTCAGTGCTTGAGCTTCGTTCTCATTTTGCACCTCACGGGTGCGACCAACCTCGGTGGAATCGCCCACCTCAACGGCAATGTGCATTGGACGCGTCTCCACAAAGCTGGAATCTATCGCTAATCCTACAGCCAGTGGATCATGCAAAGCACAGCCTGCAATACCAGGTCTGAAGTTGCGATAAGCTTCCATATAAAAGTCTGTCATATCTGCCATAAACGCACCCAGCTCGGTCCCTTGCTCACGCCATTTGTCCACATCCTGCTGTGGAAGCAGTGTTTGCATCGTGACGTCCAGCCCAACGAGCGTAAGCGGAAAGCCCGCTCCCAGCACATAGGCTGCGGCTTCTGGATCGGCGTAAATATTCGCTTCAGCCGTCGGAGTTACATTCCCTTTCACTGTGACCGCACCGCCCATGATGATCAGGCGGTCAAGCAATTGGGGTAATTCGGGACAGCGATCCAATGCAATCGCAAGATTGGTCAGCGGTCCCACAGCTACCAGGGTAAGTTTGCCTTCATAGCGACGAGCCTGTCCGATTATAAAATCAGCGGCATCCCCAGACGCAGCCTGACGGGAGGGTGCTCCTTTCAACTGATTGCCAATACCGTCTTCGCCGTGAATATGCCGGGAATAAGGTTTGAACAGCTCACGAGTATACGGCTTGTGAGCGCCAGACACGACCGGAGCCTCTTCCCCCAGTTTTTCCAGCAGAATCAGTGAGTTACGTGTTGCCTCCTCCACCGAGATATTACCAAAGGTGGTTGTAATACCGAGTAGCTCCAATTCCGGCGAATGGACCGCGTACGCAATAGCAAGCGCGTCGTCAATGCCAGTATCTACATCTAAGATTAACTTTTTGCTCATGATGACCCTCCACAGTAGAACAGCATTCTTTTTTTTCATTATACACAATTTCAATGCTTATTCCCTTGGTCATCAAATTCTTTATTCGAAGACGTAAAAAAGGCTACGACAGTTATGCCGTAACCTTCTTTTAATACTTTTCAATCATTCAAGGGCACATGTTCTGACCAAATCCTAAGGCTCGATTCCCCACACCAGCTTATCATTGTGGAACAACGTTGCTTTGTTCCATTCTGCATAAGAGGTTTTGGTTGGATCGAAGGAGTAGTCATTGGATTCGTCCAGATTAGACCAGTCGCTTTTGTTGATGCGGATCTGAATATCACCTGTTTGCGCTCCGGCAGCAAGCGTACCGGCAGCAGGACTGAAACCAATTTCAATATAGTTGTCAGTAAAGGTACGCAGCACGTTATCATTACCTACTTGCGCATAGTCTACTGCAGATTGCAGCTCCTGGCTGCCATCTTTCGTGAAATAGTAACGAATTTTCAGCTCACTCAGCTTCACAGGTGTTGTTCCTTTATTTTTCAAGTTAAAGAAAGGCTTGACTGCGTTATTCGCTGGATCAGTGTCCCCGGCCCGATACATTACAACCAGATCTCCCGCTGGTTCTGTAGGATCTGTAGGGTCCGTCGGATCTGTCGGTGTACCTTTTGGTTCAGCACTTACCGTTGCAGAATCCTTACTTGTTCCTTTCGCATTCGTAGCACTTACAACATAGAAGTAAGTTGTTCCGTTCGTCAGTCCCTTATCTGTGTACTCTCTTTCCGTTACAAGAGGCGCAACGGCTGTAAAAGGGCCTGCTTCGCTAGTGGCACGTTTGACTGTGTAGCTATCGGCACCCGTAGACGCATTCCAAGTCAGCGTTACTTGAGCATTACCCACAACAGCCTTTAAGCCTGACGGTACAGCTGGAGCTGTAGGCGCTGGGTCCACACCACCAGTGGAAGGCACGATTGCAGGGTACGCATTTTGTACCAGCATCACAAACTGATCATGGAACCATGCTCCTGAAATAGGTGCATTCGGCAAAGCATCTGTTAATGTGCCATCCTTGGTTGTATAGGTAGGATCACACATACGGTCAAAGCCTTTACCCTCATCGTTCGGAATGAGTGAGCTGGAACCATCGGAATCACCCGGAGGTTTCGCCCAGACATAGGCATCGATATGGCCAGCTGGAGCCGTTTGTGGCGGCGTTCCCATACCTGCTCCGCTGTTATTACACCAGTTACCACGGTGCGAGCGTTTGTCAACACGGCCTGAGTTTACATAGGAGTTAATATCATTGCCGACTGCGGAAGTCGGACGGTTAGGTCCGCCCCATCCGTTACGGCCTGTATCAATTAACATACCGAGTGAGCTCGGCCAGCCTGCGCTGACAAAATCTCTATGCAATGACTCTGCGAAATCCGATTCATCGAAATTAGGATTCCATTCATAGTACTTGGACGATTTGATCGGTTGTCCGCCGATATTCAGATTTGGATCAGGCAAATTAGGTTCTGTCAGCGGTGAAGTGTTGGCTGTATTCGTGATAAAGCCATCTACACTGGACAGACCTTTGCTAGTGTCTTTGAAAATGGTTGTAAACAGGGATACCGTTGCTGAACGGTTGTTATCCCAACCTAACCAACCAGAGTGACCGATATCTACGTATTTGTACACATTCGGAATCTCGTTCAGCTTATTCATTGTGTACTTCACGCCAGCTTCATAGATTCCTGTAGACTTGGCTTGTGCACATTTCGGATCATCCAGATTAGTTACCAGATTTGGCAAACTGTCTGGTTCAATGATCGCTACGATACGAATATCCTTATATTTGGGATTTGCAAAAATAGAAGCAATTTTGTCAATATAATCCTTTTTATAGGTTTCCAGACCTGCCTGGGTCAGCGGCAATTCACCATTGGAAGCCAAGGCGTGACAATCCCGTCCGGGCAGATCATACACAATAAATTCCGCCGTAATCGGTGTGCTGCCTTTCTTTTGCGCCAATACTTGGTCCAAATGCGCTTCCAGGCCAAGCTTGCCTCCACCGCCGTTAATAGCAGCGATACGATCAAGCCATACGGCTGTCGGGAATGTTTTGACCGTTTGCATTTTTGCTTTCAGATTGGCATCCGTAATTTTGGCAATCGATGTGTCGACACTAGCCGCATAATCAGGGCTAATATACTTTGTCGCTCCTTGGTAAGGATTGTCCACATGGGATTCTGCATGTATTTTATCCGTAAATCCTGCACCTGGTAGAAAGCTGCTTGCGACGAGTGATAGCGCAAAAGCATACTTCATGCTTTTACGAAGCACTTGCTTTGTTTTCAATTGCTTCACCTATCTTTCCGTAGATTTTGTTGAATCTTCCTATGTCGGCACCTGATTGTTACATGATTAATTGTGAGTTACGCCTACTCTCTCCAAAAAAAGCGGCGTTCATAGTTGCAAAAGGTAAACGCTTTCTATTTGTTCATGCGCTCACATTTTCCCCTTTTTGTCACCTCCTATGTTAGATTATAGTGAGCTGGAAATCTGCTGTAAATTGAATAAATTAAGGACTACATTATTAATTAGGCATATGAATTGCCACCCTAGTGGTTCATCGCGGCCCCTCTTTTTCTGAAGTCGGTTTCTTCATTTGTTGAACATCCCTGCTATAACAAGCTTTCGGGAGATTTAGGATCGACGGCAAAAGAGCAAATTCATAAAAAGTAAGACCGTATTCTTTAATTTCCGTCAGCCTAAATCGACAATGATAAACTTCAGCACGCCAACTATGCCAAATCGTCATATCTATCGACAGCAAAAAGGTGCTTTCAGGCCCTCATGACCATGAAAACACCTTTTTATTGTAGTGAAGTCAATCTCTGCTATTATTGTTCTACACTTTTTCGCGATCCTTGCCTTTGTCGGATTGCCCTGCATTTTTATTGGCGGCATCCCGATCCAGTTGCATTTCTTCAACCGTCTTCACCTTAAGTCGTGCTGCTCCCTCATAGGGTCGGGTTGGAATCAGATCATCTACAGCCAGACGTTGACGCGCCTCGGCAATCGCTGCTCCATATTGCGGCAACCATGCTTCCTGCGCCACCAGCATCTCATCAACCATCTGCCAAATTTCTTTCGGATTACACACCGCGCCCACTAGCGGATCCATCATAAACGCTTGCCGCAGCAGCTTATCATCTCCGTGTACAGCCGCTTCAACAGCCAAACGCTGGACGGAAATACTTACATTGCAGACGGCAGCAAGACCGAGCGGAAGGTCTCCTACATGTGGCATGGAGATACCATTCCGATCCACGTATCCAGGCGCTTCAATAATCGCATCGTCCGGCAAATTGGAAATCACACCGTTATTAACGACATTAAAATGCCCCCGGTATACACGTCCGGTTTCCAGACCTTCGATAATGTATGAACCATGCTCTTCACCGCGATTTTCCGCCTTGTACTCCAATGGATCTTCTTTCATCCAGTTAGGGAAATCTGTTTCAAACCAATTACGTCCTTCTGTACATACACGCAGATAACCGCCTGTTTCTCCGTTGATCCAGCTGCCTAGATCAATCCAGTCCAGAATTTCATTCGGACGCTTCCGGTACCAAGGTACATATTCACTTAGATGACCATTCGACTCTGTGCTGTAATAGCCAAAACGACGAAGCATGTCGATGCGTACCTTTTCGGTGCGGCTATATTCAGGATGTTTTTCAAAAGCCTCCAGCAGTCCAGCTGTCAGATCCTTGCCTTCATGTGACGCCTGAATGTACCACGTCTGGTGATTGATTCCGGCACACACAATGTCCACATCCTGCTTCTCCAGACCATACACCTCGGCAATTTGGTGATGCCCATGCTGGACGCCGTGGCATAGACCGATTGTACGCACACCGCTGTATTTATTGCAGGCCCACGTCATCATCGCCATGGGGTTCGAATAGTTCAGCAGCAATACATCCGGTGCACTTAGCTCGCGGATATCCTTGCAGATGGCCAGCATTTCAGCAATACCACGCTGTCCGTACATAATCCCTCCTGCACACAGGGTATCGCCCACGCATTGATCCACGCCATATTTCAGCGGAATATCCACATCGGTCGCAAAGGCTTCAAGACCGCCAACCCGGATCGTACAAATGACGTATTTGGCATCCTTTAAAGCTATCTTTCGGTCCGTAGAGGACTGTATTTGTATCGATAAACCGTTCTCCCGAATATCCCGTTGGCACAGCTCAGTGACCATATCCAAATTGTGCTGACTGATGTCCGTAAAAGCCACTTCAATATCGTTAAATTCCGGTACCGATAACAGATCTCGTAAAATTCCACGGGTAAAACCGATGCTTCCTGCTCCAATAAACGCTACTTTAAATGACACGGCATTCAACCTCCGGTAATTAGAATGGGTATATACCGTCATTGTAGCAATAGGCCCATAGAAAGCGTTATCAAAATCATGACCAGTTTCGTATTTAGGTGTCAAAAATCCTAACTTTCGCATCAATAAATACTGCTTGCCGTTGACGATAGCTGCCTACGCTTCTTTTGTTGCTGTATAATGAGTTAAGTCTCTAAATATTGACAAAGGAGCAATACATGTCAAACCGTAAATGGACATTTATCCTTATCCCCGTCTTCCTGCTATTTGCCTGGCTGCTCTTTCAGTTCACTCTGTCTTCTTTTCAAATTCACCAATTTGAAGAGTTATTGAAGACGGTTTCTCCAAAAGACGGGGTTTCCGATACAAAAGTCGTACTGATATCACAGGAGTTGGATAATTATTACTGGCGGTCAATCGAACAAGGAGCCCGAAAGGAAGCGGAACAGTACGGTATGCGGCTCGATTATATCGGGCCGGACCGCATTAATCCGTCCGAGCAGGTCAAACTGCTGGATAAAGCGATCGCCAGTAAGGCGGATGCAATTCTGGTTCAAGGGATAAATGATCCAGAGTATCGCCGATTAATCGACAAAGCAGCCGGACTTGGCATCCCCGTCATCACGATCGATACGGATGAACCAGGCTCCCGTAGACTAGCTTACGTAGGAACGGATAACGAAGGAGCAGGAAAACGGATGGGCGCGCTGTTAGCGAAAGCCTCTAGAGAGCGTGGCGACATCGGAGTTATGATCAGTAGCGAGCGTGTCGAGAATCAGCGACTCAGGCTTGCTGGATTTCGTTCCGTGATCGGTCGCTATCCCAAGCTCCGCATTGTGGAGATTCGCTCCTCAAATATTTCACGGCTTCAGGCAGCACAGCAAGCTCAGAACATGCTCACCCGGTATCCTCAGATCCGCTACATGGTCGGATTCAGTGCGCTGGACGGCCTTGGCATTCTGGAAGCCTCGGAGCGGCGCGGCGCGCGGAGTTTGCAGATTTTCGCTTTTGACGATATGGCCGAGACGTTGGAAGCCATCAGAGATTGCAAAATTGAACTGACCATTGTTCAACAGCCAGAGGAAATGGGGGCTAAGGCCATAAAATTGCTGAATGATTATCTAAAGGGGAATGCCCCCCAGGAATTAACATACACCAGGATATATGAGATGCATGCGGACACTCCCGACAACATGACCGGAGATGACAGACGATGACGATCAGAACGAAGCTGCTTCTGTTCATCCCTCTTCTAGTTGTGTTCGCCAATATCATCGCTTATTTTGTATTCCAAAGCGGAAAGGTCGTACAACAGAGCTACGATGAAATGCTTGGCCGAATTCTCCTCATTGAGCAAACCTCCGAATCGGCGGAGAGCAACTTAAAGCTCCTATATGCCTATCTGCTTAATCCAAGAGGCGATAAGGCTGTGCAGGGCCCGACAGAATACCAATTGATGCAGTTAAAAGGCAGAATTCAGGAAGTCTCCGACTCGACCGACCCTTCTTTCGCCGAAGAGGACTACATGAATCTGTTGGCCACATTTCTTGAACAGAAACAAGCCGCAGTTCTGGATGCAAAGGCACAAGATCCTCAATCGGCTTTTGAACATTATATTGAAGCGGAAAAAACCGTCAGCTATATTCATGAGGAGGGTCAGCAACTGATCGATGCTGAACTGGCTTATTACCGGCCAATCATTGAGAACATCCGGAACAAGAATGAGCGAATGAACGGATGGGGAGTGGCGTTGTTCGGCATGAACGCGCTGATGGGGGTTTTGCTTGCAATCTGGGTCTCGCGCAGTATTACTGGCCCTGTCGGCAGACTTGTCGGACTGGCGAAACGAATCGCCACAGGTGATCTGAATATTAGGCCCCAACCGCGACGGGATGACGAGCTAGGCGTACTGTCGGACGCCATTTCGCAAATGTCCACCGATTTGAGCATCCTTATCGAGAAGGATAAACAGAGCCTGGAAATGCGGCGGCTTGTGAAGGAACTGGAGCTTCTGGCTCTGCAAAATCAAATTAACCCGCACTTTTTATTTAATACCTTAAATGTGCTCTCCAAGCTGGCGATCCTGGAAGGGGCGGAGAAAACCAGCGACCTGATCGTTTCGCTGTCCAATCTGCTACGGTACAGCCTGCAGAAGCTGGACAAACCCGTAACTCTCCAGGAGGAACTGGATCATATCCGCGAATACGTAACCATCCAGCAGGCGCGCTTCCGGGACAGGATTCGCTTTGATCTTCACTTTGACGCTTCCGTACTTCAGCAGCAAATTCCGGCCCTGACGATCCAGCCATTTATTGAAAACGCTTTTCTTCATGGTGTGGAAGATATGGAAAGCGGAGCCATTATCGTATTAACGCTGTCGAGAGCGAACGAAGATGTACAAATTGAAATTTCGGACAACGGAAAGGGCATGACGGAGGAAACCCGACTGTCCGTACTCCGTCTTAAAGGCGAAGCCGAAAGCGGCAGTTCAACAGGACTTGGAATGCAAAATGTGTTTAGGCGGCTGCACTTGTTCTACGGAAATGAAGAAGAAATGGTTGAAATCAATAGCAATATCGGACGAGGTACTACCATAACCATACGAATTCCAGTCAAGAAGGAGAGTGAGCGAACTGATGTATCGGTTGTTGATCGCGGATGACGAGGCTTTGGAGAGGGAAGGACTGGAATTGACAGTGGAACGGGCGATGCCGGGGATATTCCGGTTTATTCATGCTGGCAACGGCCGCATGGCGATTGAATGCGCGGAAGAGCACCGTCCCCATATTGCCATTCTGGATATCAATATGCCCGGAATTGACGGGCTTGAAGCGCTTCGTGAATTAAAGGAGCGGCTTTCCGATACCCGATTCGTGCTCGTCACTGCCTACGATTATTTTGCCTATGCCCAGAAGGCGCTCTCTTTGGGCGTAAAAGAATATATTCTGAAGCCGGCAAAGCGAGAACTCATCATCGGCACTTTGAAACGACTGATTGAAGAAATTGAGTGCGAGAAGCGGGCACGTACGGAAGAATTGGAGCTTAGGCATAAAATCTCACAGTTAATGCCGCTCGCAGAAAATGAGCTGGCTTTAATGCTTATGGTCGACCAGACCGTGGATTCGAGCGCTTCCCAGCTATCAGAATGGCTGGACTTTCCTCTTGATCAGGGAAGCGCCATCATTGCCGCCTTTGACGGATATACGGACGAGCAGGATAAAAAGAAAATTTACGATCATTTCCGAAGCTATGTAAAAACGCATGGCCCGAATGCCATTGTAAGCTCTTTGATCGACCATCATGTAGCCACTTTTTTACGCAAGCCGCCTGCCACCAGCGAAAACGACTGGCGCCAGTTGGTTAAACACCTCGTTCAGCAGCTTTCCGAGCTTGCCCAGCAGCAACTTGGTATAAAGACAGCCATTGGAATCGGATCGCTGCATAGCGGCGAGGAAGGACTTCGCAAGTCCTATTTCGAAGCCGTTTTTGCCTCCACCCTACGCAAACGGGATGGAGGTTACTGCCACTTTGACGAACTGAAGTCATCAGAGGCTGGAAACGCTTCTTTGCTTGCCGTCAAAGCGGAGAATGGAATGCTTCAGCAGACGTACGTCATGTCAGCACTGCAACGGATACGCGAACAGCGAGAGGTTCAAACACTGACTATGCTGGGTAGGGCGAAAATGTATATCGAGGAACGGTTCAACGATGATCTTTCGCTGGAAGAAGTGGCTGATTTTGTCCATTTGAATCCTCACTACTTCAGCAAAATTTTCAAACAGGAATACGGAGAAACATTTATCGACTTTGTAACCCGGCTACGGATTGATAAAGCCATCTCTCTGATTAAGGCTGGCAACCTTACTCTTAAGGAAATCAGCTTTGAAGTGGGTTATAAGGACCCGAACTATTTTAGCCGCGTCTTTAAAAAGATAACGGGCGTTCCTCCCACTGAGTTTAAAGGCCAAAAATAGTGAGATTCATCCATGCCGACTATCGGCATGGATTTTTTTAAGCTCGAATGACAAGGTAATGCTAGGTTCAGCCCCTCTATCTCCGATTCGGGAACCGAAGCCAAAATCGTGCATGAAAAGGTCCGTTTATTGAAGACGATAACCGGCCTTTCTTTTATAAGCGCATGTTATACTTCTCCTCGAAGAACGGAATGAGGTTCCAGAGATCTGGAGGGGAGATGATCATATGGCAGTAATCATCAATAATGAAAGCGCTCAACAGAAAGCGCTTCAATCAGAAAAACCCAATATGCTTTTTGTGACGTTGGTATCCATCGTAGCTGCGCTCGGAGGCATCCTGTTCGGTTTTGATATCGCGGTTGTTTCGGGAGCAGTCGAATTCCTACAGCAGCGTTTTTCGCTGAGCGAATTTCAGGTTGGTTGGGCCGTTTCAAGTCTGATTGTCGGGAGTGTCACCGGAGCAGCTCTCTCCGGCTACATGAGTGAAAAGATCGGCAGAAAAAAGGTATTACTGGCCGCCGGATTTTTATTCGTCGTCGGCTCGATCTGCTCTGCGCTTCAAGACACGTTCACCGGGTATGTTATCTTTCGCATGATCGGCGGCATTGGCATAGGAATCACTTCCACCGTTTGTCCGGTGTACAACGCGGAGATCGCTCCCGCCAAATACCGAGGTCGTTTGGTTGCTTTAAATCAGTTGGCGATCGTAACAGGGATTTTCCTGGTTTATTTTCAGAATTCGTGGATCGTCAGCATGGGGGATGAAGCCTGGGGTGTCTCAACAGCCTGGCGCTGGATGTTCGGAGTGGGAGCCGTTCCCGGACTGATCTTTATGCTCTTGATGCTCTTCATACCCGAAAGCCCGCGATGGCTTATTAAACAAAATCGGCCTTATGAAGCGCTGCCGATTTTGCTGAAAATTCACGGTGAAGAAGCCGCTAAGCAGGAAGTGCTTGATATCAAGGAATCATTCAAAAATGAGAACGACTCATTGAAGCAATTGTTCGCTCCCGGTATTCGGGTCGCTCTCTTTATCGGTGTTATGCTCGCCATTATGCAGCATATTACCGGCATTAATGCCATTTTGTATTACGCGCCGGTTATCTTTAAAGGAATGGGACTCGGTACGGACGCTTCTTTGACCCAGACCATTTGGATCGGGTTGATCAATGTGTTGTTCACCATCGTATCCGTATGGCTGATCGACAAAGCGGGACGAAAAGTCCTGCTGATCATCGGCACCTCATTGATGACCTGCTGTTTGGTTATTATTGGCGCCGCATTCAAAATGGGTTTGACCACCGGACCGCTCATACTCATCATGATATTGATCTACGTGGCCTCCTATGCTATATCGCTTGGGCCGATCGTATGGGTTATGATCTCGGAAATCTTTCCGAACCGCATTCGCGGCAAAGCGGTAGCCATCGCTTCGATGGCATTGTGGGCCGGCGATTATCTGGTATCGCAGGCATTCCCTCCTCTGCTGAGTTCAGCCGGCCCGTCCAATACTTTCTGGTTATTCGGAGCCATCTCGTTGTTCGTCGTAGTCTTTTTATGGCGCAAGGTTCCCGAAACCAAGGGGAGATCACTTGAACAGATGGAAAATATGTGGCTTGGGAAATGACCCAACTTTAGCCACGCCCTCTGAGTCACACCGACCTTAAATCGGTAATGGTTCAGAGGCTTCTTATTATCAGCTCCCATCCTCCTCCGCATAGTTCCTCACATTGCGCTCCACAGCTGAGCGGTATTCTACAGGCGTCTTGCCTGTGTGCTTTTTGAACAACATATGAAAATACTGCCTGCTGGCCACGCCTACATAATCGGCAATTTCTTGAATGGGGATGTCCGTTTGCTGAAGAAGCATACGGGCCTTGTCCATTCGCAGCATCGTTAAATACGCGGTGAGCGTTAGCCCAGTATGTTTTTTGAAAATACGGTGCAAATAACCTGGGTGCAGATTCACGGCTGCCGCCATGTCCTTAACCACAATATCTCGATCATAGTTCAGATGGAGAAATTCAATGCATCGTTTGATGTACATATCCGTTTGCTGCGTGTTGCTGCGCTCTGCCTCTTCCCGTAGACGTGCAATTCGTACTAGCAATTGCATAAAAAGCATCTCTGCCATTGCACCCGGCTGTTCTTTTCGTTGGTCTAGCTCCAGCACGAGACTTTTCAGCGCATAATATACTTCTTCCGGGTCCGATAGTACCAAATACGGGAACGGACGTGACATGAGCGTCGTGACCTCCTGCTCCTCTGCTGCCATTTGTCGGATAGACGGCCCTACCCTCACTCCCTCCGAAAAACCAAACTCTACATTTAGCATCCGGCACGGTTGTTCTCCTTCCACCACCAGTCGATGCGGTACACCTGCGTCTAGCATAATAAACTCGCCTTTACGCAGCGTGATGCTTTCTTCCACATTCTCTCCCGTTTGTACATCCACCCTGCAAAAGCCGGAAATCATGTACATAATTTCGGTAGAATGATGATCGTGGTAAGACATGGTATAGTCATGCCATTGCTTGTAATAGTAAGCAAAAAAACGGGGAATATAATCCCCGTCACGCAGCCGTGGCTCAAACAGACTTCCGTTCATCCCCGCACCTCCACAAAATAGATAAGGCTAACACGACAACGTATCTGCAACCGCTCTATTTTCACAGTTTAACAGACTGAGCCATGTACTTCTATTTCACTCCATCAGACGATCTGAAATCCTCTGGAATATGACAGGCGACTTCTGCCTAAAAGGTTGGGGATTTACCGCTTTCTGGACTTAAATACTGAATCAACATTCCCACAAATCGGTTAGCAATTTGTATATCCTCAAGTTCGTTATTCCAATCGTCCTTGGACGTCAGACTCATTTTCTGGAGTATACCCATCATAGACGTGAAGATAAAATGAGCGGTCTTTAAGGGTTCCGTATCAGACTTCAATGATCCATCTTGGAATCCAGCTTCCAGAGCATCCATCAGGAAATGTCGTTCCTTTCCCCTGCTAACAAAATTTTTGTACTGTTCTTTGAGTTCTTGATTTGAACCATAAGCTTCGTAATGCAGATCGAATAAAAGAATAAACTTGATGTATTCCGGATGTTGCCAAGCGTAATCAATCCATGCATCAAGCATCGAAGTAAGCATCTTCTTACCGCTCATTTCGGCTGAAGGCGCCCTTCTAACAAATTCGGTCATGCTCTCCAGGATTTCCATCTGAACCTCAAAGATCAGTTCGTTCATGGACTGAAAGTGCTTATAGAATGTGACCCGACTTACACCAGCCACGTTGCATACATCCTTAACATTAACTTTGAGAAAGCTTTGCTTCATAAAAAGTTCCTTCGCAGCAGCAATGAGCTCTTCCCGATTTTTGTTTTTCAAATTCTGGTGCCAGTTCTCAGTCATTAGCAACCATCCGTTTCTCATTTTTTGGTTTTTGTAAGGTTAAGAAAAGGGCAGATGCAAGAATAAGTGCACCAAAAATATAAGGAATATGAATGTGCTTGTCAAACAACAAACCCGCTAAAATAGGCCCCAATATATTGCCTAGGCTAGTATACGTCGTATTCAATCCGGCGGCATATCCTTGACGATCACCAGCTGAGTTCGCGATCATTGTACTTACAGTTGGCCTTAGGAAGGCATTAAAAGCAAAAAACAGTGCCGATACCGCCAGCAAATAACCTAAATTGATCTTAAGTAACATTAACAATAAAGCGATGGCTGTCATGATCAAAGAGAGACGTATTAGCCTCATCTCTCCAAGTCTCTTGATGAGATAATCGAGCAGCCATATCTGCACAACGATGCCTATAATTGCACCAACCGTAATGATGCAATAAACAAATTCAGCATCAGAATGAAAAGTGGAAATGTAGCAGACTTAGGTAAGCTGCTCATGTTTGTAACCCCCTCCAACCATTTACACTATGTAACCCTTTACTATGTGTAAACCATATTAGTTGAAATAGGGGCCATTGTAAATAAAAATACAAACCTATTAAGCCTAGCTATTGGGCTCCTGTTTTGCAAACTCCTGTAACATGCCTCTTATTTGTTCTACCAATTTAGCAGGAGCTTTCTTGGGTGAACCCGTGTCAAACGGAGGCTGAGGATCGTATTCCAAAATCAGCTGGACTCCTTTACTCATGTCTTCTCCCAATTCCCAAGCTATTAACTGGAGTGCCATATCAATACCAGAGGAGACACCGGCTGCTGTAACCATTTTGCCCTGACGAACCACTCTCTCATCTGTTGGAATGGCTCCAAGAGATTGGAGCAGGTCTAAGGAACCCCAATGACTGGTGGCTACGGTTCCATTTAACAAGCCTGCTGCGCTCAAAATCAAAGAGCCGTTACAAACCGACGTGGTCCATTTTGTAGTTTCATGTATTTGGCGAATCCAATTTAACGTTTCTTCGTCATTCATTGGGGTTTTATAATTTGGCGGACTGCATCCAGGAACAACAAGAATATCAGCTGAATTAACTTCAGAAAAACTGTAATCGGCATGCAAATAACCCATATTTGAGTCCAGCTTGATTAACCCTTTTTGCTTAGCGACAAACTTCACTTCACATTTCAGTGTAGCAGCAAACACATCGTATGGACCTATTGCATCTAACGCTGTAATTCCATCGAAAAGCATGATTGCGATTTTCATGATGCTCTCTCCTTTGAAGTGGGATTTTATTCTTGCACATCCATACTAACATACATATACGGGGTATGGGTATATTTCTGATGTAAACCTTTAATAGTAGGTACCTGTAATAAGGTATACTTAAAAAGGACCACCCCGGGGTAGCCCTTTTTAAGTATACCTGCAAAGCTGTTAATCGCGAGCCGCTTAAGAGCTTTGCTTCCTCAACTGACCATAATATAAATCACTGTAAAAGCCTTTGTGAGCCAGCAGTTCATCATGAGAACCCTGCTCCTCCAGACGGCCATCCTTCAAGACCAGAATCCGGTCAGCCTGACGAATGGTATTCAGCCGATGCGCGATGACGAAACTTGTTCGACCCTGCATAAGCCGCTCCAGTCCTTCTTGTATCTTCATCTCAGTAATGGTGTCGATGCTGCTGGTTGCCTCGTCGAGTACAAGGATAGAAGGGTTGGCTAAAATAGCACGGGCAATAGCCAGCAGCTGTTTTTGCCCTTGACTGATGCCGCTGCCATTCACTTCCAGCACCTTGTCGTATCCGTCCTTCATCCGCATGATAAAGGAATGGGCGTTGGCCAGTTTCGATGCTTGTTCAACCTCCTCATCGGTGGCGTCCAGTCTGCCGAAGCGGATATTTTCACGAATCGTCCCCTGAAACAGGAAGGAGTCCTGTAGCACAAATGCCATGCGGGAACGCAAGCTTTCACGCCGGATGGTAATAATGTCGCGCCCGTCCAGCGTAATCGTTCCCTTGTCAGGGCTATAGAATCTGGAAAGGAGCTGGATCAGTGTCGTTTTCCCTGCCCCGGTCGGGCCGACTAGTGCGATCATTTCACCAGGTTTGGCTTCAAAAGAAATACCTTCCAGCGTAGCGCTTCCCTCATCATAACCGAAGGAAACATCCGTAAACCGCACCGCCCCCTCTACATGCCCTACTTCCACTGCCCCGCGTTCATCCTTGGACTCTTCATCTTCATCCAATATTTCAAATACACGCTCAGCTCCGGCAATGGCAGACAGCAGGGTGTTCCACTGGTTAGCCAAATCGTTCAGCGGTCTGGTGAACTGGCGGGCATATTCTACGAATACAATAATTGTACCTATAGTAATGGAGCCACGAATGGCCAAAATCCCACCGATCCCCGCTACAATAGCAAAGCTGAGATTATTCAGTCCGTTCATCAGCTTCGGTATGAAGCCTGAAATCGTTTGGGCCCAGAAACCCGACAGCCGAATACGGTCATTACGCTCGCCAAAACCATGGATGACTCTCTTTTCCTGCGAAAATGCTTTAATAATCTGCTGCCCGGACAGCGTTTCTTCGATGTATCCGTTCAGTTCGCCCACATTCTTCTGGCGTTCCTTATATAAGGGCCCGGTACGACGTGTGATCCAGCGCATCCCGGCAGCCATTAACGGCACCACGATAAAAGTTAGCAGGGTCATCAGCGGGCTTAACCACAGCATCACCGTGAGTGTACCGATTAGCGTCAATATGCTCGAAAAAATCTGAATGGCGGAGCTGTTCAGCGTAGAACTGACATTTTCGATATCATTGGTCAAACGGCTCATGATCTCTCCCTGCTGACGTTTGCCGTAGAAAGGAATTGGTAGTCGATGCAAATGTGAAAACAGATCGAAACGCATGCGGTACACCGTCTCTTGGGCAATCTCGATCATCCAGATATTTTGCAGCCAGGAGGTCAGCGAGTTGAGCAGATATACAGCTCCTAATCCGATGAGAAAATAAATCCACATGCGTCCACCCGGACCTTCGAGAAAATCATCCACCGCTACGCCGACCAGATATGGACCCAGCAGAGCTAGCCCGGAGCTGAGCAGGACCATGAACAGTACCAGCATCAGTTTGGCCTTACGGCGAGCCAGATAAGCCCATATCCGTCCTAAGGTGCCAAACCAGTTCTTCGCTTTGGCCTTGTGGCGTCCTTCAGCTCCCGCCGGATTTCGCAGCACACCAGACGGCGGTGTAGGCTGACGGAACGGTTCAATGAGTTCCTTGAACATGCGACTCCTCCTTTCCATATTGTGATTCATAGATACGCCGATACAGATCCGAACTATCCATGAGATGCTCATGGCTTCCACTTGCCATCAGGCGACCCTCATCCAGCAGTAAAATCTGATTTGCCGATGCGGTCGAGCTGATCTTCTGCGTAATGAGAAATGTCGTGCAGGACAGACCATCGAGTGCATTCAGTAGTGCTGCTTCTGTCCCTACATCCAGCGCACTTGTGCTGTCGTCCAAAATCAGCACTGCCGGCTGGCGCACCAGTGCGCGGGCAATCGAAAGCCGCTGTTTCTGTCCGCCAGACAGATTGACGCCACGCTGCCCGAGCATCGTGTCATAGCCTTGCGGCAAGTGTTCAATCATATTATGGATTTGCGCCATGCGTGCGGCTTCCTCAATTTGCTCCAGGCTCGCATTCTCCAGCCCCCAAGCAATATTATCCCGAATCGAGCCGGTGAATAGCAGTACCTCCTGAGGGACATAGCCAATCGCCTCTCGTAATATGGACGCATCCAGTTCACGAGCGTCCTTTCCGTCAAAGCGCACATGACCTTCATCTTCTTCATACAGACGTGTAATCAACTGCACAAGTGAAGATTTTCCCGAGCCAGTGGCCCCCATAATAGCTATCCGCTCGCCCGGTCGCGCCCTAAAAGAGATATCCTTTAGTACAGCCAGATCACTGCCCGGATAATGAAAGCTCACCCGGTCCATTTCCACCTGTCCCTTAATCCGTGTATGATGTGTTGAAACAGACTCCATCTCTGACCCATCTTCATTAGCTGTGTCCAATATCTCTCGAATCCGCCCGGTAGATGCAGTAGCTCGGGAAAATACAACAACGATACCCGACAAGGCAGACAAGGCCCCAATCGTCCGCAGTGAATAATTGACGACTGCAACCACCTGTCCTACACTGGCATCCCCAGTGGAAATTTGGCCGCGTCCAAACCAAAGTACTGCAATAATCCCTGCATTCATCGTAAACAAAATGAACGGCATCGTCGTTTCTGTCCAGCGTAGAGCGGACACCGTCCCTTTCATCAACTCGCCTCCGTAATGGGCAAAACGTTCGATTTCATGCCGCATCCGCACAAAAACCCGGATGAGTCGGATGCCTGTCAGATTCTCCTGAATCACTCCGTTAACGTCATCCAGGCGACGCTGGACACCCTTAAATAAAGTGACCGTTCGCCGCATCATCACCAGCACAAACACGAACAGCACCGGGGCCATAACCGCCAATAGCAGCCCAAGCCTGAAATGTACAACCAGTGCCATCACAATACTGCCGATGACTACAAGCGGAACCCGTGTCATAAACCGCAGGCTCATAAACACCGTATCCTGTACTTGCGTGACATCCCCGGTCAGACGCGTAATCAGCGACGAAGTGGCAAAACGTTTAAACACAGGATACGAAAAGGATTGCACTTTACGGTACAGCTTTTCCCGCAAATCATAGCCGAAGCCCTGACTTGCATGTGAAGCAAAAAAAGAGCTGGATATGCCCGCCATAAAAGCGATAACGGCACTCCCCACCAGTACACTGCCCCATAACCAGACGACGGACAAATCCTGCTGTCGGATGCCCTCATCAATGATTTTAGAGATCAAATATGGCTGCGATAGCTCTACCGTCAATTCCAGCAACATCATCACGAGCGCTGCGATGGCTGGAACCCGATATTTTTTTAGAAAAGAAAACATCATTCCCACAAGCATTCCTCCAATTGCCCATAGCCGTCCTTCCAGATCAGCGTGTCATGGTTATATGAATCAAGACCTGCTGTAAAACCATATATACGCACTTTATACAGCACTATATTTTATTATACCCTTCTGAACGGCTTCGTTTAACCAGCAAATTGGAGACTCCGGTTGTGAAATTAAAAGATATACAAGAAAGCGTTCCAGTCACGGTCACACTTACCGGATGGGAACGCCTTTTCGGTTATTTTGGCAGCTCTGCCGGATAATACTGCAGCCAGCGCCTTAAATCCGCGCTATGGATGACACGCTTGGGATCTTCACCGACTAGGCGAAGTCGCTCCAGCACAAACTTGATTTCACCGGAGCCTGCCTCGATTCCTTCCTGCTCCAGCATATATTGAACTGCACTTCTGCCCGAATGCTTGCCGAGTACGAACGAATGGTCAGTGCCCAGCTCGGTTGGATCAAGGGTCTGATAGGCGGCACGCTCCTTTAGCAGACCGTTGATATGTATGCCGGATTCATGGGCGAATACCATGTCTCCCACAATTGGCTTGCCTTCGGGAACGATTCGGTTGGAGGCTTTGGACACCAGTGCAGCCAGCGGGTTCAGCAGTTCGGGACGGACGCTGCAGGTTCCTTGATATAGGTCCCTCCACGACATCACCACCTCCTCCAGCGCCGTATTGCCTGCCCTTTCCCCAAGTCCTGACACCGTGGTACTGGCCCAGACAGCTCCCGCCTGCAAAGCTGCCAGGGTATTGGCAAGCGCTAGACCATAATCATTATGACAGTGAATCTCAAGCTCCACATCCTGCGGTACGCGTGATACAAGCCTGTCTATACGGGCAGCTATCGCAGCGGGATGGTGAACAGACAGCGTATCGGCATATCTGAAGCGCCGGATGCCATCCCTGTAGAGCTGATTCGCCAACTGCTCAAGGAACAGGTCATCTGCCCTTGAAGCATCCTCAAAGCCTACGGAAACAGTCAATTCTTTACACTGACCGTAATCAACAGACTTGCGGATCAGCTCTGTCACCTGCTCAGGATTCATACCCAGCTTGGACTTCATCTGCACCGTCGACACGGGAACCGAAATATGGGCCCAGCCGACGCCTGTCGATTCAGCTGCATCAATATCCGTGAACACCGCGCGATTCCAGGTCATTAGCTTCATCTGAAGTCCGAGAGCAGCAATCCTGGCAATAGACCTGCACTCCGCCTTTCCCATTGCCGGAATTCCGATCTCAGCCTGCTCCACCCCCGCCGAGTCCAGCATGATGGCAATTTCAGTTTTCTCCTCGGCCGAAAAGGCAACGCCCGGAGCCTGTTCTCCGTCACGAAGTGTCGTATCACAAATATGCAACTGACTCATCTATATCCCCTCCCGTTCCGCAGCAAGGACAACACGGGTTGCGTTTGACTGCTATGGTGCAGCTGCTCATATCCAGCACATTCATACGGTACATACGGTCAGTGAACAGATTGCCCGCATCTGTAATCCATTTGACCGCTTCCAGTGCAGCCATACAGCCAATCAAACCGGAGGTAGCTCCCAGAACCGGGAATCCCAGAGGCTCCCAGGGCTGTCCTCCTTCCGGGTAGAGACATTCCAGGCATGCCGTCCTACCGGGATCAATGGTCATCAATGAGACTTCATAGGCGTACATGGCCGCTTCTATCATCGGTCTGCCATGTCGAACACATAGTCTGTTCAGCGCATATCTTTCCGGAAAGTCATACCTTGCATCAATCACGATATCCGCCGCTTCTACCCATGGTCCAGAAGATTCTTCCGTGATTCTGTGGGCGTGGCCCTCAAGTTGGGTCTCTGGGTTAATACGATGCAAATGCTGCAATGCCGTCTCCATCCGTTCCTCCCCGATTCGCCCGCTGTCCATCAGCACCTGCCGGTTCATATCGGGCAGATGGATTACGCCCTCATGGGCCAATATCAGCTTTCCCACTCCGGCAGCGGCCAGGTACATGGCCGCTGTCCCTCCCAATCCTCCGATGCCAGCAACCATAACAGTAGCCTGCTTTAGCCTGTTCTGACCTTCCGTTCCCAACAGCTTCAACTGGCGTCCGTATCTACTGTCTTCCAGCAGCTGTACCATTCGTCCACCTCCTCCATGTGCGGCCCCGCCATTAAGATATTCGGTCCGCAGGATCTTGACACCATATCTGGTTGTTCTTCGGTTATTCTTCCTTACTGAAGGCTCATGATTCGGCTTTGCCGCTGCCCTCCTCAGCGTGCAGGATTTTGGCAAGCCACATGGGCGGATTGCGAGCCAGCATATTCTGGAGACGCTGGACCTGCTCCTCAATGGTGCTACCGAAGGCCACCTTCACAGGCATAATGGTCCGCTTGGTAACCTGTGCGGCGGCCGAAGCGCCAATCTGTACCAGAAAGATCAATGCACAATCCTCAATCAAGCCAATTCGGCTGGCGATCTTGCCCGCCTCGTTCTCATCGCTTCCCAGGGCTATCCGCCGATGCTCCAGGAACTGAACGCCTGAGTGCCGGATTTCGAATACAGTGAACATGGGACTCTGTCCAAAATGAGCATTCACAAGCACACCGTCTTCCGTCGCAAATGCAACCTTCATCCTCCCTTCCCCCCCTCGGCAAGCAATACATTGCCTACTTTGTTCACCCACTCCATGGTTCCACGGTATCCGACGCTTACGGATGTGTGGGCGCCCAGCTCGTCATACACCGGCAAGCCTGCCGGCACGAATGAGGCGCCAGCCCGTGCCGCTCCCTTTCTTCCATGTGAATTGCTGATCCACAAATCAACGCCCTGCGCGCTCTCCTCTGCATCATCCAGATCACCGATCCAGACTTCCCGTTCTGTCTTTTGCAGTGCGGGCGTGGTGCAGGGTGTAATTAGCCGCTTCAGTTCCACTCCCATCTCCTCCAGCCAGGCTGCGGTCGACAGCATATGATCCGGTTCTAGGGCCACTACAGCGGAAGCGCCGGAATAATAGAAATGGGCATCCAGCATGCTGTCCAACAGATTTTCACGCTGCCAGCGGAAGCGAACAGGGGCTGGCTCGCGGCTGATTTTCTGCAGAAAATGTATGAACACATCGCTCGCGGCCAAGCCAGACAGACCCGTGAACAAGTGGTAGGGAATGCCTGCGGCATGAGTCAGCCTGCGCGCCGGACGCTCCATGCTCGCGCCAATGGCAATGGTGCAGGAAGACTCCAGCATCTGGCAGGCTGAATCCAGCGGAGTCCCCCCTCTCGTCAAAGGGGAAAAACCTGTCAGCAGGTGGCCGGACAAGGAAGTGGAGATATCGGGGAGTGTGATAACCTCCAGGCCGAAGGAAGCGATAATATCCTTGATTTCCATGACATCTCCGGCAGTCAGATAAGAAGCCGGCAGCAGATTGACCTGCGTCCGGCGCTGTTTTTTGGGGGACTTGCCTCCGGCTAACCCGAGTACAGCATCCATTAGCGACTCTACTGTACTGCTGTAGCCCGTCTCCAGAGAGCCGTGAAAATCAGGCAGCGATATAGAAAACAGCAAACTGTCCTTCAAGGCCCGTTCTCGCTTGAACGCCTTTACCCTAGACTGAAAATCAACGCCTGCCACCTCGGTGAGGGCCGTGCTGATAACGCCGATGACATCTGGATGGTGTTTGGACCAGATATGATCCAGTGCCTCCTCCAGATTCCGGTCTGCATCAAATATAACGTCCATCTCTTGCAGCGCAGAGGTCTGAACGGCAATCGGCTCTCGAAAATGGCGAGTCAGCAGCGCCTTGGAGAAGGCCGAGCAGCCCTGAGCGCCGTGCAGCAAAGGCATTGAGCGATACATTCCCTGCAGAGCTAGCACGCCGCCCAAAGGCTGTCCTACCTTGAGCGGGTTGACACTGACAGGCTTCGTGGCGGATTTAATCGGCAAATTCCGTCTCCTCCTCCCATGGAGCCAATTTGGCGGTCAGTTCCCATACCGGATGCTGTAGCGTATGCACAAGCTGTTTCGCCAGAGATAACAGCCCGTCATAGCCCGCATAGGCTTTGTGCCGTTCTTGATTGATGTCCACAAAAGGAATTTGTTCCTTAAGCGCCATATACATGTTCCGGCCCCCGGCAATGACCATGTCTGCCTTGCGGCTCCGTACGGTCTTGAGAATCTGCCGGGCGCCGCCTTCCGGGATGTATTCCGCATCATCTCCGATACGGTCAGCAATCCGGGATACATCCTCGGCAGTGCTTTTGTTCGTGCCTACACCAACCACCTTAATGCCCAGCTCCTGCAAAGCCGTAATGACAGACCAGCTCTTTACACCCCCGGTATAGAGCACTGCCCGCTTTCCTTTCAGCTGCTTGCGGTAGGGCTCGAGCTCCAGCGATAGCCTCATTTCCTCCCGTGCGGCCAGCTTATCCACCCGTCGCTCCACATCACGATCTCCGGTCAGGTAAGCCATCTGTCGCAAGGAATAACTCGTCTCCTTTGCTCCATAAAATGAACCTTCAAAATAAGGAATGCCGTATTTACGCTCCATTTGGACTGCCAGACCCAGCAAAGCCCGGCTGCATACGACCATATTGGCCTTGGCACGATGCGCCCATCCCACCTCACGGAACCGACCGTCTCCGGTAATTCGGGACAGGATACTCATTCCCGCCTGCTGCATCAGCCGCTCGATATGCCACATCTCGCCGGCGATATTGTATTCCCCAATGAGATTGATATCATGGGAGGTTGTCTGTTCCGGCTCGGTGCTGCCGATAATATGCTGGAACAGCACGTCTCCGGCCAGCCGGGTCCCGAGATTCTTGCTGCCCACAAATCCCGGGCTGTTCACCGGAATGATCGGCGTTCCCAGCTGCTCTGATTCAGCCTTGCAAACTCCCTCGATATCTTCACCCGTGAGGGCTGTGACGCATGTGGTATAGACGAATACAGCGGGAGGAGCAAAGCGGCTGACAATGTAGCGGATCGATTCATGCAGCTTTTGTTCACTACCAAAAATGATGTCCTGTTCTCCAAGATCAGTAGTGAAGCCATACGCCGACAGCTCCGGGCCGCTGGACAGGCTGCCTCTGCTCTCCCAGCTATTGCCGAGACACGCAATCGGCCCGTGCACCAGATGAGCCGCATCTGCAATGGGGATCAGTGTAATCTGGGCCCCGTCAAAGGAGCAGCCACCCGAAGCCTCCCCCGGCACAGGCCGGGGACAGGGCGTGCTTTTGGGAATTTTTTTGCCGCAGGATACCTCCAGCCTTCCGTTAGACACAGCCGGCTCCATCCGCAACCCCCCTTATTTCAGATAGAATCCATTGAAATTACAAGCCAAGTTGTCAACTTCCATCTACGCGATACATCAATTAGCGCACTAGATCAAAGCTATGATCCGGAGCCTGCTCCTCCATGACATCCAGTACGGTATTCACGAATTGGGTAAGCAGATTCAGCGCACCCTGGTAGCCGATAATCGGATAACGATGCAGATGATGCCTGTCGAAGATCGGAAAGCCCACACGCAGCAATGGAATTTTCGCTTCTTTCGCCGCGAACTTCAGGTGGGAGCTACCAATAGCCAGGTCTACTGGGTCCTGGAACAGCAGCGAACGCATATGCCACAAATCCTGACCGGAATGAACCGTGGCTTCTGCACCGTAAGGGCTGGATTTCAGCAGAAGCTCTGCTTCCTTCTCAAATTTCCGGTCCCCATTGGAGCAAACAATATGCACCGGCTCCATGCCCAGCTCCAGACAAAAACCAATCAGGCCGATGAGCATATCCGGGTCTCCCGCCATAGCCACTCGTTTGCCGTGCAGATAAGCATGCGAATCCATCATGGCATCCACAATTCGGGCGCGCTCCTGCTTCAATGCCTCGGGAATTTCTCTTCCAGACAGGCGGCTAATCTCCTCAAGCAACCGATCTGTAGCCCGGATGCCCAGCGGTGTGGAGATGGAGGACACCTGCTGCCCCCAGGTTTGCTTCATATAACCTAATGTTTTACGAAGAGAGTACTGCTGGATCGCCAACGTGCCTGCAGCATCTGCGGCCTTGGGCACATCTTCAAGCGGCGTTCCCCCGTAATAGTAGCTGTACTCTCCAGTAGCCCCTGAATCAAAATTACTGCTGTGGTCACCCAGAATGGTATACGTAGCGCCGAACATCCCCAGCATGCGCCGCATTTCGGCAAAATTGCCTGTATACCCGTCAAACCCGAGCAATACATTCAGCTTCAATTCATGACCAGGCTGCGGCGTCCGGCCTGACTTGTTATACAGCGTCTCCAGCACAGAGCGCAGCATGACGTCATAGCCTGTAATATGTGAACCGGAGAAGCTGGGGGTATTGGCAAAAGGAACCGGCATATCCTCGGGAAGGGCTCCCTCCTGACGGGCATTGGCCAGGAAGGCAGACAGATCATCCCCGATCACCTCTGCCATACAGGTCGTGCATACCGCAATCATCTCCGGCTGATACAAGGCAATGCAGTTCTCTATACCGTCAATGAGGTTGCGCATCCCACCGAATACGGCGGCATCCTCGGTCATCGAGGTGGAGACGGCAGGAACAGGCTCTTTGAAGTGGCGGGCAAGATGGCTGCGGAAATAAGCTGTACAGCCCTGTGAGCCATGAATGAACGGGAGCGTTTTTTCGAAGCCCAGCGCAGCCATGACCGCTCCCAGCGGCTGACAAGCCTTGGCCGGGTTCACAACTACGGCTGTACGAGCGAAATTCTTATCCTTGTATTCCTTGGTCTTGGTATACTCCAGGGTGGCGGTAACCTCCTCTGGCGAGCAAGGGGCCTCAAAAGCCCGTTTATCCTCACGCTGGCGCACATATTTATCCTGCCGAAACAACTGATTGTGATCGACAATGTTCAGACCCTCGCTCATACCGACACCTCCGCAGTCTGCCGAGATGGCAGCAGGCTCCATACTGGACTATTGATGGTCATATCCATATCACGTGCAAAAATCTTGAAGCCGTCAAAACCATGATAAGGCCCGCTGTAATCCCAAGAGTGCATTTGACGGAAGGGAATGCCCATTTTGTGATACACGTATTTCTCCTTGACTCCGGCACCCATTAAGTCAATATTCAGCCGCTGGGCCAATTCCTCCAGCTCATAGGCCGTTGGATCATCGTACAAAACAGTACCTTCCTTTACATCGGGAAACGTCTTTTCGTAATCATCCTTATGGGCAAATTCATAGCCTGTAGCCACAATTTCCATACCCAGATCCTCATAGGCACCAATGGTATGCCTTGCCCGCAGTCCGCCAATCAGAAGCATCACCTTTTTGCCTTCCAGACGTGGGCGGTATTTACGGATGACCGCCTCCATCTGCGGCATATATTGGGCGATGACCTGCTCACATTTTTCCTGAATCGTCTCGTCAAAGCGGGCAGCAATCGCCCTGAGGCTCTCCATCGTCTTGGTCGGGCCAAAGAAGTTATATTCCATCCAGGGAATTCCGTATTCCTGCTCCATCGTTGTGCACATATAATTCATGGAACGATGACAATGGATCAGATTAAGCTTGGATTTATGGGCAATCCCCAGCTCATTGATCGTACCGTCACCCGACCACTGCGCTATGACCCGCAGTCCCATTTCCTCCAGCAAAATGCGCGAGGCCCAGGCATCACCGCCGATATTGTAGTCCCCAATAATGGAGACATCATAAGGCCCGCACTCCTTTAGCTCCCGGCGCCCCATTAGAAAATCTCGGATAGCATCATTAGCAATGTGATGCCCCAGAGACTGACTCACTCCGCGAAAACCCTCACAGCGTACAGGAATGACCGGAATGCCCAGCTCCTCTGTCATCTTCTTGGCCACAGCCCCGATATCATCACCAATCAGTCCGACCGGACATTCAGATTGTACGGAGATGCCTTTAGCCAGCGGGAACATCTCCTTAATTTCCCTGCAGATCACCTCCAGCTTCTTATCTCCCCCGAACACGATATCCTTTTCCTGAAAATTACTTGTAATCTGCATGGCGGTAAAATTATCGATGCCCAATACCCCATTCGCATAATTGCGTCGGGTACCCCAACTGTATTGCCCGCAGCCGATGGGACCATGGCTAATGTGTACCATGTCTTTAATCGGGCCCCATACCACACCCTTGGAGCCTGCATAAGCACAGCCCCTTGCTGTCATAACGCCGGGCCGTGATTTCATGTTGGACTTAATGGAACAGGTTCCGCAGTTCACAAGTTCCTCATCCGCGATCTCAAAATGCTTGGTCCGGTCCTTCTTGGCCTTCTTGGGATATACCTCCAGTATCTCCTCTACGATCTGCTTTCCCTTATCCACAATACTGCTCATTTGGCCTATTCCTCCCTCCTGCGAGCTGTGCGTTCAGCTCCCCCCACCATCACACGATGATTCCGTCATTAAGCCTTCTGGCTACAGCCTACTGCCCAGACGCCTCTGCTTTGTTAATTGCGGTTTCTTCATCCTCAATAATGCCGAATTCCATCAATAGCTCCTCTAGCTCTTCCATGGAAATAGGAGTAGGAACCGTCAGCATATCGTTATTCAAAATCTTACCTGCCAGCTCTTCATACTCCGCAGCCTGCTTATGTTCCGGGTTATATTGGGTAACAGTCATACGGCGCAGCTCAGCGTGCTGCACAACATTGTCACGCGGCAAAAAGTGGATCATCTGCGTGTTCAGTCTTCTTGCAAGCTCTGTAATCAGTTCCGCTTCCAGGTCCGTATTCCGGCTGTTGCAGATTAAGCCGCCCAAACGCACCCCGCCGCTGTTGGCATACTTCAATATTCCGCGCGCAATATTGTTGGCAGCGTACATAGCCATCATCTCTCCTGAGCATACAATGTAGATTTCCTGCGCCTTCTTCTCCCGGATCGGCATGGCGAAGCCCCCGCACACGACGTCCCCCAGTACATCGTAGGAAACAAAATCCAGCCCTTCGTAGGCCCCTTCTTCCTCCAGAAAATTAATGGCTGTGATGATGCCGCGTCCTGCACAGCCGACACCAGGCTCTGGCCCGCCGCATTCCACGTTCAGAATGTCACCGAAGCCCTTCTGGACAACATCCTCCAGCTCCAAATCCTCTACCGTGCCCCTTTCAGCAGCCAGATGTAGCACTGTCTGTTGGGCCTTCGTATTCAGAATAAGACGGGTGGAGTCTGCCTTGGGATCACAGCCTACGATCATAATTTTTTGTTTGAATTTGGTCGCGAGCTGAGCCAGTGTATTCTGCGAGGTTGTCGATTTGCCGATACCGCCTTTACCGTAAAACGCAATTTGTCTCATATTTTCTCAGCCTCCAAAATGTTCAATGGGTAAATCCGAATGATTACCCTTAACTCCCTTATTGCGCTTACTTCCCTTATTGCTCTGCACAGGATACATATAACGCAGAAATTTTACATATTCCAGAACGGATTCCTCAATATCCCCGCCGCATACAATAGGCAGCACGCCAGCTTCCTGCAATGCCTCTTTGGGGGCTTCGCCTATGCCGGACGACAGCAGCAATGCACAGTCATGCACCATGGAAAGGATCTCCTTCATCGTCTCGACCTTGTCTCCATTGCAATCGGCTTTCCCATGGCAGTAGGATTGCACCTTACGAATGCCTATGAAATTTACGATAGTCCCGTCGCTTTCATAGATCATGAATTCCTTGGCACGACCGAAATGCTGATTCACCTTCCCTCCGCCACGACTGGCCACAGCGATTAGGACTGGCTTTGAGGTAAAGCTTGCTTCAGGCTTATCCTCCGATAACGGGCAGCTACATCCACCCCCGGTTGACGGTTGTTTGTGGTGCGATTGTCCCTCCTTGCGTTCCATTCTCACTCTCACCTTCTCATCCAGTTCTTTCTGAAATTGTGCCCTTGCCCCTTCATCCATGGGAGGAGCAGCCGCAATGTTCTCCCATGTAAAATCCTGATTGCGATCCTCGCCCAGCAGTCCAATCGCATCCGCCCTGCACTGACGGCAATGGCGCATAATGACAGCTCCCGCCTCAGCACATTGCTCCTGCAGCTGCCGGACCAGACGGGGACGGGGGGCCCGCATCCCTTCCTGCTCATATCGACTGCCGGGTGCGATGATGAGCGGCATAATGTTGTGCAGTACCGCGCCGTGCTCCTTGACCACCCTGGCTACCTCTGGCAGATGGGCATCATTGACTTCGGGAATCAGCACCGAGTTTACCTTGCACAATACGTCTCTCGAAGCCAGCATCTTCAAGCCTGCCAGCTGGCGGTCAATCAACAGCCGCGCGGCCTCCTCTCCTGCATAGCGTTTTCCTTCATCGTAGACCCATCCATAAATGCGGCTCCCCACCACTGGATCTACAGCATTGATCGTGATCGTGACATGCGAGATACCCAACTCTACAATCCTGTCGATATGCCTGATCAAGGTAAGGCCATTCGTGCTGAGACAGAATATGACATCCTTAACTGTCTCACGGACCCGGCGGAAGGTATCGAAGGTTGCCTCCGCATTGGCCAGCGGATCTCCAGGTCCCGCAATGCCGACAACGGACAGTTGCATCAGCTGTGCCGCTACGCCATAGGTCTTGCTCGCCGCCTGCTCCGGCGTAAGCAGTTCACTAACAACGCCGGGACGGCTTTCATTGACGCAATCGAACTTGCGGTTGCAATAATGGCACTGAATATTGCATGCCGGGGCTACTGGAAGATGAATGCGCGCAAAATAGCGATGTGCCTCTTCGTTATAACAGGGATGTCGTCTGAGGGTTTCCAAGACTAAGGGGGTTTCCGAGAGATCAGCTAAAGAATCCATTCATTCCCTCCTCTCTACGTTATATTCCCTTACACAATTCTCTGTTTTTGTCTGGAATATAATTACATCTTAGAGACAGGGACAAATACAGTCAATTCGCTTCTCCATGAAATCCCCGACATTTATCCTCATTTCACATATGTGTCAAATTTTACGTTAAGTAATATATCGTACACTTTACATGTGCGCGGTTACATTTTATATTCTCAATAACATCAAGACGTAAAAAAAGAGAGTCCGTAAATACGGCTCTCCTTTTGAGATAAGAAATTTTATTTTTTTATTATATATTTTGGGAAATAGTCTCCGCTTATCATTCCTTCACATCTATTTCCGTCCCATCGACTTTCGTTCCATCGACTTCTTTTTCATCTACCTCTGCTGCCTTTGCCTCATCCACCTCTGCTGCCTCTACTTCATCCGCTTCGTCACTGCTCTCTTCCTCTATTAAGGCTTTTGGCGTGTAGAGCTTGGGAATCGGCACATTCGCCCAATCCATATCGGATGCAAAATAAAAGCTCGTGTAGGACGGCTGGTTATACCCGGTATTTTGACGTGCCACATCCATGCGATACTGCGGATCATGCATCAACGTGTATAATTTATGCGTCGTAGGTTCTGTGCTCAGATAGATACGGATTGCTGAGCTATCCGCTGTACGGACGAGCATTTCCTCGCGCCAATCTCCGAAAATGTCGGCTACCAGCGATGGCGTTCCTTTCGTATAGTTGTTCGTTTTGGTTCCAGTGGCGGTCAACAATGTACCTCGTTTCCAATCCTCAATGGTTGGGGTTACATCAATTGCACCGTTTACGATTTGTGTGGTCATATCAGCTGCCCATTTGATACTTATATTGGTACCCGGCATCTTTGTATCCAGCTGTTTACCCGCTGCGGTCCACAGGCCTATGGCCCAGGTCTCCAGACCTCGCTGATCCGGGTCTATGTCACCGACCATTCCCCGACCTGTATCCTTGCCGGAATATGCGCCGTAAATGATTTCACCTGTTTTGGCATCCCGCAAAGAATAGCCATATGGAGCGTAAGTGCCACCTTCATGTACCATAAAGATTTCTTTGCCGGGGCGATCCGGGTCAATATCGGTTACATGCAGCGCGTCACCGTGTCCCAATCTGGCGGTTTGGCCCGGAGTTGCGCTTTCAGGAGGCATGACATCAAATGAGCTGTACAACAGGTTGCCATCATGGTCAATCGTGGCAGAACCGTATACGATTTCGTCCTTGCCGTCACCATCCACATCCACCATGCTCAAAGAATGCGCTCCCTGTGTGGTCAAGGTGCCAAATTTCGGGTCCGTTCCATCACGCCCATGCGGACTATCGTTAAATGGATTGGTCATTGGTGCCCAGCCACTGTCTACCATCCAATGTTTTTGGAGATGGCGACCATCCCATGTGTAGGTAGCCAAGGTGGAACGCGTATAATAGCCGCGTGCAAATACAGCGTACGGCTTGCGCCCGTCCAGGTAAGCCACCCCTGCTAGGAAGCGGTCCACGCGGTTGGCGGGTTCAATTCGGGCCATAGCGTAGTCGCCCCACATGAGTCCATCGTCATGACGCTCCGGCTCATAGCGGATGGTATCCAGCTCAGCTCCCGTTTTCCCCTTGAAAATCGTCAAATACTCCGGTCCATCAACAATAAAGCCCTCGAACTCTCTCAGCTTGTTTTTGTCGCTCCGTGATGGGGCATATACATCCATAAAGTAGTCTGTTAGGCTTTCCGCATCCTTTCGGGATAACGGATAACTGTACTTCGGAGCGATGCCAAAGCATTCCTCCAGCGTAGCAGGCCATTGTCCCTTGACCACTTCTTCATGCTTCGTCCAGTTCATGAACATGTTCACCACGTGCCCATAATAATCCGAGCGGCTCAAACGGTAATCGTCCTCATGTGTAATCCCTGCTTTGCGATCCTCACGTGGCAGAGTAATATATTTTTCTTTTTTCGGCTTGCCCTTCTTATCAAAAGAAATCGTTTTGGTCCCTGGAGCCGTTTTGAACATCAGCTCGGCTTTACCATCGCCATCAAAATCGTACACCATCATCTGTGTATAATGTGCACCTGATCGAATATTCACGCCCAGATCAATCCGATACAATAGCTTACCTTCGGCCGTATACGCATCGACATACGTATTTCCGGTATACCCCTTCTGAGATACATCCTTGGAGTTCGACGGGTCCCATTTTACAAAAAATTCATATTGCCCGTCTCCATCCACATCCCCCACACTCATGTCGTTGGCCGAATAGGTATAGGATTCACCCGCTGGTGTTACACCATCGGCAGGCTTTTGAAGAGGAAGTTCATAGTAACCCTGTTGCCATGGCTTCACTTTGGCGCTACGATCCTTTTCTTTGCCTTTTACGACTGAAGCTACTCTGTACACCGCATTTCCGGTTCCTTCCTTATCCACATAGTTGGTGCTGTCAGTCACCGTCACGATCTTTTTACCGTCACGATATACGTTAAAGTCTGCTCCTGTCAGCCCCGTTGAACCGTAACCGTTCACTTCTTGAGCCAATAACCGCCAGCTTAAAAATACCCCCTCCTGCGTCACCGCAGCTACCAGTCCGCGATCCAGCTTTTCCAGCTGAATGCTCCCGCTACGGTTCTGTTCTACTGCAATTGCTGATTCCGCCTGCAGTGTGGGTTCGGATAAGTCTTCCGCAGCCACTCCTCCAGTTGTCCCCGTCATCGCCAGCATCGCTGCCAACGCGGCGGTCAAGCTTCTCTTTCGCCATGCGCCTTTCCCTTGAGCCATCCAGGTCGTCCTCCTCAATTGTATTGTAATGACAAGCAAATCCCTGAAATGATTGCGCTTACATAAATTAAATTTCCTTACTATTATAGTTTTGCCGTTCCCCCAAACGCGTTTAAATATCCGAGGATTTCTCTACACAAATCCGTGTTGTTTACTCATTCCAAATAAAACAGCCCTCACCAAGCCTGTATGAAAACGGCATGTTAAGGGCTGAACACCGCCAAACTCCCCATGAAGGCAGAGGAAGTAGGCAAAATCATATTCGCATAAACTCAAAAGGAAATATAAAAAACGGACAGTGGATTGTTCCCATTGTCCGTTTTCGTATTTTTCGCGCTAGCTATGGATTAGGATTCGTCTTGATTACTACAAGCTAGTGAGGGACAAATGAACTGAAATCGTCCCGACTGGACTGATCCGCATGATAAAATACTACATCCCCGTCCTGTAAATGAAAGGTATGCCCGTATGGGTCTTTTATCTCTCGGCGGTAACCCTCCAGTTGCCACTGGTTCAACAGCGGGCCATTTATATACTGTAAATGCGGATGCTCAGCGTCCCCCTGACGCAGTGACTCCACATTAAAGCGGACGACGATAAAGCCCGTTTTCTTGAATATATCTGTGTGCTCGTTTAGCTCCTGACGGCGACTGACCTCGCGCAAATCCGCGCCTTTGGTGACTGCGTAAACATCAGCAGGCAGGCTATATTCGCCATACCAGCGCTGAATCGACGCATTAGCGCGATCCACGTTGACCCCATCTGGCAGGTCTGTCTTTGGACCAATCAAGGTACGCACAGCCGCAGGCAGCACCAGCCAGTCGTAACGTCCAATCCAGGTCTTGCTGCGTGCAATACGGTGGGCATACAGAGAAACATAGCGTTCCAGTGTCAACTGGCTTTGTTGTGCTTCACTCAGCTCATGCTTGTATTGGTAGGCTGCCGCGTCCTGCATTTCCTCCATCGGCACATTGCGTAGCCGTTCATTCAAAATAACATAGCGCTTTTCCCGGTCCTCCGCCGATCCCAAACGGATAAATTTTCGACTGCCGGAATGTGTATACAGATCTACCTCTTCCCGCTGTCGCCCATCTTTGCTCACCCAATAGAACGATGGCGTGATGCGAATACCGTCCTTGGCGCTAAACATATTGCCTTTGGTCTTGAGGTCAAACTTGAAATGATAGCCTGTCTTGACCGCCACATTTGTATAACCTTCATATGGGTGACTACCGGGGCGAACGGGCAAGGTGAATGGCTCCGGGTTCCCTCTAGGCAACCCGTCAATATTGCCAAGCCCCGTCCAATAGGACAGGCCGCTATGCATTGGGCTTCCTTTTCGCTGCCGAAATACCCGCTCCCAATGGTAATCAGCAATATCCGTGATATGAAAATCATACATCCGTCCGATGACCTCAATATTCACCACATCATTGGCTACATGATGGGCGATATCCGTGTTGGCATGGCGCTGTTCGGTGAATCCGTCCGGTGCATTTTCAGCAATGGTACGGAACTCTACTGTATAGTTGCCTTCATCCACCCATACGGGCAAATAAAAGTCTGTGTCGAGCTGCAGCACCGGAATGTCGATCCAGGTACCTCGTGGATAAAATAGTGTCTTCCTTTTGTCGTACACATCGAATGGAAATCTCACCTGCTTGGTTCGTACATATTTGGCATACTCCCGATCACCATAGCCAGGAATGTTCAAATGCGGACCTGCTGTCGAGATCGTCACCCGGAAAGGGCGCTCCAAAATAAGCGCGGATCGTCCCTTCGTAGGTTGGGTTTTCTGATTATGAGCAGCATCGTCAGACACACTAGACAGATTCACTACGGGAGTGTGGACAGTCACTGTATTGATTCCCTGTATCGGGAACGTTTTATCCGCACCTCCATTGATATTTCCCTTGAGAATAGCGTAAGTGATGTCACCGCTGCTGGGCGTATTGGGTTTATTGATCTTGTGCTTTTCAATCATATGGCCCGGGCTGTACAGGGTATCCGACCCTATTTTTACGGGTTCAGGGATTTTGCCAGGAGTCGGCCCCTTTTCCTTGACACGCTGGTGGTCCATGATCGTTTGACCGTTGAATTTCACAGTATCGTTTTCGACTTCTACGTCTGGTGTAGCCTTCTGGGCCACAGGCTCCAGTGATCTTTGTTCATTGGGCACCTTCGGCATACTCTTGCCGCCATAAATATAAAGTGAACCCCCATCGATGATGCCCGGAGAAGGAGCCGGATAGTATTTTCCGTTGGTCGCTGATTCTACAGACGGAGGCGTGTAATTCCGTGGTGGAATCGTAATACTACCTCCCGGCAGTGCATAGTTGCGTAGCTGCGCGTTCTTAATACCGTACACCTCAAGGTTGTCGATCACCCAGTAGGAGTACGGTTTCACAATTTCGTATTTGTAATACTCCACGACCTTCATGTGCCGGGTATCGTTGATATCTTCCCATTCCAGATCATACGTGCGCTTCAGCTTGACGTTGTAGGTGCACTCGCCTTTGAGCTGTTGGTAGGTGTTTTGAAACAGGTAATTCCGGGCCAGCACGTTTCCGTACAGGCTTTCAGAAGTTGGAATACCCTTGGCTACATCAAAACGTGACGCGCCTCGCTGATCGGCTTTAATAACACCTGAAGCCATTGGGTCGAGGTATTTGTCCGACTGGCTACCGCTAGGTGTAGGTCGGGTGCATTTCGTGTCAAGAGGCGGCCCCTTCTCTTTGTAGTAAAGATTGACCGTGTACTGCTCAAACTTGCCGTCATACGTCAATGGCTTGAGCTGGCCGGGCGTAATGTTGCCACTTGGAGGCGCTCCGGTGGAGCTTTTCTTGTAGCCCACGTACTCGTAATTTTCATCACTTCCTGGAGTGAAGTCATACGTTTGACCAACTTTCAGGTCTTCGTTGCGTGGTGGAAACACCTTATCTAGCGGCTTGTCTGTTACAGTATAATGCTTCACGGTTAGGCCGCCTTCCAGTTCGATCTTGAACAGGATCGGCTGGAAAATACGGTAGGCTTCTACTTCCTTCGCACAGTTAGAGCAGCTCTCCAGCTTTATATCTCTAGGTCTATCAGCGTTTAACCGTATATTTACTGTGATTGGGATTATCGTTGTATCAGTTCCTATTCCCTTTTTTCCAAAAGGTCGAACATCCGAATCCTTAGTCCCCCCTTTGGGGCCGCCACTTATTGAAGTCAGATAGTCTCCATAGGTATCTGACCGAGATTTTGTAAAATACTTTATATAATCAGGATTGTCTTGGTTAGCTTTTGCTGCTGGATCATACAATTTTGCTTCGACATTCTTAATCTTACGACCTGGAAAATTAAACTTGTAGGTAAATGTGGCTTCACCCTGCATATCCTTATTGGGTTGCTTACCACCATCTGTGACCCAAGTCCCTGCGGTATTCTTCCACATATCGAAGTACATCATGCCGACAAAGTAGCGATCATTCTTGTCTGGATAGTAGGACAGTGGCGTAATTTCCGTATCGGCTGCTGCCTTGTTGGTAGGAAAAAAAAAAGGTGGGAGCTGCAAGAATAGCAGTACCCCCACCAGCAATACGGCCAGAATGCGTTGTGCGGTCTTCATGTGCTTTAGTTACCTTTCCAAGGGCTGATCATTAGCGGTATATAATCTATCGATGCGCCATAAAAACCAATGTATTGAATGTCTTGGAGTTTAAATGATTTGTAATCTTTGATGCCATAGTACATTTCGTCAGCCGAAGAATAAATTTTATAGAAAATCATTTTTGTCCCATCCCCGTTATCTTGGGTAAGTTCATCCATAGGATAACGGTATCTCGTATCTTTACTCTTAGTGACATAGAACAATGGGCTTGCTGTAGATATAGTTTTAATTCTGACTTTCAAGTAAGGAACCCCTTTTAAGGTGTATGGTTCAACTGAATACACATCACGCAATAATTTGATTGGAAGATCCGAATACTTAAAAATTATAGTTTTTGTGTATTCTTGACCATTTAGATTTTTAAGCAAAAACGGGTCTTTAGCAAATAGTTTCTTATACGGCTCGATACTCACCGCCTTATGCCCCGTATCCTCCAGCGCAGCAATTTCCTTCTTCCCAATCCAGACCCAGCGGCTGACCTTATCCCACTCTACCGTTTGCCCCAGACCCTCACTTACCAACCGCAGCGGCACAAAAGTACGGTTTTGCTTTAAAATAATCTTTGTCTCATACGTTTTGGTCTGTCCATCCACGGTAGCGGTATTTTGACCCACTGTCATGTTAACGGCATGTGCATCATTTTTAATCGACACAGCCAATTGGCCGCCTGTTTTCTCCCAGCCTACCTTAGCCCCTAGCGCTTCGGATACAAAACGAATCGGTACCATCACATAATCGTTACTATCCTGAAAAGGTTTAGCATCTGGAAACTGTATTTTTTTCGCGTTTAACAAGACTTCAATGGGTTTGGTGCTGCTTGCTGCCTCCGTCGTTGGAATCGTACTTGTCGCGCCCCATAGCAACGTGACTGCGGTCAAACTCAACATCCATTTCTTCATACTCATCTCTCTATCCCCTTTGTCAGCTTAAACTTTAAACTATGTATATCATCTCTAACCTCATAAACTTATCGCATCCCCACTTTCGGAAAATACTGGATACAACTTATATATTATAGAGTTTCCCTATTACAAAATCTATAAGAAAAGCTTCTAATATAGAGTATTCCAAAAAATAGACTCTATTGAGCAATCCCTCCCCCTAAATCATAGAACTGACTCTTTAAAAAAGTTATATTCCCGCAAAATATCAACAAAAAAGGGCTGCCTCTTCCCTATGAAGGAAGAAACAGCCCGTGTGCTTCACGCGCAAAAAAACTATGAATATATCAGATCATACCACCATATGGATTATTCCAGCATCATCCAATATTTCTTACATCATAAATCATACCGGACTAAAAATCAAACGTTACTTTTCTCTCACGAAACATTTCAAAGATCATTCATGTATACCTGGACTTCCAGCTTGATAGAGTTGCTCATACACGTCCTTGTTGACCATCCTCAGCCCAAACAATCTGCGAATACGCTGTCCCGGCTTGGCCTTGAAGGTCACTGTCGCTTGATCCTTCCCCTCCAGATATGCAGCCGGAATAGCGGCATTAATATTGTAAAACTTATCAGCCTCATCAAAACCTTCACTAAAATGCTCAAGCAGATGACCGTTAATCAAAATATCAAAACCGCAGTTAGGCATTTCCAGCGTAGCTGTGTAGGTAATGACCAACAGCATCGGAGCAGATGGATCTGTATTTAAATCAAAAGAAAACCAGCCATCAATTCCCGCATTCCGGTAAGGTCGGTTATTCACATATCCGGTGCGAGTCGAAGCATCTCCCTGGAAGTTATGATCCCGCTCCGGCTGCATTTCTCCGGGTTGGGCAAAATCAATCGTGCACTGCTCCAGAATCGCCAGCTTTTCGCGTGCTGCTGTGTATTCCTGTTCCGCCTCCTGCCACGCTTCCTTCGTAAAAATGTCCCAGTATACGGAATACGTACGGTCATGCATTTTATACAGAGGAAACAATTCCACATCCCGGGGATGCCCTGCATTCAAGGTACGAAACGTATTCGTCTTGCCCTCCACAGGCTGTATCCAGGCATCTAGCTCCTCCGTTAGAGGAATGAATACGGGTGTGTACAGGAAATCCTTGGCTTTAGGATCTTCTAAGGGTCCCAGGTCGCCTGCCAGCACCAGCGGTCCATACATGACAGCCGCCCGATCCGGGTTATCCGGCATCTGCTCCAGTCTCAGCGACATCGGAATTGTCACCTCTACAGCATCACCGTCAATCCATGTTCTGGCGATAGAGATGAAGCTGCCCGGTTCCGATGCAACCGATTGTTCCTTGCCATTTACACGAATGGTAATTCCTTGTTCAGCCCAATATGGATAGCGGATGAGTAGCGTAAATGGAGCTGGTTGATCGCATTGAATCTCCAGCGTCGTATGATCCGTCTCTGGATAGGAAGTGTTTTGTTTTAGCGTAACACCTCTGTCCTTCCATTCCAGCGTGGAGGCAATGAACTGATTGACATACAGCTTATCGTGATCGTGAAAATAAATGCCGCTGCCGTAGCTCGCATGGTTTTCCATCCCTGTGCCGACACAGCACGTAAAATCGTCAAATTTGCTTTCAAAATGCTTGTGCCCGCCCATCGCCAGCGACAGAAAATACGTTACGCCCCCGTGAACCGGGTCCTGCGAAGCCAAAATATGATTGAATAGACCTCGCTCATAAAAGTCCGCTTCCTTGGCGGAAACATTCCATTGAAACAGATGATTGGTCAGCTTAAGCATGTTATAGGTGTTGCATGTCTCCGTCGTATGAGGCCCGATGCGATCATTCAAGCCATCTGGCGCTCCAAAATATTCTCCAAAACTATTCCCCCCAATGACATACGAATGATGATCCACCACCCGCTCCCAAAAAAACTCCACCGTTGCCCGGCGTTTCGTGTCATTCGTGAGCTCATATTCCTTGGCAAGCCCGATCAGCTTTGGAATCTGTGTATTGGCGTGAATGCCCTGCAAACAGTCTTCCTGCGAGCTAAGCGGGTCCAGCACCAGCTTGTGCCAGAAGCACTCAGCCAGCCACAAGTAGCGCTCTTCCCCGGTATCCGCATACAAATCGGCCAATACCTCATTCATGCCTCCATATTCGCAAAACATCATCTGCTGCATCTGCTCATCGCTCATCGGCTTCATAATTCCTTCGAGCCAGTCCGCCAGCTTACGCTCCACATCTAATGCCTTATTACAGCCTGTCAAATGGTACGCATCCCGCAGGCCAGCGAATAACTTGTGTAGTGTATACAAGGGGGCCCAGGCACCGTTCAGGTCAAAGCCCTTCGAGCGAATATTTCCAGCAGACACCTCTTCAAAAAGTTCCTTTCCCCCTGGAATACCGGATACATATCCGTCACCATGCGCCGCCTGACAAACGTCCAGTTCATCCGTAATGTAATGTGCGATTTCTTTAAAACGCTCATCGCCTGTTGAAGCATACATCATGGAACAAGCGGACAAATAATGTCCCAGTGTATGACCGGAAATAGTCATCGCTTCCCAGCCTTCATATTGAGGCGCTTTGGGCGTAAGTCCGGCATATTCCCGAAAACGCGCCAGCAGGCGGTCTGGTTGAAGCTCCAACAGATAAGATCGGTTCAGCTCCATCGCCTGTTTGAAGGGACCTTCAACCAATACCACCTCGTTCAGTGCGAACGGCCTTGCTTTCATATGGGCTTTTGCTTTAAGAGTCACTTTCCGTTCCTCCTTTAAGGCGAATTTGGGATAAAAAACGCATATCAGACACAACGAGCCGTTACGCGCCGCTGCCAGAGGTTTGCCCCCACTGCTGGTACAGCTGCATTCTCGCCTCTGTAATGCCGGGATGAAACTGAATCAGCGCATGCTTACGCGCAAAATGGACCTCACGGATCGCCTCCTGTACCCGCTGTTCCCCGCCTGCTCCGCCGAGTCCAGCGGCATGGAGCATGGAAGCGGCGGCTAATCGACCTTGGGCCATCGCGACCAGCCCGCTTTCGATGCCGGTAATATTGCCGGCAACGTACAGCCCTTTGAGCGAGGTTTCCATTCGCTCACCATGCAGTGGAACATGCCCGCCTAGCTCAGGGCTGTACACGAATTTGCACCCGGCTACCGCCGCCAGCTCAGCGAGCGGATACAAGCCGCCGCTCAGCGCCACGAAGTCGGCGGGTTCGACGCGCTCGCTGCCGGGAATAGGCGAGCCGTCCGGTTTAACGTGGACCAGGGTCACGGATTCGACCCGGTCCTGCCCGTTGACGGACAGCACCGCCGTCCGCAAACGGATCGGGATATCCCACAGACGGAAGCCTCTGTGGGGATAGCAGCACGCGATGAGTTTCTCCATCCGCATCGCAGCTGCCAGCTTGCCGCCGGCGCGCATCCAGGCGGCCGGGGCCAGCCCCGATAGCTGAAGCAGCAGCTTCGCGGAGGCTGTCGGATCTGCGGCTGCACCAGCCAACGGATTGGCGCACGGCAGTGTAATCGCCGCCACCTTTACCCCGGCAACGGACAGCTCGCGGGCAATCGCCATCGACAATACATTCATGCCTACTATGATGCCGCGTTCTCCCGGCTTGACGTAATGAACATTGGTCATCACCTGCGCAGCCCCGATGGACATTACTCCTGGCAATGTCCATCCATCCAGCGGAACAGGAATTTCGGCAGCTCCAGTTGCCAGCAATACGTAATCCGCAGTGAACAATCCACAGGAAGTGGAAATTTCCCACGTTGTCGTATATTCCATGCCATGTACGGAAACGCCGCAGCGAATGTCCACCCCAAGCTCCACGCAACGGGTAATCAACTCATCCGAAACGTGTTTTCCAACCCACCAGCCTTGACTGCCTTCCTCATGATATTGCCCAGGCATACGTCCACCCGGCTCTGTAAACTCATCCAGTACCGTGACTGGCAATCCTTGCTCAGCAGCCGATACCGCTGCGGACAATCCGGCGGGACCCGCCCCAATGACGATGAGATGCGCCATTTCATTCATGTCACAATTCTCCCTGTGATTTCATTCGAAAGCTGCCGTCCGGTTTCCACCACCATACCTTCCTCCAGCTTGGTCAGGCAGGAACGGACGGTACCGAACGGATGAACCGTCAGGCGGCATTCGTTACAATGCCCAATGGCACAGTATACACCTCTGGCCGTACCGGATTCCTCATGCCTTCTCAGCAAACGGACACCGCTGGCCAGCAGTGCTGCTGCCAATGGCTCTCCAGCCAATCCCTGCATGGGACGACCGTCAAAAATAAAAGATACCTGCCGCCGTTCCGGCTTTGGTCCCAAAATAGGATGATTTACAATACGCATGCGGCTCATAAAGAACCTCCCTCTGCTAGCTGCCCGAACGTTATGGGACGCACGGGAGGCCTTTGGGATAACAGCTCCGCCTCCCGGCGGGCGGCAGGAACCTGATTGTAAAACCATGACTCCACCAATTGTCGGCATACCCTACCCTGACATGCCCCCATCGTCACCCGTGTAGTCATTTTAAGCTGGCGCACGGTGTCCGCGCCCATGCGGCAGGCCTGCTCCATCTGTGCGATACTCACTTCTTCGCAGCGACATACGAGCAAATGACCTGATGCACTCCCAATCGTCTCACTTCGTCCCGTCACCCGTTTACTCATAGCTAATCGCGCAGGTTTTAATCGCTGAATAAAAGTCCAGCGCCGCCTGGCCCTGCTCCCGAGTATGTGAGCTGGATTGCTTCAGACCGCCGAATGGAGCCTGGTATTCAACACCAGCCGTCTCCTGATTAACCCGGACCATACCGGCGTTCGCCTCATCCAGAAACCGGTGAGCCAGCCGTAAATCGCGGGTGAATAGAGAGGCGCTTAATCCATAAATAGAATCATTGCACAGTCGAATCGCATCCTCGAAGTCGTCCGCCTGGACGACCCCCATCACAGGCCCAAAAATCTCCTCCTGAATCAAAGGATGGGACGAATTCAGTCCAGTCGCGACCAGTGGACGCACATAATACCCGTTCTCCGTCCCGGCGGTGGCTCCGCCTTCAGCCAAAATGTCGGCTTCCCGGCGGGCGAGTGATATATAGGACATGACCTTCTCATACTGACCTGCGGATGCCACAGGTCCAAGATACGCACTGGGGTCCAGCGCCTGAGCGATCTGAATTTTTCCCACCGCTTGGCGTAAGGCTTCCGTGAACGTCTCATAGACAGACTGTTCCACAATCACCCGACTGGTGGCCGTGCATTTTTGCCCGGCTGAACGGAAAGCTCCGCTGGCAATCATCGCCACCGCCTGTGCTACATCCGCGTCCTTCAGCACCACAGCGGCATTTTTACCGCCCATTTCGGTCTGGTACTTGATATTACGGCGTGCACACCGTCCCGCAATGCCCAAACCTGTAGCAGTAGAACCCGTGAAGCTGACCGCATCCAGTACCGGATGCTCCAGTAAGGCATCGCCGATGCGGTTACCTTGCCCAATGACTAAGTTCAGTACGCCGGGCGGAAGCTGCACCGCCTCGAATAGCTCGGCGACCCGTACTGCAGTTAATGAAGCATGTTCGGCAGGCTTCCAGATGACCGTGTTTCCGCACAAGAGTGCAGGGGCGATTTTCCATAGCGGAATAGCTACCGGAAAATTCCACGGCGTAATGACAGCCGTTACCCCCAGCGGAATACGCTTCGTGTATTGGAGCACTCCCGGCTCATTCGAAGGGATAACTGTGCCGATGGAACGTACGCCCTCTGCCGCATAGTACCGGAGCAGATGGACACCTCGCATGACCTCTCCGCGCATCTCGGTAATCGGCTTGCCCATCTCACGGCTAGCCAGCTCAGCCAATTCAGGTAATGCTGCCTCTAGTAACCCGGCTGCTTTGAACAGATAAGCTCCCCTCGCTGCGGGACTTAGCGCGGCCCAGCCCGTCTGAGCCAGCCGTGCCGCATCCCCGGCCTGTGTAATATCGCCCGTCTCTGAAAAATGGACGACTCCCACCTCCTCCTTCAAGGCCGAAGGATTGTGAACCACCATTTCCTCGCCGGAAGGGCTCAGCCACTCACCGCCGATCCAATTTCGGCTCTCCATCGTCTTCACCTCCATTCAGGATGATACTTCGCTTGGACGAACCGCCACCTCAAATGCTTCGCGAATGCGGTCATAATCCGACTGCGGCAGCGCAAGTCTGGGCGGACGTGTCGGGCCGACCGGAAATCCAGCCAGCTCCATCATATATTTGATGGACTGTACCAATTGCGGGCTGGCATCATAGTGGAACAGCGGCAGCAGCCTGCGATACAACGCGGACGCTTCCGCCATATTTCCCGCCTGCGCAAGTCGGAACAGCTCTACCCCTTCCTTCGGCAGCGCATTCGGTACCCCCGAAATCCAGCCTGTCGCGCCGAACAATGCCCCCTCCATCGCCAGATTATCTACTCCGACCATGACCTCCAGCTCTGTCTGATCCAAAATAGCGTGAATACGCCGTACATCACCGGAAAATTCCTTGACTGCTACGATATTTTCAATTCGCGACAAGTCCGCAAGAATATCTGGAGTCAAGTCAACCTTGTAATCATGGGGATTGTTATACGCAATGATCGGCAAGCCCACCTCCGATAATGCTTCATAATGGGCCGTTACCTCGTGAGGCAGTGGATTGTAATTAATGGGCGGCAGTGCCATGACACCCGCAGCCCCGGCATCCTTCGCATGCTGAATCCAATGCACCGCCTGTTTGGTGGACGGAGCCGCCGAGCCGACAACAACCGGGACACGCCCTGCCGCAGCGTCAATTACGGTATGCACAACCTGCGACCGTTCCTCCGGGGACAAAGCCGCATATTCTCCCAGCGATCCCGTAGGAACCAGTCCGCTAATGCCGTTTGCAATCAGATGCTCGCATAGCTCGGTCAGACGCTTATGGTCTACCTCCAGCTCTGCCGTGAACGGTGTAACCAAGGCCACATATACACCTTCAAAACGCGCCATATGCTCACCAACCCTTTCCCTTCTTTATTTTCATATTGAGCATTCGGGTTTGATGCAAAATGCTCACATCAGCAAAAAACCTTCTTTAAGCGGGTCCTCGGGGTCCAACACAAATTGATGATGTCCCGTCACCCAAGCCGAGCCTGTAATTTGTGGAATGACTGCCGGATAAGGACCTATCTGCGTCTCGCCCACGATTTCAGCCCGGAACATAGAGCCTGTGATGCTTTCATGTACAAACGGCTCATGTAAGCCCAGTTTTCCCTTGGCGTGCAGCACCGCTACCTTGGCCGAGGTTCCTGTACCACAAGGGGAACGATCGATCCCTCCCGGTGGGATGACGACGACATTGCGGCAATCGGCCTGTGGAGCCACAGGCTCCCCGTAAAATTCAATATGTGTCAATCCTTGAATAATCGGATTCTCAGGATGTACTACCTCAACAACAGCATTTACTGCCTCCCGAATCTGTACCGCTGTTCGTACAATTTCGGCCCCATTGCTCTGCTCCAGTGCAAGACCGATGGAAGCCGCCTCTACAATGCCGTAAAAGTTGCCTCCATACGCAATATCCAGCGTGACTTGCCCGATACCCTCTACCTGGACCTTCACCTCACGGCGATACACAAAAGAAGGGATGTTTGTGAACGTTACTTGTCGCACCTTGCCCGCATCCACCTCCAGCCGCACTTGAACCGGGCCTGCCGGAGTGTCCAGCAATATCGATTTTTTATCCTCAGCAATCAGCCCACCTTCCATCAGCGCTGTACATACTCCAATCGTATCGTGACCACACATCGGTAAATAGCCGCCAGTCTCTATAAAGACCACCCCCATATCTGCACCTGGATGACAAGGTTCTGTTAAAATGCAGCCAGACATCACCTCATGCCCTCGCGGCTCGAACATCAGCAAACGGCGAAAATCATCATGATGTGCTGCCATATAAGTCATTTTTTCCAGCATCGTATGACCTACCAGCTTAGGCGCGCCGTGAATGACCGTCCGCGTCGGATTGCCTCCGGTATGGGTATCAATGGTAGTAATTCTGCCCGGTACACTCATCCGGTTACCTCCCCGTGAACCTCGTGGCTGGTAAAAGCCTCGCCAAATCGGTCATATCGCAACGGCTCCACCGGAATGCAAGTGGATTCACCCCGTGCCATTTCAGTCACCAGCTTACCCGTCACCGCCGCAAGACTAATGCCATCCCCCTCATGACCAGAAGCGATATACAGCCCCGGTACTTCGTCCACTGCCGATACAATTGGCAAATGATCAGGTGTCCATGGACGCAAGCCGGTATACGCCCGCATCAGCGGTACATTGGCTAAAGCAGGAAAAAAACGAATGGCTCTGCGGGCGATTAAGCGAATCACTTGCTGATCGACACTTGTGTCCATACCGACAAACTGACGGCTGCTGCCGATCAGAATGTTTTGGAATGCGGTTGGCTCGAATACCAGCGCTACACCGTATTTTTCATAAAGCTCATCCACACTCCGCTGACCGCCAAACTTGCTCATCAGATAGCCGAACTCCATTACCTTGCGGTTACCAATGGAAGGCATTCGGGCAGACACCAGTATATGTCCTTTGCGCGGCATGATCGGAAGGTCCAAACCGAGTGAATGACCGATGCTGTGTGTCCACACACCTGCCGCCAATACCACTGCACCTGCATGGATAGCGCCATTGGGCGTCTCTACCCCGCAGACGTTTCCCCCTTCGTCCTTAAGGACAGATTGTATCGGTGTGCGGGGCATTAGCCTCGCTCCCATCCGACGCGCGGCCTCGGCCAGTGCATACGTCATCAACACCGGATTCACAGTGGAATCTGTCGCACACTCCAGTCCGCCCGGCAAATCTTTCGCTAAATGCGGCCATTCCTCTCGCAAATCCTGCTGATCCAGCATGCGAAACGGAAGTCCTTCCTGCTGCTGACGGGATACCCATTGCTCAGCTGCTTGCATCTCCTGATCGTTTTCACAGACCAGAATACTGCCAGGCGCACGATACTCAAACTCATCCTCCAGTTCCCTAGCCAGCTCTGCCACCAGCTCCTGCGATACCAACGACATTCGACTGTCAAACCCGGGCTCTTTGTCGATTGCCAATATATTTCCATCACAACGGGACGAAGTGCCTCCAGCAATCTCCCCTCGCTCAGCCAGCATGACCTTCATACCGGACTTAGCCGCATAATAAGCAATGGCTGTACCGATGATTCCACCGCCTACAATGACCAGATCCGCGGCATCATGTTTCATTCGCTTCCCCTCCCTTCGACCGTTTTAATCTGTTTGAGAGGTATTTTTTACAGCTTAAGCGTAAAGCTTTGTGTCACAGGCTTGCTCAGCTCATCATAATCCCGCAACTGTACGGTGAACGTATACGTCTTGTTGCCTGCTCCGCTGTCTGCTGTTCCGCTAATCGTTCCTGTAAAGCGGTCCAGTGTGAAGCCTGCGGGCAGTTGACCGCCTGTCACCGTCCAATCGTAAAACGGTACGCCTCCTTTGGCCTCCAGCTTGGCCGTGTACGCTTTGCCTTTGACGGGTGCTGGCAGTTCCTTCGTCATGATTTCTGGCGCGAGGAAAGGAGTCAGGTCCTTACGCAGCGGCCAGCCTGCTTTTTCTGCTACCAGTAGCGAAAGCTTCGTGTTCATCCAACGGCGGGTCGGAAACAGATGGCGCCAGCCTCCATTTTGTCCGCTCAATCTGTCGACTTCTGCAAGCTCTCCAGAGAGATGATAGCTGTCATCCAGCGCGGCTGGTCTGTGCTGATAAGCCATAATATCCGGGTCATTGCCCGCTGCTTCCTTCAGCGCTTTGACACCTGGGAATGTGTCGCTGAATACAATTGCATGACCGAATTCATGCATGATTAGCCCATGCACATCCGTCACTTTGGACAGATCGGATTGATACCATTCTTCATCGTCCACGGATGTGAATGGAATCGCATCATCATAGAAATCCAGAATCAAACTATAGGAACGGTTCAGATTCCCCGGGACGGTCACACCGTTACGTGTATGATAATTGCCGTTCGTGGCTGGAAAGCCCGTAGAATAAGGCCCGTTCAGCCCTCTCATAAACACCCACATGCCTTTATAGGGTTTGTCATTTGTCACCTGTATTTCATTTTGCCAATCGTCTCCTGGCAGATGGTTTACCTCCGCGTTGGCAGGAACCTCATCGAAAGGAGCCAGATCAAAGAAATAGAACCAGTCCTTTACCGCCAGTTCTGCGGCTTTTTTGGTAGCTGCATCATTGAAATAAGGCCTGATCGTATCGAATCTATAGTCAAAATGGAGGGGAACGGTGGGCTCTTTATTATCGTCCTGATCCAGCACGCGAATCGGAATGGACTGAGTAGTCGTGTGACCATCATTTCCAGCAACGGACATAGACAGCGTATAGTTCTCTATTTCACCGTTTCCTCCAATCCGGTCAGGATGGATGGCTAGCCGGAAATCTTTTTCCTCCTGTGCATTGGCAAAAGTCAGCGTTTTGCTTGCACCTTGCGCCGACAACGTACTTGGCAGATCCATCATCAGCCGGGACGTGCCCTGCGCATTTAACGTAACCGTTAACGGAAAAGCAGCATCTGCTGGCGGCTTCACTTTAAGCTTTACATACGGGTTGGCCAGATATCCTTGCCAATCAACCAGATCTATACCATAATCGTTCACCGTCCGACTAAAGATGTCGATGACTTTTACATCCGACTCCGCTTCGGCATAAGCCGTCTGTTGCCCAGGAATAGCTGGTGTCAAAGCCACTATGAGAGAAGCTGCCAGCGTGGTCAGCCATATTTTGGTGCATCTTTTATACGTGTTCATTTCATCTCCTCCATCTCGTTTTTGGATGACTTGCAGACCAGATCAATTGAACTGGAAAGTTACTTTCTTACAATAAAAGCAGATCCTTGGGTGAGGAGGTCAGAACCTTGACACCGTCATCTGTGATCAGCACATCGTCCTCAATCCGAACCCCGCCGAAGCCTGGAATATAAATGCCCGGTTCCACAGTAAGGACATGACCTGGTACGAGCACAGATTTACTTTCGCGGGACAGCCGTACCTGCTCATGAATTTCGAGACCAAAGCCGTGACCCAGACCGTGACCAAACTGCTCCCCATATCCGTAAGAGGCAATCACATCCCGCCCCAGACTGTCTCCCTCCCGACCGCTTATGCCGGGGCGAAGCCCTGCAATCGTCTTCATATTTGCTTCCAGCACAATGGCATACAATTTCTCATGTTGTTCTGAGGGCTGGCCTACGAATACGGTACGCGTGATATCGGATAGATAACCACGCACATTTGCGCCAAAATCCATTGTGACGAACTCGTTCTGACCAATTTCCTTGTCACTGGCCAGTCCGTGCGGCAGCGCCGAACGCTCGCCTGAAGCGACAATGAACGCAAAACCGCCTGATTCCGCGCCTGCGAGCCGGAGCTGATATTCCAGTTCCGCCGCAATCCTCCGCTCTGTAACCCCAGGCTGAATATAATTCAGCACCTCCGTGAAGGCAGCATCGGTAATACGCGCAGCTTCGCTAATGGTGCGAATCTCTTCTTCGTCCTTCACATCGCGCAGCCGTTCAATGACATCCTCCGTTTGTACGTACTCCAACGAGCCCAGCGCGGCTTGAAGCTGTCCCGACTGTTGAAGTGTGACATGTCGGCTCTCCAAACCCAGTCTGTGGACACCCAATTTACTTGTGAGATCAGCCACGGTGTGGAAGATTTGCGCCTCATGCCGAATAACTGAATATTCCACTGCCTGATCTGTTGCCTGCATCATATAGCGGAAATCCGTCACTAAAAAAGCCTCTTCCTGCGTAACAAGCGCAATTCCAGCGGAGCCTGTAAATCCGGTCATATAACGTCGATTGGGTCCATGTGTGATAAGCAGTGCATCTATCTCTAGAGCCGGGAATTCCGAGCGTAACCGGGCCAGTCTGCCAGGAACACCCTGTAACGGTTTTGTCTTTTGACTCTCTTCCTCTTTCACTCGTACGCCTCCTTATTCCACATCTCTTTTCAGGGCATATGCCTTGGAACACACTCTCCACTTGCTTTGAACACATGTATGCTCTTCTCGCTGCCGCATTCCCGTAAGTCCTGCGCCCAATTCTCCGTCTCTTTTTCAAGCATATCAGCGCGTCCCAGCTTCCTTTTAGCCTTTAATCCCTGTCAATGTGATGCCTTCGATAAAATAGCGTTGTCCGATAAAAAATATCAGGACGATGGGAGCCAAAATCGTGCTGGAAGCCGCCATCAGGTAAGGCCAATTGGTATTGTTTAATCCCCGGAAAGTCGCCAGCCCCAGCGCTAACGTAAAATGCTTTTCGTCACTTAAGTAAATAATCGGGCCCAAAAAATCGTTCCACACATCAATAAATGTAAATATTCCGATCACAATTAATGCAGGCGAAGATAAAGGAATAATGACGCGCCATAGTACAGTCAGAGGCGTACCTCCGTCCATATAAGCCGCTTCGTCCAGATCGCGTGGGATCGTCAGCATGAATTGTCGCATCAAAAAGATGTTAAACGCCCCTCCACCGAACCATGCAGGAACAATCAGCGGCAGAAATGTATTCAGCCCGCCCAACTCACGCCACATCACGAAAGTGGGAATCAGCGTCACCGCGTAAGGCAGCATCATCGACCCGATCAGCAGGGAAAAAATCAGATTACGTCCAGGCCAGCGCAGACGGGCAAAGGTAAATGCCGATACAATTGAGGTCAACATCACTCCTGCCAGCACACATACCTCAATCATGAACGTATTCATAAAATACCTGCCGAACGGTACCGAAGTCAGCGCTTCGGGGTAATTGCTCCATTGAAAAGGAGAGGGTATCCACTCTGGCGGGAACACGAAAATTTGGGATGTCCCCATCAGAGAGCTGCGAATGAGCCATGCAAATGGCAACAGCATTAAAACACTACCTATAATTAAAACGACATACAGTACAACACGGCTGATTGGGAATGGTTTGGAACGGGTGGCGGTAGCAGGACTTCGGGAGCGTTCAGGCTGTGGCAACGGATGTTGTGGTGTTTCTGAAGGATTGACAGAAGATGTGACCTGATTCATGAACGTTCCCCTCCTTCATAGTGAACCCACTTTTTGGATGTGGAGAAAATCAGAACGGTTAGCACCATGATGACGAAAAATAAGATCCAGGCCAGCGCTGAGGCGTAGCCGATTTTAGTCTCCGTAAAGGCCGTACGCCACAAGTAGAACACATAGAACAGGGTTGAATTGTTAGGTCCCCCGTTGGTCATGACATACGCCTGATTGAAGGCCTGAAAGGTGCTGATTAAAGACATGACCAGATTGAAAAAGATGGTCGGTGTCATCGAAGGAATGGTAATGTGAAAAAATTTATGCCACCTATTGCCGCCGTCTACCTCAGCTGCTTCATACAGATGGGTGGGAACCGACTGAAGTCCCGCCAAAAAGATAATGACCGTGTTCCCGATCCCCCAGGTGCTCATCATAATCAGCGAGGGTATTGCAGTGCTCTCGTCATAAATCCATTTGCTCCCTGGCAGTCCAACGCCCTCCAGCAGCGAATTTAACAGACCAAAATCCGGGTTGAACATCCATAGCCACAGCATCGTGTTGGCAATACTCGGCACAATGGTAGGTAAATAATAAATCGTACGGAACACCGACAAACCCTTCACCTTTTGATTTAATAACAGCGCAATGATAAAAGCTGCCGCCAAGCCTAGAGGTACGCTGCCCAGTGCATAATATGTGGTCACGAACATGGATTGGGAAAAGGTAGCATCCTCGGTCAAAATGGTTCGATAATTGTCCAATCCGATAAAGGTCATCTGTCCGCCAATCGTCCAATCGGTTAAGCTGAATACGAACGAGGCCGCGATCGGTCCAATTGTAAATATCATTAATCCGAGGATGGCAGGAAGCGCGAATAGCAGACCCCAGTTTCGCTCCATGCGCATCATTCCTGATTTTGGTCGCTTCATGGGCTGTTCTCCTTTCGCAGCTGTCCCGCCGCATTATTCATCCGGGTATACTCCTTGAAGCAATGGCTGAATGATGGGCTCCAGTTCATCCAGCGCCTGCTGCGGAGTCTTCTTGTTCGTCCAAATCAGATCCAGCCCTGGGGTCAGCTTGGAACCGATATCAGGCCAGTTGCGAAGGGTCGAAGTGGACGGCTTGATCGCATAATCTCTGGCATACTCAATGCCAGCCTTTTGAAATTCCGGTGGATGTGCGGCATTATTAGTCCATGACTGGATGGCCTGCTCATCGGTATAATATTTTTCCTCGATAGGCATCCACAGACCGGACTTGAACAAATCCACCTTTTCGGGATTGTTATGGTACAAATAAAATTCGAGCGCTTCCTTCGGGTGCTTGGTGCTCTGGAAAATGACCGTGGCTCCCGCAACGATCATCGTTTTGGGCTCTTTTAGCTTCGGCAGAACGCCGATACTCCATTGCAGTTGCTTGTTGTTCGAAAAATCGAGCAGAGACCATGTTCCGTCCACCACCATGGCGACCTTTCTTGTCTGAAGCCGAATCGTATTGGACGGCATGTCCTGCTGCTGGATCAAATCAGGAGAAACATACTCCTTGAAAACCAGATCCTGCAACTTCTGAAAAACCTCCACCGACTCAGGACTGTTCAGGGTGTACTTCTTGCCTGTTTTGTCAGTCAAACCTCCACCGTTGCTCGCTAAAAGCGGCCCCCAGGAGCTGCGGTCATTGCCGAAGGCAAAGCCGTATTGCACAATATTTTTCGGATCAAATCCACTGTCTCCCGGATGCTTGCCGTTCTGATCCTTGGTCAGCTTTTTGGCAATTTCCAGAAATTCATCCCATGTCCACGCTTTTTGAGGATCAGCCGGAGGGACGGGTACCCCTGCTTCTGTAAACAACTCCTTGTTGTAAAATAACTGCATCACTTCCAATGCGGTGTAATTTCCGATAGACTTGCCAGGTTCGCTGTAGAGATAGGAGGATTTGAGCTTGTTTTTTAATTCGGGATATTCGTCATAATAAGAGGATAAATCCAGGAGTCTGCCTTCACTTGCCCATTTCATTGTGAGGGAATCGCCCAGGTAGGCGATATCAGGAAGCTGATTGGCAGCCATTAACGTGTTAATTTTCGTCGTGTAGTCACCAGGGACATGTTCGCCCTTCACCCGGATACTCGTGTGGGATGCATTAAAGCTTTGAATCATTTTTTCCATCGCCTGCTTCTCGTCATTGCTTCCCCAGTACATGAACTTGAGTTCGACCGCATTGGGATTAGCCGGTTCGCCAGCGTTACCACTGCAAGCCGTCAGCCCTGTCAACATCGCCGTCATCACGAGAGCCATCCATGTCCGTAACCTTCGTTTCAGCAAATCAACCGGCCCCTTCCTGAACTGGTTTCTCCTTACAAGCCTATTATGCGCCGAGAGCCCAGAGCCGACCACCCAACGACTCCAGACTCTCTTTGTTTTGGTATGATTTTTTTAACAGCGCGTTTACAAAAATGTTTTACGAAACTCCGTCGGGGTCAGTCCGGTATGCTTTTTAAAGGCAATGCTAAAATAGTTCGTATCTGTGAATCCCACTATCTCCGCTACCTCCGCCACCTTGCGATTCGGGTCCAGCAGCAGTTCTCGGGCTCGCTCAAAGCGAACACGCGTCTGGTAGTCGGCGAAGCTTTCACCTGTAACCTGCTTGAAACGGGCACTCAAATACTTGGGGCTCATATTCATGTACTCTGCCAGACGGTTCAGCCCGCCATCCTCCTGAAGATGCTCCCGAATCCATTCCTTGGCCCGTTGGAATTTGCGTGGAATGCCCTTCTCGCGTGATTCTCGGACATGGCGGCCCACTCGGACAAAATAGCGCGATACATAATCTATCATCTCGGGCCCATGGCGCAATCGGGACAGCTCCAACAACGGGTCCTGTTCCTGCATGGACGTTTGTCCTACAGATGCATCACTCTGGACGATGCGCATGACGAACAGGACGAGCTGAGTGACAATCATTTTCACCTGCTTGACAGGCAAGCCCGCCAATTGTCCTGACCATTCCTGTAAAATCGCATGTACGGCAGCATCATTGCCCGCTCGAATTTCCGTAATCATCAGCAGTTCCTTCTCCAGTAATTGATTGCTGTTCGGCTCGGCCGCCTGAATGCTCTCATAGGGAATGATCTGGCTATAGCCCACCCACCCCCGATGCTCCGCCGCTTGCACAGCTTCCTCATACGCTTCGGGAAGTTGCACCATCCGTTGTACGGGACGGCTAATCCCGATGGACACGCCCTGGCTCAATCGTTCCTGCACGGCCTGCCGAATCTGCTGTGCCGTCCGCTCCGCCACCCTGCAAGATGCCGTCGCCAGCAGCACAACACGCCGATCGCGGGAAACCGCCGCACCATGCGCCTTCGCCCCGGCTGCTGCCGCAGCCTCCCCCGCCAGTCCGGCGAATACATGGCTGCTTTTATGCATGGAACCGTATGGCTTGCTAGTGTTGGCTGCTTCCTGCTGCGACGCCTCCTCCAGCTCGCAGCACAGCACAGTATAAGGCGGCCCACTCGTCTCGCCGAAAAATCCCAGCCCGTCCATCTCTCGAATGACCTCGGCTGCAGGACGCCGCTGCTGGAGCAAATCCAGCAGTAGATGCTCCCTGTACAATGGCTCCAATGAACGATGGCGGTGAATGGCTTCCTCCTCGCTTCTTCGCCATTGCGCAATGCGATCCTCAGCCCGGCTCAATGCTGCTTCAAAATCCCCGCTGGTCACCGGCTTGAGCAAATAATCGACCGCTTGAAGCGAAACTGCCTGACGAATATACGTCATAGATTCATACCCTGTCAGGAATAATAACGGGGTCTGCTGATCCTTTTCCCGAATGGTTTTTGCTACGTCCAGTCCACTCATATCCGGTAAATTAATATCCAGTAAAATCATGTCCGGTCGCTGCTCCGTATACAAACGTAATGCCGTTGCGCCGTCCTCCGCCACATCACTGACTTCCACTGACAGGCCACTTTCCGCCACCATCAGCTTCAGTCCTTCCCGAATATGATATTCGTCGTCCACAATCAGCAGCTGGTACATGCCATCCTCCCCTTTCTTATTCGGTTCGAATGGGTGCCAGTAAAGTAACCGAGGTGTACTGACCCGGTTCGCTTGTCACGGACAGTCCATATTGCGGACCATAATGCCGAAGACGTTCATGCACATTGCGCAACCCAAAGCCAATAGCATTCCCCCGTTCCGCATCCAGCGACTTCCGGATATCGTTCAGACGCTCGGCTCCAATACCGCCCCCATCATCACTGACCGTCAAACGCAACATATCCCCTTCCCTTGTACCGGATAACATGATATAGCCACGGTCGGTGCGCCCTTTTAAGCCGTGGTAAATAGCATTTTCAACGAGTGGCTGGAGGATCAGTTTGGGTACATAAAATCCGCAAATATCCTCCTCGACCTCGCAAATCCACTCGAACGAATTCCTAAATCTGAACTGCTGCACCTTCACATAGGCGCTTACATGCTCGACTTCCTGTCCCAAACTGATTTGCTCTCGGCCATAACTTAGCGAAATGCGAAAACATTTACCAAAGGCACCGATTACCTCTGCCATATCCCGTTGCCCATTCGCCAATGCCATTCCCTTCAGTGATTCTAGCGTGTTGTACAAAAAATGCGGATTAATCTGCGCCTGAAGCGCGCGAAACTCAGCCTGCTTACGCGACAGCAATGCTTCGTAGACCTGACCGTACAGTTCATGATTTTTTTGCATCATATGAAGAAAACGCTGCCCGATCTGCCCTACCTCATCCTTAGGATTAAAAACAACGGAAGTAGGAGCTTCGAAAGCTTGGGCTGAGCCTGTAGCGCTCACACTCCCATCGACCGCCATCAATCGGCTCAATTGAAGCAGGGGGCGACGAATCGTGTCACTTAGCCGATAAGACAACATCCAGCCCAGCATCAATGCAATCAAAAAAGTCCAGATGGTCCAGGCGCCGATTTTCCGCGCATCCTCGAACAGCACGGACTGATCAACTTTTTGCAGCAACGTCCATTGTCCTTCATTTAACGGGCCGTAAGAGATCATCGTCTGGCGGCCGTTCCATGTTCTCCAGTCCTTCGTAAGCACAGGCCTATCCACAGCCGATTTGGCAATCTGCCGCAATAGCGCTTGGTCCGCAACACCCTGCTCCGGCAATCGGTATACAGGCTCGCCCTCCTGATCCAGCACCCACATCTGGGTATTGCCGTCTGTTTCATGAAAAGTAAGCCCCCGAAACAGACTGGCCTTGTCGATTTCCAGCAGCAAAAATCCGAGGGGTGCATAATCTCCAGTCGTTTTTCGAAGCAGCTTCCCCACATAGATCCGATCCTCCGCTATCCCGCGTCCGGATTCAAACGGCGAATGAGCCATCCACATCATGGGCCGCTCGGCGAGTAGGCGGCGATAGTACACACGTGCTTCCTCTAATGTAGGAAGGCCGCCAAAACGGACCGAAACATTCCCTTGATAGAGAGAATGCTTGAGCCCGCCATTGGCGGCATATATGAGAGAGGACGTGATATACGGCTTGGTCTGGGTTTGCGTACGGACCACCATACTGAGTGTTTCATCGTTCCGTAAATATTCATAATCATCTTCCGGCTTGGTCTCCAGCGTAGACTGCACATCAGGATTGCTGAGAATGGAATTGGTCAGATCATTCAAATCGGAGAGCGTCGCATTGACGTAATTTTCACTCATTTGCCGGGACTGCATAGCCAGTGCCTCCGACTTCTCACCAAGGGAATGGGCCGCGATCCGGTAAAAGGTAAAGGTCAGTACCACCATCGGAATGACGGTGAGTACCAGCGTCAGTACAATGAATTTCCCACGGATTGTAGGAATCCCGGCGAACTTTTGACGACCACGGCCTCCCATTCATCTGCCTCCCTTACACATAGGCTGGGAGCCATGTCCCGTGGGCTGCAATCAGGTCATCACACAGAGAAACAATATCATCCATGGACAGCTCTGCGGACGTGTGCGGGTCCAGCATAGCGGCATGATAAATGTGCTCCTTTTTCCCGGTGATTGCAGCTTCAATCGTTAACAGCTGGGTATTAATATTCGTCCGGTTCAGCGCTGCGCATTGGGGTGGCAAATCCCCGACAAAGGTTGGCGTAACCCCGCTACGATTCACCAGACAAGGTACCTCCACACAGGCTTCCTTCGGCAGATTGGTAATTAAGCCTGTGTTCATCACATTGCCGCCAATGGCAAAAGGCTGATTCGTTTCGATCGCCTCAAATATATAAGAGGCATACTCATTTGACCGTTCATGACGCAGATCCTGATTACCCAAAAGCTCCTCACGCATCGTTTCCCATCGTGCAATCTGGTTCACACAGCGGCGCGGGTATTCATCCAAAGGAATATTGAAGCGCTCAATCAGCTCAGGGTATGCCCGTTTGATAAAATACGGATGATACTCCGCATTATGCTCGGACGATTCCGTAATGTAATAGCCGAATTTCAGCATCATTTCAAAGCGCACCATATCCTGATGCTTTTCCTGCTGCTTAGCGGCGGCTCGTTTTTTAATCTCAGGATATAAATCTACACCGTCCTTGCTCACTTCGAGCAGCCACGCCATATGATTGATGCCTGCGATTTTTGCCTTTACACCTTCCTGCTCCAGCCCGAGGCTTTTAAACAGTTCCGGTATACACGCCTGCACGCTATGACACAGCCCTACCGTACGGACACCTCCATGAACGTTCATCACATTCGTTAGCACTGCCATCGGATTCGTGTAGTTGAGAAACCATGCATCCGGGCACACTTCGCGCACATCTGCCGCAAAATCGAGCATCACTGGAATTGTGCGTAAATTGCGGAAAATACCGCCAATGCCGACCGTATCGGCAATCGTTTGGCGCAGGCCGTATTTTTTGGGAATTTCAAAATCCGTAATTGTACACGGATCATAGCCGCCTACCTGGATGGCGTTTACCACATAGGTCGCCCCACGCAGTGCTTCCTTGCGGTCAGTGTAGGAGCGAATCACACAGGTGCTCCCTGTTGTTTTTTTCAAATTGGATAAAATATTTTCCGAATCTTTCAGCCTCATGGGATCAATATCAAACAACGCCAGTTCAAAGCCCTGCAATGCAGGCGTCAACATACAATCGCCAAGCACATTTTTAGCAAATACCGTACTGCCTGCACCCAGAAATGTAATCTTGCTCATACTTTTTCCCCCATTCACATTTTTGTTCGCAGCTTTGCACTCCAAATGCAAGGATACCCACCGCCACTCTCCCCTTTACAGGAGGAAAGTGACGATGGGAAAGGTTACTCATAACTATGCGTTGTTGCCTCCCATTCAGGATCCCCCCGCTGGTTTAGCGGAGCTGATAGGCCGAGGCGGTAAGGCAGATGTTACCGAGGGTGTCGTAGTTGGCGGGGTTACTAAAGTCTCCGGGCTAACCGGTGTTACCGATGGAGCCGCAGCCCCTCCTGCCTCAATCACGGTTACCTTCGCAATTGCCTTTAACTCTGTCCCTTCTACTTTGCCCTTCAACTCAAACGAACCTGGAGCAGCATATTGTGCAGGGGCTATATCCTCCCATTCCACAGCCACCCATTTAGTGGAGCTTTCTCCGTACGTAGCTTCCACGACGCTTGGCAGTTCCGGTTTTTCACCGACATGTGTCGTTACATTTACTTCTTTTAACGCGGTAATTTTCTCAGTTGCCGCCAGATTCTGTGCTGTACCGGAGGCCAGACCTGCCACCTCGGTTGCATTCAAAGCACGGCTGTAGATACGGAATTCATCCACCAGACCATTGAAATATGGATCAGGGTACTGAGATTTGCCGATAAAATTATTTTTGGTCTGACCCAGACTGATAGGATTTAAGGTCAAGTTGGTATTGCGTCCCACTTCTTTTCCATCCACGTACAAAATACCTGTGGAACCCGAAAGCGTGACCGCAACATGCTTCCATACGCCTGTCGGCAGTACAGGGCCTTCAATCGTCTGCTCCTGTCCCTGCCCGTTGCCTTGGTTGGTAATGGCAAACAGCATGGTATTTCCTGCTTTAGGCGTCAGGAACATATATTCATTCGTCCCGGAGCCAAAGTCAAAAATCCGCACATAATCGCTCAGGGTGTTCGCTTTAACCCAACCGGATACGGTCAATTGCTGTGCCCGACTGACAATACCCGCCGGAAGCTGCACATAGCTGTCCTTGCCGTTCAGACTGACAGCATTGCCTGTTTTACCCGCAGCCCATGCAGCCGTCCCCTTCACGGCAGCATCATTGCCGCTGTCTGATGAATCCGCAACTACAGAACCGCTTGTTTCATCAAACTTGTAAACTGCAAGCTGTTCAAGTAACGGTGCCTCTGGCTCAGCTACCACCGTTACTTTAGCCTCCGCTGACAACTGAGAATCGCTGGCTGTCAGCTTGAACACATACGTTCCCGGCTCGGAAACGTCCACCTTCGTGCGCAGCGATGTTTTGTTACTGAATGTGACCTTCGCGCCCTGTGGTCCTTCAACCAGACTCCACTCGTTTGTCACCTTTCCTTGCGGAAGCCCATCATCCGTAGCCGTGCCTTTCAGAATGATCTGATCCGGCAGCTTTACCTTCGAATCTTTGCCGGCATCCACGACAGGTGCTTTGTTCGGATCAGGTGTGGTTGGTGTCAGCTCTACCGTGTAGGAGGATGCTGTACCAATCTCCAATTTAAGCTTGTTGGAAGGCGCATACGCATTAAACTTCCCTTGTGATTGACCGCCTACTTTAACCAAATACGTTCCTTTTTTCAAACCGTCAAATGTAACGTACGTGGAATGGGCTTGACCCGGTGTTTGATTTTTCAGTTGGAGCCATACGTAATCCTTGGATGTTGCCAGCTTGGCTTCTGTATATTGGTCCTTTTCCAGCTCGATATACAGCTTTTCCGTGATCAGATTGATGCGCTTGAACAGGCCGTCCAGCGGCTTGATCGTATACACGTTGCCGTTTTTGCTCACCTCTGCACCGTAGCCCGTCAATCCGAAAATAGGATCAATCGCGATATCAGCACTTAACGTTTTGAGCGCACCGAACAATCCGAGATCAGCCTCACCGCTCATGCCGCGCCAGCCATTAAAGAGCGGAACATTTTTACCGCCGCCAGTGCCGTTCGTGCCGTTATTGCCTTTTTCCGCTTGATACGTCCATGCGACCGCCCCGATGTTCTCAGGGTCCGAGCTGATTTGCCCGGAGTTAATCGCTCCAACATTGGCAATTTTAGCTGCATAAGACAACCGTTGTTGTTCCTCACGGTGATTGTCCTCATGATGGCGAATCCAGTCATCCATCGCATATCCAGCAAGCGAAGTCGTGTACTGGAAGTTAAACCAGTTCTCCCCGGTAATCGTCACCGGATCGGTGTAGTAGTACCATACGGGCATATGACCGCGTGCCGCACGGGTTTTGGCATTAATTTTACTCATCATTTCCAGGGCTTTACTTTGCTCGCCCTCTGTATCTATATTCTGCTTGGCTAACGTATATACAGCCTCTTCCCCTGTATTGTCATAGCTATATTCAGAACCGTAAGGATACTTTGTATTTTTAAAATTGTTATATTTACGATCCATTTTTTCCTTAAGATCATTCGCTTCATCATCATAGCCTTCATCATGAAGTGCCTGAATAATATCCGGTGTGGTCAGTTCGCCCATCAAACCTGTTTCCCAGTTGTACGCGACTGGACCTTCATACAATGCTTTGAAAATGTTATAAGCCCGCAGCAAATAGGTTTCCTTTGGATGCTTGTAAGTGACAAGATCCGGGTATTCCTTGGCAATCTTGTACATGCTGAAATACGTGTTGTATACGTGCGGATACGCATACCCTCGATAGGTCGGTGTATCGTTAGGCTCTGGCATCAAGAAATCATGAATTAAATAATCCTCATGATGTCCGTTCATCAGATTCGTCCAGATCGCTGTCTCCAAATAATCGTCTACTGCCCGCACCTCTTTGGCGACGGGAGACAGTGTGTTTTTCTCAGCTAGGAACTGCCCGTGGGTCAGACCCCAATCATCCCCCCAGCCCCAATAGCCGTTAAAAATGTTGCGTTTGGATTTGGTATGCATCATCCAATCGTCAAATACCTTGTCGCGCAGATCACCCGGTACATTCCATTGGGTTTTGTCGACCATAAATGTAGCATGCCGTTGCAGCGCGAGATCAATCGGCTCGATGGCATAGAATTGTAACACCGTTTTATTACCGTTGCCGTATTCTACCGTTATGAAGTTTGGACCCAGCTTAGTAAATTTCAGTTCATAAATGTGATGTCCTCCGGGCTTGCTATCCGTCTGCGGAATAACGGTTCCGTCTGGATAGGTTACTTTGCTGATCGCCTGCTTGGAGCGCAGGTCCACCTTCGCCTTTTGATTCGTAGGCACGATCATACCCGGTACGACTGTTGTATCCACCAAGTTTTCTTGGTACAACGTATCTTTCACATCATGCTCGTCCTTCACCGCTAGAAACTTGAAACCATAGTTTTTGCTTTGACCGGGATTCAGGATTAGGCTTGTATTGGGCAAATACCCCCGGTTGGTGGACTTGATGACATTGGAATGAATATAAAATACATTGAGTCCTTCCAGCCATTTGCCTTCATTAGCCGGGTTCCACGCCCATTTACTGCCCGGATGCTCCTCATCCCGCCAGTGATCCTGATATTCAAAACCCGCACCTGTTGTGGAATCAGGGATCAGCAGCAGGGAAGAACCAATGCCGCTGGGACGCCCAGCTGTGATGTAGGAGCTGTTATTGCCGACAAAGGAATGCGTCACCACTCTAGTTTCGTAGATCGCATCACCGTTGGTCCACTGCTCATTAAAAGGCAGAGGCAAACCGAAATCGCCAATCTCCAATTTTTTCCCACTTGTATTCTGCACCTGTATATTCCACAACACCGAACCGTTCGACTCTGCCGAATACGTTTCGATGACTTTAAAATTGCGTATGCCTTCTGCATGAGTAGAATTCTCGTACGTCACAGTGACACGGTTCCCACTGGTTGTGATCTTACGTGCGTCTGCCGACTTGTTCGTCCATGCCTTCGTCCAGCTGCCTCCATCCAATCGGTACGTGAACATCAGCTCCCCTAGCCACTGATGATCTGCGGTGTTCTGTTCAGGTGTTACCGTTGCGTTCATGACATACTCTGTCGGGAAAGCATCTCCCTTGATACGTATGGATGAAATTTCGCCATGCTCGCCTGTCTGAATCGTCAGCTTGTCATTGGATAGTTCATGGGCCTCTGCCGTATGCGTCCCAAACAACACAGACGCTGTGGTTAAAAACAAAAATGCCGCCAATATTCCCTTAAATTTCATCAACACGGCCTCCTTTTGGATCTCGGGGTCTTGATTTGTTTGCCAATCAGCTGAAGTCTCTTCATTTCGCCGCAACCTCCTTGGAAATGTAAGCGCTACAACTCTATTGTACAAATCCTTGTCCATTGGTAAAATCAACATTTTCAACCGATTTATATAGGATTTCAACCTAATAGAGGGATACTGTTAGATCGGCAATCAACCAAGCTACGACAGATTTATCTGAATTAAGATTACAGAGGATGGAGAGACAGGAAATTTAGATAGAGAGCAAGGGAGGCATTTTTAGATATATCGGGGTGTGATCAGATTATACAAACGGACACCGTGAAATTGAGAAATTTATTTTGAGTTGCTGTAGTGGGGAATCGTTACGTTGGGTTTTCCAGATGCGAAGGTATTTATTTAATAGATTCGCTCCTAAGGTAGAATTTGGAGTCTGCGTATGTAAAGAATTTCTGGGATAGGGTATGGGGTATTTGCTGCTTAGTGATTATTTTCAGACATTTGATCCTCCCCGTGCCGTCATTCTTTAAAGTTTGATTATAGTCCATATTTATCTGTTAAATAGGTGGTAGTGAGAGGATTAGGCAAACATTTGGCACGAACGGGATAACGATCGCTTTGTCATCTGGTGCATAATAAAGATGTGAAGTGGGTGTCTGTTATGAATATGAATTGTAGTTGATTTACACATAATAATTAAAAATACTGGAGGATTTTATATGCAAAAAGTAACTTTGAACAATGGGGTTGAGATGCCTGTACTCGGTTTTGGTGTTTATCAGATCCAAGATGCAAATGAATGTGAACAAAGCGTTTATGACGCTATTATGGCAGGCTATCGGCTGATAGATACCGCTGCCTCTTATTTAAATGAAGAAGCCGTCGGCAGAGCGATCAAACGTAGTGGCGTGACAAGAGAGGAGTTATTTATCACTACGAAACTTTGGGTTCAGGATACGGGTTATGAGCGTACAAAAAAGGCATTTGAAAAATCACTGGAAAGATTGCAGTTGGATTATTTGGATTTGTATTTAATTCACCAGCCATATGGAGATGTGTTTGGTTCTTGGCGCGCTATGGAGGAATTGTACCGTGAAGGAAAGGTCCGTGCAATCGGCGTTAGTAACTTCCATGAGGATCGCCTGATCGATTTGATTATTCATAATGAAGTAGTTCCTGCCGTGAATCAGGTTGAAACGCACCCATTCAACCAGCAAATCGAAAATGCAAAATTCATGAAAGAGAATAATGTTCAGATCGAATCCTGGGCGCCTTTTGCTGAAGGGAAAAATAACTTGTTCCAGAATGAAGTATTGGTTTCTATAGCTGAAAAGTATAATAAATCCGTTGCTCAGGTGGTTTTACGCTGGTTGACACAAAGAGAAGTTGTTGTGATTCCAAAGTCTGTTCGTAAAGAAAGAATTATCGAAAACTTCAATATCTTTGACTTTGAGCTAAGCCAGGAGGATATGGAGTCGATTACTACGTTAGATACGAAACAGAGCCTGTTCTTTTCACATCGCGATCCTGACATGGTGAAATGGATCGGTACCCGTAAACTCGATATCTAACCATCTTTCAAAAGATCACCCGTAGGTTTTGATTACGCCAAAAGAACCAACAATTAAAAGTATGGAGTAGATGCCCTAAGGATATCTACTCCTCTTTTTCGTTTGTGGTATCAATGTATTTATTAAGCTAATCTGCTCGTTAGTTGAGAAAACGACAGCCACTTTATCGTCTGCCGTCTCCTCGTGTTTATTGAACTATCGTTGATATTGGCATTATTATCGAAAAATACTGCATTTCTTTCCCTCTATGCAACCTGCGTAATAACAAGGTGCGCGGAAACTGGTCTTGTTCCTCCAGCTAATGGAGTGATCGTGAGTGCCGCGGCATTGCCAGCAGGGTTTCGCACTGTGAGTACTGAATTAATGACCGTTGTTTGCACAAGAGCCATTCCTACTATTTGAGAAGTACCTGTTGCACGCCCGACCACCGTATAAGCCAGATCAGCGCCGTTGAGTGTTAAAATGAGTTGACCCGGTTCGTTTACACCTACCTGAAACAAAACCTGATAAGTGCCAATTGTAGCCAAGTTAAAAGAGCTCGCATTTATACGGGTAATTGCAGTCCCACTGATTGGACCATCTTGCGGAAAACTTACGTCTGTATCGGGAGCAACAGTTGCTGCATTATCAGGAGGCATCAAGGCAAAGAAATCTGCAAAGCCTAATACTCCACCTGCCGGCCCTGCGGGTCCCGCTGGACCTGTTGCTCCTGCTGCTCCTACTGGTCCCGCTGGTCCTACCGGTCCTGCTGGTCCTACTGCTCCTGCTGGTCCTGCTGGTCCTGCTGGTCCTGCTGGTCCTGCTGGTCCTGTTGCTCCTGCCAATCCAGCTGCACCAATTGCTCCTGCAATCCCTGCAAGTCCTTGTGGGCCAAGTGCTCCTGCAAGTCCTTCGGGGCCAAGTGCTCCTATCGCTCCTGCAATCCCTGCAAGTCCTTGGGGACCAAGTGCTCCTGCAAGTCCTTGGGGGCCAAGCGCCCCAAGTGCTCCTGCAATCCCTGCCAATCCTTGGGGGCCAAGTGCTCCTGCAAGTCCCTCGGGGCCAAGTGCGCCTATCGCTCCTGCAATCCCTGCCAATCCTTGGGGGCCAAGTGCTCCTGCAAGTCCTTCGGGACCAAGTGCGCCTATCGCTCCTGCGAGCCCTGCCAATCCTTGGGGGCCAAGTGCTCCTGCAAGTCCTTCGGGACCAAGTGCGCCTATCGCTCCTGCAAGCCCTGCCAATCCTTGGGGGCCAAGTGCTCCTACAAGTCCTTGAGGTCCAGCTTCTGCAATTGCTCCCGCAAGTCCTTGAAGTAATTGCTGACCTTTAGGTGGGGGACACGGTACCCGCACTATTTTTTTAATAACTAGAAGACGTCGTTTCTTTTTTTTTCCTTTTGGATGGCAAACAATTGCGGTTTTCTTTTTGCACGATTTTTTTTTATCCAGAAAACTCAACAGCTTCTTTTTTCTTTTCTTTTGGATGGCAAACATTTGTGGTTTTCTTTTTGCACGTTTTTTTTTATCCGGACAACTCAACAACGACACCTCCCTATAAATATGGTTCAGTGTACGCGAGTTGTTTATTTTAGGCATGGACGAATAGCCGGTTATTCGCTAGACTAAAATCCATTTTTAGAATATTGGGTGTTAAGTAGGTGATGTTATACCACAAACCACACCACTCTTTCAGTATAATTACATAATTTAAATCGTCCTTCACTGCGTCAACCAAAATCACATTTGGTTCTTTTTTTGTACCTCACAGTGGCAGTGTGCTCCCTGTTCTAAATTCAAGTATCGTTCCCGTTAATTGAATCATTTCTGTGATAATACAACAAAGCGTTCGACTCCGTAATATTTTTCTCCTAGGCTCACTATCCTGAAACCAATCCTGCTCACATCATTGATCCACCTTGTAGATTCTTCTGGTAAGCGCCTGGTCATCATCGGTCCATGATATTTGGAGCTGTTCGCGGGTTTTTGAGTGCAGGCAGTAGAATACCATCGATTAGCGCTGTGAAGAAAGACTTGTCGAACGGTTTGCGCTGGATGAGTCCACGAAAAGAAGCCATTGAAGTAATGACCTGGCAAGCCATCTCAATGTCCGCGTGAGCAGGAATTTCACCGCGGACGACGGCTCGGTTCATAAGCTCGCGGTTTACAACAACCCATGGCTCGAAAATCCCGGCTGTTCCTGCTTCGGCAAATTCCGGATGCTGCAAAAAGGAGCCTAGGCCCGCTAGGACTCGAAATTTGCGTTCTTCTTCCGCGATCGATTGCGGCTTCAAAAGCACGAGGAGATCTTCGCGCAAGGTTCCTGTATCAGGCAAGCTTTCGAGCTCAAGATGATTTCGATTCATCCATGCCAAGGCGTCTCGGACTAACTCCGCCTTGGAAGACCAGCGGCGGTAAACCGTCGCCTTCCCAGCCTTTGCTCGAGCCGCGACCATGTCCATTGTCATACCATCGAAACTCGTATCGGCGAGGATGGCGATTGCCGCCTCGAGGATTTTATCATCCCGCGTGTGATCTCTCTTGCGGCCCAATGTTTGCGCAGGCTTTTCTGCCACAACCTCAGATAATTCGCCCCTCTCAGACATTTCCTTTTTTATTTTACTCATAAACTTAGCTCCTTTTAAATATATATTTAGAAACTAATTAGTTCCGGAACTTTACAGTTTCGTTTTTGTGTGATTTAATACCATTATCCCACATCCAACGGGAAATATATAGATGGTGCCCCATACCAAAAAGGAGATTACGACCATGCAGGACAAACCCGTAGCCTTGATCACCGGTGCCAATAAAGGAATAGGTTTACAGATTGCGAAGGATCTAGCGGAACACGGCTTCACCGTGCTCGTTGGATCACGCAGCCTCGAGAATGGAGAAACTGCCTCCAAAAGCATCGGTTCGGATGCGCACGCTCTCCAGCTCGACGTTACCAATCAGGACTCCATTGTTGCTGCAGCAGAGTGTATTCGGAACGAATTTGGTCGTCTCGATGTACTTGTGAACAATGCGGCCATATCACACGCAGGTAAACCGGACGATCCGTTTCCGAGCAGTGGCGCGACGAGCGGTCTTTTGACCGTTGCTTCGCTCGAAGACATTCGTTCGGTTTATGAAACTAATGTTTTTGGTGTCATTGCTGTCACCCAGGCCATGTTGCCACTTTTACGTGAGGCTCCGGCAGCACGCATCGTCAACATGGGCAGCACCGGCGGCTCCCTTAGCTGGAATTCCATTCCGGAAAACTCACATCGTGCGATGTTTGGGGCCTATTCGGCATCAAAATCGGCTGTTCATGCGGTGACACTTGCCTTTGCCTTTGCGCTTGAATCGACAAACATCAAGGTCAATGCGGCCTGTCCAGGTTTTACATCGACCGCGCTCAATAATTTTGCTGGCACTCGTAGTGTTGAACAAGGGGCGCGTGAAGCAGTCCGGCTTGCGATGATTGGTGCGGACGGTCCAACAGGAACGTTCTCAGATGAGGATGGACCCATCGCGTGGTAATTATAATTTATACATTAATGGTTAGTAGCTTAAGGGGGATTTCATGATGCGTGTTTTCGTAACAGGAGCAACAGGTTACATCGGTTCCGCTGTCGTCCGTGAACTCATTGATGCGGGTCATCAGGTCGTCGGTCTTGTGCGCTCAGACAATAGCGCTGCGAAACTAAAAGAGGCCGGGGCCGAAGTGCACCGCGGTGACATTGACGATCTCGACAGCCTTCGTAGTGGTGCGGCTGCTGCGGATGGCATTATTCATCTGGCATTCAATCACGACTTCTCGAACTTCGCCAGGGCACTCACAGCAGATCTGCACGCCGTCGAAGCGATGGGGGCGGCGCTGGAAGGGTCCGGGAAGCCGTTCGTGATCACCACGCACGCCAATGGAGTGGCAGCAGAAAACGTAATGTTATTGCTGGCTGAGCGCGGAGTGCGGACATCGATCGTAGAGCTTTGCCCTTCGGTACACGGTGAGGGTGACACAGGATTTGTGCCGAGACTGATCAACATTGCCAAAACGAAGGGTTTCTCAGCCTATGTGGAAGAGGGGAGCAACCGCTGGCCGGCTGTGCACCGCCTTGACGCCGCATATCTATACCGCCTTGCGTTAGAAAAGGCACCCGCTGGTTCACGACTAAATGGGGTCGCAGATGAAGGCGTACCATTTCGCGACATCGCAAGTGTTATCGGTAAACACCTGAACGTGCCTGTAGTCAGCATTTCACGTGAAGAAGCAGACACCCACTTCGGCTTCCTCAGCACACTTGCAGCGCTCGATATCCCGAGATCAAGCGTTGCAACTCAGGAACTTCTGGGATGGCGGCCTGTGCAACCTGCACTGATCCACGACCTCGAACAGTCTCACTACTTCAACGACTGATTGGAGACGAGATCGAGAATCGATCATGGGCCGCTTAATAAAGCACTTGAGAAAAGCGAAGCAAGACATGGACTAACAACAACATGTATGAAATAGAAGTTTGGATATTAAAACAAGATCAACACAAGTGCATACCACACTAAATGTTGTTACCTTCATTCGCAGCAAACTATTCTGGCTAATCGTATTGTTAGGTCACTTCCCACAAGAAAATTTTTCATCTTCACTTATGGTATGGTTCGCCGCGTTGGCTGAGGGGGCAAGTTTTCAAAAAAATAGTCTCCTTATCAGAGACTACCCGCGATCTTCCTGTTTGATAATCATACGATAAGCGGTAGCTTTTCATCATTCTTTCAAAAAAGGGCCATCCTTTTGCGGGATAGCCCTTGCTTTAATTTCACATTTTTTTGTAAAGAGAATAAGGGGCTGGATTCCTCCATTTGCGCTTTTGCTTACTTTAATATTGTCCTTTAATTACAAAAAACGAACCCCGAATTGTTCCAGCTAGTTTAGACTTCTGTCTAGCAAACTTAAACTTCCCTTCTAGCTCCTTTGGTACCTCCATCCCCTCAGAAAGCTTAAAACCAACGGCCCGCTTCTTAGGGTCATCCACCGTATACATGACGTTGATTGCAAGACCATCCTCATAAAAAACGTAGGTAAATTGGATATTTTCCACTTGAAAACGCGACGTTTCTAAAGGTTTAGCCGCAAACGCAATATCACGTTCTTCTCTCAAAATTCGGTTCACATAATCAAGGCTCTCCTGGCTTTGGCTAGCTGGTACAACCGTAAACTCATGCTTGTATTTGTTCATAAAATAACGGGCCTCATTAGCACGTAAACCAGCAAGCGCTTCTGCTACAGGTGAAGACTCCAAACCAACCGTAGATACATCTTTAAAATCAACGAGATACGACATTTCCATTCCTCCTCTTCTCTCTTTACGCCCTAACAGCTTCCGCATTTCACCAAAATCAAATTCATTTCTCAAGTTGTTGTAGAAACACACTTAGCTAGACTTCAAATTAATTCTTTTATCTACCACATAGTATACCAAAATTGATTCAAGAGAAGATTTTGAATGGCGAATTTGTTAGTTTGTTAAATAGTGTTCATATAGACTGGTATTCACAAACACCGCTTTAAATATTCGACCAGCGAGATAATACGATGCTGCCTATAGTTCCTCTAGGTCGGGAAATTAAGGAGTCAGAGTATGTCCTAACAAAAAACTCTCGGCCTGTGCCCTCTACTCCATTAAGGAGGTTCAGATTCACAAGCCAAGACATTTGCATACATGATGGTGGCCGTTAGTCCATGTTTGTTTGGGAAGACCCTCTGCATGGAAGGGGGCGTACCCGCATATGTAAACCAAATAAGTACGATACCTATCTATCATGAAAATATAGATGCACGGTTGAAGAATTATATCGTGCCTGTAATTGCGCTAAACTTTATAACGGTTATACACGAGCGCCAAATGGAAAAAATCGCCGGGGACGACAAGTTGTTGCGGCAGATGATCGCGGCTATGGACGAAGGCTTTCGCGTGTTAGAGGCCTTACGGTATCCACTAACGCCGGCCGCGCAAGCTTCACTAATCCACAAACGACCCGCGTTGATGCGCCTTTTTATGAAAATTTATCATAGGATGCCGATCAGCCGGCTGGTTGACGGATCCGTAGGGGAAATCGTAGCTTTGAGCTGCGTGTTTCACCTTTGGAAGGAACAGACCCGGGTCCCTACACCCAACTGGGACGAGTTGGAAAAGCGTTTTGAAGCCAAGGTCAACCGTTCATAACTTTTACACGACAACCGATGATGATCCTAGTTCTACAAAGAAGACTTTGAGCATTATAAAACAAGGGGCGTTCAGTTGCTTGAATCTTTGAAACTTAACGCGACAGCATGACGCGTTTACCGGTCTATATATTCAAATTAAGCTGCAGTTCCAAGCCGCATTGGATCAGATGTCTCCTGAATACAAGGGTGTTTATCGGGGATCTTCATTCTGCGGTGTCGTTGAAAACCTTATTGGAGTTCCCCACCTCTGATGCCGTTCTGAAAGCCGGTGTGTCTGATAAAAAAATAGTATTAGACTGGATTGAATATAGAAATAGCGGTAGCCTTGGACTGAAAAAGGAGAAAGTCCTAGACTACCGCTGTTCTTTATTTAACTAACGTTACTCGTTAGCTTAAGAAGCGATCCCTTCACATACAAATTTTTTATTGACAAGTCTATAAAATTCTCTCTAACAAATCCCCTACTTTTTCTGCCATTTCTTTCGTTGGATAAGGCATGCCATTTTTTAACCACCATTCCACAACGCCTACATATGCATTTGCAACAAATTCCACAATTACATCTTCGCTTTGACCAAAATTTTTGCCTTTTGTTATATCCACATCTTTTTTGAACTCTTCGATATTATGTTGAACAAACCTTTTGCGAAAATACGGAGCACCTTCACTCGCCAACATCGTCGAAAAAAACAAATAATGCCTTTCAAGATATTCCATGCAGTGTACAGTCGATTCAATCCAATTCATATCAGCTTCCAACTCACATAGGTTAACCATGTTATTGATATGTTCTTCTATGATCTTATCCAATAGATCAAATTTATCCAAGTAATGAAGATAAACAGTTGCACGGTTAATATTTGCCCTGTCAGCAATATCTTGAATGGTAATGCTATCGAAATTTTTTTCTGACATTAATTCAAGAAATGCTTTTTTTATTGCATCTTGAGTTCTAACAATTCTTCTATCCACTTTAGCCATGTCATTACCATGCCTCTCTTCAGTTAGTCGACAATTTTTGATGAATTGTTGTCTAAACAACAAAACAGACTAAATTAACGAGCCGCGTGCCTTGAATTATTTATCTCTGTTGTATAAATTATAGACAGATGTTGAGAATGCATCAATAGTGGTTTAACATATATGGAGGGATGGAAAACGAAATGGCAATTGAAAATAAAGTGGTTATAATTACAGGTGCAAGTTCAGGAATTGGGGAAGCTACAGCTAAGTTGTTATCACAGAAAGGCGCAAAAGTTGTACTGGGTTCAAGACGTGAAGATCGTTTAGTAAAATTGGCTGAAGAAATCAAATCAAAAGGTGGTCAAGCGGCGTATCGCGTCACAGACGTTGTTAATCCAGATGATAATCAGCAACTTGTTCAAATAGCTAAAGACACTTTTGGTGGTGTCGATGCAATCTTCTTGAACGCTGGACTAATGCCTAATTCACCACTTTCCGCATTAAAAACTGACGAATGGAACAGCATGGTCGACGTTAATATTAAAGGTGTATTGAATGGTATCGCAGCAGTATTGCCAACATTCACATCGCAAAAGTCTGGACATATCATCACTACTTCGTCGGTAGCTGGGCTTAAGTCTTATCCGGGCACTGCGGTTTATAGCGCAACAAAGTGGGCTGTTCGCAGTTTAATGGAAGTATTACGCATGGAATCTGCCCAAGAAGGTACAAACATCCGTACAGCAACTATTTATCCAGCAGCAATAAATACAGAATTGTTGACTACCATCACGGATAAGAATACTTTAAAAGGTGCAACTGCATTGTATGAACAACATAGTATTTCACCTGATCGTGTTGCCAATGTTGTTGCGTTCGCGATTGATCAGCCAGAAGATACGAACGTTAATGAGTTTACAATTGGACCAACAAGTCAACCTTGGTAAATTCATCTTCTAAAGCGCAAAAGTCTGTCGAGTTTCCCGACAGACTTTTGCGCTTTCTGTGTTGAGTTGGTGAAGTAAACTTAAAACTAACCTGCCCTTTAGTTTATAAAAAGAGCAGACTTGAAGCGCCTGCTCAACATTGTGTGTTATTTAACTATCGTTCCTCGTTAGTTGTACGCCCTATCCATAGTGCATGTTAATAACGCAAAAGAACGGAGGAGATTGCCTTGGGGTTTCTACTGCTTGTGATGTCGATAGAAATAGTTTAAAAGTAAAAAAGGAGAGATGGCATAAAAATAAGCCATCTCTCCTTTTTCATTTATATAAAGCGGGTAATGGGAATCGGACCCACGCTACCAGCTTGGAAGGCTGAGTTTTACCATTGAGCTACATCCCGAAATAGATGCCGGTGAGAGGACTCGAACCTCCACGGTTTCCCTCACGATTTTGAGTCGCGCGC
>NZ_JANAVQ010000005.1:0-376771 GCF_024213605.1 Paenibacillus sp. CH40
TGGCCAAACGCATCAGACTGTAAATCTGCTCCCTTACGGGTTCGGTGGTTCGAATCCATCATCCTCCACCAGTTTTATAGGGGCATAGTTTAAAGGTAGAACAACGGTCTCCAAAACCGTTGGTGTGGGTTCAATTCCTGCTGCCCCTGCCAATTATTCATAACTTGCGGCGGTCGTGGCGAAGTGGTTAACGCACCGGACTGTGACTCCGGCATTCGTGGGTTCAAGCCCCATCGGCCGCCCTTTACTTATTGGGGATTAGCCAAGCGGTAAGGCAACGGACTTTGACTCCGTCATGCATAGGTTCAAATCCTATATCCCCAGCCATCTTTATGCGGACGTGGCTCAGCGGTAGAGCATCGCCTTGCCAAGGCGAGGGTCGCGGGTTCGATTCCCGTCGTCCGCTTTGTTATACTCTGGCGCCATAGCCAAGTGGTAAGGCAAAGCTCTGCAAAAGCTTTATTCCCCAGTTCAAATCTGGGTGGCGCCTCCATAATTGAATACGCCGGCGTGGCGGAATGGCAGACGCGCTCGACTCAAAATCGAGTGGGAAACCGTGGAGGTTCGAGTCCTCTCGCCGGTATTAACTAAAAGAGTTCATTAGAGACATTCTCTAGTGAGCTTTTTTTATTTGAGCTTTAGTACCCCACTCATTGCTTGAGCTGAAGACACCTTTGAGTTGTATTCCAAATGCGAATAAATATTGGCTATTATTGCGTAATCACTGTGACCCGGCCATTCCTGAACTTCTTTCATGCTTACCCCTAATACATCTACATAAATATACTCCAGGTATTCAAGACAATAAGAATTGTCAGAAGATAAGCGATAGGATTCCTGTTATTCCTTCATACGGATCAGAAGCTCATAGAACGTATCCACCAGTGGCAGTATACGGCGACTGGCTTTATTCTTGGTTCGGTCCTTTTCAATTTCAATATATCTACCATTCAAATTGCCCGATGTGGCAGTATGTTTAATATTAATAGTCCAATTCAATAAATCAATAGCCGACCATTTTAATCCTACGACCTCGCTTCGGCTTAGCCCATAAAAGGCAGCCAGGATAACGGAAAGCTCAATTCTTTCGCCTCGGATTACTGCGAGGAGTTGATCCAGCTCCTCGGCATTGTAGAAGATCACGACGTAATTGTTCTTTTTTGGGCTTTCAACTAAGTCAGGGAGATTCGCCACAATCGGCTTTATTTTCACGGCATACTGAAGGGCTCTGCAAATGTTCGCGTGGTAATGAATAACGGTATTGGCGCTGACACCTTGCACATTCATTTCATGGGTATACAAGGTCTGAAAATCCTCTGTAGTTAAATCATCAAGCAATACATCCCTTTCTCTCGGAAAAAGGATCTACGCGGCCTTTTACAGTTCGGAATAGGAGATATAGGAGATAAGCCCGATACTGTTTTTCATCATCTCTAACCATTGAAGCATAAAGTCTACGAACAGCTTTTTGCTATTAACGGATGGAGTAGCCGCTTTTACTCTTACAGCATATCTTCGTTTTCAACCGCGAGTGCTTGTCCTTCCATATGATAATTCTTCCTGGCTTCCTGAAGCAAGATTTCGGCTCTTTTCTTGGTTCCTTTTATCTTAAGCCCCGTAGGGATCCATTTTGGTTATCGTTTACCATTCTCATCTTTACAGTTAGGCGGATGTCCCGTTGCGCTTTTCCCTCTTCCAATAACTCCAGAGGGTGAACCCGATCCTTTTTCAAATACCGGTTGAGCTTCGGAATGGATTTGTTACAAAAGTGGTAGCTGAATCCGCCGATGGATTGCTTTAGCGCCCAGAAGGTGCATTTGATTTTGAACCGGGCGGTATAAAGTTCGATGATCTAAGTCGCCTCCAGTGTCAGATCGGTGCTGGCTAGAATGGAGCATCGCCTGTTCGGATTCACCAGCAAAAACCGCAGTTTTTGGTATACTCTTTGGCTCCATAACATATCCAGACACAGGTAACTGACGGATTATTCTTTGCCATACATGCTCACGATAGCGTACTCAAACGCGGCGATACGGCTTTAAAACAGCTCGGTCAAGCACCACCTTTGTCCTCTTTTTACGGTAGCGACCCCGGTCTGTGGCAGGTGTACCATGACGTTCATAGGCAACGGTATTGGACTTGGCTTCGGTTACCAGATCCATCCGGGTGCTGCCGAATTGGTTCCATTGTTCAACCCCCGCAAAGCAGGATTGATCAGAGGTAGGCAAAACCATTTCCGGGACGTGCCCTAGTCAAAACACAGCATGAGGCCGATGACAATGACAACAAACCCATGAAAAGCGCCTCAAAATTGCGTCACATTTAACACAATTGATATTGATTATCAATATCAATTGTGTTAATATGATTTTGTTCACTAGTGAACAAAAAATAATCTAATGGTGACACTGAACTTGGTCTGCAACTACTACAAGAGAGGGGAGATTGGGAAATTGGAGTTTCAAAATCATTTTAAAGGTCATCTTTACGAGCAATATATTAAAATGCTACATCTGAATGAGCTGTATACTGAACAAGAATTTAACTCATTTCGGCAACAGGCCAGAAAGTACCAGATTGACATGCTCTCTAACAATATTACTAGTGTACACGTTATTGATTGCATTGGTGATTATGAACCGATAAATCATACCGGGATTGTGGAGAAGATGGGGTTGTCCAAAGCTAGCATTACTAAAATTAGTGCAAAGCTGCTGGAAATGGGCTTCATTATGAGAAGTCAACTGAACAGCAATCGTAAGGAGATTTACTTTAGTTTAACGGATAAGGGAAGACACGTTTATCATTTGCATAAAGAACTGCACAAAGAAAAAGAAGAAAGGTTTTACCAATTCATTGAATCCTATTCAGAGGTTGAGCTGCAGACTATTGGAAAATTTATGAGTGATTTGGTGGCGCGTGCCGAAGAATACTCCGAAGGGAAGTTTACGATAAATGACGACATTAAAGATTGAGGAATTAAGATCCAAGATTGAAGGAAAAGAAATTTTAAAAGGGCTCACACTGGAGATTCATGGCGGAGAGATTCATGCGATTATGGGGCCTAATGGGACGGGAAAAAGTACATTGGCTTCAGCTTTAATGGGCCATCCCAAATATGAGGTTACTGGCGGTAAGGTGACATTGGACAATGAAGACCTTCTGGAGATGGAGGTGGATGAGCGTGCCCAGGCAGGCTTGTTCCTCGCTATGCAATACCCAAGTGAAATTGCTGGCGTGACCAACTCGGACTTTCTCAGAAGTGCCATCAATGCACGGCGTGAAGAAGGCGATGAGATATCCTTAATCCGTTTTATCCGTGAAATGGAGAGCAAAATGAAGGGGCTGGAGATGAACCCGGAATTTGTGCATCGTTATTTGAATGAGGGATTCTCTGGCGGTGAAAAAAAGCGGAATGAGATTTTGCAAATGATGCTACTTGAACCCAAGTTTGTGATCCTGGATGAAGTGGACTCAGGGCTTGATATTGATGCACTGCGTATTGTGGCCAATGGCGTAAATGAGATGCGCAGCCCGGATAGAGGCTTTTTAATCATCACCCATTATCAACGACTGTTGAATTATATTACCCCGGATTTTGTGCATGTCATGATGCAAGGCCGGATAGTTAAATCTGGCGGTCCGGAGCTTGCACACCGTTTGGAGGCTGAAGGGTACGATTGGGTGAAGGAGGAACTTGGGATTACGGATGAGACGGTAAGGGAAGCTTAAAAGCCGGAGAGGAGGAACAGCACGTGGATATACAAGCTAGAGTTTCAATGAATGTGGACGATTTACGCGCATGGTCAAGCGCTAAGGATGAACCTCGTTGGCTGATTGAACGCCGCGTTCACGCACTCGAACTGGCAGGGACGCTGGAGTTGCCTAAAGTGGAGAAAATCAATCTCGAAAAATGGGATATCTACGAAAGTGGAGATTACAAAGCTGAGAATGCGTGGTCTAGTTTGGAGGAAGCGCCGGAGGTTGTTCGAGGTTTGGTTGCTTCTCCGGTGAAAGGCGGGCTAATCGTTCAGTTCAACTCGGATGTAGTGTATACGAAATTGTCCGAGAGCTTAGCCGCCCAGGGAGTCATTTTAACGGATCTGCATACTGCGGCAAAAGAGCATGAGGAGCTGGTTCAACGTTATCTCTTTCAGGCAGTAAAGCCAGAAGAACATCGTTTATCTGCTGCACACAGTGCCTTATGGAGTGGTGGCGTTTTTCTATATGTCCCAGACGGTGTAGAGGTTGAAGCACCTATTCAAGCGATCTTTCTTAACGATACAAGCGGTGTGTGTTTTGCTCCTCACGTCTTAATTGTGGCAGGGAGCAACAGCAAGATCACTTATGTGGATAATTGTGTATCGAGTGGTGATGATGTCAAGGTATTGCATAACGGTGTGACGGAGGTCTTCGCGGGGGCGGGCTCAAAGGTGCAAGTAGCTTCGGTTCATCAGCTTGCTGCAACTACAACAGATTTCACCCAGCGACGGGCGGTCGTTCTTGCTGATGGGGGTGTGGAATGGATTATCGGTGAGATGAACAATGGTTATACCGCCAGCGATACCAAGACTTTGCTACAAGGCAACGGGGCGGTCTCCGACAATAAGGTGATTGCTATTGGCACGGGCAATCAAAAATCGAGCTATACAACTCAAGCTCAGCATTTTGGCAGAAGCTCGGTAAGCCAGATGATTACGCGTGCAGTCATGCTTGAAGAAGCTACGGCCATTATCAACGGCATTACAAAAATTGAAAAAGGTGCAACCCATTGTGATGGTCAGCAAACAGAACGCGTGCTTATGCTAAGTCCTAAAGCTCGCGGCGATGCCAATCCGATCCTGCTGATAGATGAGGATGATGTAACCGCGGGTCATGCTGCATCCGTGGGGCAAGTAAATGCAGAGCAAATCTATTATCTGATGTCGCGCGGGATATCACGGAGTGAAGCCGAACATCTTGTTATTTTCGGATTTCTCGCTCCTGTCATTTCGGAGATCCCGCTGGAAGGTGTTCGCAGTCGCCTAAAAGATTTAGTGGAAAGCAAGCTCGGCAGATCATAGCAAATCAAAATGAATCTTGAAAGGTTAAAAAGGAGTGATACTAATGGCTAAAAAAGCACCAGATATGGGCGAATATAAATATGGGTTTCGCGACAAGCACCAGTCTATTTTTCAATCTGGAAAAGGTCTGACGGAAGAGATTGTCCGGGAAATTTCCCGGATCAAGGAAGAGCCGGAGTGGATGCTCAATTTTCGGTTGAAAGCTTTGAATCAATTCTACAAAATGCCGATGCCTGAATGGGGAGCGGATTTGACCGGGCTAAATCTTGATGACATCCAGTATTACGTTCGCCCTTCTGAAAAACAGGGAAAGACCTGGGAGGAGGTTCCTTCCGAGATCAAAGCAACCTTTGACAAGCTGGGAATCCCTGAAGCGGAGCAAAAGTTCCTGGCGGGGGTATCCGCTCAATATGAGTCGGAAGTAGTTTATCACAGCATGCGGAAAGAACTGGAGGATCAGGGCGTTATTTTCCTTGATACGGATAGTGCATTAAAGCAATACCCCGAAGTGTTTAAGCAACATTTTGGGACGATCATCCCTCCCGCCGACAATAAATTTGCGGCGCTTAATAGTGCGGTTTGGTCAGGCGGTAGCTTTGTATACATTCCGAAGGGTGTTCAGTGCGAGGTTCCTATACAAGGTTATTTCCGTATTAATTCTGAAAATATGGGTCAATTCGAGCGGACATTAATTATTGCCGAAGAGGGCAGCTTTGTCCATTATGTTGAAGGATGTACAGCACCTATTTATAGTACCAGTTCTCTGCATAGTGGAGTTATTGAAATTATTTGCCGGAAAGATTCCCGTGTCCGTTACACGACCATTCAGAATTGGGCTCCTAATATCTACAACTTGGTAACCCAAAGGGCTGTGGCAGAAGAAAATGCCACAATGGAATGGGTGGACGGCAACATCGGCTCCAAGGTAACAATGAAGTATCCGGCAGTATTATTGAAAGGACGGGGAGCCAAGGGGTCCATCCTGTCTATTGCCGTAGCCGGTAAAGATCAGCATCAAGATGCTGGCGCGAAGGTAATTCACCTTGCTCCCGAGACAACATCTACGATTATATCCAAATCCATCAGCAAGCAGGGCGGAAAAGTAAACTACCGAGGGTTGTCCAGCTTCAGCCGCGATTCCGCAGGGTCCAAGTCCAATATTAAGTGCGATACGTTGATATTAGACAACATGTCAACATCAGATACGATTCCGTACAATGAAATTAAAAACGATCAGATTACTTTGGAGCACGAGGCAACAGTATCCAAAGTGTCCGAGGAACAATTGTTTTACTTAATGAGCCGCGGGCTTACAGAACAAGATGCTACACAAATGATTGTAATGGGCTTTATTGAACCGTTTACCAAAGAATTGCCAATGGAATATGCCGTTGAAATGAATCGGTTGATTCAATTTGAGATGGAAGGAAGCATCGGTTGATTCATTAATTTAATAGATCAAACCTTTATCATTCTTTAAAGAAGTGCGAGGTGCGTGCTAGTAATGAAGAAAAATAATTCGGACGATTCAGAACTAGCTCAAATTGCCCGAGAGATACGAAAACTTCAGTTCTGCTTCTATATGCTGTCAGGATTGAGCGCAAGTTGTGGTGTGATGATACCTTTAGACTCTATTTATACGCTTATAAGGGAACTTTCGGATCAAGAGGTCACTCTTAGGCAAAAAGCAAAGGATCACTCAGACGATCTAGGGTGAAAAAAGGTCTGATTTGAAGAATGGTAAAACAATGGGAGGAGTTGACATAATGGATGAAAATAGAGTTTTATTCGATGAAGTATCGGAAGTTCTTCTCAAACTACGTCCTTTCTTACTGCGTGACGGTGGAGATGCTGAACTGGTCGAGGTTGAGAACGGTATAGCAAAATTAAGATTTTTGGGAGCTTGCAATGGTTGCCCAAGTGCTACGATTACGTTAAAGGTTGCTATTGAGCGCGCAATTCTTGAGGAAATTGATGATATTAAAGAAGTTGTACAAGTATTCTAAATTCCTTGATACTAAGCAACTGAGTTAGTCCTGTCGCAGACCATAGCTACGGAAGTTGATCCCGCTGCTCAATACCAAAGTACATCGACAGATTACCTTGCGGGTCGAAATCGACGAGCGACACTTTTTTTACTTCATCAAACAAGGTATTATCAAGATTGTATTCGATATCGAGTGGGAAACCATGGAGGTTCGAGTCCTCTCGCCGGTATACAAAAAGGATGATAAAATGCTTAAAAGCATTTTATCATCCTTTTTATTATTCATACTCATGATTTAAGGAACAAAACTAACTTGGATTTAGATTAGTTGAGGGAAGAACTTTGCTTAGGTTTTCTCAATAGATTTAAATTTGACCAGATCTTTGATCTTATAGTAAGATGGTGGTACTGAAAAAACATTTTTAGTTTATTAAGTACGAAAGAAATGAGGATGAATATGCAGGAAAGAATTTTGGAGGCTTTTGTAGATGAAGTTCATGAAAATGGATTGAAATTTACTATGGATGATCTTGCGAAAAGACTCGCTATTAGTAAGCGTACATTGTATGAAAATTTTTCGTCTAAGACGCTTATTTTAGAAACACTTATTGAGCGTACAAATGATGATATGATTCGAAAAACTGAGCAGATTATCGAAAATAATGAGTTATCTTTGTTAGACAAGATTAAGCAGTCGATTAGGGTCATGCCTCTGTATTATAAGTTTTACGATTTAAGAATATTGGACCAGATGAAAAAGTATTATCCTGAGCAATGGAAAAGGGTACATGCCGATTTAAATGACTGGTCTCCGATTAGAACATTAATTCAGGAAGGCATTCGAGAAGGAATAATAGTGAACAAAAATGAGGCTCTGATCATGAAGCTTATTATTGAATCTGTAAATTTAACGCTTGATCAGCGTTTCTTTCTGGATAACAGTGTGACGGTAGAGGAAGCAACTTATTCTATTGTAGATATTTTGTTGTTCGGATTGGTCGAAAAATAAAAAATAGCCTCATCAATATGCTGCATATTTTAAGAGGCCATTTTTTTATATGAAAACTAAGAAAACAATTTTAGTTTCAATTGTTTTTGAAAAAGAATAATGAAGTTTACCTAATGTTGAATAAAGAGATACGGAAAAGGAAGGGTGGAAATATGTCTATACTCACAAGAAATCGAGGAGCAATGCTGTTATTGATGCTTAACATTTTTTTGGCATTCATGGGGATTGGATTGGTTGTCCCTGTGTTACCTAAGTTTATAAGTGAGCTAGGGATGAATGGTTCCTCGATGGGACTGATGGTTGCAGCTTTTGCGTTGACACAGCTTTTGTTATCACCATTGTCAGGAAAGTTGTCTGATCGTTATGGACGTAAAAAGTTGATTGTTTCTGGGATGTTCATCTTCATGTTATCAGAGCTTGTTTTTGGACTGGCGAATTCCATTCCTACCCTGTTCATAGCACGAATCATGGGTGGAGCAGGGGCAGCGTTGCTTACTCCTTCTATTATGGCCTATGTTGCTGATGTGACCTCGTTTGAGGAAAGAGGCAAGGGAATGGGCATGATCAATGCAGCGATCAACACAGGCTTCATAATCGGGCCAGGGATTGGCGGATTGCTTGCCACATATGGAATACGCATTCCCTTTTTTGCGGCAGCAGGAGCTGCGGGAATAGCAGCTATCTTGTCTCTGTTAGTACTGCCTGAGTCTTTAAGCAAGGAAAAGCAACAATATAATAGAGAGCTTCCACGTCAAAAAGAAAATCTTTTGCAGCAATTTGCCAAGTCATATCAATCTCCATATTTCATGGGTTTACTCATTGTATTTGTCGTTGCTTTTGGGTTAGCGAACTTTGAAACAGTATTTGGACTGTTTGTTGACCATAAATATGGTTTTACACCGATGGATATTGCCATCATCATAACGACAGGCTCCATTTTGGGAGCAGTTGTCCAAGCGACTATATTTGGATGGATCATTAATCGTTTTGGAGAGAAAAAAATAATTCACCTCTGTTTGGCTATTGGGGGCCTGTTCATTTTTCTAACCCTATTTGCTGAACAGTACGTGATGATTATGCTGACGACCTTCATCATTTTTCTGGCTATGGATATCCTTCGTCCGGCAGTAAGCACTTCTCTATCGCGGCAGGCTGGAGATGAGCAAGGCTTTGTGGCAGGCATGAACTCGTCCTATACCAGCTTGGGTAATGTGATTGGACCGCTTGTTGCGGGATTACTATTCGATGTTCATATTAATCTGCCTTATATGGTTGCAGCTATAGCGTTACTGGCTTGTCTCGTCCTTTCACTACGTTCCAAGCAAGCGGGTGAGCAATACTCGATAGCCCATGCAGCAGAACAGCATAGAGGAGGATAGCCGCAGGTCTATACTCATCCCCGACTTAGGTCTAGGTTCAAAAACCGTCTGGGGTCCGTTTTGTCAAACGCTTGTTCAGCGTACAATAAGGACATAAGCAAGACACAGTGAAAGGCGGTGAGAGATGATGAGAGTTAACAAAGGGAATGGGTTAGCCATTGTACTGATCGTGTTGGGTTCGATTATGCTGCTCGGTAAGTTTACTCCGTTTTTCGGTCACTTTTTAGGACATCTGATTGGTTACTTAATTCCGATAGCTATGGTCATGCTAGGCTACTACGGTGTGAAAAAAGGAAATGCGCTCTTCGGCTGGATCGTACTTGTACTTGGGGTACTGATTTTGCTTGGCAAACTGTCCTGGCTTCTGGGACCGCTACTGGCAATCGGGTTAATCATATTTGGTGTTTCCCTGCTGAGTGACCGCAGAAGACGTTACTGATTTTAGCAGTTTGGCGAATGAAGAAAGATTGCAGTAACGAAGTGTTGAATTGTTGAATTATGGGATACGAATTGTGAAAGGAGCAGACGCAAATGAGTGTTTTTCGAAGAATGCGCGATATCACGGTAGCGACCTTCAATGAGCATTTGGAACAAAGCCAAGACCCAGTGCAACTGATTGACCAGTTCTTGTATAATACCCGCCAGGAAATTGCCGAAGCGGAAAAACTCCATCAACAGTATGCGATGCATACAAGACAGATGAAGCAGCAGTTGGATCATGCATTGTCCATGCAGACCAAACGGGAGGAACAGGCGCTACTGGCTTTGAAGGCTGATGAAGAACATATCGCGAAGCTGGCCCTTCAGGAGAAAATGCTATATGCAGAAAAAGAAGAGCAGTATAGAGAACTGTGGGAGCAGAGCCGTGAATCACTACGTGAGCTAGAACAACAGCTAGATACGTTAAAGACAGAATATCAAACGGTACACAGCAAGCGTCAGTATTATGCGGCACGTGTACAGACGTTGAGACTCCAGCAGCAAATGAACGAACGGGCTGGTACATACGGTGGACGGAATGTTCCCCGAATGTTCAACCGCTTGGAAGACCGGGTAGCCGATATGGAAGCAGAAACGATGAGTCTGCGTGATTTACGTCGGGGTGAGGGCGACCATGTACAGGATGCCCAAGGCGGTGGATCGCTGCTCGAACAAGAGTGGGCGAGACTGAAAAGCAAGCTGAACAACAGCGGGAAGGAGTAATTTGATAATGACCCGAATTTACAGATCAAGCCGGGATAGAGTAATAACAGGTGTATGTGGCGGTCTTTCTGACGCAACAGGAATGGACTCAACATGGATTCGTATTCTGGTTGTGATCAGTTTCTTTATTACAGCAGGAACCACATTTATGATTTATGTAATTGCGGCCCTGGTTATCTCCAAGGAGCCGAGATCTCCTTTCGATGGAGGATTTGGCCCTGACAGCGGTCCCTACAATCAACAGGATCCACGCTATTATGGCAGTAACAATACAAGATCGCAGTATGGGCAGGGAACTGGTTACAACCAGGGCGGTGCATATGGCAATTCGAACCCGTTTTTTGGTCAAGATGCCCGCAACTCATCTAAATTTAACACAGGTCAGAACAGTGACCTGGATTCCATGATGGAAGATATCGAGAAAAAGGCAATGAAAAAAGAATTGGCAGAGTTACGCAAAAAAGTAGAGCAATTTGAGAAGGGAGATCGTAAATAATGGGGATCTTTAAAAGAATGAAGGATATGACAAGAGCATCGGTGAATGAAGTGTTGGATAAAGTGGAAGATCCGATTATTATGTTGAATCAATATTTGCGCGATATGGAGGCGGAAATTCACGAGGCTGAGGTAACGGTTGCCAAGCAAATGGCGAATGAACGACGTATGAAACAGCGTTTGGAGGAAGCGGTGCGTGTATCCAATGAGCGTGAGAAGCAAGCTGAATCCGCATTACGAAATGGTCAGGAAGAAGTAGCGCGCAAGCTGTTGGGAGAGAAGATTTATTTTGTGCAGAAGCAGGACGAATACCGCGACTTGCATACACAAGCTGAGCTTCAAGCAAAAGAATTGGTACAGCAGCTTCACGACATGAAAGATGAATTCTATAAAATGCGCAACAAGCGCAATGAGTTGGTATCCCGTGCTCAAATGGCGAAAGCCAAAAAGCAAATGTCTCAAATCAATAGTTTGCACACGATTGAAAGTGGGTCTGCTTCATTGGGCTTCCACCGTATGGAAGAAAAAATCATGCAAATGGAAGCTGAAGCTGACGTACTGCGTGCTCCTTACCGTCAAGCTCCAGGAGAAGCATATGTTAATCCGGCTGAGGCTGAAAAACAGTTTAAAGTGGATGAGCAGCTTCAACAGCTTAAGTCCAAAATTCAGACAGGTGCTAAACCAGTCGATATGAAGAAGGACTGACTACTCGGAAACAAGACATTATGATATGCTGTATGGAATGGACATTGGTCGATGATCGTGCCTAATCTGTATGGTTCAGGAAAGCCATATGGCGGAATGTTGCGCCACTATGGCTTTTCCGTCCTGTATAAACAAAAAGGGGGTGCAGCATGGAGAGAAAAAAATCAGCCTTGGCACTGGCAGGGATTGGCATCGGGATTATCATTTTATTCGGTCAGTGGATTGGGTTCCTCTCCGTGGTTGCACTGATCCTAATGTTGGCCGGAATATATAAGATCCGCAATTCCAAAATCAAAAAGGGCTACACGATGCTCGCGATTGGTGCTGGATTGTTAGTGCTGGATCATTTGTTCCTGTTTGTGGTAGTTACACTAGCATCATTAGCTGTATTCTATTCACGTTCAAGGAAGCTGCATAAAGGTCAAAGCTCCATATTCAAGCACAATTTTATATCCAATCATAAATGGGATGAAGTGCCTTGGAGCCTGCGCAGCACAAGCATATGGCATGTGGTTGGGGACGTGGATGCCGACCTGACGTTGGCTCTCCCAGAGGAACGTGAGCCCGTCATATTTTTGCAGGGGATCTTCGGTGATATTGACATCACCCTACCGGATAATTACGGTGTAGAGGTGGAGATGTTCATATTGTTCGGACAGATTCAGTTTGACCGTGACCATGAGGCGGGGATGCTCAATCGACTGGTTTGGAAGTCCCCCCATTTTGAGCAGAGTGAGTATAAAGTGAAGTTTGTCGTTTCGTACTTGGCGGGCGATGTCCGCGTCCGATTTTATTGAATCAGGAGGAGCCGGGATGAATCATAAAAAAACGTCCAACATGGTAACCCGCAGTATGGGTGAAGGTATCCTCCTGTGTGTTGTTGTGGGCGTAGTTGTCTTTTATATGCTGTATACATATGGATATGTGAAGTCGTTCCCAACCTGGGGAATGATATTGAAAGTTGCAGGAGCCGTTATACTGGTGTTGATTGGTACAGGGGCAATGTACGGATTTTATGAAAGCTACCGCTTTAAAAGCAGACTGGAAATGTTGAGAGAGACGTTGCTGATGTGGGAAAAGGGAACGCCAGCACGTGAGTTGCCGCCCCTAGGGCATGATGAGCTTGGCAGGCTGGGTGAGCAGCTGGAACGGATTGGGCGTAAATGGCAGGAACAAGTTACGTCTTTACAACGCTTATCCACGGATAATGCTCAGCTGGCAGAACAAGCACGGATGACTGCGATTGTGGAGGAGCGGCAGCGGCTGGCCAGAGAGTTGCATGACGCCGTATCACAGCAATTATTTGCTATTTCAATGACGGCGACGGCTGTGGGGAGGACGCTGGATAAGGATTTTGATAAAGCGCAGCGGCAAGTTGCGCTAATTGAAGAAATGTCTTCCGTGGCACAATCCGAAATGCGGGCGTTACTACTTCATCTGCGGCCTGTCTATCTGGAAGGGAAACGGCTTGAGCAGGGTTTGCGTGATTTGGTACAAGAGTTGCAGGCAAAGGTACCGATGGAGATTGATTTTGAAATTGAAAGCGGAGTACAGTTGGTTAAAGGCATTGAGAACCACTTGTTTCGCATTGTTCAGGAAGCGATGTCTAATACATTGCGCCATGCCAAAGCAACCCGCATGGAAATTCGTATCGTGCAACGCCCGGATTCTATCAGGCTGACGATTCGGGATAACGGTATTGGTTTTGAACTGGATGAGAAAAAGCAGACTTCATATGGATTATCCACAATGCAGGAGCGGGTCAGTGAGATTGGGGGAGCTATTCAGTATATAACGGCTCCGGGAAAAGGAACACGGATCGAGGTGTCCGTTCCAGTTATTAATGATGAAAGCGGAAGGAACGATGATCATGGAAACGGAATTACCGATTAGCGTACTGCTGGTAGACGACCATGAAATGGTACGGATTGGTCTTGCGGCGGTGCTGGGGACGGAAGAAGGTATTGAAGTGGTCGGCGAGGCCGGAAGCGGAGAAGAAGGCATACGGTTGGCTTCTGAATACAAGCCAAATGTGATTTTGATGGATCTGGTCATGGATGGCATGGATGGCATCGAAACGACACGCCAAGTAACTCGCCTGCTTCCAGAGACCAAGGTGATTGTGCTGACGAGTTATTTGGACGATGAGAAAATGTATCCGGTCATTGAGGCAGGGGCATTCAGCTACTTGCTCAAAACGTCTCGTGCTTCCGAGATAGCGGATGCGATCCGTGCAGCTGCACGCGGACAGTCCGTACTAGAGTCACAGGTGGCCTCCAAGATGATGAATCGATTCCGCCAGCCACAGGCTGAGGCACCCGCGCATACGGAGCTGACTGATCGTGAGATGGAGGTGCTACGCCTGTTGGCACAAGGGAAGTCTAACCAGGATATCGCAGATGAGCTGATTATCGGGATTAAGACGGTAAAATTCCATGTCACGAACCTTCTCGCTAAATTAGGAGTGGAAGACCGTACACAGGCGGCGATCTATGCCTATAAGAACGGATTAGCAGAGTAGAAGTAGAATAAACGAATACAAAGAACCGGAGACGACAATAGTCCTCCGGTTTTTTTGTGTTCTATAACAAGTTGTTTAGATCAGGAGGAATAAAAAGGCGATTAAAGCCAGATCTAATGCAAGCCCTGCCCCGTATCCATATCCGCCGTACCCACCGCGATAGCCTGCTCTGCCATTTCCATAACTACTATAGCCATTTCCAGCAAATCCGCCTGCGTCATAAGGAAAGGATGGACTCAGAGGTGCGTTGGGCGGCTTAATTAAGGCATTTAGTTTGGCAGAGGTACGAGCTTTGTTTGTAGGATTCCTTTTTTTCTTTTTAGAGGAAATCTTTTTCGGGGTTTGTTTTCCTTTGTTACTGTAGCTCCCGGCATAGAGACTGCCAGGAAAAAAAGGTGGATATCCGTTCAACATCAGCTTGCCTTTGCTACACCCACTTAAGATGCCGATGTGTCGTGTACCATCACGCATAACGGCACAGACCAGACGTCCACCATGAGGTGCCACATTGGCTTCATTTACAGGATAAATCGGAAACATGATTTCACCTCTTTTGGTGTAAGATGCATTGTGATCATAGTCTATTCTTACGGTGCCTACGATGTATGGTCGAACACCCAGTAGGCAGATGAATATTTTAGAAGGGATTTGCCGTAGTGCTGTGTGTATAAAACCTCTGACAATGGGAATGCTATTGATAGATTCATAGATTTCAATCCAGCCGAAAAGAAAGTATCCAGAGCGTAGGTGTGGGAAACGGATGGTTGTGGAGCGGGGGGAACGATAATGTTAAAAGCAGAGCTGATTAAAAAGGGGATTATTGCAATTTTGGTATTAGGAACGGTGCTGGTACTAGCTGGCTGGCGTTACGGAACCCTTCAGACAAACCGAAATGACTCCCGCGAGGCAGAAACGGCTTTACGCTCATTGTTAATCATCTCGGATCAGACCCCGGGTACGTTGGATAAGCTGGTTGTGAAGTGGCAAGGCGATTGGATTTCTAACCATGAAGAGCCAGCAGATGTGGCGGCACAGATAGCTGATCAGCTGAATATACCCACAGTAAACAAACTCGTAGAAAAAGGACACACGGTTTATCGTTCTGTTCGTGATAGTGAGGATCTAAAAATCCGCTTAAATGTGATGGAACGTCAAACTGGACAATGGTATGTAGTTGTTCAACTGGAGAGCAATGATGCAGGACGTGAGCGGTTGATTCAGCTTCATAAGCTTTGTGCTGAGCAATTAAAGTCTATGGGAATTCAAGCACAGTGGAACACGGCCCTTCAGCGTTTGCTGCATACCAAGGAATCCAAAGATCAACTGTTGAAACTGACAGAGGCGAGCTTAGCAGGGAACATCTCCATGCAGGCCAAAGAAAGATATACGGATGCGACTACTGTGGCTATATCCTATGAAGCTCCAGAGCTGCCGTTAATGGTTCAAAGCGGTGAGCATCAGGTCCAGATGCAGATGGCTGTACATGAAGATAGGGAGCAGCAGGATACACGTATAACACTCGGTTTCCCGCTTATCACGATTGAATACTGACTTATAAGGTAAATTTATGATTCATCGGATAGCTTATCCATGTAGGATATGATAAAATATCAACAAATCTTTAGTTCCATGTTTTTCGAAAATCAAGTATGATCTTGTATAAATATACACAATACTACATGCAGATTTCGGGGATTGTGGATTGCGGAATCTTGACATGGGAAGAATGAGGTACTTCATGGCTGACATACCTGTTAAAGAATCTGTTGTGACGCAAGGCGCAGTTCTGTTTATTTTTGGCGCTACGGGCGATTTGGCTCGTCGCAAGCTTTTTCCTGCTATTTACAGCTTGTACCGCGAAGGCAAGCTTGCTGACGATTTTGCCGTTATTGGTGTAGCAAGGCGTCCTCGCACAGAAGAAGAATTCCGTAATGACCTGTATGCTTCCATACAGGAGTTTAGTCGCTACAAAGCAGAAAATGATCAAGAATGGCAGGCATTTGCCGAGCATTTTGAATATAAATCGCTGGATATCAACAATGTCGAAGGGTTCCATGAGCTGAGACAGCAGACGGAGTCTATAGAAAGCAAGTTTAACATACCGGGAAATCGGTTGTTTTATTTGGCCTTGGCTCCTGAGTTATTCGGAAGCGTGTCGAAGAGTTTGAAAGATGGCGGCATGATGGATGGAAAGGGCTGGAATCGCCTGGTGATTGAGAAGCCATTCGGTTATAACCTCGAATCTGCACAAGAATTGAACGTTGAAATACGAGAAGTATTTGCCGAAGAAGAAATTTATCGGATTGATCACTATCTTGGCAAGGAAATGGTACAAAATATTGAGGTGATCCGCTTCGCGAATGCCTTCTTTGAACCACTGTGGAATAATAAGCATATTGCCAATGTGCAAATTACGCTTAGTGAAACGGTAGGGGTGGAGGAACGCGGAGGTTACTACGATCATTCCGGCGCCTTGCGGGATATGGGACAGAACCATATGTTGCAAATGCTAACGATGATTGCGATGGAACCACCTAGTCGCTTGTTGCCTGAGGATATCCGTGATGAAAAGGTAAAAGTGCTGCGTTCGCTACGCCCTTTTGAAACGTCTGAGGATGTGAAAACCAATGTGGTGCGTGGTCAATACACCGAAGGCAGTTATCGCGGTCAGCAGTTGCCGGGGTATCGCCAAGAAGACAAGGTTGATCCACAGTCGAACACAGAGACTTATTTTGCTTCACGCGTGTTTGTTGATAATTTCCGTTGGTCTGGCGTACCGTTCTATATTCGTACGGGCAAACGTCTCCCTGTAAAAACAACGGAGATTGTTGTGGAATTTAAGAGCATGCCAACGAACGTGTACCTCGGTCAAAAGCATAAGCTGGAACCGAACTTGCTCGTGATTCGGGTCAATCCAATGGAGGGCATTTACATTAAAATCAATGCCAAGAAACCCGGTTCCGAATCAGATATTGAGCCACTGGCTATGGATTTTTGTCAAAGCTGTATGGTGGGTATCAACTCACCGGAGGCTTATGAACGGTTGCTGATGGATGCAATTGAGGGTGATTCGACGTACTTCACGCGTTGGGATGAGGTTGCCACGGCATGGGGATTCGTCGATCGAATCGCCAAAGCATGGCAGCAGACCCCGGATACGCTGGAAACCTATGCTGCAGGTTCATGGGGACCGGAAGGTGCTCACAAGCTATTGGAGCAGGATGGCTTCAAGTGGTGGCCGGTTAGCGGTCAGGATGAAGATAATGTCATCTGGCGAGTAGGCGGCGTTCAGTAATCCCGATTTGTCCTGCATCCCCCTATGTCCTGTTCAGGACGTAAGGGGATGCTTTGCGTTCGGAGTGTGCTATAATAGCTTAGTCTCAGGTTTTCAGTTTGCAACTGATTATAAGTTAAAGGCAGGCTAAAACATGTAAAATAGATCGTATTTATAATGAATATGGTAACGGAGTACGCCGAATACTGGAGCTAACGGCAATATAGCCGATAGAGCCGATGAACTTATGAAAACAGGCGTGCATCATGGCCTTTTTATGAATAGCTTGAGCAGTAATGCAATGGATTTGATCATGAAGGGATATGTGAAATGAGTAAAACAACAGATATACTTCAACAGGAAGTCGACAAACGGCGTACGTTTGCGATTATTTCTCACCCGGATGCGGGTAAAACGACACTGACGGAAAAGCTGCTGCTGTTCGGGGGTGCGATTCGTCTTGCGGGTTCAGTTAAAGCGCGTAAAGCAAGCAAACACGCCACGAGTGACTGGATGGAGATTGAAAAACAGCGGGGGATCTCTGTAACATCCTCAGTAATGCAATTTGATTATAATGGTCACCGCATCAACATTCTGGACACCCCAGGTCACCAGGATTTCAGTGAAGACACGTATCGTACATTAACAGCAGCAGATAGCGCAGTCATGCTGATTGACGTAGCGAAAGGTGTGGAAGCGCAAACGATTAAGCTGTTTCAAGTTTGTGCGAAGCGTGGAATTCCGATTTTCACCTTCATTAACAAACTGGATCGTGAGGGACGCAGTCCTTTTGATTTGATGGAAGAGCTGGAGCAGGTGCTTGGCATCCGTTCGGTGCCTATGAATTGGCCGATTGGTACAGGACGCGAGCTGTGCGGTGTCTATGACCGTGTCAAAAATCAGGTCGAGCTGTTTCAGGGAGATGACCATTCCACGATCAAAGTACAGAAAGTGGAAGATTACAATGATCCGATCATTCGTGAGATGGCTGGCGAATATTTGCATGACCAATTATGCCAAGACTTGGAGTTGCTTGACGTCGCGGGTGACCCTTTTGACATGGAGAAAGTACAGCGCGGAGAATTAACACCTGTATTCTTCGGCAGTGCGATTAATAATTTTGGTGTACAAACATTTTTGGAAAACTTCCTTCAGCTTGCTCCTAAACCGGAGCCGCGGCGTAGTACAGCTGGGGAAATTGAGCCAACAAACGAAAAGTTTACCGGCTATGTATTTAAAATCCAAGCGAACATGAACCCGGCTCACCGTGACCGTATTGCATTTTTGCGTATTGTCTCCGGTAAGTTTCAACGCGGGATGAGTGTTAAGCATGTGCGGATGGGTAAGGAGATTAAGTTGTCTCAGCCACAGCAGTTCCTGGCACAGGACCGTGATATTGTCGAGGAGGCTTTTCCTGGCGATATTATAGGATTATTTGACCCGGGTATTTTCCGTATTGGTGATTCACTCAGCCAAGGTAGCGAGGTTGTGTTTGATGAATTGCCGACCTTCTCGCCTGAGATTTTTGCCAAGGTAACGGTGAAAAATGCCTTGAAGCACAAACAGTATCTGAAGGGTATTGATCAGTTGACCGAGGAAGGTATGATTCAGGTGTTCCGTACGGTGAGCTTCGACGATACGCTACTGGGTGTTGTCGGCCAACTGCAATTTGAAGTATTTGAGTACCGCATGAAGGGTGAATATGGCGTTGATGTACAGCTTCAGCGTATGCCATTCCAATTTGCACGTTGGATTGTGGATGATCAGATTGACCCGAGCAAGTTCCGTATTAACTCTACGCTGGTAAAGGATAAGAAAGGAAATTATGTCGCCTTGTTCGAAAACGAGTATGCGATGCGTACGGCTATGGAGAAAAATCCGACAGCTAAGTTCTTAGAAATGGCTCCATAAGATTGAATAAGCAGAACAGTTTGATCTCGGTCATTTAGTGTATACCACGAATAGTCCACTCGATGTTAATGCGAGTGGACTATTCTCATTTTCGAATACGGGTAAAATAATGAGCACAATTAAATCGGAACCAAATGTTAAATAGCTAGAGCTAGGTTAAGGGTACGGGTTTGATTTTATCGATTTGTTCATGTGCCAAATGGACGAAATCGTGCTGCTGGTTTGGACTCATATGCTTCCAAGCAATTTCAAGAATGACACCCAACCCAGGCAAAGCGGCCTCCGGTCCGTCCACTGACCCAATAATCATGTCCGTAAGATCAGCTTCTGATTTGCCGTGTACTTTGTGAACAATTGCTTGTCGTAAATCCATTGTAATGGGCATGTGTACCTCCCGTATGTTGTAGTAGTGGTCGAATGTATTATGGCTTGGGCTGTTGTCCAGTATACATGGAGAAGCATTTGGCATAAGTATGTCAAAATTTATGTTTGTAGCATGATATGCTATACTATGACGGACAGTATGGTGATCGGGAGGTAAAGAAGGAATGGCAAAAAAACAGTATGCGGTCATTGGTATGGGCCGTTTTGGTTCCAGTGTTGCCAGTGCGCTGAGTGAGATGGGTTTTGATGTGCTGGCTATTGACTCGGACGAGCAGCGTACACAGGAAATGTCGAATATTGTGACGCATGCGGTGTCTGCCGACTCGACGGATGAGGAAGCGCTGCGAGCGCTGGGTATCCGTAATTTTGACGTAATCGTAGTTGCGATTGGTGAAGATATACAGGCCAGTATTCTGACGACATTGATTCTCAAGGACATGGGCGTACCCGCTCTTGTGGTCAAGGCACAAAATGAACTGCATGGGAAAGTGCTGCAAAAAATAGGTGCGGATAAAGTCGTTTATCCTGAACGGGATATGGGGTTACGGGTAGCCCATCATTTGACATCTCCCAACATTTTGGATTATATCGAGCTGTCCAAGGACTACAGTATTTTGGAGATGAGAGCCGCCGATTCCATGATTGGAAAAAATCTCAAAGAGCTCGACATACGCGCACGCTTCGGCTGTAATGTGATGGCGATTCGCAGAAATCAGGAAATGAACATTTCACCTTATGCCGAAGATCGTCTGGAGTCGGGTGATGTGCTGGTCATTGTAGGCCACAAGGATGATCTGACCAAGCTGGAGCTGGCTTTTGCAGCCTAATGAGGCTTGGTGTTAAAGCAAAAGTGATACATCATTTATGTTTAAAGAAAAGGACCAAAGAAACGGAAGGTTAAACGAATGGAAATCATTTCACCGAATAATGCGCGTGTAAAAGAGTGGGCGCAACTGCTGGAGAAAAAGCATCGCACACGGCAGCATAAATATATTGTCGAAGGTATTCATCTGGTGCAGGAAGCGCTGCGTTCGGACGTGGCTGTCGAAACCGTCGCCTATGATTTGGACAAGGGCATTCCCGCTGAGCTGAATGGCCTAGATCAAGCAGACCAGACGGTGGAATGGGTTCCCGTGTCAGCGGCGGTCATTGCAAAATGCACCGATACGAAGACGCCGCAGTCGGTCTTTGCCATCGTGCGTAAGGAGGAGCGCAGTGCATTCCCGGCATTGCTGGAGCAGCCGGATGCACTGGTGATGGTGCTGGACGGGGTGCAGGACCCCGGCAATGTAGGCACCATCATCCGCAGCGCGGACGCTGCTGGAGCCGCAGGCGTAATATTGGGTCATGGCTGCGCCGACCTGTACAATCCCAAAACGATCCGCTCCACGATGGGATCGTTGTTTCACCTGCCAGTGATTGAAGGCAGCCTGGAGGAGCTTTTACCGCAGGCCAAAAGTAAAGGTGCCCGCTTGCTCAGCACCTCGCTGGATGCGAGCTTGTCATGCTATACCATAGATTTGCGCGCTTCCACTTGGCTTGTGATCGGAAACGAAGGCCAAGGTATTTCTGCTGCTACCGCGCGCATGGTGGATGAGTCGGTATTCATTCCGATGCAGGGGCAAGCGGAATCACTAAACGCAGCGATGGCTTCTACAGTGCTATTATTTGAGGCGATGAGACAACGAAACTAAGAGAAGAATACGGGTGAATGTGTGTGGTGTGGTTTATAACATCAATTGAGACTAATTATATTATTAAATGAGACTGTTTATACCATCTAAATGAGACAGTCAATGTCCCCGAAAACCCAATAAAACCGGGAATTAAGGCTAACCAAATACAAAATTATCTGTTAATGATTAATCTAAGTTTTCTTATTTTATGGTGAAAAAGGACAGTAAATTTTTTATAACAAGAAGTAAGACAAACATTATCTAAAGGGAAAATAACCTCTTCTCGGCTACAATAAAATTTTGTTATATATATTCTTACCTACAGGACAATTTAATATCTAACCTAAACAGTCCCGATGAAAAGCTTTCTATTTCGGGGCTGTTTTTACGTTATAGATGGTAGGTGAAATGATAACCCGTTTTTGGGAAATTGCTATTCCCATTCAAATCTCTTTCTGCTTTTTGGAGGATTACATCCGTCGATACTCAGGCAAAGTTTGTCTTTAGCTTTCGAGGATATTTAGATAATTAGCAAACCTGTTTTTAGATTGGATTGTTAAGCTGAGGCGAAACGGTACCCATCATTTATCTCATTTGTTGATTAATTCTGAGAAATATTAAATTGATATTGTCCGAAGAAAATAAAGTGTTAGACTGAAAAATAAAGTACTAGACTCGGAAAATAAAGTTTTAGACTTAGAAAATAAAGTATTAGACTGGTGAGCATTTCATTAAGCCAACTGGCAGAATAGTGAGAGAAAATGAACATTCTTAAAGCGGTGCCACTGAGGGTAGAGGAATAACTGTGTTGATATTAAAGCTGGATGGATTACTATACGAAATATAAAGGTCAAATAGCCGGGTTCATTGAAAGGCAGCGGTACTCCCACTCAAACGAGTAAGGGTGTACTACTGCCGTTTCTTTTTCAGATTCGTTTTTAGATTCCTGGGATTATAGTTGCAAACTTATATAATCAATCTAAGTGAAGCACGGCTTTGCCCGAGAATTTCCGTTCCATAAGATTACGGGCAACGGTGTCAATTTCGGTCCAAGGCGCCTCCACTTGGATTCGTGGGATTAACCGCTCATCTGTGACCAGCCGGGCCAGCAAACTCAGATCGTCCGCGGCTGATTGACGAGTGAGTTCCTCACCTAAAAAGAAGCTGTACAAGGTTCTTCCTCCGCTGGTCACCATATTCTTCATATCGATCATTGCGGTATTTGAAGAGGAAAATCCTACCGCAACGCAAATCCCTTGGGGCGCTAGCTGCGGCAGCAACGCCGCCAGTGCATTGCCGCCTACTGAATCGATGATCAGATCGTACGGCCCAAATTTGCTGGCTGATGAAATTGCGGAATATCCAATGATCACTTCGTCGGATCCGACCTCCCGAACAAGCTCAGCCTTCTCTTCCGTGCTTGCCGTACCTACAACGTATGCGCCGGATTGGACTGCAAGCTGATGGGCGAATAACCCAACTCCGCCGCTAGAGCCTGTAATGAAAATCCGTTTGCCAAGCAGCATGCCGCCTTTTCGAAGTGCATAAAGAGCCGTGAGCCCTGCTACGGGGAGGGTGGCCGCCTCCGTAAAAGTGAGTTTGTCTGGGATTTCGGCCAACAACGATACGGGAGCAGCCACTTGCTCGCTCCAGGCTCCCATCGGGAGCAAACCAACAACCCTGGCCCCTTTTTGCGGTCCTGCGCCGTTCTCTGCCGGCTCGATGACAATCCCGGCGAAATCCCAGCCAGGACGGCTAGATATTTCCTGATTTTTAGCGTCACTCACTTCACCGCGGTTGAGTGAGACGGCCTTCACTTGCACAAGCGCTTCCCATGGCTTAGGCTGCGGGGCGTCAACTTCCTTGAAGGCCAAAAGAGACGGGGCATGCGGATCAACAACAATAGTACGAATCATATCGGTTTTCCTCCATGTTGGTTATGGTCATTAGATGACCTTCATTTCAATGAGGAGTATACTTTAAATAAAGGTTCGGCCCAAGTGCAGAACTACACTTCATAAGAGAAGGGAAGAGAAGATGGATATAGATACGGAGAATTCCAGACATAGAATCGTAATGGGAGAAATTGAAGCCCTGCGGATAAAACGCCAGCAAAAGCTTGTCGATCAACTTCAACCGTCCTTGAAACGATTTACTCAACAAGAGCTAAACGACGAGGCTTTTCCTTCGTATAAAAATTTGCTGGTTGGACGTACCCGCCGCATACCGACCCGCCAGACGATAATAAATATTGCAGAATATCTTGAGTGTACATCCAACGAGCGTAACGATTTGCTTTTGGCAGCCGGTTTTCTTCCAATTCAGACCGAATTGTATGGACGGTCGTTGGAGCGTGCATTAGAGTGGGCTCAGCAAACGATGAGGAGTATTCCTTTTCCCGCCATGGTCGTAACACATACTCAGGACATCAAGGGATTAAATGAGCCGTTTCATCAATTGTTCGAAATCCCTCTCGACCGTTCATATGACGGTTTAATGAATAGGGTCGATTTACATTTTAATTCTGGTTTTCCTATCCGGTCCCGCTCCACGTTTGACAAGGCGTCGTTTAAGCAGTGGGAGGAGCACATCATAAACGGAATACAAGCCTTTAAGAGTGAGCACATGCTCTCGCGTTATGATGCGTGGTATCAAAAATTGCTGGATAGAGTTCAGAAATATAACGCGTGCGAATATCTGAGTGTGCCGGATGTAGGGGGAAATGTTGATCAAATACAAACAATTCTAGCCAGAATGGAAAGCTCCGGAGACCTTATTCCCGTACGCTACAGACAGGTTTCGATTTCCGCAGGCGGCCGCTTATATCCACAAATTGAGGTTTTCCTGCCAGTAGATTCTGCTGCGCGCACAGTTTTCGAGAACCTGGGATGTCCAGCTGATTGTGCATTTGTCTAATCCGACACTTACAAGAGGATGGAATCGAAAAGTTATTGGTAGCTGATAATTCAGAATAGGTGGTTGTTAGTTGAATGACAACAGCGGCATTCTAAGGCTTTATTTATCAAGTCTTGGTCTGCCGCTGCTTTATATTAATTGTTCAGTCGAAAACTTATTTTTCAAAAGCTGACGATTCTTCAGTTCAAACTTAGTTGGGCAATAAAAATGAGGGCTTGTAGAATAAACCTATTATCCTAAGGAGCGGATTTCTACAATGCCAAAACAACAACGACGTACCTTTACAGCAGAGTTCAAGAAGCAAATGGTGCTATTATATGAGAACGGAAAGTCCAGAGCGGATCTGGTGGAGGAATATGACCTCACCGCCTCGGCTTTGGATCGCTGGATTAAACAAGGCCAAACGACAGGCTCTTTCTCAGAGAAGGACAATCGCTCGCCAGAAGAGAATGAGCTAATCACTTTACGCAAAGAAGTTCAACGCCTCAAAATGGAAAATGATATTTTAAAGCAAGCCGCGCTGATCATGGGACGAAAGTAGCTATCATTCAGAATAATCGGGATAAATACTCGGTATCAGTATTGTGTGACGTCCTGCAAATCGCAAGAAGTACGTTTTACTATGAAGCCAACGAAGAGTCGCCAGAAGACGAAGTGACCACAGCCATTGTGGACATTTTTCACAAAAATCGAAAAGCGTATGGCACCCGAAAGATTAAAGTTAAGCTTCACGAGCGAGGGCTCGTGGTTTCCAGACGTCGAATCGGTCGGATCATGAAAGAGCAGGGACTGGTTTCGACATACACTGTGGCACAATATAAGCCCATAAAACCGCTTGTAATGAAGCGGCTATAGCCAATACACTGAACCGCAAGTTCAACCAAACGGAAAGCAAACGCGTGGTGGTCAGTGATCTAACCTATGTGAAAGTCCAGAACGAGTGGCACTATATTTGTGTGCTTATCGATCTGTTCAATCGAGAAATGATCGGTCATAGTGCTGGCCCTAATAAGGATGCAGCACTGATTTCTCGCGTCTTTGCGACCGTGAAAGGCGATCTGCATCAGATTCAGTGGTTTCATACCGACCGTGGCAGCGAGTTCAAAAATCAAAAGATGGATGAGCTTTTAGAGACGTTTGAAATCGGTCGATCGCTGAGTGCGAAAGGGTGTCCGTATGACAACGCCGTGGCCGAAGCCACCTATAAGATCATGAAAACGGAGTTCGTGAACCAGATGAACTTTCAAAATCTTCGTCATTTGGAGTTGGAATTATACGATTATGTTCATTGGTTCAACCAGCATCGAACTGATAGAAGATCCATTTTCATTGAGCGATAAATTTACATTTAACAATCTGATTACCTATTTAGAAAAACAAAAAGTTTATAATAAAGATGTAATTGATAATTTGAAGAAAGTTAAAAATCTTAGGAATAAAGTTACGCATGGAACTCTCCCATTAATAACAGAATGGGATCCAGATGATCCAAGAAGTAGAGAGGAGAAATTGAATCTGTTAAGAGGAGTAAGTGAAATCCCAGAAGCATACAAGATTAGTTTGAGAAGTGGTTCTGTGTATTTTGATTGTAGGGAATACGATCTGTCATTAAGATCACTCGATCCTGCAAGCAAGATTGCAGTTATTCAACTAGTATATATTCGAGAAATTTTGATGAGTATATTCAGTGATGAAATGCCCATCGTATAACATAATATTCACGCGGCGGGCATGCCCCTGGGCCCGGCAGAGGGGTTTTATGGGAGTGGGAGCTGCCAGACACCCAGCATACGCTGGGTCGTGAATACAGAAATGTTATCTGAAATACCAGCAACACCAAACAAACATAGGAAGCAGATGTTAGTTCCCTTCAGACTTTAGTGTATAATAAAGAATAAAGAGTGCAGGAGGTATGCATAGTGAGCATTGAAGAGAAACTTATTCAAGACTTTTTGGCATTGCCTGATGACAAGAAAATTGAAGTGATTGATTTCGTTGAATTCCTAAAGAATCGTAGCAATAAGCAAATGGAGTCGATCATGGACGATATTGTGAATGAAAATATTGAGGCACTTAGGGAGTTAGCTAAATGAAGAGTCTTAGTCTGGGACAAATTCTTGAATTCCATACTAAGATTATTAAGGCAACTAGTGGCTCCGATGGAGTTAGAGATCTTGGACTAATTGAAAGTGCTCTAAAGAAAGCAGAAGCAACTTTCGATGGACAGGAACTTTACGAAGGAAGTATAAAGAAAATATCTGTCATTACATTTGCTTTAATAAAGAATCATGGATTTATTGATGGGAATAAACAAATAGGGGTAGCAACAATGCTGCTTTTACTACGTTTAAATGAGATTTCTGTAAAGTACGAGCAAGAAGAATTAGTTGAATTGGGATTGAAGACTGCAGAAGGTGAATTCACAGAAGAGAACATACAAAAATGGATAGAAGAGCATCAAGTGTAGAAGTGGCTTGGTGTTCTTTTTTTGTAAGAACGACTGAAGGTAATTCAAAGTAGGCCGTTACATCTAACATAATATTCATGCTGCGGACTTTCGTCCTGGGTCCGGCATTCGCTGAGTCGTGAGTATAGGAACGTTATCCGAAAGAACCCTAAATCGATTAAGAGATGAGGAGCATTTGATGACCTATAAATCAATTTTAATAGATCAATTAACTGCATGTTATAACGATAAGAGTTGGTTCATTCCTCTTGCGGATATACTGGATGATCTAACAGCAACGGAAGCAGTTACTGAGAATGACAATAAACAAACCATATGGTCCATAGTGAATCATCTTATTTATTGGAATGAAACATGGCTTGAGCGTTTTAAGGCAGGAGAATTTATATTAAATAATGCTATTAACAATGATGAGACATTTTCTTTGACTCAAGATCAATTGAATGATTTAGGCTGGAAGGAAACATTAAATAGACTTGAGAATGTATTTAGCAATTGGAGAGTTATTTTAGAAGAAACAGATGAACCAAAGCTCACAAAACAACTTCCAGAATATTTTAATGCTCCTTGGTGGGGAGTTGTTTCTAATTTAAGTATTCATAATGCATATCATATCGGACAAATCATGTTGTTAAAGAAACAAATTCGAGTTAAATAATGTTTTTAGGCTGTTCGCAGATGAGGGGGCAGCATATGCAGAGCTGGTCGTCCGGCCAGGAAGTGATTTGGCTTGGTAAATCAAGCTCAAAAAAAAGGCACGTTTTCAGTTTTGAAAATGTGCCTTTTTTGCTATTAATTTAAAGTCGAAATGGCAGACGTAACAATGAGTGTCATCTGCTTAATTTGCGCCCTTCTTTGTCAAGAAACAACAGTTCGTAGTATTTTTTGGGTCGCCCTTTACTGTTGTCTCGTTTTTCAAATACCGTTTGTACGTATTTACTTTCTTCAATTTTGTTAAGGATACGGTTTGCACCTCTGACGGTCATGGACAGGCACCCAGCAACATCCTCAGAGGATAATTTATTTGTTCTCATGATTTCTGCATAGGACATGATTTTTTGCAAGTTGATGTTGTTTATTCCGATAGTTTTGGCTAACGCGATGATTTCCGGGTCCCCCTGTTCAGAGAACTGTATGACATTCATGCTCCGCATTGGGCCGATAACCTTCTGATCCTCGTTTATAAAAAAGCTGCAGCTGCCCGTAAAGGCTTCCGCCTGTCTGTGAGCTTTGGTGGCGTTAATGTTAGCTTGAAAATATTCATGTCCCGAGCCCCACCCGATCTTCACCTTGTCGCTTATGCGCTCTTCCAGATACTCCAGCAGGGTGCAGTTATGCGAGTTAGTGGTGATTTTCATGAAATTTCCGTAGGTGGTGTATAGTCTGACAAAGCCTTCCGAAATTTGGGCCGTGTCTGCCAGATTCACGCTGCGCAGAAACCTGCCGACAAGGACCTTTAGCTCATGAAGCTGCTCTTCAGATAGCGGATCCGCCGTTTTGGTCGATAAGCATGCGACAACTGCCCTCTGACTCTTAAGCTTGAGGATGGTAATCTCGTTGATGATCTCTCTTATGGTCTCTTTAACGTTTTCCAAAGTGGGCCGGATTAAGATATTTCTGACTCCGTGCTTTTTGAGTTCTGGAACAAAGTGGCCGAACGCGGTGATGGACAAGTCTATTTTCTTGTCTTCCCATAGAGTGATATGGTTCTCCAGCATTGTCTCCACCCGTTCGAGCAGATCACCGCTGTCAATGGGCTTTCCCTCATGAGTCAGGTATTGCTGGAATTCGCTGAAAGACTTGATTATATACGCATAATCCACATAGATCCGGGATATATCAAGCCCAGGTTCTGTAACCAGCAGCCGGAAAAGTTCCCTGTAAAGCAGGTTTTCATCATCCTGCAAAATGTGAACAGGTACTTTTTCATCCAGGCATTCCTTATCGATTGACTCGTAAAGCATCCTGCCACTGATCACAAATCCATCCACCGAATCTAAGTTTTTGAGATAGATGTCTGTTGTTTCCCGGAAGTTACTGATTGTAAGAAACCTGAACTGACATAAGGGCCGCATTTCTTCTTCAATGGCGCGGAAATAGTCCATATGGGTCTCAGGCGTGATAATACCCAGCTTGATTTTCATGATAGATTCCTTTCATAAACAGTTCAATCAAAAGAGTTATATCACAATAAATGTGATATTTCAATGTTCCGGCAGCCTCTAAAATAATGTTCTTAAAATGTCTTATTTTCTCTTGACAGCGAATGGGTTTAAAAGTACGATAAAATTGTTCTTAAAAAGTCTTAAAATATGAAGGGGGGAATGTTTACTCTGTTCTTACGTTCATTCAATTTGTGCTTTGGGAGATGTTTATTGTGATTGAAGAAGCTGGAGATTTTTTGAGTATGGCCCATCAGCTGCAGGACAAATTGGTCAAGCACAGGCATCATCTTCATGCGGTTCCGGAACTTGATTTAAGTTTGCCGAGGACAACTGCCTACGTAAAAGAGGTGTTGGAGTCGATGGGGCTTGAGCCTACTCCCGTAGGAGAGTCAGGTCTAATGGTTACGATCGGCGGACAACATGCCGGGAAGGTGGTTCTTATCCGTGCGGATATGGATGGGCTGCCCATTCAAGAAGAAACGGAGCTTTCTTTTGCGTCGTTGAACGGAAACATGCATGCATGCGGTCATGACTTGCATACTTCCATGCTGCTCGGAGCTGCGGAGATCCTGAAGGCCAACGAAGAGCAGCTTCGCGGGACGGTTAAGCTTATGTTTCAGCCGGGTGAAGAGACTCTGCACGGGGCAAAGATGATGCTTGAGAATGGGATTCTTGACAATCCTAAGGTGGATGCAGCCATGATGCTTCATGTGTTGACCGGAATGCCAATTCCTATCGGGCAATTTGTAGTGCCTGAGGCCGGTGGAGCTATCTCAGCTTCCTCTGATTGGTTCGAAATCATCATCCGCGGAAGGGGTGCACATGGAGCAATGCCGAGTGCCGCGGTCGATCCGTTAAATGTGGCTGCTCATCTTCATCTGGCGCTGCAGGGTATTCTCAGCCGTGAAATTCCGCCAGTTGAGAGTGCCGTCCTTACCATTGGCTTGATGGAAGGCGGAAGTACAAACAACGTGATTCCCGATACGGCCAGAATGAAAGGAAGCGTACGCACATTTAACGCCGCATTGCGGGACAAAATGGAAACCCGTATCCACGACACTTCTGCAGGTATCGGAGAAACTTTTCAGGCAAAGGTGGATGTGATCTATACCAGGGGATGTCCTGAGGTGAAAACGGACAGCGGGCTTAACCGTCAAATGAGAACTACGATTGCAAACACTTTTGGCGCCAGTTCCTTAATCGGTATAACCCAATTGATACCCGGCGGGAAATTAATGGGATCGGAAGACTTCGCATTTGTCTCACAAGCGGTGCCAAGTACCTCAGTATTTCTTAACGCAGGCAATACCGAGAAAGGCTATGGTTACCCTGTGCACCATCCAAAGACGATGTTCTCGGATGAGGTGCTGTACAAAGGGGCTGCGGCTTACGCTGCTTTCGCCAGAGATTGGCTTGAAAGTAATAGATAATATCTCAACAAAACCAGGAGGAATTGAAATGACAGAGAGACGTATGATTGGACCAACCAAATTTGAAGAGTACTCGGAGAAATACAAGGAATTTCTATTAATGACCCGCCGTGACGGAATCATCGAAGTACGGTTGCATACCGACGGAGGACCGTACAAGCATTCTTGGGAAGCCCATACGGCATGGTCCCATGCATGGTCAGATATTGGCCGCGACCCTGAGAACGAGGTAATGATTATTTCAGGAACAGGGGATAAATGGGTAATAGGGGACCCTGAGGTCTGGAATACAAAATTTATGGACTGGCCGAAGCAAAAGAAGCTCGAACAGTATCATGAATCGCTGAGACTGCTTGAAAATTTGATATTCTGCATTGACATCCCCACCATCGGGGCGATCAACGGGCCGGGAACGCACTGTGAACTCGCAACTCTCTGCGATATTACCATTTGTACTGAAGACGCGGACTTTTTTGATCCTCATTATCTGGGAGGCACACCTCCCGGAGATGGAATGCTGCTCACACTGCAGAACATGATCGGTTTCAAGAAAGCAGCATATTACGCATACACCGGCAAGAATATCAATGGTCAAACCGCCTTGGACCTGGGCATCGTTAGTGAAGTCCTGCCCCGGGAAAAGCTTCTTCCTCGCGCATGGGAGCTTGCGGAGATGATCATGCAGGCACCGCGTTCAACGAGACATCTGTCCCACTCCATTATATCCCGTCCATGGAAACAAGCCCTGGTCAGTGATCAAGGGTTCCAGCTTGCCCACCAAATGTACGACATGGCCATTGATGAAGAAGGAGCTCTGGAGCGGCTGAAAAAAATGCAAGGACGTCTAATGGGCAAAGAAGTTCATTAGAGCTATGGCGGGACCTACACGATTCGAAGAATACTCGGAGAAGTACAAGGACTTGTTCTTCATGACAGAAATTGATCAATACCGCGAAGCTAAAAATATATCTACCGGATACATTTACACTGTGCTCTATAAGAAAATAAAAGGCATGAATTTTTAAAAGATAAGTAAGATTATTGTCTGAAATGAGTCCGTATCGTTAAATTACTTTAGATATTCTGAGGAAATAAAGATAAACGTGTTTAATTCAAGCTATATGTGGTTGATTTTTGGTTTACCAGTAAAGGAGCGGCAGACTTTGGGAGAAGATAAACTCATGTAACTTGTGTTGGAACAATTGGAGGGCATATTTTTTACGGGCACTGAGACGGCTGATTAACAGGGAGGACATTTTGGAAGGGGCAATTCTCAATCAGCTGATCAAATCGTAGCCAGATTTCTAGAACGATACACACAATAATGAGGGAAAAACTTCTACTTTTGTAAATATTTTTCGTATGGAAAAAGGATTTAAACAATGAGTCATTTTAAGAGAGGAGAAATTTGAGCGTGCGTTTAGTGGACTTAACCTCAATACAAGAAATAGAATCCTTCATCGGAAGTAATCCTTTGAGTATGTTATACGTATCTCAAGATGATTGTAATGTATGCCATGCCATTTACCCTAAGCTCAAAACAATGCTTAATCTATACCCTAAATTGGCACTTGCTCATGTTGATGCTAGTCAAGTGGAGGAGATCACAGGAAGGTTTTTAATTTTTTCTGTGCCGACGATCTTGGTTTTTCTTGATGGGAGAGAATATCTACGCGAAGGTCGTTTTGTTCAATTTGAACAATTGAAAAAACAATTACAGTTATTGTCAGATGCAGTTTAAATCTTCGATTAAAAACAAAAGGCACACCTTCAGTATTATGTCCTTTCTTAGGCGTTTTATTGAAGGTGTATTTCAAGTAATGGCCAATTCTGTTGTTAGAAAAACCACCTTTACCAAGTAAAAGGTGGTTTTTCTAACAACAAAACATGCGTTATATGTTCTTTTATGTTGATTTTCGTTCCACCAAAGTAAACTCTAGTGAATTTAGTGCGTTTTTCGTCTGGTTAAGCTTATTATGAATAATAATAAAGGCATTGTCGGCCTGAAAGTCAACAGGATAGTTAATCGTTGTCAGATCCAGCAAAGGAGCGAGTGCGGAATTATTAAACCCCATAATGCCTCGTCCGTAAACCGATTCCTTTATATGTTCCCACTCCTGGCTACGATGCAGGACATGCTGGCATAGCCATTCCGGCATCTCTTGTGAATCTTGAACGGTATTTTCTCGAAAGCCAAAAAATTCTCGGATTTGAGCGGGTGATATTTGATCATCCGACCGTTCCAATCGTATTGTGCATACAGTTCTGCCGGCACTTCGATTTGCTTCGCGATGTATGAAATGACGGTCTTAGGTACTTCAAATTTATGGAACGGAAATCGTGCCTCGTATTGGAAGAACTTAAACATGACCGCGAAACCGATCCTCGTCTCACTGCTCTTATTCCCCATTTGCTGCATTTCGTTCGGGAGAAAGGTAAAATGCTCAATCAGCTCGTCCAGTTCCCAATTTCGCTTCATGTAATCCCTTCCGAATAAAGTTCCTATTACTGTGAGTAACGGAACTTAGCGCTTGAAATAAGTATATCCAAGCTGTATATGTTAGACAATATGTGTCTCAAATAACTCGAAGTTCCATATACAAAAATAAATAATTCGGAACTTTTATTTATTCATGGGGACTAGGCTAACGGGCAGGTTAGTTTAAAAACCTTCTTAATATACTCTTTTTAAGGGTGGATCTTTTTCTGATGGGTTCGTTTCTCAGAAATAAAAGTTTCTTTGTACGTTCTTTTTTACAAGGTTTTCTCGATTACAATGGATAATTTGTAGTTAGCGTAATTGTTTAACTCTAATAAAAATTGGTTTAACGCTTCATTACTTGGAAACCTACATTCAAGCAGATAGCATCCATCACCGCTTATTTTGTAATTATTTAGGATGTGATCCTCTTTAGAATGAATGAATGAAAGAAATGGTTGATGGTGTGTATCTTTAATATAGATATTTAGAAATGCATACGTAAAACATCCTAATTTTGCGTGATTAACTTTAATGCTGTATCCCTCTATAACTCCAGTATCCTCAAGTTTTTCTACCCGGGCTGCTGCTGCAGGTCCAGTTAGGTGCACTCTTTCCCCTAATTCTTTCATGGTAATTCGACTATTTTGACTCAGCTCTTCAATAATTCGTTTATCTGTTTGATCCAAATCAAACGCATCTCCTTTAAAAAATAAAGTAAAAAGACCAATACACTTTATTTAATCTGTGTATTTGAAGGTTACATCTAGTATAAACTTATCATTGTCAAGAAACAAAATTAAAAAAACAGAAGGAGAATTATATATAAATATGCACATTCAACAAGTTCGAAATGCAACAATCATTGTTCACTATGCAGGTAAAAAGTTCCTAGTCGATCCATTACTTGCGGACAAAGGTCTGTATGATCCATTCCCGGCGGGGATCAGAGAGGATTTGAGAAATCCTATAATTGATTTGCCAATGTCCGTTTACGACATCATTAAGGATGTCGATGCTGTTATTCTAACTCATTTGCATCTAGATCACTACGATGATATAGCAAAAACAGTGCTTCCAAAAGGCACTAAAGTTTTTGTACAAAACGAAGAAGATGCTAAACAAGTTGAAAGTGACGGTTTTCAACAAGTAGAAGTACTTGCTGAAGATACGCTTTTTGAAGGTATTCAGTTAATTAAAACAAAAGGCGAGCACGGCAGAGGGAAAGATTTATTAAAAATGATGGGTCAGGTATGTGGTGTTGTCTTCAAACATGCCAACGAGAAGACGTTATACCTAGCCGGAGATACAGTATGGTATGAAGGTGTCGAAAAAGAAATCATTTCCCACACTCCTGAGATTATCGTGTTGAACGCTGGAAATAATAGTTTGCATGATTTGGGCTCACTTATAATGGGCAAAGAAGATGTTTACGAGGTGCATAAGGCGGCTCCTAACGCCAAAATTATCTCAGTCCATATGGAAGCAGTTAATCATTGGACATTATCTAGAAAAGAACTAAAAAGCTTTGGAGAAGAAAAGGGATTTACCTCTAATTTATTAGTTCCCGAAGACGGCGAATCGTACACTTTTTAATGTGCACTGCGAAAGGTTGGAATATGAGTCGCATTGGAGATTGTGTTGTTCAAATAAAATGAGACCTTCATATGGGTCTCATTTTATTATGAATTTTTATAACAATTTATTTATTCCTTTAATGCAGAATATTAGCTCACTTGCATATCAAGTATTTACCAAAATCTACAGACAGGAGAATATGCTGTGAACCAAACGAATCCTAAACTGTGGACGAAAAACTTTATTATTCTTTCGTCTGTCAATTTCATTATGACATTAATTTTCTTTTTATTAAACGCGACAATCACTCTTTATGCAATTAATGAATTTGATGCATCAACCGGCCAAGCTGGCATCGTCGCAGGTATTTTTATTATCGGTTCATTATTAGGGCGTTTGTTTACAGGACGTCTTATACATTCCAAAAAAATCTTGATGACCAGCTTGTTTTTATTAATTTTAACAACATTACTTTATTTCGTTCATCTTAATGTTAACTTTCTCATATTAAATCGGCTTTTAAACGGTATCACAGTGGGTATTATATCTACAATTGTGAGTACGATTGTTGTATTTAGCCTTCCTGCACCACGAAAAGGTGAAGGGATAAGTTATTTTGCAATTAGTACGGCCTTGGCCACAGGAATCGGTCCATTTATTGGTTTAGTTTTGAGTCAAAACTCAAACTTTGAAATGATTTTTTCTTTAAGTCTATTGCTTGGAATTTTTAGCTTAGTAATCGCATTTTTTCTTAAGTTTCCCGCAACGTACAAGACTGAGAAGAACAATAAAAAGGGAATAAAAATCTCTGACTTTGTTGAGCCAAAAGTAATGCCGATAGCAATTATTATTTTTTTCATGACTTTTTGTTTTTCCGGCATAGTTTCATATTTAAATATTTATGCTTTGGAGTTAGGGTTAATAGACACAGCAAGTTTCTTCTTTATGGTATATACTGTTTTTGTCTTAATATCACGACCTTTTACAGGACGAATAATGGACAAAAAAGGTGCTAACATTATCATATATCCGGCTCTTATTATATATGGAGTAGGGATGCTTCTTTTAAGCTCAGTTAACAGTAGCTTTACATTGTTATTGGTAGGAGCATTAGTTGCTCTGGGATTTGGTAATATTTCTTCCATAACTCAAGCCATAGCCATCAATTTAGCCGAACCTCACCGAGTTGGCTTAGCAACTGCGACGTTCTTTATATTCTATGATCTAGGGAACGGATTTGGCCCATCGATTATCGGTTTGATAATTCCAGCTACAGGATATAGTGGTTTGTATGTAATACTCGGATTAATTGTATTAGCTACACTTTTTCTATATTACATGTTGTATGGAAAGAAAGAAGGTAAAATTCAAAATCAAGTGGTAAACTAAAGAGCACTTAAAGAGAGGATCCTGAGAATTTGAACTGTGACCTGTAAGAGATAGACATCTGTATAATTATTTTTTCATATCAAAGCGATTGGCATAAGTACGAAATCTTCTTAAAAAATAGAGCGAGGAGAAATTTATGACTGTAGTATTAAAAAGAGTTAATAACGAGAATATTGATGAGATAAAAAAAATCTATGATGATTCGTTTCCTAAAGAAGAGATGGTCCCATATAATAAATTGGTAGAGATAAGCAATGATACCGACCATTTGTTTTATGGAATATATGATGATTACACGCTGGTAGGAATGAATTATCTAATCGTAAAAAACGATATGCTTTACATATTGTATTTGGCAATTAGTAAAGCATATCAAAATAAAGGGTACGGGAAAGCAGTTGTTAATGAGATAATAAATAAATACTCTAACTATCGGATTTGCCTGAATATTGAAGAAGTTAACCCTAAATTTCTTAATAATAATCAAAGAATTAAAAGGAAAAGTTTTTATCAACTCTTAGGTTTTGAGTCTCAGGATTACTTGTTTTCAAATTATGAAGGCGTAACTTTCGAAACGATGTCAATAAATGGGGATGTATCCTATAAAGAAATTCATGCGTTATTCGATTATTTTAAAAAGCTAAGATAGACTGAGAATAACACGGACGGGTAGCAAGAAAAATTATCAAAAGAACGGTATCTAACTGTAAATATGTTGATGGCGTGTGCATATTGGGGTAAAAGCTAATATGCACACTTTACTATATTTTCTTGATGTCATGATGAAGAAAAAAGTCGGATCATTAAACTAACGGGAAACGATAGTTCAATCTCCAACTAAGACTAGGCTGCCGATCAATTGTCGGCAGCCTAGCTCTGTCTTTGCCCATTAACGTAAACAACCCAACAAGATAAATGTAGGTTTATTCCATACGTTTGAGACGCTTGTATTCTCCAATCATTGCGAAATTCCCAGCACTTATATTTAACATATTAATCCATCTGCTTTGCCCATAGTGACAGCGACGCTGGTACTACCCCGTTTGACATGTGAAGCATTACATAAATTACAGTGTTATATCAATGAGGGCTTCAATATGAAATAAGGTATAAAAGCGGTAACTATTGGTGGGAGTTCAATTACAAATACATGAATATTTATAATTTTTCACTTTGTACGTTAGTTGTATACTTGACGTTAGTAAAATTATATAATAAAATTCAATTGATCGATTGAATAATTGATGTATTAATCGAGCGATACATAATTTAATTGGAGGTTTGATTTCTATGGCAAAAGCATAGCTTCAAATTACATTGAAAATTAATGCACCAGAACGTGAGGCGGCTGTAAAGGTTTTATACAACTTATAAAAGAGCTGTTCCTTAGTGAGAAATTTGTCAAATCTCATAGAGTAATGAATCTTAACCTTAACGAAGTTTTGGACTTACAATATCTAAAAGGGGATGTTAATATGGCAGAAAAAACAATTAACATGAATACGGTTTGGTACAAAGATGCAAAGGGTGATGGACGCATTAAAAGTGACAATCTACAAACTCAAATTGCAATTCCAGTCCCCAAAGGGGGAAGTGGTAAAGGGGCTGACCCACAACAACTTCTTATCTCTTCTGCAGTAGCTTGTTACACGATGACCTTAGCATATATGTTAGATAAAAATAAACTTCCTGTGACAGGATTCTTTATGGATACAGAAGGTAATATAACTCAAGGTGATCAATTAAGTATTACCCATCGCCCGCATGTTGTTCTGAATCCAGGAGCGACCAATGAAGACATAAGCATGACAGAAGCTTTGATGCAAAAAGCAGAAGAAAATTGCCATATTGGTCAATTACTGATAAAGGCCGGCATTCCCGTAGGAACTCAAGGAAAAGTAACTATCGATTCTGGAGAGGATCTTACAAGTAGCTATATTGCAGCACACGGATTGGAATAGTAAAGCTAAATGTCAATGAGTATTATTCGCTCTAATCAAGTCGTATAATGTCCAGGTTTGCATTATTCACAAAAAGACTTCAAAGTCACAAATATGTGGGCTTCGAAGTCTTTTTTAGATGAGGCTTAGATTGGTTAATGTATATGAAAATGTTCCTGCCACTCATTCACTCCGTCTTCCATACGATACGCCTTGAATCCCTCAACTTGCAATTTTTGCGTAGCAAGTGCCGAATAAACGCATAATGGCCCTCTACAATAAGCGACCACTTCAGCTTCCTCCGGTAACTCTCCCATTAATACGTCTAGATCTTCCATCGGCATTGAAATTGCTCCTTGAATATGTCCTGTTTCAAACTCTTCTTTGGGGCGTAAGTCAACTAAGATAATGGAGTTTTCATCTAGTTTTTTCTTTACTTCATCCATGGATAGGGTATGGATGTCATTCAAGTTGTTTAAAAAGTCATCTTTCATTCTCTTGATATCAGGAATTTGCTTCTCACTAATCTTCCATAGTGAAGAGAGAAAGTCAGTGATCTCAGGATCTGCTAGTGAGTATATGGCGTAAGTTCCTTTCTTTGTGAACTTAACAAGCTTAGCGTCCAGTAAGACCTGTAGATGACGAGAAACATTAGCTATATTCATTTCTGTACATGCGGCTAATTTCTCCACTGTTCTGGGACTTTGTGATAGTACATTCAAGATTTCAAGACGTTTATCACTTGATAGACATTTACCTATTCTAGCCAGTTGCTTATATAGATCTTCCTTGAAAAGCTTTGCACACTTTAGCATCTCTTCCATTCATTTATAACCTCACTTCAACTTGGTGATATATGTTAAGGATTTTACACTATATGTTTTGACCAATATGGCAAATCAAAAATGCTTCTCCATACACTGAAAAAAACTATGAAACCAACAATCTCTTCATAATAAGTACTATATCAATTGATGAATAGAATTTTAACATGTGTAGAGACGAAGTCAAGTTTAGTCTATTATTCTGATAAAAATAATAAGATAAAATTGCAATACTGTTTGCGAGCGATACTCTGATTTAATGAGGAGGGGAGAAGTTGGAGGAGATAACGTTATTAGTAGTATTTGCAGCAGGCGTACTCTCGTTTTTGTCGCCTTACGTATTCCCTCTCCGGCCGGCGTATGTTTCACATATATCCGATACGATGATTGCAGGGGTCGCTTTGTCGTGAATCGTAAAATTCTGGTCGTACGTTCATTGGGCTTCATCCTTGTGATTTAGTGTTATCTTTGTGATCATGGGGCTACTGCCTCCGCTATAGGTAATTTTGCTCCTTACGCAGGGATCTGATTGAGAAGGTTGGCGGACTATTGATTGTGGTGTTGGGCCTACAAATGATGGGGATACTCAAACTCAAGTTTTTAATGAGTTCTAAGCAGTTGGGAAACGGAAAAAAATACGGTGGCTGGCTTGGTTCATTTATCCTTGGCTTGGCAATTGGGGCGGGCTGGACGCCATGTGTGGGGCTCGCACTTTCCTCGATACTTGTTTTGGCAGGGTCGTCCGAATCATTGTACCAAGGGATAGGGCAGTTAGCGGTATATTCGTTGGGTCTTGGAATTCCATTCTTGCTCATTTCGCTGCTTGTTACTTTCTCTCTATCGATGGTTAAACAAGTCAATAGATTTTTTCCCGTCCTGAGCATGGGGAATGGAGTTATTATGGTCATTTTAGGTGTATTGCTATACACTAGAAACTTTCAAAAAACTGAGTGTAATGCTCGCCTAATATTCATTTTCTAAGTTTTTAACAAGCAGGAGGCTGTGTATGGTGAAAAAAATGCTTAACGGATTTGAAGGGAAATAGGGTTTTGTTAAACTTCTGGGCAACCTGGTGTCCTCCATTTTCGTACTGAAGGTTCTAGTGATGGATCAATTTGCTGTTCAAGCGTATCCGACGACTTATATGATTGGTTCAAACGGGATAGATCAGGAAAAATTTATGGGAGCGAAAACTTACGATCAGATGAAGCAATCTATGGGTAAGCTAAATTGAAATGTAGTACGTCTCGAAATAATAGGATCTCGAATAATTCCAATAAATGAGCTTGCGCATATATCTTAATATCTGCTGAGCTTAGGATGGAGGAAGTATAGTATGATGACAGTGATTCGTCATTTCAATTGGACTGTTTAGTTTATGGTTAATAATACAATCGTGGCCTCTACGATCCCTTACTAATGTGAGTTTTGAAGATTGGGACCTATCTCATCACCGCTTGCAAATGTGAAGATTCTAGATGTCAGGGATGTCAGTAAATATTCGACTGGACATATTCCGAGTTCATTAAATATTTCCTTTGGCAGACTCCCGTTAGTATGGAGCAAGAATCTTGCACCGAATGATAAAGTGATCATATTTTCCAGCAGCTTGGTTCAAAGGAAAAGCTGTTCGAATTTTGGCGTGTGGCGGGTTTCGTCACTGTATGCCGTTAAAGGGTATTATCTTTCAATGACTAGTAGGGTGAGCTGGAATTATCACCATAAAGAAGGTTATTGTAAATAAAGGGTGATGGGAGTCAAGTTAACGAAAGAACGAAACTGGTAGTTGGAGAAACTTATATAGGGTGAGGATTGTCAAGGCGGCTGACCGGAGCACGCACGCTCCATGCCGATCCGACTTACGGACGGCAATGAGGCGTCCATTATGTGAGGTGGCGAAAATGCCAGGTGCCTGTCAGTTTGCGGACTTCGGCGATCAACGTGCCGATCCCATACGTTCTGCAAATCGTAGGCAAAGGGAAAGGACAAACGATACTCGAGAATAGCGGTCTTTTATGCGTTGTTAACCTTTCTAGTCGGTTTCATTACTCACGAATTCGTAGCTGAGGCTAAAAGCATATAAAAAAATTTAATACCTGCTCTTGCATCCCATAAACAACTACTGGGAAAAATTGGTCGTCTACTGGTTTAGGTTATGATCTTAAATTGCGGTTTATTTAGTAACCATCTTAATAGGGTATGTAGCCTTTCTTGTAATAGTTTACTTGTGGTATTATATAATATATTTGCTCTTATCATAAACAATTGGAATTTTGAAAGATATTCTTTAAAATGCTATTTTATTTGAACATCCAAATAGAAAGGTATTTGATTATGATATTCATTAACAAAAAAACTATTAATAAGCTAACTGAATCGCATAGAGAACCTAACATGCTTATCTGCTATTCAACTCCTCAAAGCCTTTCGGCTTGGACAAGTCGAGCTATATTACTCCTGAATAATGATAAAATTATTATCCTTTTCCTGAATCTATTTTCCACTAAAGTAGTACAAAAAGTTGAATTTGAAGTAGCTGATTTACAAGAACAAAAATATCATTCCATATATCTGTCTTCTGCAATATGGTCATTTAACAGTAAAGGACAGCATTGGAGGTTCAAGATAATCAAAAAAATTATACCTCTTGGCTCTATGCAAAGGAATTTTCTAAATTTCTTGCAACAAAATATTTTAAATTAGCGACTGAGTAGATCACCGATCTTCGAAAACATGTGCCCTTCCAGACGAAGACGAACAGCCAGGTATCTTTCGTAAAGTCGTTTATCTGAGGTCTCTTTCATGGTTCTTTTCATTACCCAATAGGCGATTGAAATAATGTTGTTGGTTTGTTAATTGCGTGTTATTATATCAAATGAATTTGACAGGTTCCCAAATCTTTGTTAGAGTTTCAATCAAATACGTATAACCTTTTCATGGGATGTTACCGATAGGGCATAACCTGAATTGGCTTGTTTACACTGTAAGTGTATACAGGCTGGTTTGGGTTTTTTTATTGTCTATCACCCTTCGCTACCCCTTTTATCACACATTTGGAAGGAGATTGTTTATGTCCAGTTATATTTTCCCTAAAGACTTTTTATGGGGAGGTGCTCTTGCTGCCAATCAGGCCGAGGGTGCTTACTTGGAAGACGGTAAAGGATTGAGTCTGGTGGATCTGCTGCCTACCGGAGAGAAGAGAAGAAGCATAATGAAAGGAAATGTTCCCTCGCTGACTCCTCTTGAAAGCGAATTCTATCCTTCCCACGAAGCCATTGATTTCTATCATCACTATCGCGAGGATATTGCGCTATTTGCAGAAATGGGCTTCAAGGCGCTGCGTGTTTCCATTGCCTGGGCTCGTATTTTTCCAACGGGAGAAGACGCTACTCCTAATGAAGCAGGTTTGCAATTCTACGATGATTTGTTCGACGAGTTGCATAAACATGGCATTCAGCCAGTCGTTACCCTCGCTCATTTTGACGTGCCGGTAGATCTGGTCGAGAAATATGGAAGCTGGCGGAGCCGGAAGCTGGTAGGCCTGTTTGAAACCTATGCCAAAACAGTATTCACCCGCTATAAGGATAAAGTGAAATACTGGATGACATTCAACGAGATTAACATGCTTCTCCATTTGCCGTTTCTCGGTGCCGGGCTTGTTTTTCAAGAAGGTGAGAACGTTAAACAAATTCAGTATCAGGCTGCACATCATCAGCTTGTCGCAAGTGCGCTGGCTGTTAAAGCGTGTCACGAGATTATCCCGGATGCCCAGATTGGTTGTATGCTTGCTGCCGGCAGCTTCTATCCGTATACATGTAATCCCGAAGATGTATATCAGGGCATGGAAAAAGACCGCGAGTCCTACTTCTTTATTGATGTACAGTCACGCGGCGAATATCCTGGTTATGCGAAGCGCTTCTTCAAGGATCATGGATTAAACATTGAGATGGAATCAGGCGACGCAGCCATCCTGAAAGATCATACCGTTGACTATATCGGATTCAGCTATTATTCGAGCCGGACGACCAGCACAGACCCGGAAATCGTCAAGAACATGACCAGTGGTAATGTATTTGGCTCCGTAGCCAATCCATATCTGGACAAGTCCGAATGGGGCTGGACGATCGATCCCAAAGGATTCCGCATCACAGCCAACCAATTGCATGACCGTTACCAAAAGCCACTGTTCGTAGTGGAAAACGGTTTTGGTGCCAATGATGTGGTTTCGCCTGAAGGAGAAGTTAACGACGATTACCGGATCGACTATCTCAAGCGGCATATTGCCGAAATGGGTGAGGCTCTTCAAGACGGAGTCGAAATTATCGGTTACACAAGTTGGGGACCTATTGACATTGTCAGCGCTTCCTCAGGAGAGATGAAAAAGCGCTATGGTTATATTTATGTGGACCGTGACAACGAAGGCAACGGTTCGTTGAAACGTATTAAAAAGAAAAGCTTCCACTGGTACAAAAATGTAATTCATTCCGACGGCGAAAATCTGGGCGAATAATCGTACCACCAGTAAATAGGATCGGACGTCCCGGGCCCACGGGGATTTCCGATCTCCGTTTCTTCATTGAAAGCGTTGACAATCGTTCCTCTTCGGGCTATACTTGACGCAATTCCATCATTTTTAGGATTGTTACTGCGTAGCAGGCAAAACCTAAGCCACGAATAAGCGGATGTTACAGTCTTGTTTATTTGGCGTGCTTCGGTTTTTTTCTGTTTACAATAAAGAGGATGGAGCATGTGTGGCTCTTGCTGGCATATGGAACGGGGGATCAAGATGAACATAGCAAAGGTCATTAACAACAATGTAATCAGCGTCTACCAGACGGACGGCACCGAACTGGTGGTGATGGGTCGGGGGATTGCTTTTAAGAAAAAGCCTGGAGACAAAGTAGACGAAACCAGAATTCAGAAGGTATTTGCTCTGAAAAACAAGCAGACGTCCGATAACTTTAAAATGCTGTTGCGTGAGGTACCGCTTGATTTGATTGTGATTGTGGAGGAAGTCATTAATGACGCCAAGCATAATCTGAATAGAAAGCTGAACGAAAATATTTATGTTTCGCTGACTGATCATATCAATTTCGCTGTTGAAAGATACCGGGAAGGATTGGAAATCAAAAACGCGTTATTGTGGGAAGTCAAGCAGTTGTACAAAGAAGAATTCGCGATGGGTCTGAAAACGTTGGAACAAATCAAACAAAGGCTCGGTATTGAACTGCCTGTGGACGAAGCGGCTTATATTGCGATTCACATCGTGAATGCTGAAATGAACGAGGAAGTCATTACGACCATGAGTATCACGAAGTTTATCCAGCAAATTATCAATATCGCAAAATATCATTTTAAGGTGGAGTTCGACGAGGACTCTCTGAGCTATTTCCGTTTTATTACGCATCTGAAATTTTTCGCCCAGCGCGTATTTAAGGGAAATCACTACGAAAATAACTATGATCATTTGTATGACATGATTAAGGAAAAACATAAGGAAGCGGCTGCTTGTACAGAGAAAATCGGAGCTTTTGTGCAAAAAGAATACAACCACGAATTGACGAACGAAGAAAAGCTGTATCTGACCGTGCATATTGAACGGGTGGTGAACAGATAAGTCGAATGTTTTCAACGAAAAAGGATCAAGAACAGACGATTAAAAGTTTTTGTTGACAAATATGGTATAATGATTATATTATGAGAGTAACAGGAATTTAATAAGTTTTAACTGGGATTGTTACTGGTTATGCAGGCAAAACCTAAGTCATGAAAAATTGCGGGACTAAAGTGCCCACCATTTTTCAAGGCTTAGGTTTTTTGTGTGCCTAAATATGTAAAAAGCCCCTTAGAACATGGAGGTGTCCATCATGAGTTATGAAAAACTGGCTAAGGAAATTGTACACCTGGTAGGTGGCGAAAAAAATGTAGTATCGCTCGTTCACTGCGCCACACGCCTGCGTTTTGTGCTAAAAGATGAGGCAAAAGCGGACAAGGGAAAGTTGGAAAAAACCGACGGAATTATCACTGTGAAGCAGAGCGGTGGTCAGTTCCAGGTTGTAGTCGGCAACAAAGTACCAGAGGTATATAATGCAATCGGCAATGTATCCAATATCTTGAATGAAACTGGAAAAGAAGATCATTCAGCTAAAGGCAACAAAGGATTTGGTGCCGTAATCGACGTAATTTCCAGCATTTTTGCACCTTTGCTCGGAGTTATGGCGGGGTCCGGTATTCTAAAAGGTCTGCTGCTGATTGCGAGCAACCTTGGCTGGTTGCTACCGAAAGACACTACCTATATGATTTTGTATGCTGCGGCCGACAGCTTGTTTTATTTCCTCCCTCTCTTGTTAGCGGTTACAACGGCACGGAAATTTGGAGGTAATATCTTCGTTGCCCTGACCATTGCCGGAGGGTTGCTTTACCCGACCATTGTTACGCTAAAAACGGAAGGTACACCTACGGACTTTTTCGGTATTCCTATTGTTATGATGAGTTATTCATCTACCGTTATTCCGATCATTTTAGCCGTCATCGTCATGAGTAAGCTGGAAAAATGGTGCAATCGAGTGATCCATGAGAGCGTCAAAAACTTTATTACACCTTTGGTTCTACTTGTAATTATGCTTCCTCTAACCCTGATCGTGTTTGGTCCAGTCGGGGTGTATGTGGGCAACGCGATCGCTACTGCACTCGTTGCTGCATTTAGCTTTAGTCCATTGCTAGCTGGGGCAATCCTCGGTGCTTGCTGGCAGCTGCTCGTTATCTTCGGTGTCCATTGGGGCCTCGTACCTGTATTCATTAATAATATTGCTGTTAATGGCAGAGACGGAATCAAGCCTTCCGCTGCGGCTTCTATCTTTGCTCAAACCGGCGCTGCGTTCGGTGTTATGCTGAAAACCAAAAATAAGAAGCTGAAAACGCTGGCGGGTTCCGCTACACTTACCGCTTTATTCGGCATCACGGAGCCAGCAGTTTATGGGGTTACGCTGCCGCTGAAACGTCCGTTTATTGCAGGTATTATCGGCGGCGCCGTTGGTGGTGCCATTATCGGTCAAGCGGGAACGCAAGCATTTGCCTCCGGCGCACCTGGATTACTGACCTTGCCAATCTTTTACGGCCCTGGTGGACAAGGATTCCCGGGATTGATTTTAGGGATTACCGTTTCATTCCTGGTGTCGGCCATCTTGACTTATATTTTAGGTTTTGAAGATCCAGTTGAAGAAGAGGAAACTACTAACAATTCGGCTAAAGAATCGACCTCTACAGTTGTTGTTTCTAATGAAGAGGTACTCAGCCCAATTGAAGGAACTGTGGTCGCTTTGTCGGAGGTTCCCGATCCTGCATTTGCTTCGGAAGCTATGGGCAAAGGGATCGCCATCCAACCGACAACGGGCAGAGTCGTGGCCCCGTTCGATGGAACCATCACCGTGGCGTTCAAGAAAAAACATGCGCTTGCAGTTGTTTCGCATCATGGCGCAGAAGTTCTGATTCACGTCGGAGTAGATACGGTCAAGCTGGATGGTAAACATTTTACGTCCCATATCAAAGAAGGCGATCAGGTGAAAGCTGGGGACCTACTGCTTGAGTTTGATGTTGAGCAAATTAGGGCAGAGGGTTATCCTACGATTACGCCAGTTATTATTACGAATTCTTCCGAATATACTGAAGTCCTTCCAATCGCTCAAGGAGAGGTAACGGAGCAGGCCCCGCTGTTGAAACTGTCTAGCGCTCTGAATGAGAAAGAAAGCATTGCCTAAATGTCTTAAGGACAAGGCTCTGATGATCCATATTCCCGGATCATCAGAGCTTTTTTGTCGTCATTTTATGTAGCCGGTAAGCTCACTTGTAATTGACAATATGTCAATTAAATTAACTTGTATGGGGGTAAAAACTAATCTATAATTTTTTTGTAATTATGCAAATTTTCTGAAAACATAGACTAGAAAATCAATTGATTGATCAGGAGGAAATACAAGGAATGTTAGAGCAGTGGGCAGAGGCAGTAAACGGCGTCATTTGGAGCAATCCTGTGGTATATGTCTGTTTGGGCGTGGGGCTATTATTTTCGATCATGACTCGATTCCTACAAATCAGGCATTTCAAAGAGATGATCCGTCTAGTATTTAAAGGGAAAAGTTCCGAGGCAGGTGTATCCTCCTTTCAGGCCTTTACGATGGCACTATCGGGGCGTGTAGGGACGGGGAATATTGCTGGGATTGCTTTGGCGGTTGGTATGGGTGGACCTGGGGCGATATTTTGGATGTGGGTCATGGCCTTTATCGGATCGGCTACAGCTTTTGTAGAATCCACACTGGCTCAGGTGTATAAGGTAAAGCGAGATGGTCAGTACCGGGGCGGTCCAGCCTTTTATATTGAAAAAGGGACAGGCTTAAAATGGTTTGCCGTCATTTTTGCGGTTGCTGCGTTGGTCGCGATGTGTTTACTGATGCCGGGAACTCAATCGAACTCCATTGCTGTAGCTTTTCACAGTTCGTTTGGCATGGATATGAAGGTTTCAGGGATTCTAGTGGTCATTTTGCTGGCGCTTATCATTTTTGGTGGTGTAAAAAGGATTGCCAATGTGGCTCAGGTTGTCATTCCGTTTATGGCACTCGGTTACATCCTCGTCTCTTTCTACATTATGATGACGAACATTACTGCACTTCCCGATGTATTTTCGCTAATCTTTCGTAGTGCCTTTGGCGTGGATTCTGTGTTCGGCGGTATGGCAGGGACGGCGATTGCTTGGGGTGTAAAGCGGGGGATTTATTCCAACGAAGCCGGACAAGGCTCTGGTGCGCATCCGGCAGCCGCTGCGGAAGTATCTCATCCGGCGAAGCAGGGGCTGGTCCAGGCATTTTCTGTGTACGTAGATACCTTTTTGGTCTGTACGTCTACGGCTTTTATGGTTCTGTTCACAGGTATGTATAACGTGAAGGGACCCGGTGGCGATTTTATTGTGCACAATCTTCCCGGTGTTGAAGAGGGGACCCAGTATACACAGGCTGCTATTGAGTCGGTATTTCCGGGCTTCGGCTCCAGTCTGCTGGCAATTACATTGTTCTTTTTCGCATTTACAACCATTATCTCTTATTATTACATCGCAGAGACAAATATGGCCTATCTGGTTGCAGATTATAAAGCAAAGTGGCCCATGTTCGTCCTAAAGCTGGTTATTCTGGGTTCGACGTTCTACGGAACGGCGGTCAAGGAATCGGCTCTGGCGTGGACACTGGGGGATATGGGCGTCGGTATTATGCTCTGGGTGAATCTAATCGCCATGATTCTGCTGGCCAAACCTGCTTTCCGCGTGCTCAAGGATTACGAACGGCAGCTAAAGCAAGGGCTAGATCCGGTGTTCGACCCGGAGAAAGCAGGTATTTCAAATGCGGAGTATTGGTCAAAGGAATATCAGCCTCCTGCAGATGAGTTGACGATCACCGCTGAACCGAGCAAACTTCAAGCCTAAGTAATGATAGCTAAGTAAGATCAAAGGTGACTCCGCGGGGAGTCATCTTTTTTTCGTTATCTTGCCTTTACATTCCAAGAAGGGTACATATGTTCACTATTTAGTCTATAATTTAGACAGAAGGATTTTGAATAGTCCTGCCATGGATATGTGGGGAGGCCACATTTGCATCAGAGAGGTGATTTGAATGAGAACATGCGATTTATCCATAACTGACGATAAGTGGAGAGCTATTGTAGAAAACGACAAGTCTTATGATGGGGTATTTTTGTACGCTGTGAAGACAACGGGAATATTTTGTCGCCCCTCCTGCAAATCCCGTCCTCCCAAAAGAGAAAACATCCGTATATTTAAAACAGCAGAGCAGGCATTGGCCGAGCATTTCCGTCCATGCAAAAGATGCAAACCGACAGGACAACGATTGCCTGATCATGAATGGATCGCACTGGTTACAGAATACGTGAATTCTAACTATATGAAGGACTTAACATTGCACATCCTGGCTGAAATAAGCCATGGAAGTCCGTATCATTTACATCGTACCTTCAAGCGGATCATGCATCTAACTCCGATGGAATATATACAGCAGACCAGGTTGGAACAAGCGAAGAAGCTGCTCATTTGCTCAGATATATCTGTTGCGGAAGTGGGGGAGAACGTAGGTCTGTCCAATACACCTTACTTTATTACGTTATTTAAAAAGAATACAGGCTACACCCCATTGCAATATCGCCAACTCAAATCGAAAGCGACACAAAATGGAGGTACACAGCATGGCACAGCAAATGAATAAAACGATCTATTGGTCATTGTTGACACATGAGAATTGGAATTTATATATTGCAGCTACATCGGAAGGACTATGTTACGTAGGTTCGCCCAATCAACCTGTAGAGGAATTGTTTTCATGGGCGGGAAGACGATTTCCCGGCAGTCCTTTAGTTGAAGAGGATGCTGCTTTACAGCCCTATGCCAAGGAGCTGATTGAATATCTCCAAGGGGAGCGCACCCAATTTACATTGCCCTTTGATTTTCATGGGACTGCGTTCCAGATGGCGGTTTGGAATGCGTTGTGTGATATTCCGTATGGGGAAACACTATCCTATTCAGATATTGCCAACGCTATTCAAAAGCCAGCCTCTGTTCGTGCGGTGGGGGCTGCCATCGGTGCTAATCCGATTTTGGTCACGGTTCCTTGTCATCGGGTCATTGGTAAAAATGGAGCTATGACCGGATATCGTGGTGGTTTGGACATGAAGGTGAAGCTTTTGCAGCTCGAAAAGGAAAGTGTGGCATCGGTTCAGTATGAAAAATGAGTATTACAAATCCCCCAAGACTCTTTTGAATAAAGGGACCGGCTTCTTGTCAGGGTATACACATTCGTTGAACCCATATACAGGTTGTACCTTTGGTTGCTCGTATTGCTATGTACGCCAATTGCCAGTCTCCACATTTCGGAAGGAAGCGTGGGGGACATGGGTTGATATAAAAAATCAGGCGGCAGATATTCTTCGCAAGGAGCTTCGTAGAGCCAAATCCAAAGGTAAAGTCACGATTTTCATGTCGTCAAGCACAGATCCTTATCAGCCTGCCGAGTATAAGGAAGAGGTGACCCGGTCTCTGCTGGAGGTGATGGTGGAGGATCAACCTGATTTTCTCTTTTTACAGACGCGCAGTCCACTGGTACGGCGGGATACTGATTTACTGCTCCGATTGGGGGATCGTGTTCGTGTGAGTATGACTGTAGAAACAGACCGAGAAGATATACGCAAACATTTTACTCCGGAGGCTCCTCCCATCCAGGCTCGTCTCCAAACGCTACATCTCTTAAAGGAGGCAGGTGTACCGACGCAAGCTACGATTGCTCCGATGCTTCCAAGCAGTGAACATTTTGCAGACAAGCTGTTGCCTCTGGTCAACCGTGTCTGTATTGATGATTATTTTATGGGAGATGGCAGTGGGGGGAGACGAACGCGTAGCTTGAAAATGGGTGTGCTGTACGAGTCATTGGGGCTGGAAGAATGGTATCATCCTGCTGCCTATAAGGCGGTTTATGAGCGTTTTCTTCATGTTTTTCCGAAGGAACAGCTCTACGTGAGCAAAGAAGGTTTCGAACCTTGATGTAAAAGCAGTCCATGCCATTGAATCAAGAGTGAACCATATAAGGGGGCAGCGGGAGAACGAATGCAAACCGTAATGACCAAAAACTTTGACTATGGGGAAAAGGAAATCAATTATCTAAAAAACGTAGACACCGTACTTGGTGCAGCGATGACGCAAATGGGCAAGGTAGAACGTGTGATCATTCCCGACCTGTTTGCGGCGCTCGTTCATGCGATTGTGGGACAGCTTATATCGGCCAAGGCGGTTCAGACCATATGGGCAAGGATGCAGGAGAAGTTAGGCGTGATCACTCCCCAAAATATAGCCGTTCAGTCGGCTTTAGATATTCAAAGCTGTGGCATCACCATGAAAAAGGCCACATGTATTCTTAATATAGCCCAAACGATCGAGCAGGGCCTGTTGGATTTACAGGAATTATATGAGCTTTCCGATGCACAGGTGATCCAGAAATTGTCCTCGCTGCAAGGGATAGGACCTTGGACGGCTGAAATGATGCTGATTAATTGTATGGAGCGTCCAGATGTCGTCAGTTGGGGCGATATGGCTATTCGACGGGGAATGATGAAGCTGTACCACCTAGATACATTGACCAAGCAGCAATTTGAGGAGTACCGCCGAGTCTATTCGCCTTATGGTTCGGTGGCCTCCATTTATTTGTGGAGTATTTCATTTCGTTAAGAATCAGGGAGTGGAAACGATGGAGAAAACAATTAGAGAACAGATACTGTCATACGTGGATGCGGATTTTCAGAAATTCACAGCTGCATTGCTTCCGACGATTAATAATGTGCTGGGTGTACGTCTACCAGTGCTGCGTAAGCTAGCTCAAGATATTGCCAAAGGGGATTGGCGCCTCTACCTGGAGACCGCTGAAAGTGAACACTTCGAAGAAGTAATGCTGCAAGGTATGGTGATTGGTTCTGTAAAAACAGATATAGAGGAAGTTTTGAGCTATACCGCCAAGTTTGTTCCTAAAATTGATAATTGGTCCGTATGTGACAGTTTCTGTGCCGGATTGAAAATCACGAAACATCATAAAGAACGAGTATGGGAGTTTATTCAGCCCTATCTATTCTCCAAGAAAGAATATGAAATTCGGTTTGGTGTGGTTATGCTTCTTAATTTTTATATTGAGGAACAGTATATGAAGCGGGTGTTTACTTTACTGGATCAGACCCATCGCGAGGATTATTATGTACAAATGGCGGTAGCATGGGCGGTATCGATCTGTTATATCAAGCTACCTGAGGTAACCATGGCGTATTTAAGTCATAATACATTGGATGACTTTACCTTCAACAAAGCACTGCAAAAAATAACGGAATCATATCGGGTGGATCAGGCAACGAAAACGACCATTCGCAGTATGAAGCGAAAAAGAAAATAGGATCGGCTCCCACCTGTAAGTGTTATACTGAAAAAAATGCGTATATGAAAACGACAGGAGGGGAGTCAGTGAATTCGATCTCGCTGGGAGTACTTGTTGTGGATGATGAAACTAGACAGCGTCGAGGCCTGGCTGCCATGGTCAGGGATCTACGTCCCGAATACGAGGTATGGGAAGCCAAGAACGGGAAAGATGCTCTGACCATTTCGTTATCCAAACCGATCCAAATCGTTTTTACAGATATTCAAATGCCGATCATGAATGGACTTGAATATCTTCAACAATTGAGGACATTCGGTCAGCATGAGACCAAAGTTATTTTAGTGACAGTCTACCAGGAATTTAGCTATGCACAGCAGGCGGTGAGGTACGGAGCGAATGATTATTTGGTGAAACCGGTGCAATCGCAGCAACTTATTGAAGTGATTCAACATATGGAGAAGATCATTGTAGAGGAACAGGAAGCACTGAGTGGGAATCAAACAGCGTTGAATCAGATCGAGCAGAGTATGCCTGCGTTTGTGGAGCATTTGTTTAGCAGGTGTGTGACAGACAAATTACAGCCTAACGAGAAAAGCCTATTAAAGAGTCACTTTGGATGGCAGGGGGTAGGAGAAGTTCTCGCGTTGGGAGCATCCATAGCCCACCCGGAGGATATACATATGTGGGATTCTCAGCTCCGTAATACGGTTGTTGAAATATTGCGGCCTTGGGCGTCTTCTGTCGTGTTTCCACTCGAATCCCGTGAAGACCATGTGGTTGCAGTGGTAAATTGGAAGGATAGGGCTGAAGGCAAGGAGGCCAAAAGTGCACTTCAAGCTGGGCTGAAAAAGTTGGAGCAACAGCAAGCGATTTCAATCTGGTTTGCTTGGGGTCAGCCTTTTAATTTTAATGAAATGCAAATAAGCCAATCCCACGAAAAGGCCGTCGCTCTGATCTCCATGCGTTTTTATACACCTCACATCAGATGTTTGAACCTTGTCGTTTCAGATGATGAGCAGCCAGTACAGGAAATGAGCGCACACGAACAAATGGCCTTTTTTAAATTTATTGAAAGCGCTATCTCTAGTGGAGAGCCCGATCAGCTATTGGATCGGGTGCAGAATTTCATTGGACCAATGACGCTAGGGTATCCTGCACCTGAAGCGCTTAAAGCAAAATTGGTACACCTTCTGTTGGTTAGTTTACAACGGTTAAATATAGGGTGGAGTGAGGAAGTCTACTCACGTTTCTCGGAACGTTTGAACAAAGCTGTCGAAGAGGCCACCTGTCTTCGGAATCTTGAGGATGGTGTTGCAACATGGTTAAAAGAGCTGATTCTTGAGCTTCATAGCGGCTCCAAAGGCGATCCCATTATGAAAAAGTGCAAGGAATTTCTAGATGCACATCTACATGAAGACCTTAGTCTGGAGATCGTGGCCCGGCGCTTCCACTATAATGCGTCCTATTTTAGCATTCTGTTCAAAAATTATTTTGGGCTCTCGTTCACGGAATATATGGTGAAGCTCAGAATGCAAAAGGCTCAGTACTTACTGCTGCATACAGACGCCAAGGTCGCAGAAATTAGTAGACAGGTTGGTTATAAAGATATCAAATACTTTTTTAAAGTGTTCAAAAAAAACGTAATGCACACACCGGAAGAATTTCGTAGGAAATTCAACTGATTGTTAGGTGAAAGGAAGATACGATGCGCCAAGTTAAATATATGTATCAAAAATTTTTGGACAGTAGCTTTCGTACGAAATTGATGCTGTCCTATTTTTTGTTGTCTGGTTTTATCGTTTTGATCCTAGGTTTCGTTTACTTTGAAACGAGCGCACGGAATATTACTACAAATGTAACAGATAGCGTTACAAGTGTTCTGCGTAGTAATAACCAGTTGCTGGATAACAAGCTGACAGCTATTCAAAAAACGGTAGATATGATTCCAATCGATCATGACCTTCTTCAAACTATTACGAACGTGGATACTACGGATTCTTCATCGCTGTTACGAGCTGATCGCAGCATTACAAAAATTTTGTACAGATACTTTGGCAATATGGAGGAAGTATACGCTTCCCAAATTATGACGCAAAATTATGCATATGGAAGCACTGATCGGATGTATATTCCTGTTCAGCCGTTCTATTCTTCTCTGTTGGCAACAACGGCGGTGAAAGCAGAGGGGGCTACCCAATGGATCCCCGCTTATTCGTATGCCGATACATTCCATCAGCAGGATTTAAAACGAGGCTCTTATGAGTTTAGTTCTTTATTTGCTGTAGTAAAGCAGCTCCATTTGACTGCATTAGATGATGCAGGAACCTTCCATACGCTTCCGGAGGGAAAGGAAAAACCTATACTTATATTGAATTTTCGTCCTGACTTGTTAAAAGGGGGTTTTGAAGATTACGCAACCCGCAGCGGATTTGCACATCTATCCTATGGCATGATTCATGATAAAAACGGGATGGTCATGAGTTCAGATAGACAGCAACAAGTAGGGGAACCCGTGGCGGATTGGCTTAAGGATGCCATTACTTCGGAACAAGGGATGAAAATGGTAAACGTTAAAGGTCAAAGCATATTACTGGTTTACGAAGCCATGAAGACGACGGGCTGGGTATCTTATATAGCCATACCTATGGAAGATGTATTGGGACATCTGTCAACGATTCGCACCTACACGGTGTTTTTTTTAGGTTTTATGATGCTCGTTGCTGTTATTCTTGCTTATTTACTGTCTGTTTATATCAGTAAGCCCATCACGGATATGAAACAGGCGATGAAAGTAATGGAGAAGGGACATTTTGATATTCGAATTCCTGTACGTGGCTATGATGAATTGGGAGATCTGGTAATTCGATTTAATCAAATGAATGAAAAAATTAAAGATTTAATCGAGGAAAATTACAAGTCACGTCTACGAGCCAAAGAGTCGGAGTTAATGGCACTTAATTTACAGCTTAACCCCCATTTTTTGTATAACACCTTAACGACCATGTATTGGATCGCGTTAGAACATCAACAGCAGGAGCTGGGCCAATTGATCATTAGTCTGGCGGAAATGCTGCAAATTACTACTCGAAACAAAAACGATACATGGAGCTTGGAAACCGATCTGAATTGGCTGGAAAAATACATTTATATTATGCAGAATCGCTTTGAGGACAAGTTCAAGGTGGAATATGATATTGATCCCATTTTGCTTCAAATGGAAGTTCCCAAACTTTTCTTGCAGCCTTTTGTGGAGAATTCAATTATTCACGGCTTCGCGGAAATGGAATCAGGAGGTCTGATTAGGATCACAGCCTGGATTGAGAAGCAATTGGTGTGTTTTAAAGTGGAGGATAACGGATTAGGAATTCAAGCAGATCATATACGCCGAATTCAAGCTGGAGAAATCAGATCAACGGGCATTAAAAATGTAGACAGAAGAGTACGGCTATTATATGGAATGGAATATGGAGTTACGCTCCACTCGCCAGCAGGTAAAGGGACATTCGTCCTGATTCGCATCGGAGAAATTCATAGATCTAATCAAATGACACCAATCCAATGAGAGTACGACTTTTAAAAATGTAAGCGTTTGCTAAAATAAGTTTAGTGACGAAGCAACAAACGAAAAGATAAAAAAATAACCGGTTTGGGGGCGTTACTCATGTTAAAACGAAAATTATGGATCGTCTGCATGTGCTTGATCGTTGGGCTTATGTCAGCCTGTAGTTCAAATGAGAGCAGCAGCAAACCAGTTGATTTGCAGGGTCACGAGCAAGTGACACTGACCTATGCCAGTTGGGGGAGCACCAATGAAAAGAAGGTTCAGCAGGAAATCGCTAAAAAATTTACAGAGAAATATCCGTGGATCAAAATCAACTATATGCATATCCCCGGAGATTACGTTACCAAATTAACGACGATGTTTGCTGCCAATCAGGCACCCGATGTATTTCCCATTTATAAAGCACAGGCTCTGCAATGGGCTGAACAAGGCAAACTATATAATTTAAATGAATTTTTGAAGGAGGATAAGGAGCTAACGAAGGAAAGTCTTATTCCTAATTCAGTCATCTATTGGGATAAGGACAAAGTGGCAGGGGTCAAGGTAACTGAGGAAGCTTTCGCCCTCTATTACAATAAAGATTTGTTTGATGAGGCTGGTGTTGCTTTGCCACCAGTAAAGGCTGAAGAGGCTTGGACATGGGAGCAGTTTTTAGAGACAGCACAAAAGCTCACCATTGATAAAGCGGGAAATAATGCGCTCAGCCCCAATTTCGATGCAAGTAACATTAAACAGTATGGAGTTCGGTTTGATACATGGATGTGGCATTTGCTTGTGCCTTCCAATAACGCAAGTGTCATTTCAGACAAAGGGGACTCGCTTAATCTTGAGAGCCCTGATGTGATTGAAGCTGTTCAGAAAATGGCTGATCTGATCAACGTTTATCATGTAGCACCGTCGCCGACGCAGTCCAAAAATATACCTTCCCCGGCCGTAGCACTGCAAAGTAAACGTGTAGCGATGGATCTGGATGGACAGTGGGTTCAATTGGATCTTGGAGAATCGAAAGTGAATTTTGGTGTAGGCGTGTTGCCTAAACTGAAGAGCAGCAAAACGATCCTGTTTGGCGAACCGGAAGTGATTTCTGCCAAAACCAAACATCCTAAAGAAGCATGGATGTTTTATAAATTCTTGCTGGATGCTGAAAGCGGACTTGACATGCATTCCAGCGGATTGTGGATGCCTGTCATGAAAAAGTGGTACACCGAACCAGACTTGATTAGCAAATGGGCCGATGTCAAACCAGGTCATGCCGATGGTTACCGTGATGCTGTCATGAACCAAACGCTGCATAACGGTGTTAATTCTTACGACTATTATCTGAAAAACTCGGAAAAAATCAATGCCATCATTAACCCGGCGCTGGATCAGGTATGGCTAGGAAAGAAAACGGTGGAGCAAGCATTTAGGGAGGTTTCCGCAAAGGCCAACGCGGAATTTAAGGGGACGTATCCAAAAGAATAGGGTGAGTGTTTTGACAGAAAGAGAGGGATAGAATGCAATCATTATCTTCTATTCGTAAGAAGGAAAATGGGTTGGGGTGGCTTTTTGCCGCCCCTGCTATTCTCGGCTTTGTCATTTTTGTTCTGGGACCGATGATCGCTAGTCTCTGGTTCAGTCTTACCGATTACAAGGTTGCTTCACAAGCCCATTTTATCGGTCTGGATAATTACGTCCACTTATTTGACGGTACGGATCAATTTTTTTATAAATCACTCGGGGTTACGTTTTATTATGTGTTTCTAAGTGTGCCCCTGCAAATTATTGTAGCTTTCTTTTTAGCGATATTACTTAATCAAAAGGTAAAAGGTCTGGCTTTTTTCAGGACTGTTTTTTATCTCCCTACCATTGTGCCACTCATAGCATCGTCTATGATCTGGATGTGGCTGTTTGATCCGGATCTTGGCTTGCTAAATGTGGTGCTGCGTGCGCTGCATTTGCCCGAAAGTCAGTGGATCTATAGCGAAGGGTCGGTAGTTCCTACGCTGGTTTTAATGAGTTTGTGGACCGTTGGAGGAACCATGATTATTTTTCTGGCAGGCTTGCAAGATATACCTAGACATTATTATGAAGCCATTGAAATTGACGGTGGAAATGCTCTTCATAAGCTTATGTATATTACAATTCCATTGACATCGCCCACTATTTTTTTTAATACGATTATGGGCTTTATCGGTGGGTTTCAAGTGTTTGTTCAGCCTTACGTCATGACTCAGGGCGGACCCAATAACTCCAGCTTGTTTTATACCTTTTATTTGTTCCGCGAGGCATTTACCTTTTCGAATATGGGTTATGCCTGTGCTATTGCTTGGGTGCTCTTTATTGTCGTTTTGGTATTCACTGCCTTTCTGTTCAAGACAGCCCGAAAATGGGTGTATTACGAAGGCGGGGGGGCATGAAGATGAAAAAACGCGGTTGGAGTGGGAGCAGGGTGTTACTCTACACAGTTCTCATAGTAGGCTCCCTGTTTTGTATGTTTCCTTTTTACTGGCTGGTGCGAAGCTCCATGATGGATTTAAGTCAGATTTTTTTGATCCCGCCGAAATGGATTCCAGAGCCTTTTGTACTCGAGAATTTTTTACAGCCGTTTGAAGAGTTATCGTTTGGACGCTATTTTATGAATACATTTATCGTCGTTGCGGGTACTTTGGTGGGTGTACTTCTGTCGAGTACCATTTCTGCCTATAGCTTTGCGCGAATGAGATGGAAGGGAAGAGATAAGGTATTTGCTCTATTATTAAGCAGCATGATGCTTCCGTTTGCAGTCACACTGATTCCGTCATTTATTGGTTGGCAGGCATTAGGCATGGTTAATTCGTACGTTCCATTGGTATTACCTTCGTTTTTTGGTGGAGGCGTTTTTAATATTTTTTTGCTAAGACAATTTTACATGACTCTACCGCGAGAACTGGATGAAGCTGTATTTGTGGATGGAGGCAATCATTTTACGATTTTTACCCGTATTATTTTGCCTTTGTCGAGGTCGGCGATTTTGGTCATTGGGTTATTTACGTTTTTGAACACATGGAATGATTTTATGGGACCGCTGGTTTACCTTAATGATGAGAGCAAATTTACGTTGGCGATTGGGCTACAGCAGTTTCAGGGAATATATTCGGCTCAATGGGGCGTTTTGATGGCCGCATCTTTAATTGTAGTCTTGCCTGCTATTATTCTGTTTGCCATAGGACAGAAGTATTTTATGGAAGGGATTGCCTTGACGGGGATTAAAGGATGAGGACAACTGCCAGGTACGCACTTTGCTTTTTTTGGAATCTAATAATAAAATGGAAGTAACTTTCGAAAAGGAGATGACGTGAATTGGCAGAGCAAGTGCGTCTTGGTAAAACAGATTTATATGTAAAACCAATCGGTTTGGGTGCAAATAAAGTGGGAGGACATAATCTCTTTTCCGATTTGAATGATGAAACGGGCAAAGAAGTTGTTCGCACAGCTTTGGACAACGGCATCAATTTTCTGGATACGGCTTTTATTTATGGACCTGAGCACTCGGAACGGTTGATTGGTGAGGTACTGAAAGAGCGTGGTCAGCGTGATAAAGCTGTTATTGCCACGAAGGGTGCACACAAATTCGTAAACGGAGAGGTCGTTTTTGACAACTCGCCTGCTTTTTTGCGTGAATCCGTCGAATCCAGTCTGAAAAGATTGCAGACCGATTATATTGATCTGTTTTACATCCATTTCCCGGACGAAACTACACCGAAGGCAGAAGCAGTCGGAGAACTGAAGAAGCTCAAGGACGAAGGCAAAATCAAGGCCATTGGTGTATCTAACTTCTCCATTGAACAACTTAAGGATGCGAATAGTGACGGTTATGTAGATGTGCTTCAATCCCAATATAATTTGTTTCAACGGGAAGCTGAGAAGGATCTGCTGCCTTATACCAAGGAAAATGGTATTTCGTTTGTGCCTTATTTCCCGTTAGCTTCGGGATTGCTGGGGGGTAAGTATACGAAAGACATGACCTTCTCGGACATCAGAGCGAAAAATCCATTGTTTCAGGGCGATGCATTTGCTCGTAATTTGGACAAAGTGGAGCAGGTACGGGAGATTGCCAATGCGTTGAATGCAGAGGTTGCTCATGTTGTACTCGCATGGTATTTGACCCGTGATTCGATTGATGCCCTCATTCCAGGGGCGAAGGGGCCGGAGCAGGTGCTGGCGAATCTGAAGACGCTAAATGTCCAATTGAGTCAGGCTGATATCGAAAAGATTGACCATATTTTCAAATAATGAGTGCACCTTATATTTGCATTTATATATTTGTTCCATTTAGAGAAGCTGCCGGACGGGCGGCTTCTTTTTCGTGTACAGCTCGCATATCCTTGTAGGGTAAGTTCAACGCTGCGGGGGGATCGGATGATGAGAAGACCGCAATGGCACAGCGCACCCAACAGAAGGCGACGCGGCAGACGTAGGTTTTTTTTTATTGTGGCACTGGCGCTGTTGGTAGGGATCATACAGATGGCTGCTTATGTGGAGCAGCATTTGAAGCCGCCCATGATGCACCTGGCAAAAGTGCGGGTTAAACAAATGGCGACGGAGGCTATTAATTCAGCAATTACAGCACAGGTAGAGCAGGGGAAGACAGCTGATAATTTGATCGAATGGAGAACGGATGCACAAGGGAGAACCTCCGGTTTTGTTCTGAATTATGCGGAACATATGAGAATTACGTCAGATACGCTCAAAGCAGTCAAGGCAACGATGGACAGCATGAGCCATTTTGATGAGAGCGTTCCGATTGGTCAGGCATTGGGCAGTCCACTGTTGGCAGCTTATGGACCAACGGTCCCCCTAAAGGTGGAGCCGCATGGAGCAATCAAGGTGGATTTAAATACCCGTCAACAGGATGCGGGCATAAACATGATCTTGGTGGAAGTGTACATTCGGATTACGACGGAAGTGTCCGTGGTTATACCGTTTGAGATGCAACCTCAGATTGTGGAGACGGAAATTCCGGTTTCTTATTTATTAGTGGTAGGCAACGTTCCGATGTACTACTATGACAATCAGGGTAAACCAGTGGGTAAAAATGGTGCAGCCGCTCCGCAGTTGGCGTTGCCTCCCCATTCCATAGAGAGTAGCGGCGCTATAGATCCCACCATAGAAAGTGTTCCAGAGGCACAGGAAAACCAAAACACCTCTAGCCAGTCCCCAACGCCATAGAGCGGAGGGGACTGACGTGAGCTGCCTAGGAAAAACAAAAGGGACCCTATGAGGAGGTCCCTTTTGTTTTTCCTGTTTTGAGCGCTTTGCGTTCGGACTGCTCCCACTGTCTTAATAACGGATACGGGTCAAAGGACCAATCTGCCCAACCATTGTCACGATATATACCATAGTGCAGATGCGGTGGAAACTTGCCTTGGGTACCGGGTTTTCCATAGCCCGAGCTTCCGACCCAGCCAACCGTCTGGCCGGGTGTAACGATGTCTCCGTTGTGGACGGTTTTGTCAAAGCCGGAAAGATGCGCATAGTAGTGATAGCGGTTGTTGAGATCTCGGATTCCGATTCGCCATCCGCCGAAGGGATTCCAGCCCTTCATCTCAACTACACCGTAGCAGGTACTGCGAACTGGAACTCCATAGCCAGCAAACAGATCAGTTCCTTCATGTATCCGGTAGCCGCCCCAGCTGCGACGGCTTCCCCATGTGCTGCGGTAGCTATAAATGCTGCCTAAAGGAAGGGGGAAAGCTTGACTGACCAGATCCAGCTTGCCATACGTCCGATACAGCTTAGCAAACTGCTGAACTCTTTGAACTGCGCGGCTGTTATGGTAATATTCCCAAACGGCAATACCAAATTCATCCTCGTTGTTTCCATACTTTCCGAGATAAGATGCGATGCTGAACAGCAGATCCTTGTCATTATTACGGTCAGCGATTCCATCACCCGAACCGTCTTGTCCCAGCCCGGAAAATAGTTCAATGGAACGCGGATTTTGATCCTCCGAATCAGGGTTCAACATGCCGGACCAGACTGGTCCCGTGATGAAAATACCTATGATTCGTTCCGCATGCTTCCGATCCTTGGGATGGGCCACCGTAAGTGTGCGTTCATACTGGTCGATAGCGGCCAGTCTGTACCAAGGAACTCCAGTCAGGGCTTCGATGGAATGATATAAAGCCAGCCTGGACGTATACAACGAAGACTGAGCATGTGAAGCATCTACATTTGCGGTCAGGTTGCTTTCGGCGGACGAGGACTGTAAGTGATTGGCAAAGGCATGGGCAGGAAGCGGACAGGCCGTTGTCAGTGTAGTAGCACATAACAGCAGCGATAACAGACGAACAGCTCGGGCTGTCCGCGTAGGGTAAGGCACGTGAACCGACCTCCTATAAAGGGCTTGATCGCCCGATAAATTCTAGGCCCGTATACAATAGCGTGAATAGGGCGCTTTTGTTTAGATTGAGCCATATCCGCCGCTTTTATCCATGTAAAGAGTTTACTTTTTCCGGCATCAATGTCATATCAAAAAGGGAACAATGAATGGAGGTTTTTCCATGGCTTTCATGTTATAATGTATGGCAATGACAGCTTAAGCTTATCAGAAAGAAGGTCTATGCCATTGTCTAGAAAAGTAAAGGAAGCTAAGCCCGACTGGATTCGTATTAAACTTACGACAGGCGATAACTATCAGGAAATCAAGAGCATGATGCGTTCCAAGACATTACATACCGTATGTGAGGAGGCACGATGCCCTAATATATATGAATGCTGGGCCAATAGGACAGCTACATTTATGATTTTGGGTGATATTTGTACGCGTGCGTGTCGTTTTTGCGCAGTAAATACGGGAATGCCTACGGAACTGGACTTGCAGGAGCCTGAACGCGTCGCGGAAGCGGCTGAAAACATGAATTTGAAGCACTGTGTCGTTACCAGTGTGGCTCGCGACGATTTGAAAGATGGGGGCGCTACTATATTTGCAGAAACGGTTCGTGCGATTCGCCGCCGATTACCTCTTTGCAGTGTAGAAGTATTGATTCCCGATTTTATGGGCGATATTGAATCGCTGCGAATCGTCATGGATGCCAAACCAGATATTCTGAATCATAATATTGAAACGGTGGAGCGTATGTCCGACAAGGTTCGGGCTAAAGCGAAATACCGTCGCTCTCTGGAGCTGCTTCAACATGCGAAGCAATTAAATCCGGCTATTCCAACGAAATCAAGCATCATGCTAGGTGTCGGAGAAGAGTGGGACGAGATCTTACAAGCCATGGATGATCTGCGTAAAGTCGATTGTGACATTCTGACAATTGGTCAATATTTGCAGCCGTCCGAGAAACATTTATATGTGCAAAAATATTATCCACCGGAAGATTTTGCGAAGTTAAAGGAAGAGGGATTACAGCGGGGATTCAGCCACGTTGAATCTGGACCGTTGGTCCGCAGCTCCTACCAAGCGCATGAGCAGGTGAAGTCAGCTGCTCAGCATAAGGAAGAAGGCGCCCTTTCGCAGGCTTGATCCGGGAAAGGCGGTCAGAATAGCTTGTTTCAAATCGGTGGTAAAAACTATGAATTGTTGCAGGATCACAAGAACGGGTGGAATCCCGAAGCGTTTCGTGATCGGTATAGTGAAGTGCTGGATCGCTATGATTACATTATTGGTGATTGGGGTTACAATCAGCTACGTCTGAAGGGCTTTTATCGAGACGGTCATCCCAAAGCAAATAAGGATACATCTATAGTGGTACTGGACGATTACATTAATGAATACTGCAATTTTGGCTGTGCCTATTTTGTGTTGCAAAAAAGCCGTGAAGTGGTTAATAAAAACGGCGCCAATGATGAAATCATTGCTCCAGATATTCAGCAGTTGGTAGATGCTCAAAGGGAACAAGCGGGAACGTTAGAAACCGAAGAGCAGCAAGAAGTATTGCAACATACAGCTGAAGAACAGGAGTGGCCGCAACCACAGCAGGATTCCACAGCTACAGAGGAATCGCGAGTGGAGCAGCCTCGAGAGTCCCGAGAACCACGTGAGTTGCAACGTCGGGAACCGAAGGATGCCCAAGAAGTACGTGAACGACAGCCGCGTGAAGCTCGCGAAATTCGTCCATCCAGAGAAAGACGTGAAGCAAAGGATGGACGGAATCCGGGTGAAGGGCAGCAAACCCGTGAACCACGCAGACAGCGCAATCAGCAGGGAAGTTTCGATAAAAAGGAATCGCGTGGACCACGCTATGAGCGTCAGTCAAAGGAAAATCGGGAGGGACGGCAAGTTCGTGTCTCTCGTGAATCTGAGGGCCAGCGTCAGACCCAGCCAGCTGCTAAAGCCGAAAGAGCTGAGGGTAGTAAAAAGAATAAGACATTTACAGCTCCACAACAAAACGGTTCCTGAATTTTCAGGAACCGTTTTGTTTGTAAAAAAAGAGCCAGAGTCGGCTCTTTTATAGGTTCTAATTAAGAAAAGCGTTGCGTACTCGATCCCAAAATGGGAAAGGACGGTAACGAGCGAAGCTGATCTTCTGACTTGCGACCTGACATCGAACAGAGATTAAGTCATCGACAGGAAAGTTCAGGTGATCTACTGTCAATAAAAGACGCTGATCTTTCCGTGAAAAAATATCACAATGATGGTGTTTGGGCAGTAGCAATGGCGATCCCAGTGTCCGATACACGCGGTTATTAATGGAAGCGATCTCAGTCAATTGCAATGCTTCAATGGTGGGGTGAACCATAGCTCCGCCAAGTGCTTTATTATAGGCGGTCGTTCCAGAGGGGGTAGAAACACATATACCGTCACCGCGAAACATCTCAAAGGTGATATCGTTAATATCTACTTGGGCAACGACAGTGCCATCCACCCCTTTTAACGTAAACTCATTCAAGGCAATAAAAGAAGCATTGCCTGACTTCTTGTGAATTTCCAACTCAATCAGTGGATACTTAACGATTCTCGGGTTAAGCGGTCCCTCAGATCCGCTTTGGCTCATCAGGTGGATTAGCTCCTCCAGCTCGTCCGCACGCCAATCAGCATAAAAGCCCAGATGACCGGTATGTACACCAACAAAGGCAATATCCGGAATGCGGTCGATGAAGGTATGAAACGCATGAAGCATCGTACCATCGCCTCCAATAGACACGACGATTTCCGGCGATTCGGCATCCAGCTTGAAATTCTTTTCTTGGGCAAGACGGTGAAATTGCTGACTCAAGTCCATGGAGTGCTGATCCCCGCGATCCAGAACATAATATCTCAAGATGAAAAGCTCCTTTGTCATGGGTATATATCGATCATAATCAATTATGAGCAAGAACACAATCGTTCATTGCCTGTGTGTTCTTCTCAAACGTATGTATAAGCGACTTGTACCCACACTCAACCATGAGAGACTAAGCATTCCAGCCAGTATAAAGGCAAGAACTAGCAGACTTTGCAACAGCATGGCGGACGAGAAGCCAGGAGACCACGCGATGTCGTATATTGGAGAAAAGACTGGAGAGCTTCCCTGTCCCATCAGAGGCCGCCATAACACGAGAGCTAGCAGTGCTGAGATGATGCCATGCGCAGCCCGGGCCAACAAAAATGGCATATAGCGGAGATTTGTCATATTTAAAATACTTGCAACCTGCGCATGAACCGACAGCCCGCCCCAGGAGAGAACAAAAGCGGCTGCGGCTACCTTGAATGGTAACGCTGCTGCCGTGGCTTCACCTGCGGCTTGCGCTCCTAAAGTGACTTCGAAAATACCACCCACGATGGACTCCGTTAACGTAGGAGGAAGACCACATGCAGTCAATAGGCTTGCCGTAAGCAGATGAAGCCCGCTCATTAAACCGGAGTTCGTCAAAGCTTCTAAAATGACGCAGAAGAATACAACTAGCCCTCCTACGACAATAATAAGGCGTAGGGAGGAAGTAATCGCCTGACGAAGTAACTCACCCAATGGGCGACCATCTTCCAAACGAGCTGTATGCATGGCATATAATGCTTGGCGTAGGGGGCCAGGCTGCCTATTGCGACCTGCTGCTTTTGTATTCGTGGACTTCGACCAGGCTTTTTGAGTAGGTTGAGGCCGGTCGCTGCGAGTATCTGTTTCCCCTGAACGGGAACCGTGGAAGCGCATAAGCAGCCCGATGATGAGCACGCCACCATAATGGGCCGCGCCCAGTACGAGTGCAATTTCTGGTTGATGGAAGAAGCCAACGGAAACCGCACCGATCAAAAATATCGGATCAGAGGAAGTGGTAAACGCGACCAAACGCTCTCCTTCAATGCGTGTGATCCATTTTTGCTCCCACAGCTTGGCTGTTAGTTTAGCTCCAATCGGGTAACCGGATGCGCAGCTGACCGCAGCGACAAACCCCCCACAGCCAGGTACACGGAATAGAGGCTGCATCAGCGGATCTAACAGCGCACCTATGAAATGAACAATGCCGAAACCGAGGAGAAGCTCGGAAATAACGAAAAACGGGAATAAAGACGGAAACAGCACGTCCCACCAGATGGCAAGCCCCCGAAGCCCGGCATTCAGAGAAGATTGCGGGTATACAGCCATAAGCATAAATAGGAATAGCAGTGTAAGGATGAGCAGAGGAAGCGAGTAACGACGGTATAGCGACATAGAGGCCCCTCCTTTGGAGTTGTACTAATATACCTATGCCGGGGATGGACAAAGAGTACAAAAAATCAAAGAAAACGATTACATCTAATGCTGTATTTTTGTAAATAGTATGTTAAAATAGGAAAACAACGATCCATAACCTTAAGGATGGAGTGATCAGGATGAGTATCGTTGCCGGTCTGTTCGTATGTGCTTTTGTGTATGTTATTCGTGCCTCTCTCGTCCATCCCGGTGAAGAGGATTGGCGGAGTTATTAGTTGTGTTTATAGAATGACGAAGCTGTGTGCAACGAAGCACACCCTCTTCATATGTTAAATTGATAAAATGACGCTTATTTTTAGCGTCATTTTTTGTTTTTTGTTATAATACGGGTGTATATTTATTACCATAGCACAGAAAGTTGGAGAAAAGTGAATCCTAGCCTGAGCATTTATGACAACCTTGGGGGTGCGGAAGGTGTTCGTGCTATTATTGAGGCCTTCTACCCGAGAGTTTATAAAGATCCGTTGTTAAGTCCCCTGTTTCCTAAAGACATGGAACCGGTTAAGGAAAAGCAGTATATGTTCCTGAGCCAGTTTTTTGGAGGACCGTCTCTTTTTTCTGATGCATATGGTCATCCGATGTTACGTGCCAGACATATGAAGTTTCCCGTAACGGAGGAGCGAGCAGAGGCATGGTTGTCTTGTATGGCAGGTGCGTTAACGGATACGGGCATTGAGGAGCCGCTTCGTTCAATCATACTTAACCGTTTGTCTGGTCCTGCGCATCATTTTGTAAATACCCCGTAAGCATTCGGGGATTGCCGAATTTTGGAGAGGGTTGTAAAAACATTGGAACTTGAACCGTTATATCAGATCAAAATCGCTTGCCCACATTGTGAAGAAGAATTTCAGACATCCCGTGTCAGACCAAGCCTAAAGAAGGCCATTCGTACGGATTCAGATTTTTGTGCTTATTATAAGAATGAAAATCCGGATTTTTATGTCGTAAGGGTCTGTCCTCATTGTGGATTTACCTCGACAGAGCACTCTACCGTTCAGTTAAGCGATCAGCAAACCAAGATATTTAAGGATAAAATCGGTAACCGCTGGCAGTCTCGCGAATATGGCGGGCATCGTAGCTGGGAAGAGGCATTAGAAACGTATAAACTGGGTTTACTCTGTGCCCAGGTCATCGGAGAAAAGGAACGCGTAGTAGCCAGTATATTACAGCATATCGCATGGATGTACAGATACCAGGGAAATGAGGAGCAGGAGCTTCGCTTTCTCAAATTTAGTCTGGATTCGTATGTTCGGGTCTATGAGCTGGAGGGTGTCGGGGCGAATAATGCCAAACTGCTTTATCTGATTGGTGAACTGCATCGACGTACAGGCAACTTTCACGAAGCGGTACGCTGGTTTTCGCGTGTCATTAATGACAAAAAGATTATGGATGCAGCTATGATCCGGGCTTCCCGTGAACAGTGGTCTGTACTGCGAGAACAAATGTTGGCTAAAAATTTCCAACTGCCGGAGGAAATGCAGGACGCAAGCTCCTCTTGAAGAAATAAAGGTGTGCACTATGGCCGATTTAGGCTCATGGTTCACACCTTGTTTGTAAAACGGGTTATCTTATCTTACAACTGCCTCATGAATTAATGATGACGCAATGTGGTATCTGACAGCAAATAATCGTCATCACAATCCACCAAAGTAACCTTGTTATGGCAGCATGGAAACACAAGCAACTTTTTCATACCTTCGTGTATGAGCTTAAGTTCTTTTGGCTTCAGGGGCAGCAAAACATTATCATGGTCGCAAAACGGACAAGACTGTACATAAACGTCTCCCATGACGATGTCATAAGGCCAGGTTTTATGAAAAGGGATCATGATTTGTTCGATTCTCCGCCGTTCGGGTCAGCGGTTTCCTCTTTAGCCAGTTCGGCCAGCTTTTGCATCAAAATGTGCTGGGGTGTATGCATAAGGTGTTCCAGCGGAATGCCGAGCTTTTCGGATAATTTCACAGCCGTTTCCGGCGAAATTTGTAAGGGTCTCATCCTGTTTTCCTCCCAATTGTAGTGATTTACGATCACGATGTAACTTTATTGTATATGAAACCACATGAATTCGCCAAAAAAGAAAGGTGGAACTATTATGAAAACACCGTTAAAGCAAACATGGGATCTGGAATCTATTTTTAGCGGAGGATCTTCCTCTGCCTCATTTCATGCATTTTTGGAAGAAATGGAGAGCAAGGTCCAACAGCTGCAATCCCAGCTTAAAGCAGCCAAAGTACCACAAACGGTATTGGATACCGAGCGTCTGGATAGTGTACTGAATAGCTTACAGGAGCTGTTTAATGGTGCGTCGCAGGCGGGTTCCTTTGTCTCTTGTCTAACTGCTCAAAACCAGCACGACAAGCTGGCTGTTCAACTGGGGGCGCGTGTCAACACGCTGTATGCCCAAGGGAAAAGTGCTTTAGTATCTTTCCAGAACTTGCTGGCACAAACCAGTGAAGACATTTGGCAGAAATGGATGGAGCGCGAAGCTATCCAGCCGATTTCTTTTGTCCTGACCGAATATCGGAACGAAGCACGTGAAAAAATGGCTCCTGAGCTGGAAAGTCTTGCATTGGATCTCGCAGTGGATGGCTACCATGGCTGGGGCGACTTTTATGATACTATTGTCAAAAATATGACGATCCCCGTGCCGGAAAATGGCGAGATCGTAAACTTGTCTGTAGGTCAGGCTGCTAATAAGCTGGATGAAGCAGATCGCAGCGTACGTAAAGACGTGTTTGCACGTTGGGAAGAGGCATGGACTCAGGTAGAGGACTATTGCGCGGATACATTGAATCATTTGGCAGGCTTTCGTCTGAAGCTATATGAAAAACGAGGCTGGACAGATGTGCTTAAGGAACCGTTGGAAATCAGCCGTATGTCTGCACAAACGCTGGATACGATGTGGCAGGTTATTAATGAAACAAAGCCTATTGTAGTCAAATACTTGGAGCGGAAAGCAAAACTGCTGGGCTTAGAGAAGCTTTCCTGGCATGACGTTGAAGCTCCGCTGGGGACATCAACTACTAAAATCCCTTACGACGATGCTGCTGTAACGATTGTTGAGCAATTTGGTAAATTTAGCTCGAGAATGGCTGACTTTGCCCAAATGGCTTTTGAGAAAAGCTGGATCGAAGCAGAGGATCGTCCAGGCAAACGTCCGGGCGGTTTCTGTACATCTCTGCGTCTGAGCAAAGAGACCCGTATTTTTATGACCTATGCCGGATCACCATCCAACGTTTCGACACTGGCCCATGAGCTCGGACACGGTTATCATCAGCATGTGATGAATGAATTGCACCCATTGAATCAAAACTATGCCATGAACGTAGCTGAGACGGCATCAACGCTGGCAGAACTAATTGTATCAGATGCTTTGCTGGAAGCTGCCGAGGGTCAGGAGAAAGTCGCTTTGCTGGAGGATAAAATTCAGCGTGGTGTAGCCTTCTTTATGAACATTCATGCTCGTTTCCTGTTTGAAACCCGTTTTTACGAGCTGCGGAAAAAAGGAGTTGTAGGAGCGCAACAATTAAGCGAGTTGATGGAACAAGCGCAGCGTGAAGCGTTTAGTGGTATCCTGGATGAGGCTCATCCTCATTTTTGGGCATCCAAGCTACATTTCTATATTACGAACACTCCTTTCTACAACTTCCCGTACACATTCGGGTATATGTTCAGTGCAGGAATTTACGCTATTGCGAAGGAAAATCCTGACGGCTTCGCCGACCAATATGATGCCTTGCTGCGTGATACGGGTCGCATGACAGTCGAAGAATTGGCTTCCAAGCACTTAGGTACCGATTTAACACAGGCTGACTTCTGGCGTAATGCTGCGCAAGTTACTGTTCAGGATATTGAGCAATTTTTACAAATGACAAAATAACAGATTTACACTTTTGAAAGGTCTCCCATAAGGGAGGCCTTTTTTGTGATTTTTGCAGAAGATGATGAACAAAGTCGCAAAATGTCGAAGTGTAATTAACATTACCTGTTGGCGAAATTTAAAATGATGGATATACTTAGAAAATAGTTATAAATACCCAATTATGTTGGTTTTGATTGTAAGGTTAAAAATCTTCGCATATAATTGAGCCGTAAGACCTATTAATTATTTCTTGATAAGGTATATAGGAGGGTTTTTGTAATGGATGAAGTAGGTCAATTGTCGTTAGCAAGGCAGATGGATATCGTTTTAAAAGAACTGGATAATGAACTGGCGGGTTTGTCCTCAGGTATCGTATTTGTACAAATACGTAACAATGTAGTTGGGAAATTTGGGATTCGCCATAACCCGCTTGCAGGTAAAGGGGGCACATTTGCAGCAGTAGAACCGGGGTTATCAGCAAAGCATCGGGAGGATTTTCGGCGTATGGCTCTAGAAACGCTAAATCATAAGCGTAGCTGGACTCATGGTGAGATTGCTTTCGATTTTGCCATTAGACAAGGAACGATTTTGGTAGATGCAACACTGGAGTCCAACTACAACATGGCGAATCTCATGATCCGCTACAACAAGCCTACATACCGAGCGGCTAATTCCGAATAATTCAATTAAAAAAAAGTAAAGAAAAGGCGGCCTTCCTAAGGAAGACCGCCTTTGTTATATACCCGTTATAACACATTTTGGTAAATTACGATGAACGGAATGCTCATGTGGAATAATGACGCTTATTGACCTGAACGACCTGATAATTGCTGTTCGGCCAGCTGTACCAAGCGTTTAGTGATATAGCCTCCCAGAGAACCAGCTTCACGGGATGGCATGTCACCGTAGTAACCATCTGCCGGAATGGTGATGCCCAGCTCTTGTGCAGCTTCATATTTCAATTGTTGCAATGCGTTGTTGGCTTGAGGAACAACTAGGTTGTTACTGCGACGGCTTCTGCCTTGATTAGCTTCATTCATGTGTAGTCACCTCCTTCGGCTGTGATGAGGTTAGTATGCGACAGAGTTATGAAAATATGCGCCGAAGGAAGAAAAGTGACTAGAGGAAAATTACGGATATATGATATGAATTTGAGTTTTGAGATCGATGGATTGCTGAGGCTCCAAACGGATCAGTCCGGCTTCCCCGACAGGATCAGGTGAATTGGGCGCATCAGGCAGACATGTATAAGGCTCAATGCAAAGATACTGGTCGCATTCACCTTTGGTATATAAAACCCAATACTTATAATATTGCTCATCTGCTGTGTAGCGGATTTGATAACCGTCGTCACGAGTCAAAAGAGCTTCAGCAGGGCCTTCCGTTGCCCGCAGCAGAGTGTCTAGATTTGTTCCTTTCAGAGAAAGTCCCGAAGAGAGCTGTTCCAAGTCATCTAACGAAGTAATGATACCTGTAGGTAGCTGTTCAGCATCCTGCTCATATACGCCGTTCACAGGTAGCTTTAGACGCCAGCGCTCAGGTTCTCCGTCCACCATAAACCAAGTGTGATATCCCAAGCCAAATGGGGCTGCTTTTTCACCCAAATTCGTTACGCGCAGCGTTTGACTTAATACAGCACCCTGCAAGCGATACGTCATCTCCAAACGTAAAGGAATGGGGAATTGTTCCATCCAGTGCGGATCACTTTCTGTTAAAAGCTCGGTAGTAACACTGCAACCTTCTTCATCCTCTTCAATATCACTGCAGCGCCAGGATTGATTACGATGCAGACCGTGTATATGATTGTCATTGGCTGTATTTCGGTCGAACTGATAAGGAACACCGTCAAACTCAAATTGTCCCTTGCGAATTCGGCCTGGAGGAATCAAAATGGGCAAGCCAAAATGATAAGGCTTTTGTAAATAGAAAGCCAATTCTTCCTCACCGGGCCGACGTACGATATCCCGGTCGAGTTTCAGATCACGCACTGAAATAATATTATTCCCGAGGCGAGGGATCATCGTAACTTCCAGTTCACCACTATGTAAAACATACGTATCGTAACCGTTCCAGTGTTCTTTGGTCACTTGTTTCATATCCATGCTCCTTTGTCCACTATAATCGGTTGAAGCTTCGTGTCATTATGATAACAGATTTTTGGTCATAGGGCACAATCGTCATTTGACAATAACATTATGCGGAATTATCATTAATGTAGTTTAGAAAGTAATGACATGGATAACGCGATGATGAGGACAAGTAAGCTTTCGCATAAGCTCTTCAGAAAGCCGGTGGTGGATGGGAACCGGTGAGCCTGCACTGCTGAATGGACCTTGGAGTGCCGTACAGAACAGGAATTTACTGTCCTCAGTATGACGGCCGATTGCTCCCCGTTAACGGAGCCTTAAGATTGCAGGCAGCCACGGAGCATAGCTCCGACAAGTAATAGGCTGACGGCAATGAATAAGGGTGGTACCACGGTCTCGCGTCCCTTGAGGATGCGGGGCCTTTTTGCGTTCTAATTTTGAAATACTGAGGAGGAAGAATATGAAAACTGTACTTTCAGGTATTCAGCCTAGCGGACAACTTACTTTGGGCAATTACATTGGTGCCATGAAAAACTTTGTCAAATTGCAAGAGGATCATCAATGTTACTTTATGGTCGTAGACCTTCATGCAATTACCGTACCGCAGGAACCGGCTCAATTACGTGAGCAGTCGGAGGCGGTAGCAGCATTATTTATCGCAGCAGGTATTAACCTGGAGAAATCCAATGTCTTTTTACAATCCCATGTCCCTCAGCACGCTGAGTTGGGATGGTTGATGACAACACTGACGAATATGGGCGAGTTGGAACGTATGACTCAGTTTAAGGACAAAGCAGCAGGCAAGGACTCTGTAGGAGCAGGGCTGTTCGTATATCCATCGTTGATGGCAGCTGACATTTTGCTCTACAACGCGGATCTCGTCCCGGTAGGCGACGATCAGAAACAGCATCTGGAGCTGACACGCGATTTGGCGGGTCGCTTTAATCACCGTTATGGAGATTATTTTACTGTTCCTGAACCGTATATCCCTGAAGTAGGGGCGAGAATTATGTCCCTGGATGATGTATCCAAAAAAATGAGCAAGAGCAATCCGAATGCAGGCAGCTTTATTGCGCTACTAGACGAACCGAAAGTCATACGCAAGAAAATCAGCCGCGCTACTACTGATTCCGGCAGTGAGGTTAGATATGATCCGGCCAATAAACCGGAAATAAGTAATCTGATGGGCATCTACAGCCAGTGTTCCGGTTTGTCACTCCAAGAAGTGCAGGATCGCTATGAAGGTCAAATGTACGGAACATTTAAAAAAGAACTGGCAGAGACCGTTGTAGCTATGCTTGAACCGATTCAGCAACGCTATCGCGACATCCGGGAATCCGGTGAGATTGGACGTATTTTAGCCCAATCCGCAGAGCGTGCACAAGAAGCGGCTGAAGTCACGCTGTCTGCGGTCAAAGAGCGCATGGGCTTTCTGCCACGTGTACGCTAAAGCATATTGAGACGAAACGGATTAGGCCTTTTAAAGGATTGGATTAGGAGCGGCGTTGTCGGGCTTTGACCACGAAACCCCAGCCGATATTGCCGACAGATAATAGCCCCAGTAGAATGGCAAGCCATGCGGAATAACTGATGGATATTGCGGCCGCGGTCAGCAGGACAATGGATGAAACGGCAAACCATAGGGATAAACCTTTGCTCATTGGTAAAAACCTCCAGTGCTCGAATGTTGAATTTCAGGAATAAGTAGTTGTAAGCGAGCCATAATAATCTTGCAAGCTTGCAATGAACCTCACTCACAAAGAACTGAAAGGAGATTCAAATATGAGCAGACGTCGTTCAAACAACCTGCAAGTACCGCAGGCCAACGCCGCTTTACAACAATTAAAATATGAGGCAGCTCAAGAACTTGGCATCACGATCCCTCAGGACGGTTACTTCGGTAATGTTGTTTCCCGCGAAACAGGTTCTCTTGGGGGATATATCACGAAAAAGCTGGTCCAACAAGCAGAACAATCCTTGTCGGGCAGCAGCCGTTTGCAGTAATACACATAAACACTCCATCTTGGAAGCTGTATTATGAGCAACTGTGATGAAGAAAATCCGGAGCGATCATGCTCCGGATTTTTTTACGCATGGCTTATCACCATTGTGAATCACGCAAGTCCGCTTCGTCAAGAGGGCGCTTTCATGAGATGTGATTTATTACGCGTATGGCCAAAAAAACAGCAAGCTCCAGATGAAGGGAGACTTGCTGTCTGTTGTTCATACGGCTTGTTGTTAGCTTGTAGGCAGGTTTTAATTCGTATGCAGGGAAAGGCGTTTTTGCATCTTTTCGTCACTGAGCCATCCAATATAGCTGTTGATCAGTCCGAACTGCTTATCCATCGCGACCACAGCCACGAATGGATATTGTCTCCGGTGTCGGTACCTGACGTCTCCCCATCGCACAATGTAGCCCCATTCCAGTTCTTCCACCTCGGCAACGGCAAAGGAGGAAAAATAGCGAAATGCCTGCACATCGCGATAGGATTTGGATGCTTCTACGGCAGGATGTGTGGATGGAATTGCATGTTTCGTCCAAAATAAGTGTTTGCCATTTAAACCGCCAATGTCATAACTTCCATTCTGATGAGCTTTTACCACATGCCACCGGTTCCATGATACGGTGGGAATGATATAATAGATGTCGCCCTCCTGACGCTCATTGTCCATATCACGTACCGCTTTCCTGGTTATAAAATGACTCCAGGTTCGCCAAATGTAATATAGGCCAATAATAACGTACAGCGTAATAAATAAGGGAGCGGGTGAAATCAATCCGGTGACCCACAGCATAATCGCAGCAACATGGGTGCCAAAGATAAAGGGATCGAAAATATGGATGATATTCCAAGATATCCACTTGTTTGTAAACGGCCGGAATGCCTGTGTTCCGTACGTATTAAATAAATCTGTGAATACATGCAGGCAGACAGCAATCGTTACCCATAATGCTACATGACCTGGGGGCACATCTCTGAAGATCAGGCAAATCAGTCCTGTTATGGACAAGATCCATATCAACCAGAAGGGAATTGAATGCGACAGTCCACGGTGATTGCGAATGTAGGCTGCATTGTTTTTCAACCGAAGCAAAGTGTCAAAATCCGGAGCTTGTGACCCTACGACTGTAGCGAGCAGTACGACTGCGGCCAACTTTGGATCTCCGGCGACGACAGGATCAGTGTAGGCCAGCCCGGCCAATCCGATTCCCATGACAAAGTGTGTGGCTGTATCCATATCTGTCGCTCCTTTTGTATTGTTTCCTGTACTTATTACTACCCAAATTTACTGTAAACGATCAGCAGGGGCGATTTGCCATCGGAATTGTGAACGTTTTGTGCGTTTTCTGTCAAACTTTTTGGGGTAGGTATATGATAAAATTTATATCGGAGTTCAACTTACTCCCGAATTCATACATCTCTAAGGGGGAGTTACTCACAATGGATAATATAAGTTATAAGACTTCTTCGGATGCGGCTACCTATTCTGTAAAATCTAAACCACCCGGCAAAGCGGGCACTTGGAAAGATTTTATTACAGTTACCAAGCCAGGCATCCTTCGTACCAATCTGGTTGCAGCCTTTGGTGGTTTTTGGTTAGCATCGCAATGGGACGTTGATTATATAAAGCTAATTCTTACACTTTTAGGTACAATGCTGGTTATGGCGTCTTCTTGTGTTTTTAACAACTATTTTGACCGTGAGCTGGATTTGAAAATGGAACGTACACGTAATCGCTCACTGCCAACAGGGCGTCTGACCCCTACCACGGTGTTGTCATACGCTATTATTTTGGGTGTTGTCGGGTTAGCTGTTCTATTCTTCTTCTCTGGTGTAAAGGCAGGATTACTGGGATTACTTGGTATGTTCGTTTACGTCGGTATTTATACACTTTGGTTAAAACGTTCGTCTACATGGAGCACATCCATCGGCGGTATTTCTGGTGCAATGCCTCCTGTGATTGGTTATGTGGCCGCTTCGGGTCGTATTGATATGGGCGCTTGGCTCTTATTCGCTCTCCTGTTCTTATGGCAGCCGCCTCACTTTTGGGCACTTGCTATTCGCAGAGTTGAGGAATATCGCGCAGCAGGATTTCCGTTGTTGCCAGTCGTAAAAGGTATCCATCGGACCAAGATTCAGATGATTCCTTATATTGTATTGCTGATTCCGGTACCCATCCTTATGTATGCTTATGGATATGCCGGTATGATTTTTATGATCGTGTCCGTGTTACTGTCCGTGCTGTGGGCATTCTACGCCTTTAAAGGTTTTACGATTAAGGGAGAAGAAACGGATTCCTGGGCAAAAAAAGTATTTTTCTTTTCCATTAACCATCTGACACTCAGCTTCTTGCTGATGATCGTCGATACGGTTCATAAGTTCTAATATCATTTTAGAGGCTTTTTATAGTGACCATATAGCTGTCCAACAGGCATGAAAGCAGCCTGAGGACAGCTTTTTTGTTATTTTCAAGACTAAAGAACAGGTGGCGGGTATATAATGTATTCTTCCAACCCTGCTTTTTCCAATTGAGCGATCACATATTCGTCTGGAGTGCCTTCTACGCCAGCGTATCCTTTGCGGGTATACATATGGCAGGCATCCGGAAAAGAGTCTGCAAGCACACCCCTTATTTTCTTCCCTGAGCTGTCATTGTCCATAAATAAAAATATTTCGTCGTGCTTGGCCCGCTTGTGGAGGGATTCCAGTTTTATAGAGTTGAGTGTACCGAAGGTGCATAAAATGTGAACCTCCGGGTCAAGTAATCGGCGAAGTTTGCTGCGGTCATTTTTCCCTTCAACAATCACGGTTATCGCCATTTAAGCTCACCCCTTGTCTGATACATATGCTCGAAATTCCCCGGGAAATGAAGAATATGTGTATAGTGTAGCTCCAAATAGGGTTCTCATGCAAAAAATAACAAAACAGCCTGCCAGAAGTGGCAGGCATGGGTACAAGGGGCAACATGTTAGGGCAATTCAGACATTAAAACCAGCAAGTACGGAGAATGATGACGAGCAGAATATAAAGAACAAGAATGGTGCCAGTTGAAGTTCCAAAAACAGGGCAAGGGCTTACAGGATGACAGTGGCTCACAGGCTGCACCTCCCTTTGTTAGTGAATGTTCAGTCAAAATAGTCTATGTGGATAGGGGGATAGTGTACTGTGCATTTGCCCTCTGAAACGACATTTTGGGCTTTAAAGGTAGCATATTAGCATACCACTGCCCTCAGACTAGCTAGGAATGATAAGGTCCTGAGGCGGACAGTGGCGGCGTCGGAGATAATCGCTTAATAGGAACGAATAGCAGACCAGCCATCAGAATTAGAAATGCGATGAAAAAAGGAGAAATGTGATCGGGTAGCTGACCTGCCAGTACAGGTCCGGCAAAGGAGCCGATAGATGTTGCAATAGACTGTAGTGCAAAGGTTTTGCCCAGTCGCGCACCTCCAATTCGTATGAAAAGGGAGGCTAGCGCTGGGAAAATGATGCCTTTGGCAGTTCCCAAAATAAAAAGTATAATACCCATCGCCGCTTCGGGCGTGGTGGCGAGTGCGTAAAAACTTAGAGACATCAAAATAATGCCACAAAGTAGTCGCACCATTGGTGAATATTTGTTCAGAAACAGCAGGCTGAGCGTACAAAGTGCTCCCAAACTGATGATGGAAAAGAGCAATCCGGTGGACATCATGGACGCAGAACCGTTATTCCGTAATGGAATTTCGTAAAATAAAATGCCTTGTGCACACGCCAAAACAAAAGGCAGGAGCAGGTAACGCCAATTGAATGGTAAGCGCGTCTTCTGTGCCCCGGATAGCGGAGCAGGTGTCGCATGACCATCAGATAATTGGGCCTGTGGAGCGGGTGCTGTTTTGGGCAAGGTGAAATAAGCCATAAGCCCCGTGACTACGAGAATGATGCCAAGGGAACTAAACGTCTCACTAAAGCCGAAACTGGCTACGATAAAAGCGCCAGCGGCTGGAGACAGGACAGAGGCCAACGTGTGAACGACACCATGTCCCGACATATATTTGCCCTGCGTAACTGGATGATCGGATAGCTGTGCCAACATGGCTAGACAGGCCGGAGATAAAAAGGCCAACACAAAACCGCTAATCGCCCGAAGAAAAAGTAATTCCCACGGTGTGTGGATGTATGATTGAATGACAAGAATGATGCCTGCGGCTGTTAGGCTGAACATAATATATCGGCGGCTCCCGTGTTTGTCGACCTTGGGGCCGGCCATCAAATTACCAGGCAGATGAGTTAGAGAGTAAATCCCCATCATCCAGCCAATAAAAGTAGGTGCTGCACCCAGGGAGATAGCGAATGGTGTCAAAATAGGATATTGTGCATGCAGATCGAAAAAAGCAATGAATAAAAAGAGATACAGCCAGAGGGCTGTTTTCATGGGATGACCCCCTTCCCTAATGTAAACTTTCATGTTGCACGACGTATTGGCCCTTCCTAAGTTGTACGCTGGAATGGACGAACATAGACCACTTTGTATGGACAAGAATTGAATAACAAGGTATGTACAAGAGCTAAGCTGACAGGGCATCACGTAATCATGTATAATTACAGAGACAATTTTGTGATTTAAATGATGTAGTTGAAAACGGGAGTGTAGCGAAATGGATAAGGGCGTCTGGACAGAGTTTTTGGAACATAATTGGCAGATCGTTCAGGATAACTGGATGTATATATTAATTGGGCTTGTCCTACTGTTAGTCATATTAAAGATTGTAAGAACTCTCGTAAAATGGCTGATTGTCATTGTCGTAATTGCAGGCTTGCTTATCTACAGTGGCATTTCCTTTGAACAGGTCGGCAAGGTCGTTACTCAGGCAAAGGATGATGCGATTAACAAGGTTCAGAGCGAGGCTTTGAACATGATGATCAAAGAGGGACGGGATGCCCAATACACATCCAACGCGGATGGTACGTTTTCGGTAACCAGCTCCAACCTGGAAGTGAAAGGTCCATTTGATGGTGACAAGGTCAAGGTATGGTTTCAGGGGATGTCGCTGGGCGAGTGGAGTATGGGCGATACCGTTAAGAAATATATCGAAGGTGCGAAAGGCTCGGCTGTAACACAGTCGCCACAGTCGCCGTAGAGACAGGAGGAACACAATGAAACCATCCTGGCTGGAGCCTATTCTTCATTGGAATGGCGTGACGGTGTTTTTGATTGTCATTGTACTGCTGTCGTTGATTCAGGGCTGGAGACGAGGAGCTTCCAGATCTGTAGGGGCGCTGTTCAGTCTTATTGTGGATGGCATACTGACTGTGGCGGGTATTTTGTGCTCGCTCGGATTAGCCATGTGGCTTTCACCGAAGGTACAACAATGGCTGGCGGCTTACATGGAACATTTGCCTCAGCGAGAACTAAGTGGGATTGAGCAATTTTATTATACGTTGGTGGCGGGGTTAGAGGGGTTTCCGCTGCTGCGGTTCGCCGTATTGTTCATGCTCAGTTATGCGATCGCCCAATTTGTACTACGTGCAATTTATGTGTTGATGGTAGGTGGCAAGTCAGATTCTTCTTTCCATGAGCATGAAAAAAAATCAGGCTTTTTCAGCAGGGTGGCAGGGGCTGGAATAGGTGCTCTTATTGGTGGAGCACGCGCTATCATGGTTATAGCCCTGCTATTCATCGGCGTAAGTCTGTATCCAGACAGCGGGTTTAGCAGCTACGTCCAAGCTTCACCGATTTATAAGCAGGGAGCGCAATCGGTCATTGAGCCGTTGTCCGGGACTCTGATTAAGGATAAATTGCCCGTATTTACGCAGGCCGTTACCAAGGAATTAAATGGTATCCTGCAGCGTAAATACGAAATGATTGACCGGGAAATTCCGAACGATATCGGTCAGGCGTCAGCCAAGATTACGCAAGGGATGAGCGGTGATGAGCAAAAAGCCAGAGCGTTGTATGAATGGGTAGGTACTCGTATTAGCTATGATTTCAGTAAGGTAGAAGCCTATGAGCAGCGTGGTGACTGGCATGAACAGACCCCTAGAGATACGTTTGATACACGTAAAGGAGTCTGCATTGATTATGCCCGCCTGTATGCGATGATGGCTCGGTCGCAGGGACTACAGGTCAAGGTGGTGACAGGGCTTGGTTATAACGGACAGGGAGGCTACGGTTCCCATGCATGGAATGAAGTGTATTTGAGCGCACAGGATCAGTGGGTACCGCTAGACCCGACCTGGGCGCAAAGTGGGGACTGGTTTAATCCGCCTGGTTTTGCCCAAACACATATCAAGGATAAAGTGATTTAATAAGGAGTGGAAAAGGGCACATGAGAAAGATAGACAACGAGCAGGGAAAAGACAACGAGGCGTCTGATCGAAAAAGATTCAGCTTTCGGATCAATCTGTTCTTTTTCAGCTCGTTCATTATATTTACGGTCATTATTGTAAGACTGGCGATACTTCAATTTGTAGATGGACCTCAGCTTAAGCAGCAGGAGGCCAGTAATGTTACCAAAAATGTACCACTTACGCCGATTCGCGGAACGATTTATGATTCCACCGGGCAGAATAGACTGGCGTATTCTACACCTGTACAATCGCTGTATATCACACTCTCCAAGAACTATAGTGACAGTATGGAAAAGTTACGTAATCCTGATAAAAAGCTGTTGCCTGAGCTGGAAAATATGACGCAAAAGCTGGCAAATCGGTTTGCTCAATATGGTAATAAAGATGAGCCGAAAATGACGGCAGAACAAATTATGGACGCTATGGACCGGAACTATCAGCGATTTAGCGGTTTTACGCCGCGTCTGATTAAAACCAATCTTAATAAAGATGAAGTTGCCTATTTTATGCAGCATAAAAGCGAGTTTCCTGGGGTAGATGTCGTAGAGGAAACGGTACGTCATTACGATCCAGATACGGTAGCTGTTCAAACGGTTGGCTACATTAAAAGCTATAAAAGTGCGCGTGAAACGTTGGATAAATATAAGAATATTCAAAAATCCATGTCAGCTGAAAACGATCCGGGTCTCATCTATATGGATAACGAGTCTGTAGGCTTTGATGGATTGGAATTCCAATATCAGGAACAGTTACGAGGGAAAAATGGCTATAAAACCGTTCCGATAGATCCGCGTAATATGCCGGAAGGTGTAGATTCTGTTACTCCTCCGCAAAAAGGAAATAATGTCTATTCCACGATTAACAAAGAAATTCAGGTTAAGACTGAAAATGCCATTATGGATCAATTGAGATGGCTCCATTCACACGCTGTATCTGGCAGGACTCATCCTTATGCGAAAACAGGCTTTGCTGTCGCGATGGAAGTGGATACTGGTAATGTGGTAGCCATGGCGAGCATGCCGGATTATGATGCGAATTACTGGCAAACGGGTACAATTTCCACAGATAAATATAAAGAGATTGAACATGTGTATCAAAACGCCACAATTAAGAACGTTGGCTCTGGCCAATCTGGACAGCACCCTGATTCTACTGTACTTCTCGGATCAACTATTAAACCGCTGTCCGTTCTTATTGGATTGGAAGAAGGACTGTTTACAACAAATACGTACTATCAAGATACAGGAGCGGCTTATTTCGGACGTAACAACTCCTCACGGGTGCGCAACTCATCTGGTCATGTGTACGGTTCAATGGACCCGGCAACCGCTATTCGCCATTCCTCCAATGCCTTTATGGTCGATATGGTTGGCAAACGCTTATATAACAAATACATCAACAATGCCGCAGAAGACCAGGGCGTTAACGTATGGGATCGTTATATGAAGGAGTTTGGATTAGGTGTTTCTACTGGAGTAGACTTGCCCGGTGAGTTCCGGGGTTGGCGGGAGTACACGAGTAAATCAGAGTCAGCACTTTCTAAATTGGCATATGCATCCTTTGGTCAACAAGGTAAATATACACCTATGCAACTTGCCCAATACACAACGATGATTGCTACCAAGGGCAAACGGATGGAGCCGCATTTGGTCAGTCAAATTAAAGATACCAGCGGTAATGTAGTTCAAACGTTTAAGCCGAAGGTACTGAATGAAGTGAAATTTCCGGATGCTTATTGGAATGAAGTTATACGCGGGATGTCAACAGATGTCAGCGCATTTAAAGGTTTCCCTTACGACTTTGCTCGTAAAACGGGGACATCGCAGCAAAGTGTAGGAAGAGAATTGAAAGATAATGGAGTATTTATCGCCTTTGCACCACGTCAGAATCCCAAACTTGCAGTAGCGGTTGTTATTCCTGAAGGGGGCTTTGGGGCCTGGAGTGCTGGGCCTGTGGCACGCAAAATCTTTGATGCTTACGATGAAGTGTACGGTCTGGACGGTGTTCCAAAGAAAAAGGATGAAACAGCAACCGATCCTAATGCAATCAAACAGCCATAATCCTTTTATACGATGTCATTTCATGAAAGCTTCCCTTAGCCTTTGGGCTGAGGGAAGCTTTTTTATGTTTTTTCTACGTTTTCTTACAAAATTGTCATCTTAGAATTCATCGTTTATTGTTTTAGATATGGTAGGATCAGGGAATATGAAACCTATTGGAAGGAGTAATGCAGCTAATATGGACAGAAGAAGTTTAGATAAAAAGTTTTCATTCAAAAAGAAAAATCAAGAAGAGGATGAAGAGTCACGAAAAAAACGGACGGTTTTACGAACCAACCTACTGTTTTTTAGTGCTTTTGTGCTGTTTGCCCTGATCATTACCAGACTAGCTGTATTGCAGTTTGTACAATCGGAGGAGCTGAAGGGCCAGCAGCAATCCGTAAATACGAAAAATGTCCCGTTAGCCCCGAGTCGCGGCACGATTTATGATTCTACAGGTACGGTTAAGCTGGCGTATTCGACTTCAGTACAGTCCTTGTATGTAACTTTATCTAAGGATTATAGCAAGCGTACGGAGAAAGACCGCAAACCAGGGGAAAAGCTGCTCCCTGAGCTTAATGCTTTTGCTACCAAGCTTGCTGCCAAATTAAACGAACTGGGGCGTACCGAAGGAGAGCAGCTCAATGCAGAGGAAATAAAAAAGCGACTGGATCCGGATTATAATCAATATAGGGGGTTTACCCCACGTTTGGTCAAATCCGACCTGAGTCAGGAGGAAATCGCTTATTTTCTGGAGCATCGGACAGAGTTTCCTGGCGTGGAGGTAGTAGAAGAAAGTGTCCGCCATTATGACCCGGATCGGGTAGCGGTCCAAGCGATTGGATATATGTACAAGTTCAAAGGAGCCCGTGCGAACCGAACCAAATATAAAGAGCTGTACCAAGCTAATTCGGAGGTTCTAAGACCAGAACAGGTTTACCTGGAAAGTGAAACGGTTGGATATGATGGCTTGGAGCTTCAGTACCAGGACGAGCTGAGAGGAAAAAATGGATATAAAACAGTAGAGGTCAATCCGCGCAGCATGCCAGAGGGCATTGAATCCATTACTCCTCCTGAAAAAGGACATCATTTATATTCCACCATCAACAAGGAAATTCAGCAGAAAACCGAACAGGCCATTATGGATCAGCTTCGCTGGCTTCATACTCATGCCGTATCGGGGAAGCTTCATCAAGACGCTACCACTGGCTTCGCTGTAGCGATGGAGGTAGAGACTGGAAATATCGTGGCAATGGCCAGTATGCCGGATTATGACTCTAATGTATGGAAAAGTGGAAGTACCTCGCCTTCGGTATATGACGAAATTCAGCATAAAATGGGAAATGGAACAATTAAATCCGTGCCTAGCGGAAAAGCGGGTCCACATCCAGAATCCTCAGTGCTTTTGGGTTCAACCATTAAACCGCTAACCGTGCTGATCGGGTTGAAGGAAAACCTGTTTTCTCCCGGACAAACTTATCTGGATACGGGAAGTGCGTACTACGGCAAAAATCGCTCCAGCCGGGTTGGGAATTCTAGCGGACATGTGTATGGTTCTTTGACACCTAGCAGGGCGATTGAGGTCTCGTCGAATACGTTTATGGTAGATATGATCGGCAAGCCAATGTATGACAAATACGGAAGTAATGCAGGGGTGCATCAGGGAATTGATGTATGGGACAAGTATATGAAGGCATTTGGATTAGGCGTACCAACTGAAGTAGATTTGCCGGGCGAGTGGGCAGGCAGACTTGAGTATATGAGCAAGCATGAAAGTGCGCTGACACGTTTGGTACAGGCATCCTTTGGTCAGCAGGGAAAATATACAGCGATGCAGTTAGCCCAGTATACAACTGTGCTGGCAACAAAGGGCAAGCGTATGCAGCCTCATTTGGTCAGCAAAATTGTAGATGATCAGGGGAATCTCGTACGTGAGTTTAAGCCGCAGGTGCTGAATGAGGTCGCCTTTTCAGATACGTACTGGAATACAGTGATTCGGGGTATGGCTACGGATGTTAAAGCCTTTAACGGATTTCCTTATGATTATGCCCGCAAAACGGGAACTTCTCAGCAGGTGGTGGGGCGTACGGTTAAAGATAATGGGGTGTTCATCGCTTTTGCTCCACGTCAAAATCCGAAGCTGGCGGTAGCGGTCATCATTCCTGAAGGGGGCTTTGGTGCGACGAGCGCGGGACCGGTTGCGCGTAAAATATTTGATGCGTATGACGAAGTTTACGGGCTAGATGGTACTCCTAAAAAGCCTCTAGCAGCAAAGTGAGGACTTGAATACTTTTGTGGGCTTCTCTTTTTCATGGTAAAATGTCGTTGGACATAAGGGACATACAGGAGGAAGAGAGACTATGGGAGAAAACCAATATAAATACAAACTGCTTGCGCTCGACATGGACGGAACTTTACTGAATGATAATCATGAAATTTCCTTGGAAACGATTAACTGGATTAACAAGGCGATTCAGGAAGGGATTCATGTATGCTTGTCCACCGGACGTGCAGCCATGCATGCTCTGCCCTACGGTCAGCAACTCGGCCTGGAGACGCCAATGGTAACCGTAAACGGCAGTGAGGTGTGGAAATCACCCCACGAGTTGTGGCGCCGTTATTTACTTGATAAGGAGCTCGTTCGCAAGATGCACCAGATTGCTGTAGAAACAGGCTCCTGGTTCTGGGCGTACTCAACAGAGGAATTATATAACAGGGATCGTTGGCCGGATACATTGGACACACAGGAGTGGCTCAAATTCGGTTATAATACGGAAAATGACGAAATTCGCCACCAAATTTTGCTTAAGCTTCAGGACATGGGTGGACTTGAAATTTCCAATTCTTCGATGACAAATTTGGAAATTAACCCGGCTGGTATATCCAAAGCCAGTGGAATCGCTGAAGTGTGCGACCTGCTTGGCATTACCTTGGAGCAGGTGGTTGCCGTTGGCGACAGTCTGAATGACCTGGCTGTGATTCAAGCGGTTGGACTGGGTGTAGCAATGGGGAATGCTCAGGATACGGTTAAAGAAGCCGCTGATGTGGTCGTGGCTTCGAACAATGACGACGGCATTGTAGAAGTGATCCGTGATTATGTGCTTGTGTAATGCAACGAATGATGCAGCAAGCAGGATGAATGAACGAGAAGGAGGAGGCCCATGGACGTTGTAGGCTGGATTGTTGTCATTGTGCTGTTCATTGTGGGCATGGCTGGGGCGGTATATCCCGTATTGCCGGGGGCGCTCGCCATCTATTTTGCATTTTTTGTATACGGCTGGTTTTTCTCGTTTGCTCCATACAATGCATTGTTTTGGATTATACAAACACTAATCGTTGTTGCCCTTTTTGTTGCAGATTATGCTGTGAATGCCTGGGGAGTCAAGCGATTTGGCGGCTCGCGTCTGTCGGCGATCCTCAGCACTGTCGGGATTATTATTGGTCCCTTCGTTATTCCGGCATTTGGTCTGATATTGGGGCCATTTATCGGCGCTGTGCTGGGTGAGCTAATTGGCAAAGCCCCGCTGGACCGAGCTATTAAAGTGGGCTTTGGCTCTGTATTAGGCCTTTTTACCAGCACCGTGATGAAAGTGATTTTGCAGCTTGCCATGATTATTGTATTCTTGATTTGGGTGTTATGACCCGAAATTCGTTTTCGTTTATTATGATTTGCAGAGACAGAATCGACATGCGGCTCCGCACCGGTGATGGCTCAGGCCATGACTGTTTGTGCGGGGTTTTTGCATGCGTGTGAACAGCAAGAAAGAAGGGAACGCATTTTGTCCAATAAAGAAACATTCCTTAAAGGTACGCTTATTTTAGCCGCTGCTGCCTTGGTGGCCAGAGTGCTTGGTCTGGTACAGCGTGTTCCATTGGAGCATCTGCTTGGTTCCGTTGGGAACGCCTCGTTTACCATTGCGAACAACGCTTATTTGATGCTGCTCACAGTGGCTACGGCCGGTATTCCAAGTACATTGAGCAAAATGGTTTCAGAACGTTATGCACTGGATCGGCCTTCGGAAGCGCGACGTGTGTATCGTGCGGCTTTGATATTCGCGGCCGCGGCAGGCATTATCATTACAGCGCTACTGTATTTTGGAGCACCTTACTTTGCCGAGCATGTAGCAGGGGTTCCGCAATCCGCTTTGGCCATTCAGGCTTTGGCACCAGCATTACTGCTGTTCCCTGCCATTGCCATGATGCGTGGATACTTCCAAGGGCGCGGTAATATGACCGCAGGCGGTATTTCACAAATTGTGGAGCAGGTTGCACGTGTAGCGACTGCTATTGTACTCGCTTTTATTATTTTGAAGCTGGGTTATGGAGATCGCGAGGTTGCGGCCGGGGCCTCCTTTGGAGGTGTTATGGGAAGTCTTGGCGCTCTAGCGGTCATGTTGTACTACACGGTGAAATTGCGCCGCCAGGATCGACAGGATCGCCAAGATCAATTCCAAGAGGAAAGCTCCGCGCTACCGATGATGCGCATTTACAAAGATATTTTCAAGCTTTCCATTCCCATTGTATTGTCGTCTCTGACGGTTCCGGCGGTCAATTTTATTGATACGTCGATTGTGGTGAGACTGCTATCTGGTCAAGTGGGATTGGATCAGGCGACTACTCAGTTGGGTTATCTAGGCTCTCGGGCACAGAGTGTGGCGGGAATTCCGCCGATTTTGGCCATTGCGCTCAGCCAATCGCTCATTCCGATCATTTCAGCGGCATTTGCCCGTAAGGATGAGCAGCATTTACAAAATCAGATGACGCTGGCCTTGCGTATCTCTATTTTGACTGGAATGCCAATTGTGCTGGCTTTATGTGTAACCGCCTATTCTATTAATGGTTTACTGTTTAGCTCGCTTGGAGGCAGCGGTATTATCGCTGTTCTGACACTCGGAACGATATTCCAGATTACGATGATGACTTCTAATTCGATATTGATCGGTATGGGCAAGCCACGTATTTCAATGGTTAATGTCATGGTCGGTATCGTCGTCAAGTTTGCAGCGAGCTGGCTGCTGGCTGGTTGGCTTGGGATTTACGGGATCATTGCCGCAACCGGATTATGTTTCCTCGTGATCACGTTGCTGAATTTACGTGTGCTTAAAGGGATCGTCTCCTTTTCCATCATGGGCCGTCGCTGGGCAGGGTTCTTAACCGCAGTCGTCGTCTCGGGAGCTATCGGATACGGTGTAAATGAAGCCTGTATTCTGCTGGTGCATCTGATGCCTGCGCGTGTGGCCTTCTTGATCGCGTGCTGTATTGCCGGGGCAGCTGTACTGGTATGCTACTTGTTGTTGCTGGTTGTACTGCGCGTATTGCGCAGGGACGAGCTGGGCAACTACCCACGTATGTTGCAAAAGGTACTGCGTCCGTTAATGCGCCTACAGCGTGAATCCACAAGACAACAAGGCTAAAAGAGTCCTCCAGTCTATCAGTGGAAAGGTTGCAAGCTGTTATGGGCAACGTGGGCCATTGCTGTTTTTTGGATGCCGTGGCGATGCTCATGGCGCATGGCAAATAACAGCGGTCGCCTTGGTTCGCTGAGATGCCCAAGTGTGGAGCCGTCCTGAAACCAGTCATAACGGGGGATTGGATCATAAGCTGTATCGGACCAGACGGCGTTCAGCTCCGGGCTGTACAGACGTTGTCCTGGCGGTAGCCATTCATGTGCTAAAAGCGTTGCACTTTCATCTGGAGAGTGCAGCGCTTTTTGTTCATTCGGGGTGAACAATCCGGGCCAATAGTCGCTGCGTGAACCCGTATGCGGCACACTGTTAGCGAATGCTGATACCTGGTCCAGCACCTGCTGATGGCCGAAGAGCATAGCATAGAGACTTTTGCCAAAGCCGATCCGCTCGTCCAAATGGCCGAAACGCTCCATCACTAGTCCAGCAAGTCCACCGTTCAGCCCAAGTGGAAATATAACCTGATTAAGCTGGAGCCAGTCATGCAAATAAAAGCCCGGCTTGTGTGTCACGAATTTTTGAAAATACGGATCTTTTACCACACGTCCTTCAATATAGTTTTGTTCATTAATGATGAGCGCAACAGTCAACAGAGAGCTATCCCGCCAAGCCCAGAAGCGTTCCCAAAAGGGCTTCATGAATGGCGAAACGTGAAAATAAGGCAACAAATGAAAGCAACTCCGACCCAAATGACGGCTGTGCATGTAAAGTTGCAACTGCGGATAAGCGTCTTGAAAAATAAGGGCATTACAGCGCTCCAGTAGCCGATACAGCCATTCCTTTTCCTGTTCGCCAAACAGGTTGCCAATCAGTCCCCCTTTCAGATCGGTCATATTATAGCCGCCATTACGAGAAACCAGGTGGGCCAGTAATGCCCAGTGTAACTCCGGGTAGCCACGATAGCATTCAAGGTAAGCGGCCGTGCGGGTGACGTTGCTGCGATTCTCCTGTGCTGTATCATTTTTGATCCGCTCCAGCAGCTCACAGTCTGTTTCGCATAAGGGCATATTCAGAGAAGATGGACGCGTAGCGGGTCCGTTCACCAGCATTAATGCTTCAGCTTCATTCATAGCGGCCTGTGCTGTATGATAATCCCACGCTAGTTCACGCAAGGGGTAGCGTAATTTGCGGGATTCGGTCCAAGCCGCCCGTTTGCCCTCCCAAGCTTCTTCAGCAACACGGGGAACGGAACCCAGTAGCTTTAGCCCTCCTTGAACCTGTCGAGATGCTGTATGGAGCCATTCGGTAAGAGACATGACTAAATAACCTCCTTTCCAATTGCAAGCATCCCCGTATCCTGCCAAGTATGTTGGGTATGCTGTTAGGATGTCGTCGCTTATGTGGATTTTAAGTATATCTTTAGTATGCCTCAATGAGAGGGCTTCCAATCGGCATGTGAGCAGAATGGGGGAGTGTGCAAAAGCTTCACTTGGCGTTACAATAGAAATTGCAATCTCTTTAGCATAAAAGAATTTAAGGAGGAATCATCCATGCAAAAAATCGTCTCTCATGAAGACTTTAATAAGGCAATATCTACTCCCGGCGTAACGGTGGCTGTATTTAAGGCGGACTGGTGTGGGGATTGTCATTTTATTGATCCGTTCATGCCTGATGTGGAACAACAATATGCAGATAAGCTTACATTAATTGAGATTGATGTAGAACAGGCCGAAAGCGTCAGTCAAGAGCAGAATGTATTGGGGATTCCTAGCTTTATCGCTTACAGTGAAGGGCGAGAACTGGTGCGTTTGGTGAACAGACTGCGCAAATCCCGCGAGGAGATTGAGCAATTTTTGGATCGGGCTGTTGAAGTCCATGCGAGCTTGGCAAAATAATGAATGCTGTGCATGCATGAAGGTTGCAAAGTGAATTTTAAACATCAAGACATTCAGAAAGCCGCTTCCTTCTAAGGGGGCGGCTTTCTCACGGACACGTTCACATTTTGTCAACAAAGCTCGTATGTCAAGGAACGATATATCAGTTATAATTACTTTAAGTGATCATTTCACAACATATAAAGTGAATAAATATTATATTTGGAAGGATACGGGTGAATTTGAATAACAAAATTAGAATATTAAAATGGCTGGCACTCGTAACATGTATTGTCATGTTTTTGGCTACCTTCGGTGGAGGTGTCGTGACACGGACGGATTCAGGTCTTGGCTGTGGCCGGGAATTCCCGCTTTGCAATGGCAAGCTGGTTCCGGCACATACGATCGCATCCCTTATTGAGTTCTCACATCGCTCGGTCAGTGCCATGGCCGGAATTCTTTCTATCGCCTCATTTGTCGGCTTTTTGCTGTTTATGAAGCATCGGAAGGATTTACAGCTATTCTCGCTGCTCACGCTCTTGTTTGTCATCATACAAGGTGCCATGGGGGCGTTGGCTGTAATTTTCTCCCAATCGGCTGCTGTCATGGGACTGCATTTTGGCTTTGCGCTTATCGCCTTTGCCAGTGCAACTATGATGACGCTGGGGGCCTGGCAGGAGCACGCGGACTCACGCCACACTCCGCGTCTGATTCCTGGGCGTGTCAGTCGGGGCTATCGCAACTTTATATGGCTATCGACGATCTATACCTATATTGCTGTCTATTCAGGGGCGTTGCTTAGTCACTCGGTCATCCAGAAGGTTGTAAATATTGGGGGCTTCATATCTCCACTGCTGCTACATCAGATTTCAGCCGGTCTGCTGTTCGTCATTATCTTGGCTGTGGGTCACTACTCATACCGTTATCACCCGAATCACCGAGATATCCGTATATTGGGTGTCGTATCGGTCTTGTTAATTTTGCTTCAAGTGGTGATTGGAATTATCTTGTTGTACGTCAACAGACCTGAAATCTACATGTTTATCGTGCTGGGACATATGCTGGTGATTGCATCGTTGTTCTCCATTTTGGCTTATCTGAGCTATCGTGTATGGCAATTGTCACCGGACCGCAAGCTTGTTCCGACCCAAGCACAACGTACCTAAGCATTTCATAGATCATAGTGAAGCGGATTTTTGCCCAAGAGGCGTTTAAACACGTATAATAGCATATAAGAAACAAACCAGGCCCACGAGTTTCTCGAGGGCTTGATTTGCTTAGGAGGAGTCGTCCAGTTGATCTACCAGAATTTGCGCCAATTTATTGAAGCGCTGCGTAAAGAAAATCATCTTAAAATTATAGAGGCACCTGTCGATCCTTACTTGGAGCTGGCTGAGATTCATCGAAGAGTCATTGAGGAAGAAGGGCCGGCACTGCTGTTCACGAATGTAAAAGGAACCCCGTTTCCTGTAGCCAGTAATCTGTTTGGCACGAATCGCCGTGTAGATATGGCTTTTGGCCCGCGACCTGAGCAACTGATGGATGCGATTGTCGGAGCCACCAAAACATTGTTTCCACCTACACCCAAAGCATTGTGGAATGAACGTGGCCTGATTAAGGACATGCTAAAAGTAGGGCTAAAAACAGTATCTCACAGCGAGGCCCCTGTATTGGGGGTTCGCCGTACAGAGGCTCCGTTAGCGCCACTGCCTAAAGTGACCAGTTGGCATGAGGACGGGGGGCCGTTTATTACGCTTCCACTTGTGTATACCGAGAAGCCAGGTCAGTCCAAGGATCATAATCTGGGGATGTACCGCATTCAGATTTATGATGATCAGACGACGGGCATTCACTGGCAAATTCATAAAGGCGGCGGTTTTCATTACCATGAAGCGGAGCTGCGTAATGAGCCATTGCCTACGACGATTATCATTGGTGGCCCGCCTGCCCTGATTGCGTCCGCCATTGCTCCAGCACCGGAAAACTTGCCTGAGCTGCTGCTGGCTTCGCTTATTATGGGAGGCAAGCTGCCCATGACAGAAGACCCGCTTGGGGGTCACCGGATTCCAGCAGAAGCAGAATTTGCAATCAGCGGTTATGTGCCGCCTCATGAACGCCGTCCGGAAGGCCCGTTTGGTGATCATTTTGGATATTATTCATTACAGCATGATTTCCCTGTATTTCATGTCAAACATATGCATCACCGCAAGGATGCCATTTATCCGGCAACCATTGTAGGTAAGCCTCGGCAAGAAGACTACTATCTCGGTGAGTTTTTGCAACGTCTGCTGTCGCCTGCCTATCCGCTTGTGATGCCTTCCGTCAAGTCCCTGTGGGCGTATGCGGAAACGGGCGTACATGCGCTGGCAGCGGCAGTCGTACGTGAAAGCTACTCCCGTGAAGCGCTTGTATCCGGTTTTACTATTTTGGGTCAAGGTCAATTATCGTTGACCAAGTTCCTGATGCTGACGGATCGAGTAATTGATTTATCTGACTTTAACCTACTGCTGGAAACCATTCTGGAGCGATTTAATCCAGCAACGGATTTATTTATTTTCAATCACACGTCACACGATACGCTCGATTACACAGGCCGCAAGCTGAATCATGGTAGTAAGGCGATCCTGATGGGGATAGGTGAGCCTGTACGTGAATTGCCTCGTGCTTATGAGGGAGGCGATTTGCCGGGAATTCGTGAAATTAAGCCCTATTGCGGAGGATGCCTCGTCGTATCGGGTGCGTCCTTTGAGCAGGAGCCTGAGCTGGCGGCACGTGTTTTGGAGCGACTAGCAGCGGGTGAGCAAGAGTGGCCGCTCGTCTTCATTGTGGACGATGCCAAAGAAGTTGTTCGCTCTCAAGCCTCGTTCCTGTGGACGGTATTCACACGCTTTAACCCGGCTACGGATATGTACGCGGACAGCGAAGTGCGTTTGCATCATTTGAACTATAAGCTGCCGATTGTAGTGGATGCGCGTATGAAGCCGGGGTATCCGGATGAGGTGTTACCGCGTGAGGATATTGTTAAGCTTGTAGATCAACGATGGACGAGTTATTTCGCTTGACGCCCTAATGAAACCTACAGCCGGATTTTACATTTATAAGGAGGCGTAAGCATGATACGCAAGCTACTGGGTGAGCCGCCACGTGTGAACAAGGGCATCTTGCTGGATGCCATGAATAGCATGTCAGATATGTTGAACTTGCTGGAGCGGCAAATTCAGGCTGGTGGAGATCCGACCCACGATTTTCGGAAGGCGGATATTTTGACACGCGGTCTAATGTCATCTCTGGATGAACTGGAGCAGAGCCATCATGCTGCCGCCTTTTTCCGTATGAAAGTGAAAGCCGGATATGCTGAAGATATGAGCGAGGATGAAAAATCCGACTATGCATTGTATGTTTTCTTTTATAAAGATGGGTTTGTGAGGGTATTCTCCATTTTAGATAAGCTGGGCAACTGGCTAAATGATCTATGTGATTTAAAAACAGGGCAGTATAAAGCTCATTATTCGTATTTTACCGTGTTGCGGCAGCTCAAGTATCTCAAAATGCATCCTGTATTGACCGATAATTTAATTGATATCAAGGACACATACAACGATGCCATCAATCGGCTGCGTAAGCGTCGGAATACGGAGATACACTATATGAATACGGAAATGCAGGATGATCTCTGGCAACGACACCGAGCTTTGTATGGAAAAATCCAACTGGAGGACCTCGATCACCATTTGGAAGATTTGCAGCAGGGCTTGGAAATGGTGTGTCGATCGCTGTCAAACGCCTTTACTTATACTGCGAAACAATGGGAGAACCGGGCAGTACGCCCAAAAATATGATAGAAAATATCCTTTGACAAAGCTATGTAAACTATCTATACTGAAACCTAGTTTCAGAAAAATGCTTGAATTATATTTTTTTATATAAACTTAACGGACAGCTAAAGCTGGAGTTTAACATATTTTTCTTATCCAGAGAGGTGGAGGGACTGGCCCGATGAAGCCCGGCAACCCGTTCTTTCCCGGTGTAATACACTGGGAGGGAACATGATGGTGCTAATTCCTACAAAACCGCTAGAGTTATAGCGATTTTGGCAGATGAGAAAAGGTTCGCAAGGTGGGGCCCTTTTCATTCTGTGAAAGGGGCTCTTTTTTGTATAAATAAATAGCGATTTTATACAATCCTGAGAGATGACAACTGGTTAAAAGGGTAAGGAAGAAGTGAAGGGGGTCGCAGCACGTTGATAGAGCTTAAGCAGTTAACCAAGCATTATGGCAAAGGCAACCGACGCGTTAATGCGCTGTCTGGGTTGAATCTTTCTATAAAGCGTGGAGAAATATTCGGAGTGATTGGTCACTCCGGGGCGGGGAAAAGTACATTGATCCGCTGTATTAATTTATTGGAACGCCCTACTTCAGGTGAAGTATGGGTAGACGGGGTAAACCTCACCACTGTGAGTCAATCCCAGTTACAGAAGCAACGTCGAAAAATCGGAATGATTTTTCAGCATTTTAATTTGTTGTCTTCGGCGACGGTGTATGACAATATTGCATTTCCATTGCGGTTGGTAAACACTCCCAAGCAGAAGGTGGACATGAAGGTTCGTGAGCTGCTGGAACTGGTGGGTCTGGAAGAACACAGTGGAAAGTATCCGTCACAGCTCTCAGGTGGACAGAAACAGCGGGTAGGAATTGCAAGGGCGCTGGCTAGTGATCCTCATGTATTGCTGTGTGACGAAGCAACTTCTGCGCTTGATCCGCAGACGACGGGGTCTATCCTGAAATTGCTGCTGGATATTAATCAGCGCTTTAATTTAACCATCGTGCTGATTACACATGAAATGCATGTCATTCAAAGCATTTGTGATCGAGTTGGTGTCATTCATCAGGGCGACATCGTGGAGCAAGGTCCGGTAGCGGAAGTATTTTTGAAGCCGCAGCACCAGGTAACCAAGGACTTTATCCAACGGGAGTCAGAACATCCCGAGGAGCTGCAAGCAGCGATTGCGGCAGCAGGTGGCGGCGAGTCGGCGCAGGTGGTGCGTATCTCCTTCTTGGGCAGTAAAACATATGATGCGATTCTGTCGCGTACGGCTCGAAGTACTGGTGTTGATTTTGCGATCTTGCAGGGAACCATATCTACGATTAAAAATGTACCCTATGGACAGCTAATCGTTCGTTTTGAAGGAAATCATGAGGATATAGAGCATACGCTGCGCGAAGTGTCTGGGCAAGGACTTGATGTGGAGGTGATCGGACAATGAGCGAACTTGATTTTTCACAAGTGAGTTGGGAAGAGCTAGGGAATTCTACGCTGGAAACCCTTCAGATGCTCGGGGCATCCGCATTGTTCACCCTCGTTATTGGTTTGCCGCTTGGTATATTATTGTTTCTGGCGAGCCGCTCCTCGTTAACTCTGATGAAGGTGATATACATTGTATTATCATTCATCGTTAACATTTTGCGTTCCGTACCCTTTATCATTTTGATCGTTGCACTTATTCCTTTTACACGATCGCTGGTAGGTACCTCGACCGGGGTGTTGGGAACCATCCCACCATTGGTTATCGGGGCTGCCCCATTCTTCGCACGTCTTGTCGAAACGTCTCTGCGTGAAGTGGACAAGGGTGTCATTGAAGCCGCACAAGCGATGGGTGCCTCGACAGGACAAATTATCCGGCGTGTGCTGTTACGTGAGGCACTTCCGGGTCTGCTCGCTGCATTAACCATTACCGTCGTTACACTCGTATCCTACACGGCAATGTCCGGGATGATCGGGGGCGGTGGACTGGGTACACTGGCTATCAACTACGGCTATTATCGTTATGAAACGGCTGTCATGATCGTTGCGGTCGTGCTGATGGTTGTATTGGTACAATTGCTGCAAATGGCGGGAGATCGCCTCGTGCGGCATTATACTCGAAAATAGGGAAAACATATAGATATCCTTATTGATCAGGACGTCTGCTCCTGAATATTACAAATTATTGGAGGGGTAATAACATGAAGAAATGGGTATTGGCTGTACTAAGCTTGACATTAATTGCGGTGCTGGCGGCTTGCGGTACTAAGAGCACAACATCGGATACAAACAATGCGAACGAAAATACAGGCGGATCACCACGTGAAGTGGAGCTGAAAGTTGGAGCTTCTCCTGTGCCACATGCGGAAATTTTGGAAGCAATCAAGCCTCAGTTGGAAAAAGAAGGGGTTCGCCTCCAAGTCGTTCAGTTTAACGACTATGTACAGCCGAACGTTCAATTGTTTGACAAGCAGCTGGATGCTAACTTCTTTCAACATGTACCTTACTTGGATGTGATGAATAAAGAGCGCAAAATGGATTTGGTTTCTGTGGGCGCGGTTCACCTGGAGCCTTTCGGCATCTACTCCCAAAAATATAAAAAGCTTGATGAACTCCCAGATGGCGCAACTGTAGCCATTCCGAACGATGCGACAAACGGAGGCCGTGCTTTGCTGTTATTGGAGAAACAAGGTCTGATCAAGCTGAAAGACGCAAGCAACATTGAAGCTACGGTAAAAGATATTACTGAAAATAAGAAAAACCTGAAATTCAAGGAGCTGGAAGCGGCTATGCTGCCACGTCAGTTGCCTGAAGTGGATATTGCGTTGATCAACACGAACTACGCTTTGGAAGCGAAGCTGAACCCTACGAAGGATGCACTGGCACTGGAAGACAAGGATTCTCCTTATGCTAACGTTCTGGTAGCACGTCCTGATAATAAGGATTCTGAAGCGATTCAGAAGCTTCTTAAAGCTTTGCAATCTCCAGAAACTAAAAAATTCATTGAAGATAAATACCAAGGCGCAATTATCCCGGCATTTTAAGTAGGGAACGAGAACGCATTGCACGCAACCCCCAGATTCTCTTGAACAAGAGGACTGGGGGTTTCTTTTTGGATGGAGTTGTAGGGGAAGCTTAAATATTTTATACTTGGGGGTGACCGTTCTCTGTGAACAGGAGGAAAATTGTTGAGAGATAAAGTCGCATTCATAACGGGCAGTGCCAAAGGTTTAGGTAAAACGACCGCTCTGCGTCTGGCGGATGAAGGCTGTAATATTGCACTAAATTATGTGCATAGCCAAGCAGAAGCCGAAGCGCTTAAGCGGGTGATTGAGTCTAAGGGAGTACGCTGCCTGTCCTTACAAGGGGATATCTCTGTTCAGGAAGATATCACGAGGCTGATTGGTGAAGTACAGGATCGGCTAGGCGGAGTCGATATTATGGTGAACAATGCCGGACCGTTCATCCGGGAACGCCGTCTGTTTGCGGATTACAGTGTAGCTGAGATTCATGCCATGATACAAGGGAATCTGGTCGGTACCATGTTGCTGGATCATTTGGTATTGCCTCACATGCGTAGCCAGCAATGGGGACGTATTATTCATTTTGGCTTTGGTCATGCTGGAGAAGCAAGGGCTTGGCCTCATCGCGCCGTCTACGCAGCCGCTAAGGTGGGGCTGGTGTCTTTTACGAAGTCACTGGCTGTGGAGGAAGCTCCTAATGGCATTACGGTCAATATGATCTGTCCAGGGGATATTCGAGGAGCAAATAAGGAAATGTCAATTGCCGATGTCATCGGTATGCAGGATAAAGAGACACCGCGTGGACGTCCGGGGAGCGGAGAGGACATTGCGCGAGTGATCGCCTATTTGTGTGAGGAGCATTCGGATTTTATAACAGGTAATATTATGGATGTATCGGGAGGATTGGACCCCATTCGGCCAACCATATAAGCTTAAGTGATCCCTCAGACGCTGTAACACAAAAAAGAGTCTTGAGCTTCGTTACCGAAGTCAAGACTCTCATGATCATTATGCATCAAGCATTAGAATACTTGTACCACTTCTTGGACGCCGTCGACTTCTTCGAGAAGAGCACGTTCAATCCCTGCTTTCAGCGTGATCGTGGAACTTGGGCAACTGCCGCAAGCGCCTACCAGCTTCAGCTTAACGATGCCGTCTTCAACGTCAACCAGCTCAACGTCGCCACCATCGCGTTGCAGGAACGGACGGAGCTTATCCAGTACATCAGCTACTTCATCATACATTTGAACGCTTTGTGTTTCGCTCATTAGAATTCAACTCCTTTCCTATACCTTTATTATTATATTACAAAGCGGGCCAAATTAAAATGCCCGTCATCCAAAGCAGGTGAAAAAATGTTAAGACCTATTATTGAGTTTTGCACCAGTAATATGCATTGGGGTACCGATGAAATCATGTCCAAGCTGGAACAGAATCCAGATTATGATGTGATTGAATACGGCTGCCTAAGCAATTGCGGTCAGTGCAACGCCGAACCCTATGCGATGGTCAACGGCGAGATTGTATCCGCAGATTCAGCAGAGCTTCTGTACGAAGTGATTATGAACAAAATTAAGGAAGCTGAAGCATGGGATAACCTAGATTTGGATTGAAAGGCTCTGTTAGCCAGCTCCTTTTTGTAGAGAATATACATGATGCAAACACTCAAGAAACAAAGAAGACCTGCTCTGGGAGCGGGCCTTCTTTGTTTGTTTAGCATGTGATCAGCCAAAATGGCGTTTGGACTTCCAGAGCACACCGCTTTTAAGCAGGCGTGGTACTCGTCCACGCAATGAGGTACTGCCCATAAAGCCATAGCCGAACCCGGCCTTCTTGCCAAGTGCGCCTAATGTACCGCGCAGCTTTAAAGGATGCGGATGAGGCGTTTGACCTTTCCACAGGTCGCGTACAATGTGTGCGATCTGCTCCCCTTGCACTTCTGCCGCTTGAGCGCTTGGAGAGTAGGGAAGGCTCGCACAGTCTCCGACCACATACACCTCAGGATGGTCCGGTATTTGATAATATTCGTTGAGCACGATGCGGCCCTGAGGATCTTTAGGGACGGCTAAATCCTGCACGATTTTTACTGGCTGAATCCCCGCTGTCCATACCACTGCATCCGTTACAATTTGCTCGTCACGGTTATAAATAGCCCCCGGCTCAATACGGGAAACCGCAACGTGATTCAGGGCATTAACCTGATGCTCCTTGAACCAAGCATGTACGTAGGCAGACAAACGTTGCGGGAATGCCGACAGCACCCGCTCGCCCCGATCCATAATGGTAATATTCAAATCTGTACGGCTTTCACGTAACTCCGCAGCAATCTCAACACCGCTAAGACCGCCGCCTACAATATGGACATGTCCATATGGCTTGATTTCGTTCAAGCGCAGATAGGTTTGGCGGGTATGGTTAAACGACTGGATCGTACAGCTGTGTTCTTCAGCCCCCGGTGTATTGTGAAAGCGGTCGGTACAACCCAACGCAATGACAAGCTGGTCATAGGGCAAGGGTTCACCGTCTTGAAAATGGACCATTTTATTCTCCAGATCCATCGAGGTGACTTCTCCATATTTGCGAATAAGACGTTGTTCATCTGGAAAATGCACACGCAAATCAAAATCAGATACCGTACCTGCCGCGAGGGCATAGTATTCTGTTTTCAACCCCTGAAAGGGCATCCGATCCACTAAAATAACTTGAACATCGTCGGGAATGTGTTTATCCAGCAATTCTTTGGCAATGGTAAGGCCGCCATAGCCGCCCCCCAGAATAACGAAATTTTTCATCAAAATCCGCCTTCCTTTCGCTACCGTGTCCCCGGCAAATGGTCTGGTGTCTCGTTGATCTAACACAAGTTTTTGTTGTTATAAAACCCGAGAATCGGGCCTGCCTTTGGCAGACAGACCGGCGTATTCCGGGGCAGCTTGACGCTGCATAGTGTGAGTAATGGGGATGAAATGCTCGCGGGAAATCTGAATCCGATATTACATTTATTCGAAAACTTCGATTTCGTTATAGAAGGTGTCCCGTTCTACAGGTATGCGTCCTGCACCTTTGACCAGCCAGATCAGCTCTTTACGGGTCAATCCGGCAGGGGTCAACGCACCTGCGGCATGGCTGATTTGCTCACGCACAATCGTGCCATGGACGTCTGATGCGCCAAAGGTGAGAGCGACCTGCGTCAATTGCGGGCCAATATTAATGAAGTAAGCTTTGACATGGTCGATATTGTCCAGCATCAGGCGGCTGATCGCAATGGTTTTGAGATCCTCGTAAGCGGAGTTCCGGCGCATGATGTTGGCGTTTTTGCTTTTCGGCTGCATGGACAGTGGAATAAATACCATAAATCCGTTCGTTTCGTCCTGCAATTCACGAATTTGCAGCATATGTTCAATACGATCCTGATACGATTCGACCGAACCGTACAGCATGGTCGTATGAGTTTTCATGCCGAGATTGTGGGCCGTGCGATGTACTTCGAGATAGCGGTCCACGTTGGCTTTCGTGACACGCATCTTCTTCCGATATTCGTCGGACAAGATTTCCGCGCCACCGCCAGTCAGGGATTGAAGTCCAGCGTTTTGCAGTTCCTGAAGCACTTCTTTAATACTCAAGCCGCTTATGCGTGTGAAAAAGTCAATTTCCGCTGCTGTGTAAGCTTTCAATGTAACGTGGGGATACTTTTCATTCAGCGCCTTCAATGAGTCTACATAGTACTGGAAAGGCACATGATTATTATGACCACCGACGATATGGAATTCTCTTACTCCCGGATGGATGTGTTGCTCTACATAATCAATCATTTCCTGCCCGGACAACGTATAAGAGCCGTCCTCCCCCTGATCCTTGCGGAAATTGCAGAACGCGCAGCGCGCTTCGCATACATTGGTGAAGTACAGGCTCATGTTTTCAATAAAATAAACCTTTTTTCCGTTCTTGCGTAAATTAGCTTCGTTAGCCAACTGACCCAGTGTGAGAATGTCGTCAGTTTCATACAAATATATACCGTCTTCAAGGTTCAAACGAATACCGTTCTGTACCTTTTCTACAATTTCCGCCATTCTGCGGTCTGTAAAGGGTGTAACTAATGTGGACATGCCTATTCCTCCTTCAAGTTGCTCTGTGCGAGGCTGTCCGCCAAATCAGCGACACAAGCGCTTGGATGCGCACAGGATGTCCCGTTCCGTCGGTGAGAATCCGGCAGCGCGGATATACGATATGTGAAAAATGTTACAATGCCAGGCTACAATGACGGATGTCTCAAAACATCGCCTTTGAAATGACAAATTTCCGACAGTTTCTTTTACACACTCTTCACCTATTATAAACCTCACACCACCGGTGTTCAATACAAACGAATAGAAAAACAGGTCTTTAAGCCTGTAAGGGAAGGACATTCCATGACTTGAGCACCTGCAAATAGTGGAGTATACTGAAGGAGAACATGAAGTAAAAGAGGAGGATGGAGATATGATTAACATCACCGATTCCGCTGCTGAGCGTTTGAAAGATATGCTGTCGCAGCAGGAAACGCCGAATATGTTTTTGCGTCTGGGTGTTACGCCGGGTGGTTGCACGGGATTTTCGTATGCAATGGGCTTTGACGACAACGAGACGGATCAGGATATATATATGAATGTACACGATATGAAGATTGTAGTGGAAAAAGAAAGCATTCGCTACCTGGACGGACTGGAAATCGACTTTGAAGAGTCTGGAATGTCAGGCGGCTTCACGATTCATAACCCGAATGCCGTAGCTACATGCGGCTGTGGTTCAAGCTTCCGTACGGCTACGGATGCCGGGAAACCGAACGAAGAGCCTTGTTAATTAAGGTTTTTCGAGTAGTGGTCTGAATTATAGAAGCCTAAATGTCAGGATGGTTCCCTAAAACATGTGTTTAGGTTGCGGATAACGGCCTTTGTAACGGGATTTTACTCGTTGCGGAGGTCGTTTTTGTGTTGTTTCTTCTGTCTAATATCATCATTTGCTTTTGAAATGCCGATATAACATGGAGTTTGGAGAACTATGTTCTACATAAATTTTACCGAAAGGAAGTGGAAAGAGATGTTAAGAAAGAAATGGCTTATCACCCTGTTGGTTGCGGTGGCACTGTTTTTTAGTCAATCCGCATTCGCGGCAAATACGTTTACTGATGTGAACGGGACAAAATATGAGTGGGCTGCTGAATCTATTCGTTCGATGGTCGACAAAGGTGTTGTCAAGGGCTATGCGGATGGCACCTTCAAGCCAGGCAAAACCATAACGAAAGCGGAATTTGTAAATATGTTTCACAAGCTTTTTCCAGAGATCAATCATTCGTCTGGAAAAGCTTCAGAATTTGTTGATGCGCGTAAGCACTGGGCGAATAAAGATTTTGCAGCATTATTCAATGGGGATTATGTTTGGGGCTTCACTGAAAGAGTAGGAGGCAAATATCCAAACTATCAATTCTATATCAATCCCGACAAACCGCTGACCCGCTGGGATGTTATGATGATTGCTTCCGTTCGGACGGATTATACGAATCAGACTCTTCATCCTGAGATCAGGGAAGTAATCTCTGCAGCTGCGCAGTATAAGGATATAAAAATTCGTCAGGCGAATTACAATGACAATTACTCGTTCAGCTATCCAGTAATATACATCGACACGACTCAAGAGGAGCCCTTTTATGAAGATTCCCAAACTCAAAAGGCAGAAGCATTCTACACCCTGACTAATATGGGCGTCCTTACCGCCAATGATGGATACCTTCACCCAAAAGCGCTAGTCACACGGGCTGAAGCGGTTACCATTTTACAGCGTTTGTACGAAGCCACAAAGCAATCGAAGTAATGATCAGACGAAAGTAAGAAAAGATCCAATTATAAATGAAGGCCACTATAGCGGTATAGTCGCGTACTATATTGCTAAGGAGGTCTTTTTGAATGTGTTTAATGATCATTATCACTACACTATATAAAACTAAAAATGCAAATAAGAGCACTGAGCTATTTATGTTTTGTTTTGTATATATTGGTTTTATAAAGCAATGGAGCAACTAATCAAAAGATCGAATATATAAATGGAACTTAAAAGTTACTTTAGTGCCACTCCGCAGACGGATGGTGCTTCCCATCGCCACCGCCCCCGGATTTCTTGAATAAAGATTGTGTTAGGGTAGAAATCCGGGGACAAAAGCGACCGCTTCGCTTGTACAGCACCATTCCGCCTACTCCGTTTTTCGTGTACATTTCCTAAGTTTAGCTAATGCAGACGAAAAGTACTTACAAAAATAGAACCGCTTTTATAGGCGATCCTTTTCAGAATTTTCAATTACTATGAGTTCAGATATATCATCAATTTCAAGTGCATCCGCGATTTTGATAAGTGTTTTTAGATTTATTTGCTCACGAATGTTCCGTGACATTTCTGATATAGCCGCCTGACGAACACCAGATAGTTCGGAAAGTTGAGTTTGCGTAAGTCTCCGCTGTGTCAAAACTTCGTTCAATTTAAGCCGAATCGTTCTCATATGTACACCATCCTCCAGCCCATTATATCCAATATACGAATATCCGTAAAATAGATGTTGACTTTATACTAAAAGTCGTATATATTATTACTCATAAACGTATATACGAATTTTAGTATAAAATTTATTTTCCCTTCAGTATTGTTTCTATTGATCACTCCGTACTTTGGTTCTAAAATAGAACGGTTTCGATACTTAATTTAAGCATCGATGAAAAATTTCCTATAACAATGATCTAGGGAGCGAAGGGGCGTGTCGTTTATGTTATCCAGATCATTCATACAGTAATCATGTTTACGCTGGATATCATTACATAATTAGATCAGTGCTATTAAAGGTAGGGGGAATTAATTATGACGGAATCGGTTGAATTGAATAGAGTTGTCATGGTATATGGACCTGATGATGATCCTCATATGTATGAATTATTTGAGGGAGTTCTGTATGATCGTAGCTATTTCTTTTATCTTGAACATGGGATACTGTGCCTGCGACATGTACGAAAGGTAGAACAACCGCATCATCCACATCTTTATGTGGATGGGGAAAGTGGGGGCCTCCAACTAGCGAACAATGTACAGCGTGAGATTATGGAGGTTGTTGCAGAACTGATCGAGCGTTTGCGTAGTAAGGATGGATTGGCGTTTTTACTGGATGAATTGCTATGGCTACATGGTCGAAGTCATGTTGAGCTTAACCTCGTAAAAAATAAAGGATGATATATTTCTATTGAAAACCAACAACCTGTAGCTACATTATGCTTCTTTTGAGAAAGAATCTGTTAATATGGTTGCTGTGTTCAGTGACGCTATTTATCAATCATTTCATTTTTCCATCAACATGATTTGTAACCTTCCCCCACGGAGTTGGCACTTAAGAATAAGAACACGAAAGAAAAGAGGCTAGGAACGTATGAGGGAGTGGGTTGAAAAGGCGCGGCTAGGGGATGCGGAAGCGTTCGGACAGCTGATGCTGCATTTTCGCGGGATGGCCTATGCGGTGTCCTATGACATGCTGAAGGATGTTCATCTTGCGGAAGATGCCGTGCAGGATGCGTTCATAGAGGCTTATCAGAATCTGGAGAAGCTACAGAACCCGTCCGCTTTTCCAGGCTGGTTCAAGACCATTGTCGTAAGACAATGCCAGCGGATGCTGCGGCGCAAGCATCATTCGATGCTTCCTCTGGATGAGGCTGTGCAGGTTTCCGGAGGAGTACCGGGTGTAGCAGAAATTGCGGAGCGTAGGGAGGAGAGCCAAGTTCTGCAACAATCGGTGAAGGCACTGTCTGCCAAGCTGCGCGTGCCTCTGCGATTGTTTTATTTTTACGGCTACTCTCTTCAGGAAATTTCCGATTATCTGGGCACTCCGGTCCCGACGCTTAAGAAGCGGCTGCACGATGCCCGCCGAAAGTTGAAAGGTACACTCCCGGTAGCCGACCTCGTTTCCGTGTTCAATCATTTGTATGAAGGAGGGCAAAACATGCTACATATTGTTAACGGTGATGTTGTAGGTGACATGTTGAAGCAGGGTGTTGTACAAGGTGACGTGCTTGTATGGAGAGAGGTATATCCGGCAGGACCGATATTTACAAATCCAGCGGGGGCTGAAGAACGGGTACTGCGGGCCCGGGTCCTGGAGGAAACGATGGGTATTCCGGCCAGCGAATATATTACGGGGTGTGAGGAACAAGAGCAGAAACTTCGTGAGTTTATTAAGTATGATGAAGTCGTGTTGTGGTTTGAGCATGACCTGTTTGATCAGAGCATGCTCGCCTATCTGCTCCACTGGTTCAAGAGACAGAAACTGGGCCACACGAAGCTGAGCCTGCTCTGTATTGGGGAGTTCCCGGGAATCGAACGGTTTCATGGTCTGGGACAGCTCACTCCGGCACAGCTTCAGACATTATCCGGGACCTGGCGAACTATTGGGCGGCAAGAAATGGAGCTCGGAAGCGAGCTTTGGCAGGCGTACGCTTCTCCTGATCCTACTCAAATGGCTAATCTGCTGGAAGACAAGAAGGCAGAATTGGCAGCATCCGGCTTGCCATTTGCCTATGAAGCTTTCACAGCGCATCTCAAGCGGTTGCCCTCGGAGTGGAATGGTCTTGGCATTGTGGAACAGACCACGCTTCAGGCCGTTCATAATGGAGTGAATACGCCATTGGAATTGTTTCGTCAGGTAACTGACGTCCTGCATGTGCTCGGCATGGGTGATCTCGAATACTGGAAATTTATTCGTGCTTTGGCTCAAGGCGAACATCCTTTGCTGATCATTGACGGGGATGAGGCCGGCTTGGATTTCAGACAAATTCCGGATTTTCTGAACCGAAAGGTAATTCTGACAGAGTTGGGTAATGAGGTACTGAATGGATCAGTGGACCGCATTGCAGTTCAAGGGATCGACGAGTGGTTTGGGGGGCTACATCTCCATGGACATGAGGTTTCTTGGCGATGGGATGATTTGGCTGGTGGATTGGTCCGACATTGAAGAAAGTATAGAAGCAGATTGTTTAAAGTGCGAAAGAGTTTTCCGTTTATGGAAAACTCCTTTTTATTTTTTAAGTACACCATATTAAGACAAGAAAAGTATTTAGGAAACATTATACACCTGCCAAAATCTCGTTACCGATGCTTCTACTGCTTCGAATCCGTAAATAGCTCCTGCGCGGTCCGCACAAATAACTGTACAGCAAGTGAAGCATTATGCAGGGATGGTACAGCGATACCGATTTGGCGTGTGATCAGAGGTGAAGTCTCCTTGACGGTCAGATCATGGGGGAACGTGGACAAGGCGAGTGAAGAGACAATACCCATACCTAGTCCCTGTCGAACCATGCTGACCAAGGTGCTGATATTATGAGTAATGAACTGTGCCTGCAACTGACTTTGCTCGCGTTCAAAACCTTCCATAATGGCGACCTCATGTCCACCTTTACAAAAGATCATATCCTGCTCATTCAAGTCTCGAATGGCGATTTTATTGTGCGATTGTAGAGGGTGACCGTCTGGCAGGAGAATAACCATGTCATCCTGACATAAAGGGATGACATCCACTTGTGGATCGGGCAGCAGGATGATACCTGCCTCGATTTCACGGGTATGCACCCATTCCTTGACCTCATTCGTGGACCCTTCGTGCAGATCAAAAACCAGGTTCGGATAATGCTGGCGAATATGATGGATGATTGGAGGCAGAAAATAGGCTGAGGCTGAGGGAAAGGCACCGATCGTGATCGTGCCCACGTCCAGGCCTTTTTCAGCGGCTACCTGCTGCTGTACCTTTTCCATGCTTTGCAGCATCATGCGGAATTGCAGCAGTACCTTGTGCCCGATATCTGTCAGCAGCACTCCTTTTTTTCGGTCGCGTAGCAATAGCTGGACATCCAGCTCGTTTTCGATGCTGGCGATGGCATGGCTGACCGCGGGCTGCGTCATATGCAGCTCATGGGCAGTTTGGGTGAAGTTTAGCGTTTCAGCTACACGAACGAAGATCATGATTTGAGTAATGGTCATAAGTGAAAAGTTATCTCCCTCATTGAAAACATTCATTTTATTTATTAGTGACCACAGTATACGCTAGTAAAGCAAAACTTTGCAAACGGCTATTCATATTTTAGTCGTAAGCAATGAACGATGAAAATCTAAGGGAGAGAAGACATCATGAAAAAATTAACACCTAAAGCCACGCTGTGGCTTGTCTTGATATTAGTAATGGTATGGGGGATCAACTGGCCGTTGACCAAGTTGGCTTTGCCAGATACGCCGCCGATATTTTTTTCAGGAATCCGCACCCTGTTGGGTGGTGTGATTCTACTGTTGTTCGCTATGCGTCGCCGGGAAACCTTGCGCCTTAGACAGAATGGGTGGACTTATCTTGTGCTGGCCATATTTAATATTGCAGGCTACTATGGCTTGCAGACGGTAGGGCTGCGTTATTTGCCTGCTGGGTTATTTTCCACTTTAGTATTCCTTCAGCCTATCCTGTTGGGATTATTCTCCTGGATGTGGTTGGGGGAGCGCATGTTTCCCCTGAAGGTCATTGGACTGGTACTGGGGTTTGGCGGGGTGATCGTGATTAGCTCTGGTGGAATGGCAGGGCATTTATCGGTACTGGGCATTGCGTTGGGGCTAGGTTCAGGACTGTGCTGGGCGCTCGGAACGATTTATATGAAGAAAAAAAGCCAGCAGTTGGATTCCATTTGGGCGGTGACGATGCAGCTCATTTTTGGGGGGATCATACTCAATGGGATTGGATTTACGACCGAGAAATGGAGCGATATTCACTGGACGACCTCCTTTATCACGATTTTATTGTTTATTTCGATATTCGTGATTGCGATGGGCTGGATGATTTATTTTAAACTGATCGACAACGGAGATGCGGGAACCGTCGGCTCATATACATTTATGATTCCGGTGCTGTCCACGGTCTTTAGTATGGTAATGCTCAAGGAATCACTTACTTTGACGTTTGTTGTGGGGCTGGTGCTGATTGCAGGTAGTGTGTATCTGGTAAATACAGCATCTCCCGGAAAACGGAGGAACCGAAGCTCCAAGGCTGATGAAACGAATTCCTGTACAAATGCATAGAAATACGGGATTAGGAAAAATATACTAGATTAACAGAGAGGAGAATAGTAAAATATGACTATATAAGTAGAGAGGAAGTTTGGTATGGGAGAATTAAGCAGTCATACTCAGTCTGTGGAGCCGCAACCACATTCTGTTCGTAAGCTCGCAGTTGTAGCAACAGTCATTTCAGGAGTAGCGGTACTAGGATGTATAGCCTTGACGGTATGGAATTATAATCTGAATACGAAGGTAAATACTTTAACTATAGCGAACGCATCACTAAATAAGACAACACAAGCATTGGCGAAGCAACAAAACGATACAGAGGCGCTGCTGCAACGGGTTAGATTAGCAGCCAACCTGTCATCTATATCGCATCAATTGGAACAGACATCTGTCGTTACCGATGATTTTGTATTGGAAAAAGTGACCTTTGATGTAGCAGAGAATGGTACGTTGCAGGGTGTGCTTTTAAATGTGAATAATCAACCAAATCTTGGTTTTGGCGGTGCCTATCAAGGTTATGGTAAATATAATATGGCTTCTGCTACTTTGACGAAGAAGGCGGAGGAAGTCATAAATATAGCTATGAAAGAGTACGGTACATCTGACAAGCTTCCGGTATGGGATAAGAATACGAAGGTGGAAATGACGGTTCAAAATTATCCGCTTGGTAAGCGGGAAGGCGGCACTTTCAAACTCACCGGTCAGCAATAGGAGGAACCTATGAAGGATTTTGACGTAACCAAAGCCAAGTATGACCCAAAACAGGAAGAACAGGTGAAAAAGGGATTTTTCAAAAAGGTAAAGTCTACGGCTGGAAAAGTACCCTTTTTGAAGGATGCTGTAGCCATGTATTATTGTGCAATAGATCCTGAAACGCCTCTTTATGCCAAAGGGGTAGCATTCGGAGCCTTGGCGTATTTTATTTCACCATTGGATGTGATTTCGGATGTTATTCCGATGCTGGGGTTCACGGATGATGCGGGGGTTGTGCTAGCAGCTTTGAAAGTGTTGGATATGCATATCAAGCCTGCCCATCGGGAGAAGGCGAGCGAATTTTTTTCTTAAGGATTGCAAGATGAGCGGGGGAGCTAGGGAATGGACAGATACACACCTACAGCGAGGGAACGCTGGCAGATGAAGCAGAGTGAGCCGCAGCAGCAGGGATGGTTGCTCGCTTTCTTTGGCTGGATTTTTGCAGGTTTGGGGTTCATATTTAGTTTTTTTGTCTTTGGAGGCTTGTTAGGGATCATAGGTCTTGTTTTCGGAATTTTGACTAGAAAGATGGAACAAAGAAACACGCAGGGTATCTTCATTATCGTAATCAGCTCCGTAGCTATTGGCATTGGACTATTGATTTTTATGATTTTTTTTGCGCAAGGTTTTGTAGAGGGTCTGAGAGAAGGGTATAATGAGCATTATTAGGTCAGGGAGGTAACGGCATTGAGCGTCATTATTTCACAGCAGATCTCGGCAACGGGCGTGAAGGAATATACGAAGGTGATGAAAACATTTGATTCCCAGTTTACACCTTTGGTTGGACAGAAAATCAGGGATACGGCATTTGGCGATATGCAATATTATGACGTCGAGGACGTGTTTATTGATATGGCAGAAAACGAATACTGGGTGATTTTACCTGCGGTTCTGCTGCATACCGATGATATCGAGGATGTACGGGATGCGGTACGTGAGTATCGTTCACATGGTTGGGAATGTACAAAACCTTTGTAAATGCATACCACTTCAGCATCTATACGGAAACGTCTTTCTTTTGCGAGATAGGCGTTTTTTTGTGTATTTGTGTATAAACTATTCCTAATGATTGGCATGAAAAGAAAGAATTTATGCTGAAAATGCGCAAATTGTATCATTTTTTATCATAAAACGACAAGTTGGGAAATGAAAACGGACTTAATGTGTTATACTTAGTATATCAAAGGACAAGAGTCTAAAACGACCGGTAAGGCCCTTTCTTTGAAGAGCCTCTGAAAGGTTCAACGTTTATCCAAAATAAATGGTCAAAAGGAAAAGGGGAAATGCTAACGTGAGAGTGAATTTGAAATTTACCAACAAAGGGCAAGTTGCAGTTGAGAAGTTCAACAATGAGGAGCTTATCGAAATCTTTACCCGCTACATTAAAACGTTAAGCAAGAAGTATGATATCTCGGTTACCGTACCGGAGGATCTGAATGAGCAGATCTTGGCAGAGGGCACCGTAAAGGTCGTGTTGGATAAGATTAATTGTGACATGGACGCTTTTTTCAAGGAGCTGAGCCGGGATATCAAGGTACCACTGGTCAAAAGATTGGGTACCAAATTGGATAACGTGTTTAAGACCGAGGTTGTGGAGCAGGAACAGAACTAAGAATAAGGATCAAGCGAGTCCGAATGGGGATTCGCAATATGAAATCATAAAACCTCCCGAATGGGGCGCATGGCTAGGCAATGTGCTCGTTCGGGAGGTTTTATATGTTTAAACTACTCTATTCAGCAGGAAAACATGCAATGTCGATTCATTAGCGGATTGTGGACGCAAGGCGCAGTTGGGCTAAATCAAACGAAGGTACCAGCCCTTCCTGCGCTGCGCGACCGAGCAAAGCTTCGATGGCGGCATATCCGCTGTCGCCCAGATTGGCGGTAAAATCGTTAACGTACAGGTCGATGTGCGATTGGGCGACATCGGGTGAAAGTTCCTGCGCATGAGACAATACATATTCACGCGAAGCTTCTGGATGCTTCCAAGCGTATTCGACAGAGGCGCGTATCCAGTTTGTGATCGCATCCAAATCCAGCGTACGTCGGGCAATAATGGCTCCGAGCGGGATCGGCAACCCTGTATCTTCTTCCCACCAGTTCCCCAGATCGACTTGCTTACTAAGTCCGTAGGACGGATACGTGAACCGTGCTTCATGAATGACCAGCCCGGCATCTATCTCCCCGTCACGGACAGCAGGCATGATTTGGTCGAACGGCATCACGACGATCTCGCCGACACCTCCAGGCACATGCTTGGCTGCCCACAGGCGGAACAGCAGATAGGCAGTGGAACGTTCACTCGGAACGGCTACACGCTTGCCGGATAGGGCTTCCGGGCCTTCGACGGTGGAACCTTCCTTGGTTAGCACGAGCGGACCACACCCCCGGCCCAGTGCGCCCCCGCAAGGCAGCAGGGCATATTCATCCAGCACCCAAGGGAGTGCAGCATACGAAATTTTCATGATATCGAGTCCGTCTGGTGTGATCGCCAGATTGTTGGTGATGTCGATATCGGCAAATGTAATGTCCAGCGCGGGTGCGCCCGGAATCAATCCATGCGCCAGGGCATGGAAGACAAAAGTGTCGTTGGGACAAGGTGAAAAAGCAATTTGCATCTATATAACCTCCGTTAATGTAGAAAATGCGGCTTCCAACGCTTGCAAAGCCTCTTTGATCCGCCAGGCTGCACGGTCACGTGGACCGACAGCATTGGAAATCGTGCGGATTTCCATCGTCGGCAGTTCCAGCCTATTTGCCGCCACGGCTACGCCGTAGCCTTCCATCGCTTCGGCAGCAGCTCCGGGAACGCGCTTGGCCAGCCGTTCCGCTGTTGCCGCCGTACCAGTGGCTGTGGAAACGGTCAGGATCGGCCCCGCGACAGCCGTCTGTCCAGCGGCACGCAACGCCTGAACGAATCGCTGCGCGGTGGCAACGTTCACGGCAATTCGGCTTGAGCCGAAACCCAGCTCGTCCACGCTGCTGAAGCCCTCTGCCGTTTCTGCTCCCAGGTCGGCGGCAATGATCGCGTCAGCAACAACGACGCTCTCCAGTGCAGCGACCTCCACGAAGCCGCCACCAATTCCGGCGCTGATGACCAGATGGTAGTCACCAGCCGCTGCCAGTGCTAGCGCGGTTGAAGCCGCTGCGGACGGAGCGCCCACGCCAGCCAGCTCGACCACAAAACGGGTGTCGCCTTTCAGGCCCCGCAGTACAGCTTCCCGTTCGCCTTCAACCGCGGTCATAACCAGGATGCGCCCATCTGATGTTGTATGCTCCATCGGTTGATTCCCCTTTAAATTTAGGTAATATGCTCCCTTATCATACTGCTTTTCGAAACGATGTTCAAAAAAAGTCGACAAAAAAAGCGCTCTGAGGCGCTTTTTGGAAAATCTGCAAGATTCAGCAGATATCAAAATCGGTAATTGTAATATAAAACAATTCTAATCTGGAAGAACAGCGCAGGCATAGCATATAATAATTATATCGGCTGATCCTTCGTGATTAACTGAAACATGGTGATATTGCGGTCATAATGGCTTGGGGTTCCATCTTGATTGCGCACCCGAATCATCTCGCTACTGAATAACTCGATATATCCACAGCCAATCTCACAGTATACACCTGTAGGGTCCTCTTGCCAGACCGAAACGAGGTGTTGAGATAGCGCCGCGGTGAAAAATTCGATGTTTTTTTGCAGTACGCGTGGCGTTTTCTTGGGTTCCATAACGTAAATCCTCCCTATATCATGCCATTTGAAAATCAGCAATTGAACGTGGCTACTAAGTGATTACTACACATCATAATGAACATAAACAACTGAAAAAGGAACGGTTCGTTAATCTACTCTATGAAACAGACGTAAACACTGTACCGCTTAATGCTATTTTTGTAAAGCGTCCGATTGACCTTTTCATACATCCAGTTTGTGTTTACACACATTTTACATTGCGTTTACACTGCTGTGATGCTAGTGCGTTTCATCTAATAGTACAATAAAGGGATACTATACTGCATGAATTGATGGAGGCCATATGTTGATAGAGAGTCAGAATAAGGATAAAGCCGGGTCAGAACGTTACTTTAACCGAGATTTAAGCTGGATTGAATTTAATCGCCGTGTGCTTCAGGAAGCTCAGGATGCAGATACACCGTTGCTGGAGAGAGCCAAATTTTTGGCGATTGTATCTAGCAATTTGGATGAGTTTATGGCTGTTCGTGTTGCAGAGACGCGCGAGAAGATCAAGGCGGGTTTTATGCAAAAGGATTTTACGGGATATACCCCTTCCGGTTTGTACAAACGCCTGATCAAGCGTACCGTCTCGATGGTATCAGAACAATACCGGACCTATCGTGATATTTCTCGCCTCTTGACGAAAAAAGGTCTTTTACTGCTCGAATATGAAGACTTAAATACAACACAGCGCAAGTCGCTGGATGCATATTTTCATGAAATTATATTTCCAGTACTCACGCCGATGGCGGTCGATCAGAGCCGTCCTTTTCCACTGGTTCATAATAAATACGTATATTTAGCGGTCGTCTTGAGACGTCCCGGGGATACGGAGGAGGATAAACCGCTTTTTGCCATTGTGCAGGTGCCTTCGAATATTCCACGTGTTGTTACGGTGCCTTTGCGGTCGAACAGCAAGAAGAAATCATTTATTTTAATTGAGGAACTAATCAAGCATCACATCCAAACGCTGTTCACTGGATATGTTCCGGAGGCGGTTCATGCCTTTCGTGTTACCCGTAACTCCGATTTATCCATTAATGAAGAAGAGATCGAAGATTTGCTCGAAGAGATTGAAAAAGAGCTGCGTCGAAGACGCCGGGGGGCGCCGGTTAGACTGGAAGTAGAAAAAGGGATTCATCCCTATGCCCTGATGGAGCTTCAACGCGAATTCAAGCTGTTCGATCATGTGTTTGAGATGGACGGGCCGTTGGATCTGACGTTTTTGTCGTCTTTTGCCGATCATTTGGAGGGGTATTCGCATTTGAAATTTCCGGCAATCAAACCACTGTATCCGGAAGAACTGCCCCCACAAGAGGATATTTTCAACGTACTTCGCAAACGGGACGTGCTCGTGTACCATCCATATGAATCATTCGATGCGGTAACTGATTTTATCATTGAGGCATCAGAAGACCCGGATGTGATGGCAATCAAAATGACCCTATACCGTGTCAACGGGGAATCGAAACTGATTCCGGCATTGGCACGTGCGGCCGAATCGGGCAAGCAGGTAACGGTGGTGGTGGAGCTGAAAGCCCGTTTTGACGAGGAACGTAATATTGCCTGGGCGCGTAAGCTTGAAAAAGCAGGCTGTCATGTAGTGTATGGATTGGTTGGCTTGAAGACGCACGCCAAAATCATTCTTGTCATACGTCATGAGCGCAACGCACTCAAACGATATGTGCACGTAGGCACAGGCAATTATAATGAAAGCACGGCGCGCGTGTATACGGATATCGGATTGTTTACGTCAGATCCGGTACTTGGCGAGGATGCCTCCGAACTGTTTAATGAAATCACGGGTTTCTCTGCGCTCAAGACTTTGCAAGCTTTTACGGTGGCTCCAACGGGAATGAAGAACAAGCTGTTTGAACTCATCCGTAGGGAAGCTGAGCAAGCATTGGCAGGTAAGCCCGCCCGGATTATTGCCAAGATCAACTCCTTATCCAATCAAGAGATGATCGATGAACTATATGCAGCTTCCCAGGCAGGTGTGAAGATTGATCTTATCATTAGAGGGGTTTGTTGTTTGCGTCCCGGTGTGGAAGGATTCAGCGAGAACATACGTGTCATCAGTATTGTAGACCGCTTCCTGGAGCATTCCAGATTGTTTTATTTTGAAAATGGAGGGAACTCCGAGTTATTTTTGTCCAGTGCGGATTGGATGACGCGCAATTTGACCCGCCGAATTGAACTGATGTGCCCGATTTATGATGACGGGATCAAAGAAATGCTGGCAGATATTCTGCATTTATCGTTAAGGGATAATGTGAAGGCGCGCCAGCTTTTGCCTAACGGCAGCTATCAATTTGTGTCCAGAAACGACAAAGAGGCTCCCATTAGGAGCCAATCTGAAGCGATGAAGGTTAGAAATTGGAAGAAGGTAGAATGGACCACGACAATGTAAGGTTCCACGCCTTTTGAAAATCCTTGGCAACCGATTCTAGCTCCCGTTGTTCTAATATGGGTTCACTCTTGCTTTCCAGACGAAGATGCAGTGCGTCATCCCCTGTAGTGGGATTGATGCTGGTAATCATTCCTGACTCACTCCGATCCATGCCAATCGCGAGCTGGAGCAGCGAGCCGAGCCGATGTACACGTTCCTCGTCGGAAGGCTCCAAAATATCGGCATGTGTGCGTAGCAAACGGGGAGTCCGGTTCTTGGGATGGTAATCCGCGATCAACGCGGCTAGTACCGTTTCCCTATGGGATAGACCGCCAATGCCTGCATGTAAAATCCAGAATACGGAATTCTGGCGGAAATGATAGTAATTCAAGGCAGCCCCCGTTTTGTAAAGAGTTGCTGCGGTCAGTAACAAGCGCTTGTCCATAGCAGCTGAGGTTCCGTTAGCCAATGTGTCATAAAGACGGACGGCGTACTCGTTAACCCGCTTGACATGCGCTTCGCTAACCGGGACAGCAAACGAAAGGATATTGCGAATGGATGTGATAAGCGGATTAGCTACCACGGGCTGTTCAGCGTTGACCAGCTCATGAAATAGGCCGTCTCGCAGACCCGCCCCACTGACCAAATACGCGGAACCTTGAGCAGCTTCAAATATCGTTTTCAATATAATAAGACCCGGTACAATGATGTCGGCTCTGTCCTTGGACAGGCCGGCTGTTTTTTTGCGTTTTTCATAGGGAAGATGGGGCAGACTGCCATAGAAGTAATCGACATCTTCTGTCGTCATTTCGTAATGGTGCGTCACAGGAAGTGAGTAATCCTGCCGCTTCTGATTGATTTTAGCCAAAGTACGCAGGGTTCCACCCAGCCCGATGAATGGCAGACCCGGATTGGAGAAGATCCAATCATGATTTTGCAGTGAAGAACGGACGAAGCTCTCCATCTCCTCAATTTGCTGAGGAGCCCATTCGCCATTCTTGACCTCACGTCCAAAGCGCCAATTCATATTGACGGCGCCAAAGGGAAATGACACCGTATGCAGTCGCTTTCGATCGCGGAACAGCGTAATTTCGGTACTGCCACCCCCGATGTCAATAATGATTCCGTCACTCACATTCATAGTGTTCACTACGCCCAGAAAACCGGCATAGCCTTCTTGCTCCCCGCTCAGTATTTCCAGTGTTAAATTTGTCTCCTCCGCAATCCATTGGACGATTTCGTCCGAATTCGTGGCATTGCGGATGGCTGCCGTTGCTGCTGCACGCATACGGACCACCCCGTGCATATGGCATACCGCCATAAATTGGCGCAGCAATGGAGCGATGCTTCGAATCGCCTCCCGTTCCATACGGCCGTTGGCCCCAACCTTTTCGCTCAGTCGGGCAGCTTCTTTGCATTCCTGCACAATTCGATAGGCTCCTGTATCTGTCATTTCATAGATCACCAGACGAATGGAGTTTGAGCCAATGTCCATGATGCCAATTTTGCTATTCATGAGTTGACCTCCTTGTTGAAAAAACGATTTGCCGGTAATTTCCGTTGCTCCGTGCAAATGGTAGTAGATTATTGTCATTGTACCAGTGATGTTCGGTGCATGCTACCGTTCGCCATGATCTTGTCGAAATAGACACATGCCGCGGACAATCATCCAAGAATAGAACATCCCTGTTGAGTATGTATAAGTATAACTGACGGCGAAAGGAGAGGGTTAGATGAGACAACTTGCAAGCAAATGGCTAAAGACGAAGGCGCTGCTCCACTATCCACATACCGCCGTTTATATACCGGAAACCTGTCTATATAGTGAAGAACAATTGCGCATGATGCTGCGGCGGCATGCTTTTGTATTTATAAAACCTGTGAAAGGAGGCGGAGGCATCGGAGTCATGCGTGTGGCAAAGGAGCGTAGGGGATACACCTGTACGCGTATGGAGCACACGCACCGGTTCAGTCATTTTAAAGCGCTTGTAATCGGAATTAATAAGCTCAGAATCCAACGTCTATATCTCATTCAACAAGGCATCCAACTGGCAAGTATTCAAGGTAGACCTGTCGACTATCGAGTCAAAGTTGTGAAGGAAGGGCAGAGATGGGTTTTCCGTGCGGTGGTTGCACGTCATGCTCGGCCTGGGCTGGTCATTACGAATCTGTGCAAAGGGGGAACTTTGCTGAAGGGAACAGAGGCGCTTCGGATGATATATCCTCGGCGGCTTGCTACTCAAAAGCGGCGAGAGATCATTGAACTTACACGACGCTGTATTCCTGTACTGGAAAGAAGATTTCCTGGGATCGGACAACTGGGATTTGATTACGGGCTTGATCAGAGTGGACGGGTATGGATTTTAGAGGTTAATACAAGACCGCAATAAATTTCTGATTTCTTTAAAAAAATTCCAATATAATCTATTAACAAGACGCTAAATATAATATATTTGTATAAATAATAAAAATATTTTTTTTGTGTTTGAGTGTCAAAATTCTGTGTATAAATATTGTCCACATTATCCCCTGTCACATATATGGGTTAACGACACTTACCAACAATTTATACACAGGATTTCCACAATTGACTGTGGATAACAGAACGCTTGTTCCGATTTTGGTATTTTGATAGAATAGATTTTGAAATAAAAGGAAAGGTTGTGTCGAGGATGGCTATGCTGACGGATGAAATGCTTTTGGATTCCTATCAGATGGCAATCGAGCTTAAACTTGAATGTGACTTCATTGCACTGTTGCTGGCTGAGATTCACAAAAGAAATCTAGAGATGAATACAGCCGTAGTCCTTCATTAGACCGGACAAGCTCTCGTACTGCGACTGTAAAGTCATTCAGGGTTCGAATGACTTTACAGACAATCACTGCAACGAATAGGCACACCGTAAAAAAGGGTATTTCACTCCAAAGATTCAAATTTGGAGTAAAATACCCTTTTTTGTCATAGTCTAAACTAGACTACAATTTCATGTTACTGCTGTGGCCGGGAGACAACTTGGCATCTGGATCTACATAGACCTTGGCGTTGTTGACTGCCGTAGGAGCTTCACCAAAGCCGACCGCAATCAGCTTGAGCTTGCCTGGATAGGTCGTAATGTCCCCTGCGGCGAAAATGCCCGGAATATTTGTTTCCTGGCGAGAGTCGACCACGATAGAGTTACTTTCGATTTCAATTCCCCATTCAGCAATCGGGCCAAGTGTGGATACAAATCCAAAGTTAACGATCACATCGTCCACTTCGATTTCCTGTGTTTCTTTGGTTTTTACATGAGCAAGAGTGACTTTGGTAATCGTGTCTTCTCCATGCAATTCTGTAATTTCCGTTGGTGTAATAACGTTTACTTTGGAAGCGAGGAGGTTTTCTACACTGTGTTCATGCGCACGGAATTTGTCACGGCGGTGAATCAATGTAACCTGTTCTGCAATCGGTTCCAGCATAAGTGCCCAGTCTACAGCAGAGTCACCACCACCGCTGATTAGCACTTTTCGGCCTGCAAATTTGCTCAGGTCGCTGACAAAGTAATGCAGGTTCGTTTTTTCAAAACGTTCGGCACCTGGAAGTTCCAGTCTGCGCGGCTCGAAAGCACCAACACCAGCGGTAATAATAACCGCTTTACCATGATACTCGCCACCTTTGTCTGTTTTTACGATGAAGTGGCGTTCTTCCTTTTTCTCTAACGATACGACTTTCTCTTCTAGCTGCACCTCTGGATTAAAGTGGTTCATTTGTTGAACCAAATTGTTAACCAGTTCTTGTGCAGTCACTTTAGGAAAGCCAGCAACGTCATAAATATATTTTTCAGGATAAAGGGCTGCAAGCTGGCCGCCCAGTTGGGGCATACTTTCAATTAAGGTGACGGATGCCTGACGCATTCCTCCGTAAAAAGCGGCGAAAATACCGGCTGGACCGCCTCCGATAATAATCAGATCGCGGATCTCCGCACCTGTGGATTGAGCTGTCACTCTAAAAACACCTCCGAAAGGGATAGTATGGGATTTGTAGATATTGAATCAGCCGCATAGAGGTTCAGATAGCCGCCGAACGCATGATTCACTGTTTATCATTATAAACTGCTGGGTTCCGCTTGCAAAGTTAAAGCGATTAATATTTGATGAAGACTTTTCTGTGAGTATCAATTAACCGTTTTGAGAGAACAGCTGTGAACAATTAATGATTTTGTATATCGGAAGGGGTAGAAGCATGAGCAGTATTCCCAAAATTGTCATTGTGGGCGCTGGGTATGGCGGTATATTGACGGCTCAGCAATTGCAAAAGGAGCTCAAGCACAATGAGGCGGATGTCACGCTGATCAACCGTCATGATTACCACTATATTACGACACATCTTCATATGCCTGCGGCAGGTACAGATACGATTGAACATTCAAGGATTCCGATTGCGCAGCTAATCGATGAGTTCAAGGTGGATTTAGTCAAAGGAACGGTTAAGGAAATCATACCAAAGGAGAAAAAAATCGTGCTGGAGGATGGCTCGCTGTCCTACGATTATTTGGTCATCGGGCTAGGCGGGGAGCCCGAAACATTCGGTATTCCGGGGATGGATAAGTTCGCGCTGACGATACGCAGTATTAACTCCGTTCGCCTGATTCGTGAGCATATTGAATACCAGCTGGCCTTATATAAAAATGATGGTAAGCCAGGTCGCCTCAATTTTGTCGTTGGGGGCGCTGGTTTCAGCGGCATTGAGTTTGTAGCGGAGTTGGCGGATCGTTTGCCACAGCTCGCTAGAGCGTATGACATCGATTTTAACCGGATTCAAATCATTAACGTCGAGGCAGCTCCTACGGCACTGCCAGGATTTGATCCTGAACTGGTGGAGTATGCGATGGATGTCCTTAAGCGTAAAGGGGTCACCTTCCGCATTGGAATTCCGATTAAGGAATGCCTGCAGGATGGTGTAATCGTTGGTGATGGGGAGAAAGTCGAAGCCTGCACGGTGGTCTGGACGGGAGGGATTCGTGGGAACGGATTAATTGAGAAAGCCGGATTCGAAGTGATGCGCGGAAGGGTGAAAATTGACGATTTTCTGCGTGCACCGGGCCACGATGATATTTTTATTATCGGGGACAGCTCCCTGATGTTTAATCCCGAAGGACGTCCTTATCCACCGACGGCCCAAATTGCGATGCAGCAAGGGGTCCTTTGTGCCAAGAATCTGGCCGCTACTCTTCGCAAAAAGGAGCTGCACAAGTTCGTATTTTCTAACAAAGGGACGGTTGCTTCGCTTGGAAAAGGCGAAGCCGTCGCCGTGGTGGGCAAACGTAAAATAAAAGGTTGGGTGGCCGCACAATTGAAAAAAATTGTGGATCTCCGCTATCTGTTCATCATTGGCGGAATTCCACTGGTACTGAAAAAAGGGCGGTTCTTCTAACCTCAGACGAGTAGTCAACATGCAAAAACAATACGACTAGAAAAAGGTTTCCACAGCTCTTATACAGGAGCTCGGAGGCCTTTTTTTTTCATTGTTCTTGTTTTCTATTATAGTTTTAGGTCTTACAAAAAAAGGATTCCGTTCGTCCCGTAAGTGGGAGTTCACGAAATCCTCGGTTCTATTCAGTAAGAGTTGATGTCTGCGTCTTACAGCTTCAACATGTCTTCAAATGTCTCTTCATTCAACACGCTGCCGACATAGAAGGAGCCGAATTCACCGTAACGGGCACTGACTTCATCAAAACGCATTTCGTAGATTAGCTTCTTGAACTGAAGTGCGTCATCGGAGAACAGTGTTACACCCCATTCCCAATCGTCAAAGCCGACGGAACCGGAAATGATTTGCTTTACTTTGCCAGCATAGCTGCGTCCAATTAAACCGTGGCTGCGCATCAAGGTGCGACGCTCGTCCATCGAAAGCATATACCAGTTGTCGTCCAGGTCACGTTTTTTGTTCATTGGATAGAAGCAAATATAACGCGCCTTGTTTAATACGGGCTTCAAGCGTGCGACGATTTGTGGATTTTGCATTGGATCTTCATCTTTGCTCAAATAATTACTTAGTTCCACCACACTCACATAAGAATAGGTTTTCGTTGTATATTTGGCGAAGGTTGTTTTGTTAAAGTCATTTTCCAGTTTATTGAGGTCTTCCAGCGTTTCGCGCAGGTGCATCATGACAAAATCAGCCTTTTGTCCGACTACAGTATAGACAGCTGAGCTGCCCAGACCCGCTTCCTCGGTAACGTTCCATTCCTTCATAAACTCTTGAAGCTCGTCCAGTGCTCCGGCGCGCTCTTCATCGTCTGCTGTCTTCCATGCTGTCCAGTTGATGGATCGGAAATCGTGAAGCGCATACCAGCCTTCCAGTGTGGAGGCTACTTCGTTGGGTGTTGCTGGGGTTTGTTGTGGTTGATGTTGACTCACGATCTACACTCCTTTACGATCTGTAAATGATAATCGGCTTAGCCGAAATATGTGTACTTCCTTATATCTTTCCTGTATCCAATACGTGATGCTTAACCATTATATTGTAGCTCAAAGTAAAGCTTTTCACCAATGAAAGAAGTGTGAAGAATTTTATATTTACCATGATGCAGGTCACAAAGTCATAAAATAGTTAGTATTCTCGAAAAAAGTAGAACTCAGACGAATATGGCTGCCAAAAAGGAGAACAATTGCCCTTATTTTGTTGGTCCCACGAGAAGGCAAGTATGATAGAATAGAAAAACATCTTGGAGACCGTTATGTCAGGAAAGGAAGAATGTTGGAATGCGGATGAAAAACCTGCTGCACTATACTGAGAACCACCGCTATTGCGTCTATCGGGAATTTGGCTTGAGCGCACTGGATGAATTGATGCTGGGAAGCGTCTATCAGCCGATGGTAGGCGCATTTGCGGTCAGTCTGTATCGACTGTTGTTCCAGCATGTGCCAGTTGGACAAATCGGTTATTCGCCGTTGGAACAGCAGCGTCGCCTTTTTCTGACACTGGGACTGGAGCCGAGTGAGAAGGGACGCAAGTATTTGATTGAACAGACCTCCAAGCTGGAGGCCGTCGGTCTGTTACAAACGTCCAGGCTGTATGCACCCGAAACGGACGACTATATGTACGAATATGAGATGCAGCCACCGCTTGCACCTGCTGAATTTTTTAGAACACAGCATCTCACCCTTTTGTTGAGAGACAAAATCGGTAAGTTTGCAGTGCTTTCTCTGAGAGAATCGTTGTGGAGCAGGGAATCTAGCGAATGGTCGCAATCTTCCTATAATAAAGAGAATATTTCGATTCCTTTCTACGAGTTATTTGAACTGAATACCCATGTTATTGATTATGAACTGGAGCAGGCGCTGTCCGAGGTGTCCACTAGCCGTCAGACTGGAGCACTAGCGTCAGAATCGGAGGAAGCATTGAATTATGCAGATATTATTCTCCGTTTTCCGCGTGAATCTGCCAATCGTAAGCACGTGGAACGTCTTCGGTTTGAGCACGAGCAGTTAGGCATGGTCAATTACGTTGTTCGCAAATTTGACCTTTCTGTACAGGATATCAGTCGCTTGCTGGATGAGGATGGTATTTTTACCGAAGCAGGCGATTTGTTGCTCGATGAGCTTCAGCTTCGGGCTAGTCAGCACTCCAGACAGGATCGGAAGCGTCAGGAGGAACAGCAGGTACAGGCCGCCAAAGTGGTCGCCTTGCGCCAGAGGGAAACTTCCACATCTGAAGAGCCGCCTGCAGAACAGGCTGTGGAAATGGAATTTTATGTGGAGGTTCCACCACAATTCACAGCCAAATGTGACATTCACCAGTATAATATGATGTTGCGCAACGAGCCTTATCGTCGTTTGCTGCAAACCTTTTTCCCCGGCACGGTTCCCGGTAACCTGCTGGATATATTCGAGAAAATTGATATCAGCTATAAGCTGCCCGGTGAAGTCATCAACGTGCTGATCCATTATTTGATGTCACTGCTCGTATCTGGGAGCGATCAGCGGATTAACCGCAACTTTGTCGAGGCCGTTGCTTCCAACATGCTGCTTAAGCAGGTAAACACTTACGAAAAAGCCGTTCAATATATAAGGGATCAAGCCAAGGTAAAAGGTAAACAGTCCTCTGCTTCTCCTTCCGGCGGCCGATCCCGCGCATATGCCAAAAATAATGGGCCTGCCAAGCCATCCATTCCAATCGTTCAGGATCATCCTTCAGAGGAGTCTGTATCTGAGGAAGAATTGGATGAACTGCTGCGTCTGGCCGAACGAATGCAATCCGGAAAACAGAAAAAGGTGTAGGTGTCCATAGCTCTGCACATTTTAGAAAGGAGGAGCGTTCTTGGAATCACTGGGCGATTTGCTACAGCAGATGCAGAACCCTTCGTTTCGCCAGCGCACTCGCAATGTAGCCGATCAAGTTCTAAATGATCCGCTCGTGCAGGAGTTTTGTGCTGCACATCCTGATGTGGACGAAACACAATTGCGACTCAACATGAGTATGCTCTTTCAGTATGCCCGGGATCGTCGAAATTGCGACAATTGTCCGGGGCTGGAACGATGTCCTAACGATTTTCAGGGCCACTTTTGCAAGCTGGGCGTGGAATATCCGAATGGAACAGCCGAAATCGTGGACATTCGGACCCCATGTGCGAAGTTGGTTGCTTCCCAACATGAACAACGGGTGCGTCAGCGAATTAAAAGCTTTTATGTGGATGAACGCGCCCTTCTGGAGGGATATAACGCTCTTGAAATTGCGCGCAAAGATTCACAACGTATGCCTGCCGTCACACAGCTATTCCGTTACATTGAAGAAACGAAAAGTCAGGGGCTATCCAAAAAAGGATTGTATCTGGAAGGTACATTTGGTACGGGTAAAACTTTTTTGATGGGCTATCTATTGCACGAGCTGGCCCTGTCGGGTCTGAACGGTGTGATCGTGTATATGCCTGATTTTGTGGAGGACTTAAAGTCCATGATTCAGGACGGGCAGAAGCTGAAGGAAACGACCGAAATGCTCAAAAATTGTGATCTGCTCGTATTTGACGATATTGGTGCTGAAAATTTAAGCCCGTGGGTACGGGACCATGTGATGGGCTCCATACTGAATTACCGAATGAATCGCAAACCGACCTTTTATACTTCCAATTACTCATTGCAGGGGCTGGAGAAGCATCTCAGCTTTACGAGCAAGGACGGAGAGGAAATGTACAAAGGACAACGCTTGATGGACCGGATTCGTCCTTTTGTAGATGTCATTACCGTAAAGGGAAAAAATCAGCGGGGGTAAGCGTTTTTCCGTCTGCTATTTTGATATCTTACAATTAAAAGACTATTGTGATATAATTAAAAGGTGTCGAAACAGACATTACAGGTTATAATAATCTTGACTTTTCTATAAAGGAGGAACATACAATGGCAATTGTTAACGTGTCCGATCAATCCTTCAACGCAGAAGTCGAAGGCACAGGAACCGTTTTGGTTGATTTTTGGGCGCCATGGTGCGGTCCTTGCAAAATGATCGCTCCTATTCTGGAGGATCTGTCCACAGAAGTTGGCGACAGCGTCAAAATCGCGAAGGTGAACGTGGATGAAAATCCAGAGTCTGCTTCCCGTTTCGGCGTGATGAGTATTCCTACCCTGATCGTCTTCAAAGACGGACAGCCTGTCGATAAAGTGGTAGGTCTGAACTCCAAAGAAGCACTGAAAAGCATGCTTACTAAACACCAATAATCATCGCATGTGACCCATGCTCCCGCGGGGGCTTGGTGGAGCGGCCATGAAAGGTCAATGCCTCCGGTTGTAAATACCGGGGGCGTTTTTGTGTACTATTCCTATATATTATAAATAGTTAGTTGAGTAATCATTAAGAATGGAAGGAGGAACCGGGCGAATGAAACCTTATGCGGAGGACTTGCAGAATCAGGAAAAGGCGCTGGAGAACATACGGCATAAATTAGCGTTGCTGCCGGATGCATCAGGCTGTTACCTGATGAAGAATAGCGAAGGCACCATTATTTATGTCGGCAAGGCCAAAGTGTTGAAAAACCGGGTCCGTTCCTATTTTACAGGTAGCCATAACGGCAAGACGCAGCGACTGGTTTCCGATATCCGTGATTTTGAATATATCGTTACAGGCAGTAATATGGAGGCGCTCATTTTGGAGTGCAACCTCATTAAAAAGTACCAGCCGCGTTATAACGTGCTATTGAAGGATGATAAAACTTTTCCGTATTTGAAAATTACGAACGAGGCACACCCCAAGCTGGAGGTGACCCGTCGCGTTCTGAAAGATAAAGCAAAATATTTTGGACCGTACCCCAATTCCTACGCGGCACATCAGACGAAGAAGCTGCTGGATCGTATGTATCCGTTACGCAAGTGTGGTGTAATGCCCAAGGAAGTGTGCCTGTATTATCACATGCATCAATGTTTGGGGCCTTGTGTGAAAGAGGTCGAGAAGGAAACGTATGACCAGATTGGTCAGGAGATTGGTTCCTTTTTGAGCGGGGGACATGAGGAAATTAAAAAGGATCTTCAGCGTAAAATGCAGGAGGCCGCAGAGGAATTGTACTTTGAGCGGGCCAAGGAGCTGCGAGATCAGATTATCAGCATCGACGCGATGATGGAAAAGCAGAAAATCACCACATCGGATGCGAAGGATCGAGATGTATTCGGTTTTTCAGTAGATAAGGGCTGGATGTGTGTACAGATCCTATATGTCCGCAAAGGTAAAATGATCGAGCGCCATATGTCGACTTTTCCTTTCTACGGTGAAGCTTACAGTGATTTTATGTCCTATGTGACGCAATATTATAGTGACAACCCGGCAGTGCCGCAAGAAATATTGCTGCCAGATTCTCCTAAGCTGATGCAGGCCGAACAGGTCAATGTCGATCAACCGGTTGCGGCAGAAACTGTACTCCACAGTGCAGCTACAACCGATGCTACCGGACAGACAGATGAGAAAGCGATACAAACGGAGACAGAGCCTTCTGCTGACTCATTGCTGGTGGCTGAAGAACGGGCAACTTATGCAGCAGCAACAAATCAAGACCAAGTTGGTGACCAAGATACCGGAGTAAAGGAAACAGAAACCCAACTATCCGGTGGACTGGAGGACCCGAGTACGGCGGCTCTCGCTCTGGCTGAATGGTTGGATGTAAAGGTACTTGTACCGCAGCGTGGACTGAAAAAGCAAATGACAGGCATGGCGACGGAAAATGCACGTGTTGCTTTGGATGAGAAGTTTAAGCTGATCGAGCGGGATGAGGAACGGACATCCAAAGCTGCAAGCAATCTCGGACGTGCCATTGGACTGGATAGCTTGCACCGGGTGGAGGCGTTTGATAACTCCAATATCCAGGGTTCCGATCCAGTCTCCGCCATGATCGTGTTTATTGATGGCAAGCCTGCCAAGAAGGAGTATCGAAAATATAAAATCCGTTCTGTGCAGGGACCCGATGATTATGAAACAATGCGTGAGGTTATCCGACGTAGATATGAACGTGTGCTTAAGGAAAATTTGGAACGTCCCGACTTGATCGTTGTCGATGGTGGACGTGGACAAATTAAGGCGGCGACCGATGTATTGCAAAATGAGCTGGGTTTGTTCATTCCTGTGTGTGGACTGGTGAAGGATGCCAAACATAGAACTTCCCAACTATTAGTGGGAGAGTCCTCTGAGGCCGTGACACTTGCACGCAATAGCGAAGAATTTTATCTACTGCAACGGATTCAGGACGAGGTTCACCGTTTTGCCATCACGTTCCACCGCGAGCAACGCGGCAAATCTATGGTAACTTCCCGGCTGGACTCTATTCCAGGCATCGGCGAGAAACGGCGTAAGTTACTGCTTAAGCATTTTGGATCGCTCAAAAAAATAAGAGAGGCCAGTGTCGAAGACTTCCGGCCTCTCTCTATTGGGGATAAGCTTGCGCGTCAGATTATAGCTGCCCTTCGGGAGGAGGAGTCGTAGAATACGGCTCCTCTTTTTTTATAGGTTCAAACATAATTCGATTTGGCTTTTTAGGACTAAACCAATAAATGATGTAACCCACGATGGCTGGAAGTAAGATCCAGAATAGACCAGCGCTCACATTCACAGTGTCTCCCAGACTCATCACACTAAGTCCCATTAGAATGCTGTCAAAAATAACGTGGCTGAACATGGCGGCAATAAAGCCGTAACGCAGGAACACAAAACTGAACAGCAAACCAAGAAAAGTCAGCTCAATAGGTCTGGAAATCACCGGATAGATCGGATAAAGCGTATGTCCCAGTGCCCAAATCAGCGTGGTGATCAGACACGCAACAAAAGTGTTTTTCACTATTTTTTTGACCATCGGAATACCAAACAGACGGTAGACAGTCTCTTCTCCAATACCTGCCATCCAGGCCATAATCGGCAGTAGCCATGGATAAGCCATATTGTAAGGGGATTGCGTGGCATCTGTGGTGGAAAATGTATTAAATGTGCGCTCCAGTATAAAGAATAAGATGGATTGTACCCCGAGTAAAATAAAGGCCCACAAGTAGCCAACATACATACTGCGAAGCACATACAGCCCGTAGCCCGGCTCTTTTGCACGCGGCCATGCATTCAGTCCAACCTGACGCATAAGCCCGTCACCGCCGACCAAGGAGAAGTAGAGCGCTACAGCCATGAAAAAGGTAACACCAATCTGGAAAACCATAAGAAATATAAGCATGCCCTTACCGCCTGCTTCTGCTTGCAATAAAGGCAGCATGTTCATGGTCCCAGCTATACTAGCAATAAAGTATATAACGGACAGAACAATGCCACGAACAAATGAAGTATGTCGTCGGGTGAGTGACGCATACACAATGGCAAGTACACCCAGCACAAAGCTAAATAGGGCATAACCCGCATAGGTCATCCAATTCGCCCAAAATGTTTGCTTTTCGATATAATCGGTATAGGACGACGGGGCCGAAAAGCTTTGGGTGAAGGAGCGAACATCACCGTCTTCAAAAGTAAAAGCCAGTGTAAGTACCGAGGCGCCGATTTTTTTATCGTCTACGGTATACTTTAATCCGCCTTCTTGTTCAGTGGTCGCAAGCTTCAAATCCGACGGCTTAAAGCCAAAGCGCTTGACCCATACTGCGGCCGCCTGCTCCTTGGCTTCGAGGGTCATGCCGTCCTCAGCCACACGTACAAGCCTATTACGTGCTTGTTCATCCGTAGAAATATCAGCCTGTGTGTAATTGGTATTGGAGGTGATCCGTTTAAAGCTAACGACCTTGCCAGTGGATAAATCCACATGAATTTGCAGTTTACTCTTCGCTGAGGATTCAGGCAGATCGACCCGAAAGGTTTCGTAAGGGTAACTCTTTTTCCATGTACGGTCGTACTGTTGAAGCAGTTTTTCTCTAGATAAATAACCGTACAAATCTGTTTCGGCCTGATAGGTCACGACGGGCTCCTCAGGCTGTGATTCAGTATAGCCCAGCTCGGAGCGGGCGAAGTCCAATGCGTGTATGACCGCTTCTTGTTTGCTGATGACCTTTGCGTTCATTACTGATTCTGGACTCGGATTGCTAAGCGAGGGAATAAGCAATTGAAAGATAAAAAAGCAAATCAGGCCAATCCCGCCCAGCAAGCCTAATTTTTTGAAGTTGGCCGTGAGCACGACCGGTTTCCCGATAGGATTCATGAGTTTCCTCCTTAATCTGTAAATAAGAACATCCATTAAAGATATCATACTGCACAGGTTCCCGCCAACAGACCAGCGATATTCATGAAAATAGAGTGAAAGCACTTTAAAGTTCCAATAAAATTAGATAAGCTGCGATTAAACGATGCCCATTCGCAAAATAAAGCCAATTTCACGTTTTTTCGGCGAAATTGGTTTTGTGATCTGGATATAGAAGGATTATAATCTTGAGGCAATGCCTATGAAATACATAGGTAATGATATACAGTTGAGCCGAATTTCTATGGGAAAACGGGGGAACCATGTTACTGGGGTGAATTTTACAACCGATCCTGCTGGATCGGAAGTGTAAATAGGGCATACTGTGCTGCCCGAATCCGTCAGCTAACCTCGTAGGCTATGAGCAGGAACCAAGTCAGGCACTCGGTTTTCCGGTGTCTTTTTTTGTGCGTATAAAAGTGTTTGGATTGGTTAGACCGCTGCGGGTGCAGATTATTCTTCCGATTGCTGTTATCCCCGGATTTTTTTATTGTATACCCCCTCTAATGGTTAAAATCCGGAGATAAAGGCAAACGCTTCGCTTCTTCAGAACAATTCTGCCCCCTTCGCTACTGCCCGCCAATAGCACAGGGGGCCGAGTAGTGCTTGACATGCATTCTTCCTGTATTCAGGGAATGCTAATTATAGTTAACTAAGGTTTGGAAAAATCAAAAAATTCAGGGGCAACGACGATCGAAAGATCAAATGGAACGCGTAGCGAGCTTACACCGTATTAAATCACTGTTTTTATAGTTTTAAGGATTAGGAGAGAAGTGATGAATAGATGAATCCCAATGCAAGCTGGCTTCGGCTTTCTCCACCGCAGATATTCGTTGCGGGCTTTGCCATTATCATTCTAATAGGTAGCTTATTGTTAATGCTGCCGATCTCCAATACAACAGGAAAGCCACTTGCGTTTATAGACGCTTTGTTTACTGCCGCCTCTGCGACCTGTGTAACCGGGCTTGTCGTAAAGGATACCGGCCTCTTTTTTACCACTTTTGGTCAAGTTGTCATCGTTGCGCTGATCCAGATCGGCGGTCTTGGCTTTATGACCATGGCTACCTTGATTGCACTGGTGTTCAAGCGTCGGATTTCCTTGCGGGAGCGTCTCATCTTGCAGGAAGCGATGAATCAGACTTCTGTAGAGGGAATTGTCGGGTTAATCCGTAAGGTATTACTGTACTCACTGGTTATTGAAGGCGTATGCGCTACGATATTCTCGGTTCGCTGGTCCTTTGATATGCCCGTAGGCAGGGCGATTTATTTTGGAATCTGGCATGCCATCTCCATGTTTAACAATGCTGGTTTTGATTTATTCGGTGAATTTCGCAGCTTGACAGGTTATGTATATGATCCGATTGTTAATTTTACCGCAATGTTTCTAATTATTTCTGGCGGCATTGGTTTTGTAGTGATGTCAGACTTGGCAGAATATCGCAAGCGCAAGAGACTGTCCTTGCATACCAAGGTGGTACTCAGCATGACGGGCGCTATGATTGTAGTCGGCACGCTCGTGATTTTTGTATTTGAGTTTACGAATCCGAAGACTCTCGGCTCGCTTGATTGGGGTGGTAAACTGCTGGGATCTTTATTCCAGTCCGTTACCCCCCGTACCGCAGGTGCCAATACGCTGGACATTGCAGGCTTGCGGCAGGCTACGCAGTTTTTTATCATCATACTTATGTTTATCGGGGCTTCTCCTGGCTCCACTGGAGGCGGGATTAAGACCACAACATTCGCCCTGCTCATTGGAGCGGTGATTTCGATGCTGCGGGGGCGGGAAGATATTGTACTGTTCAAGTACCGACTTGCGCAGGGACGAATTTACAAGGCTTTGACCATTACACTGCTGGGGTTGCTGTTCGTGATCGGGGTGACCATGATTTTGTCGGCAACCGAAGATCATCATTTTCTGATGATCTTGTTTGAGACGGTGTCTGCGTTTGGTACGGTGGGGCTGTCGATGGGGCTTACACCTGATTTGACAGTCATAGGCAAGCTGGTGATTACCCTGACGATGTTTGCAGGTAGACTGGGGCCACTCACGCTAGCTTATGCACTGGGGCCGAAAAAGGGTAAAGAATTATATCGTCATCCGGAAGGCAAAATGATTATAGGATGAATCATTTCATATACATTTCGTTGGTTTAATCATTTCAGGATTTTGCAAAATTCGATACCAGTCGCTCCGAAGTCAAGATATAGACGAACTAAATCATTTCGATCTATATCTTCTTCATTGGAAGTCGCTTATGGGATTTTTGCAAAATCCTCATTTATGAAATTGATTCAGATAAGGAGTTTTCGAGTAGATATGAAAACGCAGCAGTTTGTAGTTATTGGCTTGGGGCGGTTTGGCTCAAGCCTGGCTTTGCAATTGGTGGATATGGGGTGCGAGGTGCTAGGCATTGACCGGAATGAGGATGTTGTGGACAGTATGAGTGAGATGTTGACACATACTGTCGTGGCGGACGCTACCGATGAAGACTCGTTGCGATCACTGGGCATCCGTAATTTCGATTGTGGCATTGTTGCTATTGGTGATGACATTCAGGTAAGCATCCTCACCGCCATTTTGCTGAAGGAGCTGGGTGTGAAAAAAGTTGTAGCCAAAGCCATATCTGTGCTGCACGGGCGTGCGTTAGAAAAGCTCGGTGTGGACCGGATTATTTATCCAGAACGGGATATGGGTATCCGGGTGGCTCACCAGCTAGTCACGCCTAATTTGCTCGATTATTTGGAGTTGTCTAAGGAATACAGTATTGTGGAACTCAATGTACCTGCATGTCTGAATGGCAAAACGCTAGCAGAGCTAAATGCCCGTACCCGCTTTGGTTGTAGCGTCGTGGCGCTTCATACGGCGAACGGTATCCTGATCGCACCGACGGCTATGGATCGGCTAAAAGCAGACGATATTATGGTCATCATCGGCTCGAATGACAATATCGGTCGCTTTGAGGATGAGGTTGTTAATGTTAATGAAGAGGATTAAACCCTCTACACCATACGGTAGCCTGCAAACGACGCACGTGTCTCGCTAATCCAGCGTCGTGCTGTCGGACCGAGATCGGTCGTCTCCGAGTAAATGAGGGAGGTCGTTCGGCGTGTCTCCTTCAAATCGGGCAAGTATAATGCAGTGAGTCCATTATCCCGTAATAGTTCGCTGCGCAAATAGGATTTGGGTAGTAAGGCAGAAGCCTTACAGGTTGGAAGCAGGCGTACAATTGCCTCGAAGGAGTCGATTTCCATGCGGATATCCGGCATGATGCCGCTGCGCTGGAACAAGTCATCCGTCAGACTGCGGTACCAGGTTCCTTTGGAGAAAATAATCATCGGCAATCCTTGCAGATCTTTCATCGAGGCCGTTCCTGTCTTGACGGTTAATTCATGTCCAATGGGAACAACGAGCTCCAAATGATCATCAAATAGCGGAATGCAACGCAGTCCGGCTTCATGAATGGCAGACCCGACAATACCGGCGTCTGCTTTTTTGTCACGTACAAAGGCGACGATTTCATGGGTTTTACCGGTGAGCAGCTTTAGCTCGGTTTGAGGATGCTTGCTCATGAAAGCTTCGACGAGGGTAGGCAGCGTCGTTTGGAGTGTTGTGAGACTAGCCCCGAGTGTAAGCATACTCTGGGCTTCATTTTTGTGCTGGGACAGCTTTTGTAAGAAGCGAAGCTGTCGTTGCCGTTGCTCTAGCGCGAATGTATAAACAAATCGGCCAGTGGACGTAATTTCGAGCCGTTTGCCCCGACGATCAAAGAGATTCACACCCAGCTCTTCCTCCAGCTTCGCAATTTTGCGAGACAGGGCAGGTTGGGACAGATTCAGCAGTTTGGAGGCTTTATTCAGGCTGGACTGCTCGACAATGACGGCAAAAGCGTTCAAATCCTCAAACAAATCATCCACTTCCTCTCTATATGCAAAAAAGACATAATAATTAATACGTATATTGCAATTCCATTATAAGCCGAAAAGGAGTAACATGAAAGCGACACAAGATGTTCACACTTTTGTTTTTCCTTATAAGGGACACCTTGTTGGACATTTCCTGTCGGAAACTGTCAATTTATATGTTATATTACTATTGAAAACGCTATTATTGGGAGAAGGGAGCATGACCTAGATGAGAGGATTTTATTCCAGAAAGCTGCATTCGCTTCTTGGCGTCATTCCGCTGGCTCTATTTTTTGTTGAGCATTTGGTGACGAACTTCACAGCGGTGGAGGGCGGCAAGGAAGGATTTAATCGCAGCGTGGCCTTCCTGAATGGTTTGCCACTGGTTATTGTGCTAGAAACGTTATTCATCTACTTGCCATTACTGTTCCACGGAATTTATGGCTTGTATATTGCTTATCAGGCTGACCCGAATGTCAAAAGATTCGGCTATTCACGTAACTGGCGCTTTCTGTTCCAGCGTATTTCCGGCGTCATTACGTTTGTATTTATTATCTGGCACGTATACGACACGCGCTTTCAGGTGGCTCTGGGTAATGTAACCCATGAGGAGCTAGGCGGAGTCATGCATGGCATCGTGACGAACCCGGTTTATTTCATTTTGTATTTAATCAGTGTCGTTTCGGCATCCTTTCACTTTGCTAACGGACTGTGGGCATTTATGGTTAGTTGGGGGATTACCGTGGGACCACGTGCGCAAAAAGTATCTTCTTATATCTGTATGACTCTGTTCGTGGTGGTGTCTATCGGCTTCATCGCTTCCCTGCTTGCATTCCGGAGTGCGGAATTTCAGGAAACGGCAACTGCCTTGGTGCAATGCGGCGCTTTTAAACAGCTACTATAAACAACTCATATCAATTATACATCGTGTTGAAATTCTATTTTCAAACGTAAAAGGGGATTTGGTTAAAATCCTGAAAAAAAGGAGTGAGCAGAAATGGCAGCATCCAACATTATTGTCGTGGGCGGCGGTCTGGCAGGTCTAATGGCTACGATCAAGGCGGCAGAGGCGGGAGTTCACGTTCATTTATTTTCTTTGGTTCCGGTCAAAAGGTCCCACTCCGTTTGTGCTCAAGGCGGCATCAACGGTGCGGTTAATACCAAGGGTGAGGGAGACTCACCCTGGATTCACTTTGATGATTCAGTCTATGGTGGGGACTTTCTGGCCAACCAGCCTCCGGTAAAAGCGATGTGCGAAGCGGCTCCGGGGATCATTCATCTCATGGACCGCATGGGCGTCATGTTTAACCGGACACCGGAAGGACTGCTGGACTTCCGCCGCTTCGGCGGTACCCAGCATCATCGGACCGCTTTTGCCGGTGCGACGACAGGACAGCAGCTTCTGTACGCTCTCGATGAGCAGGTACGGCGCTGGGAATCTGCGGGTTTGGTAACCAAGTACGAGAACTGGGAGTTTTTACAGGCTGTACTGGATGATGAAGGCATCTGTCGAGGGATTTGCGGGCAGGATTTGCGTACGATGGAAGTGAAGACTTTTGCGGCGGATGCAGTTATTTTGGCGTCTGGTGGCCCCGGGATTATTTTCGGTAAAACCACGAATTCCGTCATTAATACGGGCACAGCTGCTGGTGCGGTGTATCAGCAAGGCGTACGCTATGCGAACGGTGAGTTTATCCAGATTCATCCGACGGCTATACCAGGTGATGACAAGCTGCGTCTCATGTCCGAGTCGGCACGGGGAGAGGGCGGTCGTATTTGGACGTATAAGGACGGTAAGCCATGGTATTTCCTCGAAGAAAAGTATCCGGCTTACGGAAATCTGGTCCCTCGCGATATTGCGACACGTGAAATATTCAGTGTATGCGTTGATGATGGACTGGGTATTAATGGCGAGAACATGGTCTACCTCGATCTGTCCCACAAGGACCCGAAAGAACTGGATGTAAAGCTGGGCGGCATTATTGAAATTTATGAAAAATTCGTCGGTGACGATCCGCGCAAAATCCCGATGAAAATATTCCCGGCTGTTCATTATTCAATGGGCGGCATGTGGGTCGATTACAATCAAATGACGAATATACCGGGCTTGTTCGCGGCTGGTGAGTGTGAATTCCAATATCACGGTGCGAACCGTTTGGGTGCGAACTCGTTGCTGTCAGCCATTTACGGCGGGATGGTGGCTGGACCTAAGGCTGTGGAATACATTAAAGGCTTGAAAAAATCTGCACAGGATATAGCTACCTCCGTATTTGATGCGGCAGTTCATCAGCAGACGGAGAAATATGAGCACATTTTGCATATGGACGGAAAAGAAAATGCCTATGTTCTTCATAAAGAGCTGGGTGAGTGGATGACGAACAACATGACTGTGGTTCGTTATAATGACAAGCTGGAAGCTACGATCCACAAGATCAAGGAGCTGAAGGAGCGTTACTCTAACATTAACATCAATGACGCTTCGCGCTGGAACAATGCGGGTGCGGCGTTTACACGGCAACTGTGGAATATGATGGAGCTGGCTGAAGCGATGACCAAAGGTGCGCTACTGCGCAACGAAAGCCGCGGGGCCCATTACAAACCAGACTTCCCGGATCGCAACGATGAGGATTTCCTGAAAACAACGATTGCGGACTGGACACCGGAAGGACCACAAATCTCGTATGAAGCGGTGGATGTTTCGCTGATCAAGCCGCGTATTCGGGATTATTCCAAGAACAAATAACGGAAGGGAGTGTATTTAGATGTCGGAGCAAGCAGTGAAGTCGAATAAAACAGTGAAGTTCGTTGTGACCCGTCAAGCTGATCCTAAAGCCAGTCCCTATACGGAAGAATTCGAATTGGCTTATCGTCCGGGGATGAATGTGATTAGCGCGCTGATGGAAATTCAGCGTAACCCGGTGGACAGCCACGGTAAAGAGACGGCCCCGGTATGCTGGGAGTCGAATTGCCTGGAGGAAGTATGCGGAGCATGCTCCATGGTGATTAACGGCAAGCCGCGTCAGGCCTGTGCGGCGCTCGTCGATAAGCTGGAACAGCCGATTACGATCGCGCCGATGAGCACGTTCCCGGTAGTTCGGGATTTGGTCATCGACCGCAGCCGGATGTTTAATGCGCTCAAGAAGGTCAAAGCGTGGATTCCGATTGACGGTACCTACGATCTGGGCCCTGGTCCTAGAATGGCAGAGAAAAAGCGTCAGTGGGCGTATGAGCTGTCCAAGTGCATGACCTGCGGTGTCTGTCTGGAAGCTTGCCCGAACGTCAACGAGAAGACGACGTTCATCGGACCTGCGGCGATATCTCAGGTTCGTCTGTTTAACAGCCATCCGACAGGGGAAATGAATCAGGAAGAGCGGCTGGAGGCGTTGATGACGGACGACGGGCTGGAAGGGTGCGGGAACTCGCAAAACTGCGTACGTTCTTGCCCGAAAGGCATCCCGTTGACAACTTCTATTGCCGAAATGAATAAGGAAACGACCAAGCATATGTTCAAGCGCTGGCTGACTGTATAGCACTAGACAGCGAATAGGTTTGCCCAAACAGGCTTTTCTCAAACTGGAGAAAGCCTGTTTTTTTGCGCTCAGAAAAGATGAAGGGTAACATGGAGGAAGGAGCGCGGATAGCAGTTATGGTATAATTATGGTATTGTGTATCGTTTTTGGAGAAAAGGAGGCTGGACAGGTGACTGTGCAACCGATAACGAATCGACCTGTCACTAGGTCGGATGTCATGAAGGGATTAAAGGAGCTGGGAGTTCGGAGCGGCATGACATTGCTTGTGCACTCGTCCATGCGTAGCTTCGGGAATTATGTTCCGGGCGGGGCCTCGGCCATTCTTGCGGCACTAACCGAAGCGGTTGGCCCGGAAGGGACGCTGGTGATGCCGACACAGTCTCATGACTTGACTGATCCTTCGACCTGGATGAACCCGCCTCTGGACGAGTCATGGTGGGAATTGGTACGCGAGGAAATGCCCGCTTATAATCCGGCCTGGACGCTGACCGGGGGGATGGGCATCATTGTAGAAACGTTCCGTGGCCTGCCGGGAACCAAGCGCAGCGGGCATCCGCATGTTTCTCTGGCGGCACGTGGACCTGCTGCTTCGGGATTACTGACAGATCATCAGCTCGACTATGGGCTGGGTGAGCATTCGCCCTTGGCAAAGCTGTATGAGGCAGATGCCTATGTGCTGCTGTTGGGCTGCGGACATGACAGCAACACGTCCTTGCATTTGGCGGAATATCGAACAGCCTATAATGGACGAGAAGTGATCACGCATCAAGCTCCTATGATGGTGGATGGAGCAAAAGCGTGGGTATCTTTTCAGGATTTTAATATTACCTCAGATGACTTTGAGAAGCTGGGACTTGATTTTGAACGGGACTGTCCCTCAGCTTTTACGCGAGTGAACATTGGAGAGGCTTCATGTTTTTTCGCGAGGCAACGTGATTTGGTAGACTATGCGGAGCAGTGGTTGTCCACCCATCGCTAAAGCTTATGGACAGTAAGAATTTCTAAAAAGTGAGATCAAGGAATAGATCGCAAGGGGGAACGCATATGGAGAAGACGCCGCACACCCGCCGCGAGAGTCAGGATGGCCCGCATCAGGGGGCCGCTATCCCTCCCGGTTCTTCGCGGCGTTCCATTTCAAATGAACCAGCCAATCCTTCGCGCCGCCATTTTTTGAAAAAAGCGGCTTTAGCCACAGCCGGAACCGCGCTTCTGGCTGGAGGATATGCTTCCTTATGGGAGCCTAATCATTTGGAAATTACACGCTTCAACTTGACTCTCCCTCGTCTTCCGTCTGCTTTTGACGGAATCAGGGTCGTACATTTCAGTGATGTACACTTGGGTTTTCATATGGATGAGCAGGATCTGCGCGAGCTTGCGGACCGTATAGCAGGTCTGAAGCCAGATTTGCTCTGTTTTACAGGCGATATTGTAGATGACTATGCAGTATCCATGAAGGCTGCTGTTCCAGTTATGGCTTCGATGCACGCCACACTCGGCAAATTTGCTATTTTGGGCAATCATGATTATAGAGGCTTACCAGCCGGAGTTCAGGAATTATACCCAAAAACCGGATTTACGTTGCTGAGAAACGAGCATGCGATTGTAGAGCTTGCGGGACAGCGTGTAGCCATGGTCGGTTTAGAGGATAACATCATGGGCAAGCCCAATCCGCAGCGTGCCATCCACGGGCTACCTGATGAGATGTGCAAGCTGCTGCTGATGCATGAGCCGGACTATGCAGATGTAGCGGCGCAAATGTCCTTTGATCTTCAACTGTCAGGGCATACGCATGGAGGACAGGTACGCTTGCCGGTCATTGGAGCACCAATGCCGCCTCCGGGTGGACGCAAGTACATCCAGGGGTTATTTCATGTGGGAACAGAGAGAATGCCGCTGTATGTCAGCCGAGGCATTGGTATGACACACTTGCCGATTCGCGTGCTGTGCAGACCGGAGCTTAGTGTCATTACGCTAAAATCCGGCCAATAGATAGGCCATGATCTTTTTTTCATCTTTATCATATATGTTGGAACTACATAAAGATGGCTTGAATGTAGTGTAGAGATGTAGTCGTTTCGGACAAAGGAGTGAGGTTCAGATGGATCGTATTGCTGTCATTTCAGATATTCATGGCAATTGGCCTGCCTGTGAGGCGGTGCTGGAGGATATTGCTTCCCGAGGCATTAGCCGTGTGTTTTGTTTGGGGGATCTGATCGGCAAAGGGCCTAGCCCGTGCGAGGTTCTGGATGCTGTCCGTCAACGTTGTGAAGTGGTCGTGCGGGGGAATTGGGATGAGCTGGTTAGTATTACGGATGATCTCAATTTTAGCTGGCAAGCCGAGCGCTTGGGGGCAGAACGAGTGCAGTATTTGGCACAGTTACCGTTTCATTATGATTTCAGAATGAGCGGACGCCGTATCCGTCTGGTGCATGCCTCGCCGCAAAGTGTATATCACCGTGTGCAGCCATGGGATGAGCCGGAAAAACGGCTTGCCATGTTCGATCCGTTAGCAGAAGAAAATGGAAAAGTTGCTTTTGCTCCAGATGTTGTGGGATATGGTGATGTGCACAATGCTTTTATCCAGCATTTTCAGGGAAAAACCCTTTTTAACGTCGGCAGTGTCGGGAATCCGTTGGATGTTACGCAGGCTTCCTACTGCATTTTAGAGGGCGAGATGGGAAAGGAGCAGCCTACGTCCTTCTCCATTCATTTTGTACGTGTACCTTATGATATAGAACTGGCGGTAAAACAAGCGGAGGAAGCTGCTGTGCCTTCTTTGCCGTATTATATTCGAGAGCTGCGCACAGGAATTTACCGCGGGATTCAGGACCTGGATTAAGTATGGAAACATTCATTTCTAAAAGCCAATCCATCCGCAGGGGGGAACATTGTGCTGACCAGAGAAATGCTTCGTCTTGGGCTACCGGAGCTTTACACCCGCCGAGTCCGATTGCGCCAGCTAAGAACGGAGGATTATCCCGCGCTGGAACGGATTCTATCCGATCCATTGGTGATCCAATATGTGAATCGAATTCGCAAACCAGTCAATACACGAATGCGGCGTTTGGTTGCGCAAATTAAAATATCTGCTGATTCACTAGATTCCCTGCATTTTGCGGTGGAATGGCATCAGAGAAATACAGGAGAAAGCAATCTACTTGGTGAATCCAATGAGCTTACCTCCTCACCGTTGCTCGGTATCGTCTCTTTTCAGCAATGGAATGAAAGAACGGGTGAGGCACAACTGGGCTATATTCTGGATCGTCCTTTTTGGGGACAGGGGCTGGCTACAGAAGTGGTGGGAGAAATGCTGAATTTTGGTTTCGGATCTTTGAAGCTCAAGCGGATCGAAAGTCGTTGCCAAGAGGATAATCAGGCTTCCATGCGTGTACTTATTAAAAATAAGATGCGCCTGCTGCGTACAATTGGTGCTTATGATCCCTCAGGAGTGGTACCGAGTGTATTGGTATTTTCGATGACCCAAGGGGATTATGAATAGAAATGGTATTGGAATATTTTGTTACAAAGATGAAATATAACTGCAAAACAACTCTAACACAGGACGGGTACAATACAGACATGACCCCCTTTTGAATAATATATGTTGCTGGGACCCGATGATTCGGGTCCTCTTTTTTTGTTATCCTATAGTAGGGCCTTCTCTATCTCTGCGGAAGCGAGTGGTCTTCTTTCCTTGGCCGCGCTCAGTTATATTTCATTTTGTTACAAAAATGAAACATAACTGCAAAGTTACTTTAACATAGAGTGGGTACATAAACATGACCCCCTTTGAATTATATATATTGCTGGGACCCGAAGTTTCGGGTCCCCTTTTTTTATGATTTTAGGAACGGTTCAGGCTAGTTACCAGTTCTGGAAGCCATTCATTTAGGGAGAGAAATGAGTACCCCTCTGACTGGGCTTTGGACGTATCCATGTACCACGATTGTGTAATACCAAATGGAGACATGTGCTCGTCTGCTGTTTTTTCTTTCATCACAGCATGTTTTCCAGTTACCTGCTCAATGATCGAAATGATCTCTCCAATCCTCACTGTACCGTCGGAACAAGCATTTACAGGCCCTGTTAAAGGAGTGTGACCAAGCCAAAACAGAAAATCTGCGGCTTCATCGGAACGAATAAATGAGATTTGTGCTGTGGCATTAGGTACTCCGATTTCTGTTCCTTCACGAACATGCTCGATATGAAAATGAAGCCTTTTCGTATAATCATCTGTTCCCAGTACAATCGGAAAACGAACAGCGGCTACAGGGAATGTAGCTTGCTGCATAAAAACTGCTTCTGCCTGCCGTTTAGCCTCCTGATATGTAAAAACGCCTTTCCCGCCCTTGCGAACCGGGTAAGATTGAGGATCAAAGATGCTCTCTGTCAGCACTTCCGGGCTCGAATCATAGACGGATAGGCTGGAGGTGAAAATATACCTCTTGGCTTTAGCATCAAAAATGCGGCAGGCTTCGCTGGCTTCATCTGGAGAAAAGCAAATATTATCATAAACAACGTCCCACACTTGCTCACCTACCGCTTCAGCGAGTGCTTGCCGGTCGGTACGGTCTGCACGGATTCGCTGAACGCGGTCACCAAACGAATCGCTTGCTTGGCCCCGTGTGAGGATGGTAACGGAGTTCTCGGAACTCTCCAGCAGACGTTCCACCAGTCTCTTGCCAAAAAAGCGCGTTCCACCCAAAACAAGTATCTTTTTCATACTTACATCACCCCTTATAAGCTTGTTTTTAATATATTAAGGTAGACGAAATAATGACTGTTAAGGATACAGAGCGAATGAAAAGAGTTTGATGAAGTGCTCTTAGTTACATAGTTCATCTAACAATTAAGTAAAAAGAGGAGGATCATAGGTTGTAGTTGAGTCGCATGTCCTGAGGGGCAGATGAATTTGAACCGGAGTGGAGAATTTGAATCTGGAGAAGCGCAGGCGTTCGCCTTTGCAATGGGATTCTACCCTTTAAAGGGCTTATAATATCCAGTGAATCCCGTTGCAACAGCGATCATAAGATCAAATCATTCGCATAGCGGTGGAGCACCGCCTAATCTTACTCTCCTAGAAGCTTCAAGAAATTGGCCGGCACCGTAATTTGCTGATTATTAATCATAATCTTCCGAAGCTCCTCTATGGAGTCCTCTTCACCTCTAGCGTCTTTAATCTCCTTAATTTCACGATGCAGTCGCTCCATTTGAAGATCGAGAGCATTAGCGGAATCTGCTGCGTTCTTTAATTCACGTGTCAGGTTTTCGGGCACAGACTGGTTGTATTTATAAAAGATTTTATGCTCCAGGCTGGCCCAGAAATCCATCGCAATGGTTCGAATTTGCACTTCTACGCAGACTAGCTCCTCACAATCCGACATGAATACAGGAACTTGAACCAGCAAATGCAGGCTCTGGTAACCGTTCGGCTTGGGATTCTTGATGTAATCCTTAATTTCCAGTACCTTCAAGTCACTTTGTCTCTGAAGCATGTTACTGACATCATAAATGTCAGAAATAAAAGAGCAAGTAATACGCAAACCTGCGATATCCTTAATATGATCTTTGATAGCATCCAGCGATAACTCGCTATTTTTACGAATCATTTTATTCATGATGCTCTCAGGAGATTTAAGGCGTGATTTGGTATGCTCAATAGGGCTGTAATCGTGCAATGCTTGAAATTCCTGCTTTAATATTTCAATCTTGGTTTCCATTTCGTCGAGCGCAAATTTATAGATGAGCATAAATCGCGTGATGTCATGCTTTAGCTTTTTAAGCTTGTTCATAGGATCTTCCAAGTGCATATGTAATTCTCCTCATACATAGATGTCATAATCTTGCTAAGCGTTCGCCTTTGCAATGGAATTATCACCTTATAAATTACAATCCCAACAATCCCATTGCAGCAGCGTGTGTAAGATCAAATGATTTGCGGAGCGGCAATTCCCACCTTAAATTTTAAAGCGCCACAGGAATTTTACGTTTTTCTTTAAAATAGACCCATTCCCGAAAGCCGATATCCTTCAGCATTGCCTTTACTTCTTCCCAGTCATCGCCTACCCGCGAAGGCTTATGGGCATCCGAACCAAAAGTAACCTCCACACCAAAATGGTGCGCTCTTTCTAAAATAGAAGCAGACGGGTACCATCCGCCACTTAGCTTGGTTTTACCCGAAGTGTTAATTTCAATCGCCACATTGGATTCCGCAATTACCTGCAAGGTTTCATCAATGGATTCATCGGCAGGAATGTCTGAAAAGGCAGGAAAGTTTCCCTTCATTGCGTCAATATGACCCAAAATTTGAAACATGCCGCTTCGCGCAGATTCCTGAATGAGCGCATAGTAGGCTTGTTTGACCTCGATTTTACGAGCGTCGCTTAATTTGTTCCAACGGTTACGGTTAAAAATGCTATCCCCTTCGACATTGTGAATCGACCCAATGAGGTAATCAAATGGATAAGGAGCCAGAGTGGAACGATATAATTCAGCAAAATCAGGAAAATAATCCGTTTCCAATCCGAGGAGCACGTCAATACGGCCTTCATATTCCTTTTTAAGCTGTTGTACCTCTTCTACGTATTCAGCAAGCTGTGACTTAGCCATATAAATTTTAGGAAAAGCCTGATCCTGTTCGCTGCCCAGGAAAGGGGAATGGTCCGAAATACCAATCGCTTGTAAGCCCGACTGAATGCCTGCTTCAATGTAATCTCGAATGTTTCCGTCTGCATGACCGCAGCGAAAATGATGGGTGTGCAGATCAAATTTCATAGCCTATCTTCCTTTCGTAATCAGGGTTTATATTTCGTATGGTGTTCATAGCGAATTACGTTATTCAGAACTGGTGAAATTCGTCTCCGGCATCCCCTTCAGATCACTTAAAAATTGCTGCATGGCTGAGTTTAGATATCGGCCGGATTTATAAATCACTCCTACCGGATGACTAACTTCCAGCTCGGGAATATGGATCATTTTTAATGTGCCTGCACGCAGTTCAGAAGTAACCGATAGTCTGGAAATAATGGCAGCACCGAGATTAATTTCGACCATCCGTTTGACTTCCTCGCTGCTGGACAACTCGATCACGACATGAGGTACGATTTGGTGCTTTTTAAATACATCATCCACGAATTTTCGTCCCACCGTATCGGGAGAGAGCAGAATCAGCGGAATTTCCCGAAGGGCTTCAATGGTAGCATGTGGTTGTGAGGCCAGTGGATGAGTAGGAGACACGACTAGCTCAAAGGAATCGTAGTACAGAACCGAAGTGCTTAAATTGGGATTACGTTCAATCAGATAACCGATGCCAACATCAATAAGTCCGTTCTCCACCTGCTGATAAATCATTGAGGAAGCCATGGATTGAATGGAGGTTTTGATGAGAGGGAACTGATCCTGAAAGTAGGAAAGCACGCGCGGTAAAATTTGAATAGCGATGGATGTTGTGGTGCCCAGCGCAATGTGACCCTGCGGTGTTTCGTTTAGATCGTATAATTTTTGTCTTAATTCCTCAACAACCTCTAATATGCGCTCGGCGTGTTCCAAAAAAACAGCTCCCCTGTCGGTCAGGGTGACAGGCTGGTTGCGGTCAATCAGAATGGTTTTGAACTCATCCTCTAGACTTTTAATTTGGGCGGACACCGCCGGCTGCGTCAAATTGAGAAGTTCTCCGGCTTTGCGGAAGCTCATCGTTTTGGAAATCATGATAAGTGTTTCAAGTTGACTGATGTTCATGAAGTTCCTCCTCTCTTTTCTTAATCTTATCGCAGCTGTATAGAATGAATATTTTTAGCCAATCCATAGGTTCATATGTAAAACCGTCGTTATGCTTTATTTCATTAAATTATAGGTTATTCGAGCAGGAAGGGCAATGAATCGAAGCAGAGTACCTTAAAGTGTGGTATATTGGGAAATAAAGACTAAAGTCCTGATATCCTTCAAAAATAATCAATCTAAAACCGGTAAGAAGTAAAGATATAGGACATTATTCACATTTTTTGTGATTTAGCTATAAAAAATTACCGGGTAGCTGTCGATAAGTGATATAGAGAGCATTTTATTGAGGATCGATTCGTTTTACAGTAATATTTAATTAAAAAATTCTAATTTAAATGGGACTTTTGTTGTATGTCTAAAAGCCCATCGTAAAGGGGCGCTTTGATCGTGAAGGCAGAAGTGATAAATCCTTTTTTGGAGTCGGCGCGACGGGTCATTGAACAATTGATCCAAGTATCTCCTTCACCCGGAAATCTTGGTGTGAAAAATGTCGAGCTGGTGGACGACCACATCTGGATTATGATCGGGATGACCGGACAGCTTAGCGGAAATATTGTGTTCGGCCTGAATGAACAGGTGGCGCTACGTATGGTTTCAGCGATGATGGGCGGATTTGTGTTGACTGAAATTGATGAGATGGGAAAAAGCGCAATTTCAGAATTGGGCAATATGATTAGTGGTAATGCCAGTACGATTTTGTCCAGTCAGGGAATTGTTGTGGATATTACGCCTCCGCAGGTCATGAAATCAGAAAACTTGACCACTTTTGTGCCTCAGCGTGCCCTTTATATTCCGCTTACGGTGGAAGGAATCGGTGAGCTGGATATTCAGGTGATGATCTCTTAATATTAAAGGAGCAAGTTTCTTTAATGCGGAGGGATGACCGTGAATATACTACAGGACAAGATAGTTGTGATTACAGGTGCATCTAGTGGGATTGGCGCCCTTTGCGCTCAGTTGTTAAGCGAAAAGGGCGCGATTCCTATTTTAACAGCACGCTCGCAGGAGCGACTGAAGCAAGTATCTGCGGGAATCAGCGGCAGACATGAGCTTATCCAACTGGACGTCACCCGCCAGGAGCAGGTAGAGGCTGTTGCTGCACGAGTATTGGAACAGTACGGACGGGTCGATATATTGCTTAACAATGCGGGCTACGGAAAGTTTGAGTATTTTAATGAAACCGATCTGACGGAGTTTGAACAAATGATGGACGTGAACTACATGGGTGTTGTTCGCTGCATCAAGGCGTTTCTGCCGCAAATGACGGAGCGGGGCCATGGACAGATTGTCAATGTAGCATCAATGGCCGGGAAAATCGGGACAGCTAAATCTTCTTCTTACACGGCGACGAAGCATGCGTTGCTCGGTTTCAGCAATGCGCTCCGGCAAGAGTTGCGCGGGAGTGGAGTGACTGTAACGACGATTAATCCGGGGCCGATTGACACACCCTTTTTTGAGCTGGCAGATCCTTCAGGAGGATATGTTCGAAATGTAAGCTGGTTTATGCTACAACCAGATAAGGTAGCACGGCATATCGTAAGAGCGATGGAGCTTCGCAAGGAGGAGGTTAATCTGCCACGGTGGGTATCTCCTTTTCTCAAGCTGTATCAGTTAGCTCCCAGACTGACCGATAGGCTGGGTCATGGTGTGATAAATAAGAAATAAAAGATGTCCCGTAAGCCATTAGCTATGGTGAGGGACATCTTTTATTTTTGTGATTTGGTAACAGGGCTATTTTCGCATATAATGGAGAGTAACGAATTTACGTATAGGGGTTGGACCTTTTCATGACATTGAATTTTGAATCGCTCGGCGTTGAACAAGATCTGTTGGACAAACTGACTGAGCATGAAATTACACAGCCTTCGCCAGTTCAGGCAGAGGCTATACCGGAAATAATGAAGGGAAAGCATGTATTGGCGCGCTCACAAACTGGCACAGGTAAAACACTGGCTTACTTGCTGCCGCTGCTGCAAGCGATTGATTCACAGAAAAAGGCTACGCAAAAGCTGATACTGGCTCCAAGCCAGGAGCTGGCCATGCAAATTGTACGTGAGGGTCAGCGCTACGGAGAGCATCGCGGAATCCGTGTACTCGGTCTGATTGGTGGGGCGGCTATCAAACGTCAAATCGAAAAGCTCAAGGATCATCCACAGCTTGTCGTGGGTACACCAGGACGTGTACGGGAACTCATCGCTTCGAAAAAGCTGAAAATGCACAATATTACAGCCATCGTCATCGATGAGGTGGATCAGATGTTCCAGCTTGGCGGAGCAGGCGATGTAACCAACATATTGGGCACCGCCCAACGTGATCGTCAATTGGTATTCCTGTCCGCAACGCTGAACGATGAGATTCAGTCGCTGGCAAAACGGGAGATGCGTGAATACGTAGAAATTGGGATTGATCCCGACCAGAAGACGGCCAGTGGACTGGAACACTATTACTTTGTATCTGAAGAACGGGATAAGGTGGATATGCTGCGCCGTCTGGTGCGTCATTTTAATCCGAGAAAAGCGCTGGTGTTCGTGAATACGACCAATGCCATCGGGGAGATTGAAGCCAAGCTCAAGCATATGGGGCTGACTACGGCGTCCTTGTATGGAGATGCGGATAAAGTCACGCGTAGCAACGTGTTGGCCAAATTCCGCGAGGACAAGCTCAAAGTACTGGTCGCTTCGGATGTGGCAGCTCGTGGTCTGGATATTGAGGGACTTGAAATGGTCATTCATTTTGACCCGGCTACGGATAGTCAAGCTTATGTTCACCGTGCAGGACGGACAGGACGGATGGGACGCAAAGGATTAGTGGCATCGGTTGTCACCGACCGTGAAACGTTCATCATGCGCAAGTTCTCCCGTGAACTGGGCATTGACATTGCAGAGCGTGCGTTGCACGGAGGTCGAGTAGTTGTGCCGCGTCCGGCGGATGCCAAGCGTGCACCTGTAAGACCATCCGAGGCTAGATCCTTATCTAACGGAGCATCGGCGGAGGACCGAAAGGCACCTGTTCGTGCCGAAAACGGACGTCCTGGCAGAAATTCCGCGAACGGTTCAGCTCCAGGCAAGAGCAAAGGAGCAGCCTTGTCCAAAGCAGGAAAAGCACAGCGCGAGCGTGATCGCAAAAACAAGGGTGCACCAAGATGGCTGAAGGAAAAAGGATCAAAACCGAACGAGTAAGGGAGAAGAGGGGGAGCCATGGAACAACAGCCTGTGTTGCAAATTAACGGACTGACCGGCGGATATAGCGCCAAGCGCCCGGTGCTGCATCAGATTTCGCTGGATGTGAAACCGGGCGAAATGGTAGGACTGATCGGTCTGAACGGGGCCGGGAAGAGTACGACCATGAAGCATATTTTGGGTCTGATGACACCGCAGGCCGGAGAAATTCGTGTGCAGGGGCATAAGCAGGATGAGAATCCCGAGGAATATCAGGGAGCCATTGCTTTTGTACCTGAATCTCCAGAGCTGTATCCTGAAATGACGGTGATGGAGCATATGGAATTCACGGCCAGAGCGTACGGAGTTAGCGAAGCAGATTTCCGCACGCGCAGTGATCAAATGCTAGACTTGTTCCGTATGCGGGATAAAAGTGGGAGTATGTCGATGCACCTGTCTAAAGGGATGCGCCAGAAAGTGATGATTATGTGCGCATTTTTAGCGGGACCGCCGTTGTATGTCATAGATGAACCTTTTTTGGGGTTAGACCCGCTGGGTATTCGTTCCCTGCTTGACTTTATGTTAGAGATGAAGCGTTCGGGTTCGTCCATTCTGCTCAGTTCTCATATTTTGTCCACGATTGAAAATTATTGTGATCGTTTCATTGTACTTCATCAGGGTGCCATCATTGCACAGGGTACGCTGGACGAAGTGACAGCACAGGCGGGTAAGCCGGGCATGCCGCTGGAAGATGCATTTTATGAGCTGGTACAGGGCAGGGAATGAGCATGGATTTGCAACGTTTGCATAAAGAAAGACGTGTAGCGTTCTGGGGACAGGTGCTGCCCTATCTGGGCTATGTCATTCAAAGCGGTCTGGCGGTGGTCTTCGGCTTTGCGCTGATTGCCTTTGCCGCATGGTACACGTCGCTACTAATGCATACTCCACCGGATTTGCCCATCCGCTGGATCATGCTTATTGTGGCTATTCCGATTGCTCATGCGAGCTTTCGTACGTATTTAAACGCAGCGGATATTGTTTTCCTCCGTCCACAGGAGCACGCGATGCACCATTATTTTAAGGCCAGCCGGATTCGGGGTGTGGTGTACAAAATATTCGGTTTGCTATTGCTGTCTATTATCGTGTGGCCGCTGTATATTCGCAGTGATGCGGCGCCTAAGCCGTTGCTACTGACCCTGCTACTGTTTGTGCTGTTAAAGCTGCTATTCAGCTACGGCGGCTGGCAAGAGCTTCGCATGGTATCGATTGGCGGGAGTGTAGGCTATCGTCTGCTTCGGTGGGTATTGGCTGTGCTGATGGTAGCCGCATGGCTATGGCAGCCTCCACTACACAGCGTGCCATTTATCATATTGGTCGGTGTGGTGTACGTGCTTGTTCTGCGTTTTCCGGTCAAGCTGCTAGTGGCTTGGGAAAAGCTGATTCGTACAGAGGGTATGCAGGCTGCTCGGGTGATGCGCACTTTGGGCTGGTTTGTCGATGTGCCCGCCCTTACGCAGAGAGTGACGCCACGTCGTTGGCTGTCCTGGTTGGGAGGTAACATACCTTGGAACAGAAGGGGAGCGTATCGTTACCTGCTGTTTAAGACATTCCTGCGTACAGAGCCAGCAGGTATTGTCATTCGGCTTGGAATTCTGGGGTTGTTAATTATATATATCACCCATGCTAGCTGGATTGGGATTGCAGTATATTTATTTTTCATATTCCTCATTGGTGTACAGGTTACTTCACTAAAGCAGTATCACAAGGATTCGTTGTGGCTTCAGTTATATCCGATTCCTGCGCATAGTCGTCGTGCGTCTTTTCTCGACTTTGTTGTTCGGTTGACGTTGCCGGCTGCTGTGGTTCTGTGGCTTCCTTTTCTGGCAAAAGGAACGGAAGATCTACTGTCTACACTGCTCACGCTGCTTGGGGGAGTTGCAGTAGTGTTCTTGTTACGAGGCGCTCAAGCCAAAAAATGGCGTTTGGACGGTCAGGATGAGGAAGAAGTGTAATTTGTATCTATGTGAATAAAGTAAAGGCTAATTCGCAAGCAGCAAGAGCTGTCTGCGAATTAGCCTTTTTTGTACGCTCGCTGTTATCGTAGCCGTGGGTGCAGATTTCCGCCTGCTTATATAAAGAGCGTTTTGCTGATGATAACTAATAAAATGAACAGTACCAGAATTGTTCCTGTGCTTGTGAATGCGCCGTAACCACCGTAACCGCCTCTTGTTTCTTCTGCTCCCATGCTCATTCTCCTCTCGGTCATTGTGATAAAGGATACATCGTATCTTATGAATTGGATTTTCAGATTGCGTGGGCCAATGCTCAGGTATGTTGCTGAATCGCCTTATATTTTTCATCAGATGTAGGGGGGGATAGAGGAAAAGACACGTATTATCGAGAATAGAAGAAGTACGTAGTCATTATCACTTGGAAAGTGGGAAAGACGAGATGCTGGTAGATAAGCTGCTCGTGAACATATTTCTTGTGTTTGTACCGTTATTGGTATATAGCGCTTTGTCAGATCATCGGCATAGGAAACATACCCCGTTGCTTATGGGAGGGGTGCTGGGTGTGTCTTCTGTGCTTTGCATTATGTTTTCGTACATTTGGTATGGATTATATTGGGACCTTCGATATGTTCCTCTGATCCTTTCTGTTTTATATTTTGGTCCAAAGGCAGGGCTTCTGAATATAACGCTGATGGTGATGGCTCGTATGTATATAGATCCAGAGTCTATGGTGGTGAGCTTTCCCAGCATGATGTTGTGTTATTTGGGGCCTCTCTTGGTGAGAAGAAAGTTTATGCAGCTCAATAGTATGTTGCTTCGGGTGGGCATGAATATGCTAATGAGTATATGGACCAATATTGCCATGCTTATATTTTTGTTAATACATTCCTGGGCCAATGGCAGGCTGGATAAGGATGAGGTCGAGCTGATCCGGGCAATACTCTGGTTCGGTGTGATTCAATTCCTAAGCATTGGAGCCTCCTCTTTCTGGATGGAGTTTAGTTTGGAACGGGAAGAAATGAGAAGAAAGATTAAATATGCTGAGCATCTGAATACCTTAGGTGAACTGGCTGCCTCTATGGCTCATGAAGTAAGGAATCCGTTGACCGTGGTTAAAGGGTTCCTGCAAATGGTTCAGTCAGGGCTAGAAGGGAAAAATCGCAGATATATTGCTTTGGCACTAGCAGAGGTCGATCGGGCTGAAAGAATTATTAGCGACTATCTGAACTTATCCAGACCGCAGATTGGGAACACAGAGCTGATGGATTTGTCTGGCATGGTTCAACAGATTGTTTTGCTTTTGAAACCGATGGCGACCAAGCAAGGCGTAAGACTGTATACTGAGCTAAGGAATGAAATATACGTACATATGGATCGTAATCAGCTGTTACAGGCGTTAATACATGTGACGAAAAATGCGATCGAAGCTGCGGATGATGGGGGCAGGGTATACATAAAGCTGGCGATTCAGGAAGAGAAGGCATGTCTGCATATTAGGGATACGGGAAAAGGCATGAGTCAGGAGCATCTGGAGCGAGTGGGTACTTTGTTTTTTTCAACCAAAGAGGTAGGAACGGGACTGGGAACGGTCGTCTCCTTTCGAATCATTGAAGCTATGAACGGAAGTATACACTATGAGAGTGAGCCGGGAGTCGGAACCGAGGTAGTCATCCTGCTACCACTCGCACAGAAATCTTTGCTCGCTGCTGAAGGATAGTTTGTTGCGAAGTGTGACTTACAATGGTTCAGCTCATTAAAAAGCGGTATGCCGCAACATCCGGCATACCGCTAATGATGCTATATTTAATCTGTTACATATTAGGCGTTCAACAAATCTTGTGCGCCACGGTAAACAATGTCATACAGGTCTTCCAGATACTCTTCCTCGATACATGAGAATGCGATTCGGAGATCATATTCACCCAGCGCAATCGTCCCTACCCCATATTGTTCCAGCAAATGTGTGCGCAGTCGTTCAGCGGACAAGCCGTTCAGCTTGAGGCACATAAAATAACCCGAATTGAAAGGATAGTAGCTCCATACATCTCCGTATTTTCCACTATCGAGTAACGCTTTGACTTTATTAGCCCGACCCTTCATAATCTGGAACTTTTCTTTCTTCTGTTGTTCAAAGTCTGTTGACTTGAGGGCATCCAGGACGAAGGTTTGAGATGGGTGAGGACCGCTCGAAATCGTTGCCCGAATAATCCCTAATGTTTTTTGTTCTAGTGCGCTCAGTACATCCTGATGTTCCGAAGCAAAGGTAATAAATCCGACACGGAAGCCCCAAACAAATTCTTCCTTGGTAGCTCCGTCAATTTTGACTGGTAGAATTCTCGGATGAAGTCCAGCTAACTGACCGAATAGTGATTCGTGCAGGGAGTCCTCGAAGAACAGACCAAAATAAGCGTCATCCGTCACAACTACGACATTGATGCCTGCTTCCGCGGCTTCCTGGATGGCAGCAACAATTGCTTTACCCTCTTCGACTCCCGGTGTGTAGCCCGTCGGGTTATTCGGGAAGTTCAGTACAACGATCGCTTTGCCGTATTCTTTCTGTGCCAGTAGAGCATCGCGTAATCCTTCACTATTAAAACGTTGATCCTCTGTGAACAACGGGAAATTCACCAAACGTCCATGACGGCGAATACCGAAAGTCAGCTCATAGTTTTCCCAGTTTTTGTCTGGGTAAATGACAGCATCCCCTTCATCCGTGAACAGGTCGGCAACGATGCTCAAACCGTGGGTCAGCGCGTTCGTAACTACGGGAAGGCCGTAACTTTTTCCAGCCAACGAAGGGTTTTCCTTCAGCATTTTGTCGCGCCATACACTACGTAGTTCAGGTTTGCCCGCAGGGGGAGCGTAAGGGTATAAATCCTTGGGATTGTAAGCGGACAGCTTTTCCTGAATGACCTCCAAATGCATAGGACCATTGCCTTCTGTAGCAATGCCAATCGTAGCGTTGTACTTTTTAGCAAGCTTCCCTGCTTCTGCGGATTGACTCAAAATCCCTTCTTTTGGGAAATAAATTTCTTTCCCTAAAAGAGAAAGCATTTGATATACATGCTCGTTGCCTGTCTGAATGTTTTGGTTTAACTGCGCTGCCAGTGGATTCATTCCCGTTTCATCCTTCCAAGTCATTTTGATTACATATTATAGCATTACACACGGTAAGCGTCACGCAAAAGCATCTGGAACATAAAAGCGCATTTTTTTGCTTAATGACGGCGCTGAGCTTATATTATAAATTAATGGGATAGAGGACAACCAAAGATTAACAAAAGGAGGTGCAGATTTTGCTGGATACATCTGCGTCATCGTTTATCCTGTTGTCGGCCTTCGCCAAAATTGTGTGCGAGCCGGGCTGGAAGTGGCAGGTACGCGAGAAGCCGATGCCAAACTATGATTTATTTTATGTATGGAGCGGAGAAGGAACAGTGGTCTTAAACGGGACGTCGTATCCGGTGAGCAAGGGGAGTTGCTTCCTGTTCAAGCCGGGGGATGATACCCGTGCCACACATAACCCGCAAAAGCCGCTCATACTTACCTATATTCATTTTGATCTTATCGAACAACCAAAGCTAATTCCTGCAAGCTACCGTATGCTGGAGGAAACGTTCGAGGTAGAGCATATGCTTGCCAGATACGTTCGACTACGCCTAGAGCGTGCTTATGGAGCTGACGAGGAAGGCAAGCTGATCCTGAAACAACTGATGATTCATCTGCTGCGTGCGGACCGTAAGGAGCCTCAGGAGCAACAAGCCAGTAACCAGCTCACCGAGGTCATTCGAGAAACGGCCAACTACGTGCGTCAGCATCCGGGACTTCCTCATCGCGTCGAGGATTTGGCTGCACGAGCGGGGCTGTCACCGCGTTATTTTTCAATTAAATTCAAGGAGCTGCTGGGTGTTTCCGCGCAATCTCATATTATCAGCATGCGGATTGAGCGTGCACAGCATCTATTACTACATGCCGGAATGAATGTGACCGAGGTGGCAGAGGCTTTGGGGTACCGTGACATCTTTTTTTTCAGCCGCCAATTCAAGCAGTACACGGGGAAAAGTCCGTCTGAGATCCGGTAATGCTATGGACGGTGGACAAGCTGTTTCGGATTTAGGCGTGAAGAATATAATGGATAAATTCCAAAAAAGGACCCGGGCAGTTACGCCGGGTCCTTTTTTATATGAGCAATTTAACATCATCCGATCCCAATGCTCATATGTGTAGCTATAATCCTGTTATGATAAATTCACTTATGCTTTGGGATCATGTCGAAAGCAACCCAGACGTTGTCCCATTTTCACCGCATCCCCCAGCTTCAATGCGGGGTCTGGCTCAAACGTGCCGTTTTCAGTTAGCAAAACGACAGTTGATCCAAATTCGAAATAGGCGAGATCGTCTCCTTTTGTCCATGAGACGGCCTTATCATCCGTATATTTAATGCTACTCACATTCATTGCGCCAACCTTGACGACCGCCACCTCACCATATTCGTGGGCAATGTACGTAATCTGTCGTTCATTGCGGCTAAGAACTGCTCGCATATGTTGCAAGCCGAAGTCATTCACTGGGTATACCTTGCCGCGCAGATGCTCTTTTTCTACCAGCGTACCGGATACTGGTGCATGAATGCGATGATAATCCGTCGGGCTGAGATAGAGCACAAAAGCATAGCCGTGTGTGTATTTTTCAAGACGCGGAGAGCGGTTAAGAAGCTCTTCCAGCGTATAGTCCTGCCCTTTGACATTTAATAGAGTGCCGGACGTAATTGGGCCAGTGAAAGTAATCCGTGCATCCACCGGACTGGTCATCACCTCGGCGTTCGTATCAATCGGGCGCATGCCCGCTTTTAATTTGCGTGTAAAATAAGCGTTTAGAGAACGGTATTCCTTCCATTCCTGTTCCGCCTCATGCGTCTGGATCTGGTACGTACGTATAAAGGTGGGGATAAAGAGTCGGCTTGCACCGCTTTGCGCGAAGGAGCCTACAATCCGGCACACCCACTTGCGCGATGATAGCTCCGTCATGAGCCGCAGCCACTGTTTTGCCATTACAGATCCCCCTTGTTCATTTCCGAGCCGTCTTGGCCGGAACCTGTCCGGCCGCTCTGAACTATATTGACACAGAATGTGACGTAAATCAATACAGTGGACGGCCTGGTGAACGTTCGGTGTCTGACGAAGGCATCCGTTCGAGAAGCCAACGAGCGTAAGCCATCGGCTGAGAGTATGTTTCTTTCCAGACATTGTGCATGCCCGCCTGGCTGAAGCCATAGCGCTGGTCACGACCGTTGCATTCAATAAAAACAATCTTGCCTTCATGGGTAATTCCCAGATCCAGACCGACGTCGGCGAGACGGGGAAGGGTTTGTGCCAGTCGGTGCACGATTTGTAATGAGAGTCGCTCCAGTTCATTCATCAGCCGAACTACGTTCGAAGTCTGAACCGTCTCTGTTTGTGATAACACTTCTAGTAAGGAACGGGCCGTACCGCCCTGTGCCACATTGGAGACGAAGGTGTGGGAAGGAGCAATTTTAGCATACATGCCTGTCACACCCCAGATACCGCCATATCCGCGCTGAACCGACACACGGACATCAAACGGACGATTGTTGTACAAAGCAAGCGGTATGGTTTCCTGTACGATATGAGGCACCTGCAGCAGTCGCTTGTGCAGAAATATTGGGAGTTCTCCGACATTCAAACGTAGGGTGGACCAACGCTCAGGTATAGCCGGATGAGCGCATTGCAAAGTCCAGCCTCCGCGGGAATGCCGCAGACGCATAATTCCTCTACCCACGCTACCGCTACTGGGTTTAATTACAACATCTCCGGTTTCTTCCATCAAGGTATGGATGTAGGAAAGGTTGCCTTGCAATGTTTTGGGGAGATGGATGCGTAGCAAAGGGTCTTCCTGCAGAATTGCATGTATATGGTCTTTGTGGAAACGGTTTTGTTCATTAAAAATATAGAACCCCTTTTGTACAAGCTTGCTGATATCTCTAGCATTTTCATTTTGCCGATAGAGAGTCCGATTGTGGATGACCGGCGGCAACGGAAGAATCATCTGCCGATACTCGTTGCCGTGTTTAACATAAGCCCGGCATGTTCCGGTCGCTATATGAATATCCTCCAGACGAAGAAAGCAGGGGATGAGCTCGTAGCTTAACCCGGCGTCCTCGTAATTGGCGATAGATTCATATCGCGTCCTCATGGCGGGGATGCCCCGGTAGGTTGCCGGGTTGAGCATGACGCCGACATGCAACATGAGTATGTCCGCCCTCCTTGTAGTCACTCCAACTGATCATACTGTGATTCTAGTCCATCATATGTATCAAAGATCGGCCAGGCATGGACGCTTGCCTTGCGGTAAGCCCAAAGTTAGAAGCGAGGCACATTTCAGCGAGGCAGACGATATGATACAAGATGAGTGTTGAAGAGTGTTGGAATAAGGTCAGAAAGTAGGTGAGGTGATGCAGAGGCCGAAGGTAGCAGTCGTTACACCGGGCTCCTTTGTTATACCTTCGCCCCGCAGCAGTTCTGTGGAGCGGGTAATTGCCCGCATGGTACCGCTGGCTAGTCATGAGCTTCAAGCGCAGATCTATGGCATAAAGGGAGAAGAGGCACCGGATCATGGCGATGTCGACGGAATTCCCTGCATGCGTTATACGCGGGGAGCAGGTTATATTTCTGAGGTGATTGCTGATTTAAAGAGATGGTTACCAGCGGTAGTAGATGTACACAACCGCCCGGCAGTTGCGTATGCAATTCGCGAGGCTTTACCCGATAGCCGAGTTGTGTTGACTTTGCATTCGACCACGTTCATCCGGGAGCCTTACCTCAAACGGAAGGATATGGGCAGGCTGCTGTTGTCGATGGATCGCATTATCGTGAACAGTGCGTATTTGGGGGCAATCGTAGCTTCTGACTGTCCCGAGGCCGTCAGAGAGCGCATCGTCATAAACAAGCTGGGTATCCATCCCGGCGATTTCCTGCCACGGTGGACTCCAGCAGCAGAAGCAGCCAGATCGGCGCGATTGGACGATTTCGGCTGGTCAGGGCGCAAAATCATGTTATTCGCGGGCAGACTGATGCCAGGGAAGGGCGTTCACCGGCTGCTGAAGGCCCTGCGGCATGTGGTCCGCGCCTGCCCGGACGTACTGCTGCTCATTGCAGGTAGTGCCTATTACGGGCATGACCGCCTCACGCCATACACGGCGTCGTTGCATCGGCAGATGCGTAAACTAAGGTTGGGGAAGCATGTGCAATTCCTGGACTATGTTCCGCATCCAGCATTGGCCTCGCTATATCAGCTAGCCGATGTGACCGTTGTTCCTTCAGTGAAGGATGAGGCCTTCGGGCTGGTCAATCTGGAAGCCATGGCGGCAGGAGTGCCTGTGGTCGCTTCACGAATCGGCGGTATTCCAGAGGTTGTACAACACGGCGAGACAGGCTGGCTTGTGTATCCGTCTCACGGTGAGCAGGAAATGGCCGATGCCATCATCAAGCTGCTCCAGCAACCAAGCTTGCGACGACAGATGGGAGAAGCCGGGCTTGGCGAGGTACGGAGACGATTTTTATGGCAACACTCAGCACAACGCTGGGCACAAATCATAACGGACTGTGTAGCGGAGTGACGTAGGCGCTGTTACGCGCATAGGCTATCTTATAGGCATTAGCCATGATTCCCAGCCGGGTGAATGAAGCGGAGCGACCGCTGGTTCACTCCTGTGCCAAAGGAGCGGTCACCATGAACCATCGTACGAACCATAGCCCTAAGGATAAAAGAACAGCACGGCGTAACCTTTCCCATGCGGTTCCCTCCCCCCGTGTTAACAAAGAGAAAGCGGCTTCGACTTCCGGCAGTCATAAATCGAACCAGCGTGGAACGGCAACGGTCCCTGCCCCCGTAGAGAAGGACACATCGGTTCAAGCTATAGAGGAAGCGGCATGGAAGAAGCATAAGCTCCCCAAAACGCTAGAGGAAGCGATGCAGATGAATCGAGCATCTGTACTGCTGTTGTCTGTGCCTGAGTCAGATACGGAATACAGGACGGATAACAACATATCGTCTATTACGACGGAAGGTCAGGCAGAGCAAGATTCGTTACTGGATTGTTCCATAACCAGTATTCACATTGCTGAAGGAAGACCACGCCCAAAGCAACGCGTGGTCTTGTCTGAGCAAGATATCGATCAAGCTTTCGATACGGAGAAAGAATTAAACCTGAATGTCATTCACGACGGATCAGCGACCAGTGACGAGGCTTCTGACGATCATATAGCTTCACCTCAATATGGGAGCATTTCTTTTCACCTCCCCGCACAAGCGGATAGGGGTGAAGTGAGCGTTGTATTTGAGAAGCCTTTTATAGATACACAGTATGTAATCACTGCCAATGCGAGTATACCGGGAGTGATGGTATCCGTCACACAACGTCAGAGGTATTCAGCAGTACTTACTGTGGAACGCATATACTCAGGTCCGCTATGTGAAGGGTTGGTCCTTTGGATTGCGATGGGGCAATAATAAGAAGCCGGAAATATAATTACCAATAATCAACTTTATACTAGAAAAAAGGCGTCCCATAGTGGGACGCCGTATACATAAGAGACAAGGGGGGGAGACTTGTAATACCGGGGAAATTTATATTATTTCACTTATCTCACACCTACAGCGTCAAAAGACTTCATAGCAGAGGTTACGGCTATTGAATTTTCACCATAACTATCTTTGGCCGCTTGGATCACAGCGGCTCGCGCGGTGGAGAAGTTAGACGTGGAAGTCAGATAATTGGTGAAGGCATTATAATAAATATATACGGCTGCATCACGTCCGATTCCATCTACCTTGACACCATGGAAAGTGCCTCCTTGTGCCAGTAGATAGTAGGCTTTATTAATAATACCGCTATTAATGTGGGCTCCACCATAATCCTCGTTGTTAGGATCAGGATAGAGATTGCTGTAGTGATCGACTTGACCGTATTTGACAGGATCGGAAAGGGAGCGAATGGCGTCGCCCTTAATATTAGGGGTATAAGCGACTTTGCCGAAATCCCAATTGGTGCGCTCAATGTCGTTGCCTATAATATCTGAGATGGCTTCACTTAATGCACCGGATTCAGCGAAATACACGAGCCCTGATGAATGCTCGGTTACACCGTGTGTCAGCTCATGGGCAACAATTTCAAGGTCGCTGCTAAAAGGGGCAAATAACGTGCCGTCTCCGTCTCCATAAAGCATATGAGTGCCGCCCCAGTGGGCATTATTGTAGTTCTTTGCGCCGTAATGGACTGCCGAAGCGATGGCCATGCCATGCCCGTCAATGCTGTCGCGTCCAAATCTATCCTTGTAATAATCGTAAGTGCGGATAGCGTAAGCGTGGGCATCCACCGCAGCCGGATCTTCCCACACGTTATCGGAATCTGTATACAGGGTGCCGGGGAGCGTCTCGGTGTTGTGGACGTTATAAGTTAGGATTCCTTTACCACGAGTCGTATCTTTTAGTTGATACTTCTTGCCCGAAGCTGTTGTTTCAAATGTTTTGGTATCACCGAATACACCGCGCCCTGTGCCGATCACTTCGTTAAGAATGTCATACTTGAATACGATTTTTCCGTCATTAGCGTCAATAAAGTAACGTGTGCGCAGCAGAGCGGGCTGTAAAGTATTAACTTCGGTTACATAGACGAGACGTGTTGAGTCTCCATCGGGATAGATGTACAGTTCTGCTTTAGGGTCTACACTTGGCTCCAGATTGGCAATTTTGGGGATAGAGGATGCAGGCTCTACCACTTCCAATTTACTGTTCTCCAGTTCAACTGCTTTATCCAAATCCAAGGAGTCCTTATCGACAGAGATTGATAATTCATTGTTAGATGCCTTTTCGTAAGTGTCTTTACTTACACTACTTGTATCCTCGTAAGGTTCAGGAACGATTTGGACGGAGGAAGAGAGAGAGTGAACCCGTATAGCTGCATCTTCATATGCGGTATATACAGCCTCAGTAGCACTGATTTTTGGAGTTGTATTTTCTTTGGCATCGGCTTGTTGATCTTCTGAAATGATCGCTCCCAAATAAGAGGTGATTTGGCCAGACTTGTTCACATGGATGGTCTGTTCGGCTCCAAATACGGGAATTCCGTTTACATATTGTTTTAACCGATAATGCTTTGTACCAAATTTGTCACTGGTGCGATCCACGATACGAAATTGCTCGCGCACATGGGAACCGATGTGGGTATCGTCCAGACTCAATAATGTTTTTTGTTGTCGATTTAAAAAGCTCCAGACCAGATTGTCGCCTGTTACCGTTGAAGGAGACTTCCAGTTCACCGTTTGGAATGTTGGTGTAAACTGAGTCGGATCGGGAACAGAATTTTCAGCTGCGGAGGCCCCGGGCGCTATAGATCCTAATAGCATAGCTCCTCCTAGAAGTGAAACCCATACTTTTTTCAATTCATACTCACTCTCCCTAGTTAATGTTGAGGTAAAAACACCCTGTTTGCAGAAGCCTTGCGTTATATATGTAAGTCTTGTTGCTCCTTTGAAACGTGAAGAAGCTGGATAAAAATGACCTTTTGTAAAATATTAAGGTTTATTTTTTTGCAATTTCAACGTCTCGGCTCTGATATTAGCACAGAGGTTGTCGAACGAGAAGGTTAATTTTACAAAATACCCCAAAATGAATCTTTAGTCCCTGATTTACTGTTTATTTGTCTTATTTAGTCGAAAATGATCGAAGGGACCCGATGAACAAGAAAAGGGCGCCCCTTTGAGGGGACGCCATAAATAAGGGGGAAGGGGCGCAGACTTGTACACTGCACCCCTATTTTTTCGTCCATTATGAGCAGACCTAAGTGACAGTTGCACAACGGCAAAGGTCTATGGACGGGATATGAGGATTATAGCGTATATGATTTAGTTTACGCCTACAGCGTCAAAAGATTTGGCAGCTGCAGTTGCTTGTGCCGAGTTCGCACCGTACAGATCATTTGCTGCTTGGATCACAGCAGCGCGTGCGTTGGAGAAATCGGAAGAAGAAGTCAGGTAGTTCGTAAAGGCACTGTAGTAAATTTGGACCGCTGCATCGCGGCCAATTCCATTTACTGCTACACCATGGAAAGTACCACCTTGTGCCAACAGATAGTAGGCTTTATTGATAATGCCGCTGTTCGTATGAACGCCACCGTTATCGGAGCTGCCTGTATACAAGTCGGAATAGTGATCTGGTTGATCATACAGCGTAGGATTGGACATAGAGCGCAGAGCATCGCCTGCAATGTTTGGCGTATAAATATCATCGCCTACAAGCCAGTTTTTACGCTGAATGTCATTGCCGATGATGTCCGAGAAAGCCTCATTCAATGCACCAGACTCTCCGTAATATTCCAAATTCGAAGTATACTCTGTGACACCGTGAGTAAGTTCATGACCTACCACATCGGGGTCCCCACTGAATGCGATAAATGTGCTACCGTCCCCATCTCCATAAGTCATTTGGGAGCCATTCCAGAAGGCGTTGTTGTAGCGGCTACCGTAATGGACTGTCGAACGGAGTTGCAGCCCGCGTCCGTCAATGCTGTTGCGTCCGAATTTGGACTTATAGTAATCATATGTTTTGGCAGCATACGCATGGGCATCCACGCCGGCTGGATCATTCCATACATTATCGGCATCGGTCAGAAGGGTACCTGGGATGCTTTGACGGTTGGAGGCCGTGTAGGTCACAATACCATTACCGCGTGTTGTATCTTTTAACTGGTAGCTACTACCGGAAGCCGTCGTGGTGAATGATTTGCTATCACCAAGCACACCTTTACCTGTGCCTGTCGCTTCATTAATGATGTCATACTGGAATACGATGCTGCCATCATTGGCATCAATAATGTAGCGAGTACGCAGTGGGGCAGGTTCTAAAACATTGACTTCTGTTACATAAACCAGCTGCAGGTCATCCCCTTTAGGATAGAAGTACAGATCGGCTTTAGGATCTACTTCTGGCTGCAGATTAGCGATTTTGGCAATGGAACTTTTTTCTGTCTCCACCGCCTCAATTTTGCTATCTTTCAGGGCAGATGCTTTATCAAGACTCAGCTCGTCCTTATCAGTAGATAGCGTTTTTACGTTGTTAGCTGCTTCGGCGTAAGTGTCTTTGCTTACACTGCTTTGTTCCTCAACATCTTTAGAAATCGTATCGTCGGAGGTAGGGAGGGCTTCAATCCGTGCAGCTGCTTCTTTATATGCAGTGTAGACTGCTTCAGAAGCGCTGATTTTTGGAGTTGTACCTTGCGTAGCTTCAGCTTGCTGATCCTCAGTAACCACCGCTCCTAAGTAAGAGGTGACCTCACCAGATTTGCCCACATGAATAGTCTGTTCAGCTCCATATACGGGAATCCCGTTTACATACTGTTTCAGCCGATAATGGCTCACACCGGACTTGTCGCTTGTGCGATCAACGATTCGGAATTGTTCACGTACACTAGAGTTGTCCGCACCCAGTAACGATTTCTTTTGCCGATTCAAATAGCTCCATACAATGTCGTCCCCGGATACCGAGGAAGGGGCTTTCCATTGCTCGGCGTGAAAGGTCGGTGTAAGCTGAGTTGGCCCCGAAACGGAACTCTCCGCTGATGCACCAGACGCGACAGACCCTAATAACATAGCTCCTCCAAGAAGCGAAACCCATACTTTTTTCATTAAAAATTCACTCTCCTCGATTATTGTCAGGATGAATCATCCTGTCTTGAATAAGGCATTGCGCCATTTATGTAGGTCGTGTTGTCGTCTGGAATAGAAGAAAATGGAACATGAAGAGAAATACCGAAGTGTTTTTCATGAAGCGTACGTGAAAAGAGGGTACTGCAGTATCAAGCATGTAGCTTAAAAAGGTGACAAACTCCTCCTTTCCTGTCGTATAAAAAGAAAATAGAATAATGGTGGATAATGGAAAAATATTGACTTATGCAAAAAAAACAAATGTTGATTTTTTGAACTCCCATCATCTGGCTCTGATATTAGCACAGAGAATGACGGACGAGAAGATCTATGTCACAAATTTATCCAAAATGATTCTTTAGACCCTAATAACTCATTTATTTAATAGGATTAATAAGTTATGTAAAATAAAGTCGAAAATTGCTGTGTCGAAAAGACCTCCACGATTGCCGTTACACACGGCTTTTGGACCGCATAGGTTATGTTGAACTGTCCTAATCATGCTGTCCATCTATACAGCAGGAAGGGAGGTGAGACGGGAGCATGAAGAAGCAGGGAAGAGCTGGATACAAGATCAAACGGAGGCGGCATTCCGGCGCTTACTATCATTCTAAGATGTGGCTGCCGTTACGAATGCCGAACATGCATAAGAATCCGGTAGCCCCTGCCATGAGGGAGGTACTCGACACGGAGAGAGGGGCACAGATCGGCGAAGAGCGACCATCTGAACCGTCATCAGTGGGAAAGTTTTTCGTATCTGTCATTATTCCGGCCATGAATGAGCAAAAAACAATCGGGGCTGTGATTCGCGAAGCGCGCCGTGTCCATCCACATACAGAGGTTATCGTCGTTGAGAACGGATCACACGATAGAACGGCGAAGGTGGCAGCGGCGGCGGGAGCTCGTGTGCTTTCCTTTCCGGAACCGCTCGGACATGATGTTGGCCGTCGTATTGGAGCGGAGGCGGCATCCGGACAGATCCTGCTTTTCTTGGATGGGGATATCGTCATTCCCTGCGTTAGACTCCGGCCGTTTATACACGCCATATGTGCAGGGGCGGATGTGGTGCTGAATGATTACCATGGACCTGTGAATCGTACGCCCGTACACCCTGTAGTGGAGGCAAAGCATGTATTGAATATCTTGTCGAATCGTGCTGATTTAGGGGGAGCATCTATGACTGGCATTCCACACGCCATAAGTCAAAAGGCTCTAAAGAAAATAGGTCTAAAGCCCTTGGAAAAGCCTCCTTTATTTCAAGCTATGTCCATCGCCTCCGAGTTACGAGTGGTGACTGTATATGGAATAGCTGTCGGAAAAATAAATGCGACACGTAAAAAACAGAACGGCAAGGACCCGCTGGCAGATGTAATTGTTCAGGATCATCTGGATGCCATTGCCTGGCTTACATCGCGTCTGGGAACGCGTGCGGGATATACGGATTTGGAGCGCAAACGGATCAGAGACGAGGTGAAACTGTGAATAGACAGTATCGCAGAGGGAAGCGTGAAGAACCGAGTTGGGGCATGAGACGTGTTCAGCGAAAACGAGGAACGACGACTTCAATGCATAGCCGTAGGATGAGAAAGCCCACACCTCGGGCGAAAGGAATGACCGAAGTGACTCCGCCTGTGGAACGCGAAGTTCCGGGAGATATTGTGTTACAGGGAACGGCAGCGGCCGTGGTCAGCGCCTGTAATGAAGAGTCAACGATTGACCGGGTACTGGGCGAGCTGGAAAAACTTCCGCTTACGGATATCATTGTCGTATTGAACGGCTGCACGGACGGCACGCGCTCCACCGTAGCCAAACATCATCCCAGTGTGACTCTTGTCAACGTGCCGAATCGACTGGGGCATGATGTTGGCCGGGCGGTAGGCGCGCGTATGACGCAGGCTGATATTGTGTTGTTCGTGGACGGAGATTTGCCGATTCCAGCATCTGATTTGCTGCCTTTTCTCCACGCGGTGGATCAGGGAACGGACGTTGCGCTTAATGATCTGGGCAGACATTTGCCGCCCTATGCCCAGCAGGACAGCGTGACACGGTGCAAAGCATTCCTGAATCGCGTACTGCGCAGGCCGGATTTGGGAGCAAGCTCATTGACCGCCGTACCGCATGCATTATCTCGGCGTTTACTGGATCAGCTTGGCTCAGCCGTGCTTGCCGTACCGCCAAAAGCCCACGCCCTGGCAATTCTGCATGGCATGATCGTGACGGCAGTACATGCTGTCGATGTCATTAAAACAAACCGTAAGCGGACCTTCAATGTTGGCAAAGGGAACGCTATGGAACAGTTGATCGTCGGTGATCATGCAGAGGCACTGACGGCGGTGTTTCAGGTAGCCGGGTATTCCCCGCTCGGGCCTGTTCCAACACGGGTAGACGTTGCCAAAGGGAGGAATGCACAATGAGTCTGACGAGCATCATTATTCCGACTTATAACGGCCTACATCTGTTAAAGCCGTGTATTGAGGCAATTCGGACACATACGATAGATGTACCGTATGAAATCATTGTTGTGGACAACGCTTCGAATGACGGAACGGGTGATTTTTGTGCATCTGAGCGGCTGATCAGCATACGTCTTCCTGAAAACAGGGGCTTTCCAGCAGCATGTAATATGGGGCTCCGGCTGGCTTCGGGTGATCAGTTCGTTATTTTAAACAATGATGTGACGGTTACGCGGGGATGGCTATCGATTATGTTGGCTGCATTGCAGAGCGAAAGCATGGTGGGATTGGTGGGACCGGTGACGAATTACGTCAGCGGTATTCAGCAGATACACGGATTGGAAGGAGATTTGGCCAGTTGTCTGAGATATGCGGAGCAGAATAATGCAAGTAATCCCTCCAGATGGCAGGAGGTCAAGCGGTTGGTAGGGTTTTGTTTGCTGTTCCGGCGCGATCTGATGGAACGGATCGGATTGCTGGATGAACGGTTCAGCCCCGGACATTATGAGGATGACGATTATTGTCTGCGCGCACGCGTGCATGGCTACAAGCTGCTCATGTGCAACGACTGTTTTGTCTATCACGAGGGGAATGCGAGCTTCTCACGCTCGGAGACTTCCTGGATTGAAGAGCTGATCGAGCGGAACTATCGTTTGTTTATAGAGAAATGGAGCATAGATCCCAGAATGTTCATTGAAACTGGAAACACTGGGGTTGCATGCACTGAACATGCTGTCGAAGGAGGAAGGAAGATATGAAAGGGGTTATTCTCGCAGGAGGAACCGGATCGCGCCTTCATCCGTTGACTACATTACTCAACAAGCATCTGCTTCCGGTCGGCAAGTATCCCATGATCGTATATGGTATCGAGAGGCTACGACAGGCTGGAATCACCGATATGCTTATTATTATTGGTAAACAATCGGCCGGGCTGTATACCGATTTTTTGGGCAGTGGCAGTGATTATGGTGTCCAACTGACATACCGGATTCAAGAAAAGGCGGGCGGCATTGCGGAAGCACTCGAACTGGCAAGAAGCTATATGCAATTAGAAGAGAAATTCACTGTTTTGTTAGGTGATAATTTGTTCAAGGAAGACTTGGGACCTGTGATCGAACGGTTCAAGCAACAGCCCCCAGGGAGCGCCAGAGTGTTGTTGAAAAAGGTAGCAGATGCTCGTCGTTACGGGGTACCCGTATTTGATCCTGAGCGCCCGGAGAGCATTACGCGGATTGAAGAAAAGCCGCAGCATCCCCAATCCAAATATTGCGTTACGGGTATCTATATGTACGATACTGCCGTGTTCGATAAGATCCGGCAAATTACACCTTCGGCACGCGGTGAGCTTGAGATCACGGATGTTAACAACTGTTATGCCGCTGAAGGCAAGCTGGAATATGATATTTTACGGCGCTATTGGAGCGACGCAGGAACCTTCGATTCCCTTCAGGAAGCTGGAGTGAAAATGAAAGGACTTCTACCCTGATCTCAACGAAACACCATCCGGCCGGGCCAGGCATATAGTATAGGCATAATGCCACCCGGAGGAGTGAACGGCATGAAACGCCTGAGTATGCAAAGGAAACACAGCAAGCGGCTCGGAAAGAAAGGCTATTGGTCAGGATATAAAAGGGGCCAGGAGCAGGGCAACAGGTTGGGCCAGGCTTCGTTCGGCAAGGTTTTTGAAGGTGTCAGTATTATCATTCCGTCCTGCAATCAGCTTCAACAACTCCGTGCATGCATTCACCGTATTGAGGAGAATACGAGCCATCCTCACGAAATTATTGTGGTGGACTGCGGATCGACGGACGGGACATCCACCTATTTGCTCCGTAAAAGCATCGCTGTGCGTTATGCGCTGTTAAAAAAAGATGTTCAAATGATAGGTTGCCTGAATCAGGGGCTGATGATGGCAAAAGGCACAACTATCGTGGTACTGGATCAAAACTCTATGGTGACCCCCGGCTGGTTGGATCGGTTGTTAGGGTGTTTATACAGCGATCCGCGTATTGGTGTTGTTGGGCCTGTAACGAATGGTCCATTCAAAGAACAGCAGATTGAGGTTCCTTATATGAACGAAAATGGAGCTCGTCAATTTGCCATGACCTTCAATATTTCCAATCCGGATGCATGGCGAGAGACCGAAAGCTTAGCTGGATTTTGTTTATTGCTGCGCAGAGAGACATTGGAAAAAACGGGCTACTGGGACGAAGGTTGCCACAGTACTGAGGAAGCCCATGCAGATTGGCTATTGCGTGTGCGTTTGTTGGGGATACGTATGGCAATTGCCGGAGATGCTTTTATCCATTATGAAGAAAGAGATCGGGATACGGTGTATGGTTTTCCTCAAACGACCGAAAAAAGCGGTTCAATGGAGGAAAGCAGCCGGAACCGATCCTTTTTTGTACAAAAGTGGGGGGACGCGGATAAGCTGTTCCGCAATCTGAAATTCAGTACAGCGGAGACGGACGGCCAGATATCAACAGGTAAGGAAACACACGTATCAGCGGCAAGCTTTTATCCCATCGGAGCGGTTGTTCAGGGACCGTCCGGTGCAGTATTTCGGTTAGAGCCGGGGAGAAGGCGGTATCTGCATGGAGTCAGTGCTGCGGGAGGTGAAAATGTGCGCTCTGTTAGAGTGTCTCAGCTGGATTTGTTGGTGCTTCCCTTGGTAGGGAAGCCGGAGGCTACAGTTTCCGGCAACATTGATGCACCTACAGCTGAGCTGCGAGAGGAACCCATTCCTGTACTGGCGGCTCCCGATCTGGAGAACATGTCCATGCTGCCCACACTGAATATACCGGCTCAACGCAAGCGATGGATCGAGGTATTGTATGCTGAGGGCGGGCAACTGTATCAAATCGGTAACGGCTGGAAAAGGCCGTTCCTTACCCTGTACGCTGCGATGAGCTGGCGGGCAGAGGACTACCGAATTCAGTTTTTGTCTCCCGGAGATTTGTCGGCTTTGGTGGAGAAGCAGCCTATTATTGCTCCACCGGTGCTGCACGGGCATCTGTAATGATCTGAATAGGCGTTTTTAGGCGGAACCGACTACTCGCTGCGGCATACGCTGTAGTAGCGGAAAGCCCGTAGGTAATTCGTGCGTTCCGCACGGCGGAGCACATAAAGGAGGGGCTTATGCATAACGAGTTAGATGATTTGCTGATCCACATTTCGCACTCGCAGCAACAGATGTCAAGGTTGTTGGATGCGGAACGGCAGGTGGTTGTGCGCATGGCGCAGATCATACATGAACTGCCAGATGAGGAGCCGCGTTTTGACGGAATTCCGGGCATTCTCGACAGCTCGGGACAAGTAAACAAAAGCATTGTTGCCTACTTGAACGGTATTGCCGATCTTCAGGAAGCAATGGCTGAAATGCTCGTTCGTGTCGTGAAAGAGACGGCATACCCGGAAGAGGAGTAACGTACCAACCGAGGGCAGGGAGTGAACACATGAGTAGGGAACAAGCAATGATTCACATGCTGGACGCAGCCTCCAAAATGCAGCGGAATGTGTCTATGATCCTGGAGGCCAAGGCGGTCGAAGCAGAAAAAGTGCGTAATTGGGCGTTGAACCATCTGGCCCCCCACGCATTTGACACCGATGAAGAGCAGTTGGGACGGCCTTTGGAAATTCACGAGCAGATGGTGGAAATGCTGGAGGGATTAACGCGGCTTCAGACTGGACTTTGCAGCAATCTCAAAGCATTGCTGGATCAGGATGAGCAGCAGGGTGGCGGCATGGAAGGGATGATGGGAGGAATGGGCTCGGGGGATATGAACTAATGAGCATGAGGCGTGAACGTGAGATCAAGCTGGATATGATGGAGTCTATTGCTGCCAGCCAGCACGCCGTTGCTCGGATGCTGACCAGTCTTGCGGACTTGACGCCCCATGCGGATATGTCGGCTACCCGTCTGGAAGAAACCATCCGTATACTCAGCAACTACCAGGGAGAAATCACGCAAATGTTGGCGGGTATTCCATTAAGACGACAGGTATATGGAAAACCGACTAAGCCGTGGCTCCATGTGCCTGTTCAGAAAAATGAAACCACCACGAGAAAGCAAAGGAGGAATGAAAATGAGTACAAGGTGGGAACGCGCCACTCGGGACAAAGCCCGCAAAAGACGTAAAGATGCCCGGCGTTCCAGCATTCGCAGATTAAAACGAAGAAGAAGACGTCTCCTTGCTCTAAGACGCCGTAAAAGGGGACTTTATTCTGCACGTAGAAGACATCCTCATTTGCGGCGGCGGAAAAAACCTCAAGCTAACCCGGTGGCAGCCCCTTCTGCGGAGAATCCACAGCCCGGGACTGTTGCATTGGAGCATGATCCGCAGGCATTTCAGCAGGGATATGATGCAGCTTATAACGAGGGTTTCAATTCAGGTTTTGCCAAAGGTTATGAAGATGGACACCAGCTCGCTTACAAAGCTCAGTAAACTGGGCAAATCATTCTATTACTGTTCACCCCCGAAGCTAACAGCTTTGGGGTTATTTGCGGTTCGGCAGTTGGACGGGCAAACGCCAATTTTGTCCGGGCAGTGGCAGTCGTCCATGATGCGTTTGACCCCTCCGCATATAGTTTAGGAGTGACAGAAGTTTATCCTACAACAGGACAGGGTGAAGGATGTGAACGATCAACAAAGCGGACATGAACGCGAAGCGTACCGATGCGGCTATCGGGAAGGACGCAGAATGGGCGGTTGCACGGCTGCTCTGTCACAGGTCGTGGCAATACAGCCTGCTGTTCGTCATTTGAAAGTGTTGTATATTCCGCAAGGTTTCGCAGCTATAGACACAGGTGTGCAAGAGGCATTAGGCCAAATATGCAGCTCATGCGCCATCGGTACACCTGCTACGATGCTAGCTGACGCCGAGGCTCAACGTCCAGACCTCGTGCTGGTCATGAACGGGCTGCATGTTTTTCCGGCGGATCATCTGGAGCAGGTGCAACAAATACGAGCCCTAGGCATTCGGACGGCCATATGGTTTGTAGATGATCCTTACTTTACGGAGGATACGGCGTTGATCTGTCAATCCTACGATGTCGTATTTACGCACGAAATTTCATGCCTGCCGTTTTATCGCGATCAGGGAGTAACGAGGGTTCACTATTTGCCGCTGGCTGCGTCAGCTCGTATCTTTTATCCCCGAAGAGTAGAGCGGGAGCATCAGCATGATATTTGCTTCATTGGAAATGCCTTCTGGAACCGTGTGAAGCTGTTCGACCACCTTGCTCCCTTCTTGGCGGACAAAAGAGTGCTGATCGTAGGTGGACACTGGGATCGGCTGACCCGGCGGGATGTGCTGGAACGCTTTATCCGTCCGGGTTTTATGGAGCCGGAAGAGACCGCTCAATATTATAACGGCTCCAAAATTGTCATCAATATGCACCGCCCGACAGACCCCGGACTGGATAATCGGAATACACACCAGCTTTCAGCGGAGTCCATCAATCCTCGGACATACGAAATTTCTGCTTGCGGCACGCTTCAAATGACGGATGTTCGGAAGGATTTGAGCCGTTATTACCGACCAGGCTATGACATTGAAACCTTCTCTGGAGCAGAGGAACTGAGAGTGAAGCTGGACTACTATCTCAAGCATGACTGGGAACGAGAACGCATGGCCTGGCGCGCATTGTACACGACTATGCAAAAGCATATGTACTCCAATCGCATGGAAGAACTGCTGGACAAGGCGATGGCCTAAAGTAAACACCATAAACAGTGAGGAGTGAAAGTGATGACGATATCTACGACAGGACCGTATGACCCGGCTGTTCACCAGACGGCGGCAGCCTCCTGGGAAAGGGGGAGAATTGCGGGAGTGCATGACGGATACGACGAAGGATATCTGCGCGGACGTGCTAACGCAATTGTTGCACGGATGAAAGCAGTTTTCCCTTTTCGACAAATCCATGTACTGTATGTCGTCTCAGGCAAAGGCCTTCCGTATTCTCCGCTGGATGAGGCGGTCATTACCACGTTGCAAAGCATGACGGCTCAGGTTACCGTAACAGACCCACGTCAGCCGGTAGGAGATATTGCCGCTCAGCTCCGTCCGAATCTGATGCTGGCACTGGATGGAATGGATCTTCCGTTGGAGCAGGTTACTGCGGTACGCCAGTTGGGCATCCCCACCGCCATCTGGCTAACGGACGATCCATATTACACCGACACGACGACTAAAATTGTTACGAATTATGATTATGTGTTCACGTTAGAAATGAACTGCATGGAGCTGTACCGTCAGTTGGGTTGCACGTCTGTGCACTATTTGCCCTTTGGAGCATTTCTGACTCACTATTTCCCACTCAGCTCGCCCGCTTCGGTACGACGTGAGATTGGGTTTACAGGCTCAGCCTACTGGAACCGCATCTATTTCTTCAATCCAATTATGCCGCAGCTCATGGCTCGTAACATTAAAATCAACGGAATCTGGTGGGATCGTCTCCCGGATTATCAGTCGTATGGTGACAAAATTGAGCTGGGTCGCTGGATGTCTCCGGTCGAAACCAATGATTCGTATAACGGCAGCAAAATCGTAATTAATCTTCATCGTTCCCATCAGGATGATTCGGTGAACAACAACTCACTGAAAATTCCGGGGGCTTCGCCCAATCCGCGCACGTTTGAAATTTCTGCCAGTGGCACGTTGCAACTGACAGATACAAGAGATGATCTGGCTCGTTTTTATAAGCCGGGGGAAGAGATAGAGACCTACAGCTCTCAGCAGGAATTGTTGGAGAAGGTTGAGTTTTATTTGACGCATGAAAAAGAGCGCCATGAAATTGCCCTACGTGCTCTGGAACGAACCCTGCGGGAGCACACGTATGGTCACCGGATTGACCAACTATTGTCGGTCATATTTCCATAAGGTGATTCACACGTCCGATGGTTGCTATTTTAAAGGAGGTGAACTCCGATCAAGCCGAAAATGATGCTATTCAGCCATGTTAGCAACGTCCGCAGTATTACGGGGGCAGAGAAGCTGCTATTGCAATTTTGTCTAGACATGCGTACGTACTTCGATTGTATTCTCGTAACGCCTGGTGAAGGGCGGCTGACCTCAATGGCCCGCAAGCGCGGAATCACTGTTCTGACACAGAACCTGTTCATGCTGCATGGCATGTACACCCCATATGAGGGATTGGCGCAGGATGCGGAGAATTTGCGGACCCATGTGGCGTATGCACCGTTGTTCCAGATGCTTCGGCATGCTCGACCTGATGTGGTGCTGGTCAATACCTGTGTGAACGTCATGCCTGCAATGGCTGCCCAAGAGCTTAATATTCCGGTGATCTGGAAAATAACCGAGGTCATTAACCAGAATGCGCATACGCCAGTTTCTGTTTCTATCATTGAGCGCTATAGCCAATGGGTCATCGGCATTTCGCAAGCTGTAATGCGTCCTTTGCATGGCGGGGGACTGACACGTCCGCATACGGTGTTGTCTCCCTGCCGGGATATGGATATGCCATCTCCCAAAGAGCATGTGCTGGAACGGAAAAGGAAACGTGAAAAACTGGGGCTGCGGGATTTCCATATTTGCATTGGTTATATTTCTTCTTTTATTTACGAAGCCAAAGGGCTGTTGCCTTTTGTCCAAATGGCTCTAAAGCTGTGCGAAACCAATTCGCGGTGTCGTTTCTGGATCATCGGCAGCTCGGTGGACTCGGAATATTACGTAAAATGTGTCTCTTTAATCCGCCAATCTCGTTATAGCCGCCGCTTCCAGTTCAATTCATTCGAGGAATCCGTATCAACGGCCTATAGCGCAATGGATATTGTTGTAATCCCAAGTATGGTGGAGGAAGGCTTTGGCCTGACCGCGCTGGAAGGGCTGGTTTACGGTAAGCCCGTGGTAGCCTTTGCGCAGGGTGGACTTGTGGAGTTGATGGAGGCGACCGGAAATACAGATTTTTTGGTAGAGCCGGGCAACAGCGACATGTTGGCGCAAAAAGTGGGCTATCTGCTCGATCATCCCGAAGAAGTGGAACGGATTGGTGTGCGTAACAACAGTGCGGCTACACGTGTATACGGACCTGATTCCTACCGAGGTAGTTTACACCTCATGGTCAGTCAATGGGTATGTCATCATCCGCATTGGTTCCCGTTGATTCAGCAGCCGGGTGGACCTGTATGGACGAGGGAAGGCGAAGGGTTGCGTCAGGTCATCGCTATACCGGAGGGATATACCAGCACGATTCGAGAATTTCCCGAATCGGTGGTGTGTCAACTGCCTGTGCTGGGCCTGCCGCCAATCGAATATGCAGCTATTCAAGGCTTGCCACAACCAGTATCCCCTTTACCTGACTCACCACCCGAATTGCCCCGCGGTAAGCGTAGTATTCGGGCGAGATGGCCAAAGGGCCGCAAGCGTACCCGATTGCGGAATCGCAGATATAAGAGAAGCGGCGGCAAGAGTCGCCTCAAGAAAATTCACGGGTCCCCGTTGTCGAAGGGACTTTATCCGAAAACCAAGTCCAGACAGAAACTCAAGCGGAAATTCAAGCACCGGTCACGGCGACACAACACGCACAAGCAGAAGCGAGTCACGCTCAAAGCTGGACAGCATACAAAACCACGGTCCGGGTGAACCTACGCCGGACCGTTGAGATGAACGTTAAGCTGGAGCACAGCCAGTCTGCTGGATGGCTATCCTTCATTGAACGCCACAATTCAATGAAACAACGACAGCAAAGGTGGGTTCCAAAACCATGAAAATATTGACCGTGCTCGGCACAAGACCGGAGATTATACGGCTCAGCCTGATCATTCCGAAGCTGGACCGCCATGCAGATGAACATGTGCTTGTGCATACGGGCCAAAATTACACCGAAAGCCTGAGCGGGCAGTTCTTTCGCGAGCTGGGACTGCGTGCCCCGGATTATGTACTTCAGGAGAAAGCGGGGACACTGGGCAAACAGTTGTCCGCCATGTACTCGCAGATGGAGGATATTTTAAACAAGGAACGCCCCGATCATGTGCTATTGCTCGGTGATACGAACAGCGCTTTATGTGCCTTACTTGCGGAACGTATGGGTTATCCGGTCGTGCATATGGAGGCGGGGAACCGCTGTTATGATCTGGATGTGCCGGAGGAGAAGAACCGGCGTGTCATTGATGCGATATCTACCATTAATATGCCTTATACGGAGCAAAGCAAGCAGCACCTACTACGCGAAGGCTTCCCAAGCCAACGAATTATACTGACTGGAAATCCGATCTACGAAGTGATGCAGCACTATGAGAAAGAGGTATCGGGCAGTGGGATTTTGAAAAAGTTGGGACTGTCGCCGGGAGAATATTTCCTGGTCACTGCCCACAGAGCTGAAAATGTGGACCATCCACCGCATTTGCTGGCTATTTTAGATGGTCTTAACCGGGTAGCCCAGCAGTTCGGGCAGCGGGTCATTTGCAGTATTCATCCCCGCACTGCCGCCCGAATCGCAAGTCATCCGCCGATCCAGCTTGATCCGCTAGTGGAATTTCACGAACCGTTCGGTTTTTTTGACTTCGTTCTGCTGGAGCGGCATGCCCGCTGCGCTTTGACGGACAGTGGTACCGTACAGGAAGAATGCTGTGTCATGGGGGTGCCGACGGTTACGATGCGCCGGACGACCGAACGGCCGGAAACGGTAGATTGCGGCAGCAATATCGTGTCTGGTCTTGATGGCGAGGTTATAGCAAACGCGGTAGCCATAATGACCGGGATGACCCATAAGTGGCAATGTCCCGCAGGCTATCTGGCGGAAGATGTGTCGGATAAGGTAGTTAAATTTCTGCTTGGAGGGAAACGGCATGTTTGAAAACCAACGTATCTTGGTTACCGGCGGTACCGGCTCCTGGGGGCATGAGCTGGTTACCCAGTTACTGCCGCGTAACCCCAAAGAGGTCATTATCTTTTCACGCGGAGAATCCAGTCAGGTTGCCATGAATAGGCAGTTTGAGGATGAACGGCTCAGCTTCTGTATTGGCGATATTCGGGATAAGGATGCGCTGACCACCGCTTGTCAAGGAGTGGACTATGTATTTCATTTGGCAGCGCTCAAACACGTTCCCGTCTGTGAAGATCAGCCCTACGAGGCACTCAAAACCAATGTCGTAGGCACCCAAAACGTGATCGAGGCCGCTGTTGCCAATCAGGTAAAGAAAGTCATTTATATATCGACTGACAAGGCAGCGAATCCGTCCAATTTTTACGGCATGACGAAGGCGATTGGAGAAAAACTGATTGTTTACGCCAATCTGCTGAATAGCGATACACGTTTCGTGACGGTGCGCGGCGGTAATGTTTTGGGCACCAACGGAAGCGTGGTACATCTGTTCCAAAGCCAGATTCGCCAAAAAGGCAAGGTTTCGATCACAGATATGAACATGACCCGCTTCTTCCTGACCTTGCGTGATGCGATCAGTCTCCTGTTCAAAGCCTCGGTGGAAAGTGTCGGCGGGGAAATTTTTATCATGACCATGCCAACCTGCCGTATTGTGGACTTGGCTGAGGTGCTCATTGAGGATTCAGGTGTGGAAAACGTAGAAATTGTAGAAAAAGGTGTGCGTCCCGGCGAGAAAATTCATGAGATTTTGATGAGTGACTTTGAAAGCCTGACGACGGTAGTCTATGACGAGCAATATTTGGTCATTCTCCCAACGCTGAATATTCCTCAATTAAAGGACCGCTATAATCAGTGCCCTCCCGTGTCATTCAGCAGCTTTAGTTCGGAGTTTAATTTGATGTCGAAAGAGGAGATTCGCAGCATTCTCCAAAGCGGGGGGTTCATCAAATGAAGCTGCTTATTTTGGGTGGTAACGGCATGGCGGGCCATGTTCTGGTTAAGTATTTCCAAAACCAGAGCGGGTATAACGTGTTCTACACCACCCGTGATCCCGAAAATAAAGGCGGTCTGCTGCTGGATGTAAAGGACAGCTTTATGGTGGAGCAACTGGTACGGAGTGTACGGCCAGACGTTATGATTAACGCGGTAGGCGTACTGAATCAGCATGCCGGAGAGGATCAGATTGCAGCATACCAAATCAATGGCTTGCTGCCACATCTTCTCCGGCGGATAGCGGACAGTATTGGTGCCCGATTGATTCATATCAGCACGGATTGCGTATTCGAAGGAAATCGCATACCTGGTTTATATAAGGAGACGGATCAACCCGATGGGACAAGTGCCTATGCTTTGACGAAAATACTCGGAGAAGTAAAGGCCACAGGACATCTGACTATCCGTACCTCCATTATCGGGCCGGAAATTCGGCCGGGAGGCATTGGTCTGCTGCACTGGTTCTTGCAGCAGAGCGGAGACGTTAACGGGTATCGCCGAGTCTTTTGGAACGGGGTTACGACGTTGGAATTAGCGAAGGCGATACAGGTGCAGATGAATGAGCCGCTGGACGGACTCATTCATCTGGTTCACCCTGAACCGATCAGCAAGCATGATTTGCTGCTGCTGTTCAAAGACATCTGGAAAAGGGAGGATATTCGGATCGTGCCGAAAGATGAGCCGGTGCAGGACCGGACGCTTCGTTCTACCCGGGCCGATCTGCTCTACGATGTTCCTCACTACAGCATCATGCTGAAGGAGCTGCTGGAATGGACGGAAGCACAGCGGAACAACGTCGGCCTGTCATAGTCATTACCGGAGCGGCGGGCTATACCGGGATGCATGCCTGCCGCCATTTTGCAAAGCTCGGTTGGGAGGTAGCGGCGTTGACTCGCACTGCCGCTTCCGTCTCAGAACTGATCTTACTGGCTCACGATGATGAAAATAACAGCCCAGAGGCGGAGACCCGTAGCTGTATTACGCCTTATGTGTGTGACTTGCTCGACAAGAAACGTCTAGGCGAAGTAATTAGACAGATTGCTCCGGATTACGTGCTTCACCTAGGTGGTAAAAATTCCGTCCCTGAATCTTGGCAAAGCCCCCTGCTATACATGGAATCCAATGTACTGTCCACTCTGTATCTGCTCGATGTACTGCGACCTTTCCCCAAAGCCAGAATTGTCGTGGCGGGTTCTCGGCTAAAGACGGCTTTGCAAGCACCGTATCATCCAACGCATCCATACAGCCTTAGCAAAAGCCTTCAAGAGGCAGTCGCGCTCTCGTGGGGCGCGCTGTTCGAACAATCCGTCATGCTGGCAGAGCCTTGCAACTTGATCGGTCCGGGTCCATCTACCGGATTTTGTGCATTACTCGCGGAGTATATCGTTCAGACGGAACGTCTGGAGGGGCAGTCCATAACTGAAACTGCCCCGTTCCGGGTATCTTCCCGACATGCGCAACGTGATTTCCTCGACGTTCGTGATGCCGTTCGCGCATACGGTGTGCTATTGGAACAGGGTGTGCCAGGCCGAGTTTACTCGGTCTGCACAGGCCGCATTGTGGAACTGGGCAATATCGTGGAACGTATGGTTGCGCTGGCCAAAACATCTATCCCCATACAATGGGGGGATGTGGAAGAGTCAGCATCCACCGAGGCATACCGTGCGAAAGAGCTGGAGGACATGGGCTGGAAGCCGACCATACAGCTGGCGCAATCTCTGGAGGATATGATTCAATACCGCCGAGCTGGAAAGGAAGGAACGATATGAGACCGAAAGTAACGATCGTCATTCCCTTTTATAACTGTGCATATGTGGATCAGGCTTTGCAAAGTGCACTAGAGCAAACTTATGGACCCCTCGAGATTATTGTCGTCGATGACGGGTCCACGGAACATGTCGATATGCTTCAGCCCTATCGTCCATATATACATTATTTAGGAAAATCCAACGGTGGAACAGCCAGCGCCCTGAATCATGGTATCCGACATGCCAGCGGGGAATATATTGCGTGGCTCAGCTCCGACGATACCTATCATAGGGACAAAATTAATAATCAGGTTTCTTTTATGGTGGAAAACGGTGCGTACATCTCCCATACCAATTTCAATTTCATCAATCAATACAGCCAAGTCACAAGCTACCAGGCAGCCGCCGTGTTTCCGTCTATGACGGAGTTTTACCGTTTTTTTCAGCAAGGAAATCCGGTCAATGGATGCACGGTTATGTTTAAAAGGGAGCTGTTTGCACATATTGGTTTGTTTGATGAACTGCTGCCGTACACACATGATCTGGATATGTGGTACCGAGTGATGCTGGCGGGATATCCATTTCCTTTTCTGAACGAGTCCTTGGTTAACTACCGCTGGCATGATGAAATGGGAACCAAAAAACATTGGCCCGCTGTGGAGCGGGAGTACAACATAACCCAAGCACGTTATCGAGATCGCTTCAGTCAGGTGTTGAGCGGTTTATCCTCATGAAGCCGAAAGTCTGTCAGGGGGGATTGATATGGTAGATACGGGGATTGTTATGCCACTGTACAAACAGGATATCGGCTATCTGCAAGCTGCGATCTCATCTGTACTAGCCCAGAGCTATAGGGCATTTCGCTTTATCATTGTTATTGACGGAGCGCCGGAAATGGTAGGGCCGGCGCTCAACGCAGCAATGGGGGACCCGCGCGTTCAGTTGGTTACACTCCCTCAGAACAAAGGAGTATCCCATGCCCTTAACCGGGGATTCGACGAGTTGTTTAAAGATCCGGCGATCATGTATGTGACTTGGGTATCCAGCGACAATGTTTATAATTCATCCTTTATCGAACGATTACGGTGGGAGCTGGAGCAGGGGCCGGACTCACTCGGTCTTGTGTTCTCTACCTTCCGCCAGGTTGACGCATATGGGAACCCGTTGTATGACGAGCAGCATCAACAAGCTTTGATCCGGTACCAAGGCCAGCCACATCATGAATTGCTGAATGCCAGCATTGTCGGGGTTTCATTTATGTACAAAAGCAAATATGCCCGTCAAATCGGCAGCTATCGGCTGCAACCTGTTGAGGATTATGATTACTGGCTGCGGCTGACCGAGACGTGCAGCATGAAATTCATCCCGGAGATCCTGATGGATTACCGGGTGAATTCCACATTTAGTGTATCGGCCGGCCTGCACAGCCAGAAGGAGCACCGACGCTGGCGGCACGCATTCCAAATCGCCAAGCATGAGGCGAGAGCACGTCGGGGCATCCCACTTGAAATGACGATTTTAATGCCTGTCACGGATATGGCTCAAGCTGAACCATTGCTGGATAATCTGCTGGAGCAGCACTACAGCAATTGCGTGGTACGGTTGCTGGATTTAACGCCAGAACAGGGAGCCGCCGCTTTCCTGTCGATGATGCTCGATCCTCGGTTAATCGTAACGCCACGTCAGCATTATTCGGTCCAGGAAGCAATGGTTCAGGCTATTGGTGAAACAACGACCCGCTTTGTTGTATGCTTCGGTGTCAAACCTTATATAGCCGTGACGGATCTACTGTATCTCACGGATTTGTTGCGCCCATTACAGGATACACATGCCTTTTCCTACTATACAGATGATCATTCAACCATCGGCAGCGGTCGAGGAGTGCAGTCCATACCGCCGGAATGGAATTACGTGTATTACACCCACAGATTGCATCAGGCCCTGGAGCAGGGCTGTTTTTAGCTGACAGGAGACAGCGCCGGAATTGTGGTCAGCTCCGACTGAAGAACACGATGCTCCTGTACAACATTACCAAACTGGTCCAAACCAAAATTCGAAAGCACAACATTGGAAGGTACAGCGGAGACTACGTTATATTGAACCTCATAGGCAAGTACCCCTTGTATAAAGAAGGTACGTCGGGCAATGGAGTTTGCAGGTAAGTTAACCGATGTCACGTACAAGGGGATCTTGGTATCCGGTACGAGTGAGAAAAAAATTTGTACCGTTACGGTTGCCGCGTTCACTGTATCCTCGTTAACCAAATTTACAACGACATTGGAGCAGGCAGTACCAAAATCTCTAGTGTTGGTCATATATCCGGTTGTAAAAGCCAATCGAATCATCCTCTCAAAAAACAGAATATTGGAAAACCCCTGAAGGGATGCTTCTATACTATGAATCTATCGAAAAGAAAGCTTGTATGGTTGTCTGTAGGCTGTGCTGAAAAAAGTACATTTTAATAGAAATACTTCAGGCATGTCCATTTATATAATGAAGGGAATGCTCGCGATGCCTTTGAATTTTCAGGTGACACCCAGCGGGTTGCCCAAATTTGAGCCCAGTATCGCCGTTAATTTGTTGAATCCGAATATTGTTGTGGCTGTCGCTGTTGACTTTAGCAGCGGGCCCCCGCTGATTGGACTGTATCGTTCCTTGGACGCTGGGGCGAACTGGACTGATACTTTACTGCCCATTCCACCGGGATATACAGGAGCTGAGGCAGGAATGGTAGCCTATCTGTTCCCGAATATTTTCATCATATCCGCACATGTGTTTCCGGGAAATGAGAACGGGGCTGTCGTGATCTATCGCTCTACGGACGATGGGGCCACCTTTTCCCCCCCGGTGGTCATTAATCCGGGCTTTGGAGATTACATTAATAATGACTGGACCAATATTACGACGGATAATGCGGGGGCAAGTCCCTATCTAGGGCACGTCTATGTCACGTATAACCGCCAATATAATGTAGATTTTAATGCTCAATCTGCGGCGTTCTACCAGCGTTCCACCGATGGAGGACTAACTTGGGATCGACCGTTATTGCTTTCGAATATCCAATCTTCCACAGAACGACCTGAGCCTGCGGTCGACAAATATGGAAGTGTCTATGTCAGTTGGATTCGTACGGGTCCGCAAACACCGGCTTTTTTTATTCGGCGCTCCTTTGATGGAGGTGCAACTTTCAGCGGGGATATTCTTGTATCCAATATAACGCTGGTGCCCAATCCTTTGCCCGTTCCTGGTTATGACTTTCGGATATTGAATTTCCCCAGCTTGGCCGCGGACTGCTCGGGTGTGCCTTCCACAACAAATACGCTGTATGCCGTTTGGCAGGATTTTGGTCAGGGATACAGCAATATTTTGTTGTCCAAATCAAGCGATTTTGGCGGTACCTGGAGTGCTCCGATCATCGTGACGGACAGTCCGCCCGGCTCGCAAAATTTCTTTCCTGCGATTTCGGTATCGCCTAAGACGGGATTGGTCGTTGTCGTGTACTATACCAATCGCCTGGATGGCTTTAATCTGGATGTGTTCGCCGCCCAATCGTCAGATGGAGGCAACACCTTTACGAACAGTCGTCTCACCACGACCTCCTTTAATCCGAATGTCGGTGGAGGCGAATCAGAGCTGATCGGCGACTATATTGATGTCGCCATTGTACCGCCGAATAGCTACATTTCCGTCTGGACGGATACGCGCACAGGCAGTTTGACAATTTTTGCTGGTGTACCGGGAGGGGGGGCCTGATGCCGAACGTACAGCTTACGCCTAACGGAAGGCTGGCGCAGGAACCGAGTGTAGCTTTCAACCTGCTCGACGGTACCATTGTGTCTACGGCTATCGATTTTACGACGGGACCGCCGTTGACGGCAGTCTACCGTTCCGGCAACGGCGGTGTATCCTTCACACAGCAGATTTTACCACTGCCAGCCGGATATGTAGGGGCGGAATCCCATAGCGTCAGCTACGGTTTTCCCAACTTGTTTGTCATAGCCTGTCACGTATTTACCGCAGACGGCTTGAGCGGTACCATCGCTATCTATATGTCGAGAGACAACGGTAATACATTTGATCCGCCTGTGATTGCCCAGCGAGGGTATGGGACATTTGTCAACAATGTTGAGGTCAGCGTGAAATTTGATACTTCTCAGGTCAGCTCCTATACCGGAAACATCTATTTATGTTACACACATCAATACAATCCTGACTTTTTCGGCGGGTCCGTCATGTTTTTCCAGCGCTCACAGGATGGAGGGATCACGTGGGATACACCCGTGGTGCTCACCCCTGGCTCCAATCAGATTACGCGGGGGGAAATCACCGTGAGCATTACAGGGGTGATTTATGTCGGGTACATTGTGACGAATCCGGTTAACCAATATCAGGTCATTGTGTCCTTCAATGGGGGGACAGCATTCAGTTCTTCGCTGCCTGTGTCTTCTGTTGTCCCGGTTCCAAGTCCGTTGCCCGTGGCCGGCTTTGGCTTCAATGTGCTGCCGATGGCCAACATTGCGGTAGATCGCTCTACTAGCCCGAATCAGGGAACACTTTATGCGGTCTGGCAGGATAATCGGGCAGGGTATGCGGATGTACTACTTGCCCGGTCGGTGGATGGTGGATTAAGCTGGACTGCACCGCAATCGGTGACAGGAGCCAGTGCCGGGGCACAGCATTTTTTCCCGGCTATTGATGTTTCGCCTGTGACCGGCGTGATTAAGATCGTATATTATACCAATCAAATAACGACCTCTTTATTAGACGTATTTGTGGCCGAATCAACGAACGGAGGGAATACATTTACGAACCTCAGAATAACAGACAGCTCCTTTAATCCTAACGGGATTAGTCCGGTTCCCGTCGTTACGATCGGTAATTTTATTGATGTAACGATCGTGCCTAATAATGGATTTTTTGCGGTCTGGACAGATGCGTTATCGGGTTTCCAGCAAATTTACGGAAGTAACGGAATGTAGCTCAGCGTACGAGACAGAGGAGGTGAGGCTGTTTTGAAAATTTTGTTAGCTACGTACTGGCCGATTCCTCATTTGGGTGGCGTATGGCCCTTTATGCTGCAAATTAAACGGAGACTGGAGCTACTAGGTCACACGGTAGACTTGATGGGGAATGGACCGGATACACCTAAATACCATATTGTTTTTGAAGATAGGGAGCTACTGAAGGATCAACTGCTGCCCCTGCTGCATACGAAGTTGAATGAATCGGCTGTCCCTGTATTACATCTGGATTCATGGGTGCAGACGGTGGAAAAGGATCGATACTGTATGGAGCTGGCAGCGGCGTATTTCGGGGTTGAGCAGTATGATGTTATTCACACGCAAGATGTTATTGCGACGCGTGCTCTAAGTCGGGTCAAACGTAAGGACAGTGCGTTGGTAGCGAATATTCATGGCTCGCTGGCTCGTGAAGTCATGATGGCTCTGGAGCGGGATCATGAGGAGGGTTACCGTGAGACGCTGATGTGGAAATATTATTGGGCGCTGGAGCACTATGGCGCTCTATCCGCGGATATTACCATTACGTCTACAGAATGGATGAAACAGACGCTTGTGCGTGAGTTCGAAGTGCCTGAGCAGCAGATTGCTACTTTCCAATACGGATTGGATACCGAGCACTTCTGGGAAGTCCACGCCCGGGGAACGGACGTCGTACGACCTGAGGGGAAAAAAGTTATGATTTGTCCTTCACGGCTGGTCTATATCAAAGGGCTGCATTATTTAATAAGCGCTCTTGGCCTACTGAAAGCAAGTCGTACGGATTGGGTTTGCTGGATTGTCGGGGAGGGAGATAAAAGGGAAGAGCTTCAAACACAGGCGAAGGAGCTAGGGCTGGAGGAAGATGTGTTTTTTTTGGGGCATCGTGAAGATGTACCTGCTCTTTTACAACTGGCGGACCTTTTTGTTCATCCGAGCATACAGGACAATCAGCCGTTTTCGGTCATGGAGGCGCAGATTTTGGGGCTTCCGGCAGTGGTATCGGATGCGGGCGGACTGCCGGAAATGGTGAAGCATGAACACACCGGACTGGTCTCCCCGGTTGGCGATGTGGAGGCACTGGCAGCTCATTTGCAGCATTTGCTGGCTCAGGATGAAGTGCGGATAGCTATGGGAAAACGTGCCAAAGCATGGGGGACCGCGCATTGGTCTCTGGATGTTATGATTGAGCGGCTCGTGAATATTTATGGGCAAGCGCTGAATCAAGTACGTTGAATACGTTGATTCTTATAGTTAGGAGGGAGAGCATGACTTTTCCTGTCGTTGGAGACTTGTACAACCGTATTTTTGAAATCCAGCAGTCGCACCCAGATCTGAAGGTCGATTACGCAATATGGAACCGAATTAACACCTCGTTGCCGGAAGATTATAAGCTGCCAGACGCTGACATTTTGGAACGTCTGAGACAATCCGCACCATGAGGGCACAGACCATATAAAAAGGCAGGTCGGGCTTAAAACTCCCACCTGCCTTTAGTTTATTTCAGCTCATTGTCCATCCAGGTTTTCGTTAATCCTCATAAACGGAGCCTCGAATTATGAGCGGCCCTGTAACAACAGCACGGCGGTCAGCTGATTGTACGGTTAAGCAGTATACATAAGGCTCTGCCTGTTTTCCCGTTTCCTCATAGCTTAACTCAGCAAATCCCTCCTGATAACAGGAATCCTGCAACCAATCCAGCATAGGTCCCCGCTCATCATTGCGACGCAATCGAATGTCTAGCTCCCCGATATCCCAGTTGAGCAGCGGATTTTCCCATGCCAAAGAAACTTCAATGACAATACGTCCTTCAGATTTACTTGCAGGAATGATTAATGTAGAGAGCACGCTCTCCTGTTCGGTGACCTGAAAAGGCAGTGCATATGTGCCTGGCTCAGCTTTATTTTGAACTGAATATTTCAACATACCTTCTTCCTCCTCTGCCCGTTCATTAGGGCGTCACGGTAAAATGACTGGCTGTACGTTTAGCGACAACGTTCCCGTTTTCCAAAAATTCAGCCAGGATAAACAGCGTTTCCGGATTGTAAATACTCGTCACCACTCGCAGGTAAAAAGGATTTTGGGCGGTCTCCATATCCTTGAGTTCTAGCACGGAGCCAGCTTCGGGAGAAGGGCTCAATCGAAGGAGCTGCCGTCGGAAAACGCCACTGTCATTTCCCATTTCCAGCAACACATCGACGGCTCTCTTTTCACGATTGAAAAAGGTTACATGGCAGCTTTCTATATGGGCGCTGTGGTAAGCGAGATGGTGATCGACGGTTAAAAGAAACACGGACATATGATGATGCCTCCTTGAATTCCGTTAGGTTACCAGCCTTAATATGATATGAAAAATAACCGGGATTGGACTGGATAGTTGTACGCCTCTTTGACAAAAAGCGCATTGGTGTCCAACCCTTTTCGCCGTGCTGTGCATGTAATGTAGAGTGGAACAAACTACGGCCTGAAGTCCCTTTTCGATTACAGAAGAAGGGCGCTGAGGGAAGGGTCGTATTAAAAAAGGAGGCACGGCTATGAGACTCGCACAGCTGGCAGGGGAATATGAAGCGGTCTTCAGTCTGGGGCAAAACTGTACACCTGCCATTCAATTGGAAAAGAACCGTTTGCGGCCGTTTGCCGGGGTACTGGATTGGATGATGTCTGACACGCTGTCCGATGTGAACCGCTTGCTAGAAAATCGGTTTGCCGGATTTATGGATTTGCCCAATTTAAGTGTCGTTGGTACGAGCCAACTGAATTATATGGTCAGAGATATCGCTTATAATGTGATCTCGGTGCATGATTTTCCACAGGAACGCAATACGTCCTCAGATCTGGTGACCTATCCTGAGTTCAGGGAAAAGATAGACCGTCGTATCGAACGTTTTTTTGCAAAAACACAGATGGCGAAGCGCAGCTTGTTCGTCCGTATGCTGGGAACCTATGAAGAAGTAGAGGAACTGGAACGTATTTTGTCAGGCATGGTAGCGAATGAATTTCGTTTGTTGGTGGTGAATTGTTCCGGTGTAACGGAGTTGACGGAGGTGGATTGGCAGCTTCCACATGTATGCGCGGTGGAAATGCCTTTTGCCGATGTATGGAATTACAAAAGTGATCCGCACTGGCGTACCCTTTTTAAAGGGATGACCTTGTCTTCGGAAAGGGGAGGGCGTCGTGCTTGAGCGGTTGCAGGGGGATTATGATGCTGTATTCAGTCTGGGTGGGCATTGCTTGCCTTCCATTCAGCTGGATAAAAACGGACTGCGTCCCTATGCGGGTCCGCTGGACTGGATGATTTCCGGTAACTTGTCACAGGTCAGTCGCTTGCTGGACGCCCGTTTTGCCGGTTTTATGGATGTTGATAGTCTGCGTGTCACGGGGCACGATTACGGCGAGCATAACTTCATGGTCGAGGATGCAAACTATGGGATTACAGCGGCACACCATTTTCCGGTTAGCGAGAATACATCGGAGCAGCTGACTTCCTATCCTGCATTCAAAACGACGCTTGATCGCCGCATCGCACGTCTACTAGATCAATTCACGCTTGCGTCCCGTCTGCTACTGGTTCGTCTCGGGGGCAGTCGGGAGCAAGCGGTGGAACTACATGATGTGTTATTGCAGAGGATTACACATGATTTTCGCTTGTTATACGTGGATTACACAGGGACTGATGGTGTGACGGAGCTGGATTGGGGATTGGAGCGGCTGGTTTCAGTGGAGCTGCCGCCTGAGGATATATGGAACGGTCAGGATGAGATGTGGCGTTATATGCTGGAAAATGTCAGGCTGCATGTCTGAGGTGCTGAGATTCCAGAGACACATTATAGATTGTCTTCGGACTGTGCTTGTGCCTGCGCCAAGCTATAGGGAGTCGCATAACATGATGCGAAGGGAAGTCATATGCTTCGGTTCAAAAGGAGGGTGAGCTAGTGAAGGCTTTGGTCACCGGGGGAGCCGGATTTATTGGTTCTCAGCTGGTACGTGCGCTTGCTGATTCGGGCATCAGAGTGCATGTGCTGGATAATCTGACGACCGGGAATATCGCAAATGTGGACCCGCGCGCAGTCATGCATATTGCGGATATTCGCAGCTCTGAAGCTAGGACGCTGCTGATTCGGGAAAGCCCGGATATTGTGTTTCACTTGGCCGCACAGGCGGATGTACAGCAATCCATCCATCAACCCGATGAGGACGCGGATGTGAACGTGCTGGGGACGATCCATTTGTTGCAGGCTTGTCATGAAGCCGGTGTGTCAAAATTTATATTTGCGTCCACGTCCGGTGTATATGGAGAGCTACAAAAGCAATGTATACAGGAAGACGATCCCGTGGAGCCGATTTCAGGCTACGGACTGTCCAAGCTGACCGCAGAATCGTATATTCGACTTTTTTATCGGCTGTACGGAATGAACTACACGATTTTGCGTTATGGAAATGTGTATGGTCCCGGTCAGGCTGCGAAGGGAGAGGGTGGTGTAGTCGCTCTCTTTATGGAGCGGCTGAAAAAAGGAAGCCCCTTGCTCATTCACGGTGATGGGACACAAACCCGCGACTTTGTGTACGTCAAGGATGTCGTTCGAGCGAATATGGCGGCTATTCATGCAGCGGATCAACGCACAGTACATGTAAGTACGGGACGAACGACGTCCATCAATCGACTGGCCTACGATTTACTAAAGCTGCATGGTTCGTCTGTCCGTCCTGTATATTCACCGGCGCGAGCGGGAGACATTCACCATAGCTGTCTTAGTAACGCAGTCGCCAGACATTGGCTTCGTTGGGAACCGCTATACGGCATTTCTGCCGGTTTACAGGAAACGTATGTGAGCAGTATGGGCTCAGGCAAAGAAGGTATGTCTTGATAAAAAGCGCGCGGATATCAAGAAAGAGACTGAGGAAATACTCAGCCTCTTTTTCATTTGAATAGCAATTAGATGTTCTCGCCAGCCAGCTTCAAGGCTTGATCCAGGACTGCTGCACCGTTTCCTCTACCATAAGCCAACGTGTCAATGACATCTACAGGAATGCTATAGGGAGCAGCAATTTCGGTTACTGCCTTTTTACGCATCCGTACTTGAGGTCCGAGCAAAATAGCAATCACAGAATCTGTAATGCCTTCCAGCTCTTCCTTAATGGTGCTTTCGGGGATGGCTTCGATGTTCAGCTCTATGGATCTTGCTGCTGCTTCTTTTTTCATTTTAGAAACCAAAATGGATGTGGACATACCCGCAGCACATGCCAGAATAATTTTTTTCATCGTTGAGCGCCTCCAGAAATTCATTTTTAACTACTTATACTCTTCATCCAGATCAGCAACAAACGAGCGTTCCTTGATAGCAGCTTGATACCAGTAGCCGGATTTCTTCAAATGCCGACTTCGATCATTGTCTAGGTTAATTTCCACCAGTCCGTAGCGATTTTTAAAAGCATTCATGGGAGAAACGTTGTCTGTAAAGGCCCACAGCATATAACCTGTACAGTTGGAGCCTGCTTCTACAGCTTGTAACGTGTAGTATAAATGCTCAGTTATAAAGTCAATACGATAGTCGTCCTGAATGATGTGTTCCTCATTTTTGAAGGCAACCTCATTCTCAATGCCCATACCATTTTCTGCGACAAACCACTCGATATTGTGATATTCGTTCTTGATACGCATTCCCATATCGTAAATGATTTTCGGATAAATCTCCCAGCCCCGTGATTTGTTCATTCTTTTACCCGGAAGATCAAAATGCTCATAGTAGTAAGAGGGGTGGAAGGGTGTGTTTTCATTCCACGCTTTACTCTGCGCTTTGACCCGGTGGGGATAATAGAGATTGATTCCGACGTAGTCAACGGTATTTTTCTTAATCACGGTCAGCTCTTCCGTTGTAGCTTCAAATGCAATATCATGCTTGCCCATGAGATCGAATAATTCTTGTGGGTATTCGCCTTTAATAAGCGGGTCCAGAAATACTCGATTGTAAAATAAATCATACATATGCGCCGCGTATTGGTCATGAGGGGCGCTTGATCGGGCATACGTGACTTCGGGATTCAGAATAACGCCTATTTTAGCCCCGTGCTGACTATAATTTTTGGCTTTGAAAAGCTGTACACACTTCGCGGTAGCCAGCGTTTTATTATAGTTCCATTGCATCCACTTCCGCGTATTTTGTTCATAGGGATAGCGGAGGGCGTCTAGATAGACACGCGTTTGTACAACAATGGGCTCATTAAACGTAAACCAGTGCTTGACCCGATCCCCGTACCGTTCAAACACTTTTTCCGCATATTTTACAAACAGTTCCACTACATGCTTGGAGGACCAGCCCTCATATTTGTCCATCAAATAAGCGGGTAACTCATAGTGCTCCAGACAAATCATCGGCTCGACTCCGCTTGCAATCAGCTCATCAATGACTCGGCCCATATAATCCGCATACGCTTCATCCACCACTACATTCTCATAATCCGTTAAGAAGCGGGACCAATTAATAGAAGTACGATAATGGGTTAAGCCAATCTGCTTCATCAGCGCAATATCTTCGGTATAGCGATTATAAAAGTCGGTTGCAACCGCGGGTCCATATCCATTGTGCCAGACATAGCGGTCATTTTTGTACCATTGGTCTAGGTATGAGTCCTGACCTTCTTTTTTACCGCTCCATCCCTCTGTCTGCCAAGCGGAAGCCGCTGCACCCATGATGAAATTCGACGGAATTTGTATCGTATGTTTAGCCATGACATGTTTCTCCTTTTCATTGTATAAAGAATGCGTTTTCAATTATTGATGTATTTCTATAGTAACGCATTATTCAGCCGTTCGCTTGTTGGCAATTTTGACGAACGGGAAATAAATGATAATGGCTACCACAATACAAATGATCTGAGTTACGACGGCGCCAATGCTTCCACCTGTAGACAGGTAGGCATTAATAATAGGCGGAGTAGTCCATGGAACCATGACGACGGCTTTACCTGCAAATCCAAGCAACGTCGAGAAGTAACCAATCGTTCCTGTGATGAGCGGAGTAATAATGAAAGGGATAGCCATCAATGGATTCAACATAATCGGAAGTCCAAAAATGACAGGCTCATTAATATTAAACAGACCTGGGCCGAGCGAAAGCTTTGTTATTTCCTTCATATCTTCACGCTTGGAAGCGATCATAATACAAATCAAGAGGGCCAGTGTAATCCCTGAACCACCGATACTCATGTATACGTCCCAGAAAGGCATCGTAATAATGTTCGGAATGGGCAGTCCTTGCTCATAAGCAGTCATGTTGACGGTAATCGCGCCAAGCAGCAGGGGTTCACGAATGGGCTTTACCATTTGGTTCCCGTGAATACCGATCACCCAGAAGATTTGCGCAACCAGCATCAGTACCAGTATACCTGGCAGTCCCTGTACTACGGTCTCCAGAGGTTTTTGTACCACATTATAGACAGCATCGTACAGGTAGAGACCTGTAAACTTATGAAAGAAAAATCCGAGCATTGAGAAGACTGTCACCGTTATGATAGTTGGTATCAATGCAGAAAAAGAAACGGCCACATTGCTGGGAACACTTTCAGGCATTTTGATTTTTAGCTTATCGGACTTGCCCAGCTTACTGTACAGCTCAACGGATAGGATGCTTATGAAAATACCTAAAAACAAGCTCTTGGTATCCGTAAATTGACGGGCTAAGACGTCTGTTACTTTTTGCATGTCACCGTTAACCATCAACTCTATCGTGGTTGGTGTCACAGAGATAAAACAGATTAAAGCAAGCAAACCGGGGAAGAGATTTTTCTCACCGTTAATTTTTCCTAGCTCCAGACCAATCATGAAAATAGCCAGAATGGTAAGGATATTCAAGCTGGCATAGTTAATGCCCGAGAAAATCGGTTTGTACTCAGCCAGGAATGAGAACGGCTTAAAATGCGCAAGGCCATTGACCGGGTCCATGACCATATTAGAAATCAATACAGCAAAGGCACCGACAATAATAACAGGCATCAATGTGATAAAAGCTGATTTGATCGCTATAATATATTTAAAATTATTGATTGCATTTGCTACCGATGTGAGGCCATCGACCAGTTTGTCTTTGAATGCCATGGGATAGCGTCCCTCCCTCTACGATTTCGGTACGAATTGATCAATGCGTTCATACAGGTCTACAAACTCTGAGGCCATATCGCGAATGGTGATGGCATTCATCAGATGATCTTGAGCATGTACCATCATGACGGACATCTCTGTTTTTTCACCCGCTGCTTCCTTGCGGATAATTCTGGTTTGAATTTTGTGGGAAGACACCAGTTCTTTTTTTGCTGTGGCTAATTCATCTTTGGCTTCCCGAAATTTCCCCGCCTTTGCAAGCTCAATCGCCTCCATGGCCGAGCTGCGTGCATTCCCTGCGTATAATATAATTTGGAATACAATCTCTGTATCATCCATGTCCTCCATGTTCACGTCGTGCTCTGTAGATTCATCATTATTCACGTGATCCTCTCTCCTTTCAATCATCCTCGTCGTATGGCTATTATAATTTGGAATCGCTTTCAACATAACGCACATTATTTCCTCTTCTTAACGGAAATAAATCGTTCTTTCTAGTTGAAGTCTTATCATTAAATATAAAAAGAGAGAAACCCCAGCCCTGTAGGCTTTAGATTTCTCCTTTGTTTACATACTCTTCATGTTCAACAATTTTTGTGCAACACTTCTATGAATTCTGTATATGATTTGCAGCGAATAAGCTGCTGGACGAGCTGTTCATTATTTAAAATTTCAAGCAAAATATGATACATAGTCTGTAAATCTTCTGATTTGGTGCGCTGTATACAGAGCATACAAATAAACTGTACCGGCTTGCCATCCCAATCGATTGCTTTTTGTAATGTACAGATGGCCCAAAACGTAGAATCTGCGAAAGGTTCCATCGGATGCGGGATCGCGACCAAGTTGCCAAATGAAGTGGGGGAAACGGCTTCACGCTCTATTACAGATTGCAGCAGGGGGCCTTTTACAAGATCTGCTTCGTGTATTTTTTCGGCTATAAATTCAAGCACTTGGAGTTTGTTCTCAAACTTCTGCTGAAGAAAGACCAATTTTTTTCGTACATACTGCACAGCAGGAAGTCTGGCCTCAGAAATGGCTTGCTCAATTTTAGTAATATCGGAACCGCCTAAAAATGTATTCACATGGATCATGGGGATAGAAAGCGGTTCTGAAATGGGGATCGTGCTAATGACAAAGTCCAGTGTATCCAAAGGCATTTGTTTCAGCTTATAAAATTCAGTGGTTCCCACGATATCCAATCTGGAACCGAAGACCGATTGAAGCTTATAATACAGCAGCTTAGCGCTGCCGAGTCCAGAAGCACATACGATCATACATCTTTTGGGCGCGTCCTCCATTTTCTTTCTTTCCATCGCGACTCCGATATGAATGGCTAAATACCCAATTTCATTTTCCTCGATGTGTATATGAAGCCGCTGCTTGATGACTTCCGCAGCAATGATACCTGCTTCAAAGGCAAGCGGGTAATTGGCTTTGATTTCATCCAGCATAGGATTACGCAAATTCATTCCGTATTGATAACGGTTGATCACCGGTTTGAGGTGAAGGCAAAATGCAATCAGCAATTCTTGATCGTTATGAATGTTCATCTTCAACTGCTGATCAATTTGGTCTAGTATTTCGATAGTCAGTTCGTAGATATCTTTATCAATGATCTTTTTAATCTCCACCTCATCCATACGGGCACTAACGACGGTCCTTACACCCAGCAGGTGAACAGCAATGTACGCAACTTCAACAAGTGGAAAGGAGTGCTTCATGATTTGTTCCAAGGCGGATACGATCTCAGTCGCCACCCTAAACTCTTTTTGTGCTTCGATTTTTTTCATCTCTTGCGGATAATACGACACATACCTTTCTTCGCGAATACGCTTACATGCTATAGCGATATGAATGACCAGATTGTTCAGGGCAATGTCCGACAACTGAATATCATGGTTCTCAATACGATCCAGAATCACTTCTCTTATGAATTCCATCTCTTCGTTAGAGATCAGAAGAGGGGGTGACACCTGCTGCTCGCCTATTTCATCTAACCTGTTAAATATATAGTCGGAAATGCAATAACGCAGCTTGGCCTCATTACCTTTGACTCGAATACCATGATAGGGTCTATTCTCCAGAGATAGTCCGTAAGTTGCCAGTAACTTGCGCAGTTCTTTGAGGTCATTCTGTAAAGTAGATCGACTAACATACAGGATCTCGGCTAAATCATCAAGTTTGACATATGCATTGGTAAGCAATAGCTTTTTCATTAAAAAACGGTTTCTAGCTTCAGAAGAACTCGCTAATGGATAGGGCACATTATGATCATAATCCTTTAATTGCTTCAGTAGATGATGAAATGCTTGTTCGTCCCGAACCTCTAGCTTGTATCCTGTTCCTTTAAGGGGCTTAACTGCTGCTCCATGCTTTGACAACAGAGCACCCAATTCCTTTAAATCCGTTCGTATCGTTCGAGAAGATACCTTCAATGCATTTGCCAAGTGTTCTCCTTTGACCATCTGTTCTGCAACCAATATACGAAGAATATCAAAAATACGCACAACGAGCCCCCTTTCTTAGCTGTTCTGATGAACAGTATACAACGGTTAGAGCGTAACCAAAAGAAGGATTAACAGCAGCGTGAATGCTAGATGACCTTGACACACTAGCAGATTCGGGGATATAGTGGATACAATAAGTCTTTGATTGAGGTGTAGTTATGAAATTTACAAAAGCAACGAATTATGCTCTGCACACTATGCTCATGCTCGTTACTGATTCGTCGGTGAAGCCAGTAGGTGTTCAGCAGCTGGCTGAATCCCAAAATGTTTCACCAACTTATCTTTCGAAAATTTTGACAAGGCTTGTGAAGGCTGGGATGATCGAATCGGTTTCTGGAGCCAATGGAGGCTATCGACTATCTCGTCATAAAGAGGACATTACCTTTTTGGATATTATCCATGCCATTGAAGGAACCAATTCTTTGTTTGAATGTGATTTTGTCCACGGCTCCGAGTGCCTGATTCAAGCTGTAATGAGGGAAGCAGAGGAGAAAATGGAACGACATCTTAAAAATACGAAATTGTCCGATTTGGCGCAAAAGCAAACGCAAGTTTCAAAGTAAGCGACTTTATATAGAAAGAGGGTGGTTGCCAGTTATGTATAGAGTTTTTTTTGTTTTATTGAAGATATAAAGAGTCTTTAATATCTTTTAAAAGGAGTTGGGTGTTATGCTGTACGATTGCGCTATTATTGGTGGAGGGCCCGCCGGATTGAATGCATCCCTCGTGCTTGGCAGGGCCAGAAGAAGTGTGGCTTTGATTGATAATAATCGGCCCAGAAATGCGGTTACGCATGCGTCGCACGGTTTTATTACGAGAGACGGCGTAACGCCGGCCGAGTTCCGCCGTGTAGCTTATGAGGAAGTGTTGCGTTATCCGTCTGTCCATCATCTGCAAACCGAGGTTGTTTCGATTACAAAAAACGAATCTGGATTTGAGGTACTTGATTCGTCAGGCCATCGCGTTCAAGCGCGGAAATTGATATTGGCGACGGGCGTAAAGGAGATATTCCCCGAGATTGAAGGTTTTTATCCGTTATACGGGAAAAGTTTATTTAATTGCCCTTATTGCGACGGCTGGGAGTTGCGGGATCAACCGCTTGTCCTCGTCTCTGAATCGGCAGCTATATTTCATACAGCCAAACTACTCCTTAACTGGAGTAAGGATTTGATCGTCTGTACGAATGGTCAGGCATCCCTGTCGGACGAGCAAAAAGAACGGCTCTATTCTAAAGGAATCATCGTAATGGAGCAACCTGTTGCGGCGTTCATCGGTCACAATGGAAAGCTTGAGCATGTGCGATTTACGGATGGCACTCAAGTCCCGAGGGTCGGCGGCTTTGTGTCTCCCCAGTTTGTACAAAGTGCACCGTTTGGAGAACGTTTGGGCTGTGAAAGAACGGAGTCGGGTGGGATCAAGACGGATGAAGCGGGGAGAACCTCCATACCTGGTGTATATGCTGCCGGGGATTCATCGTACTTCATGCCTTCCCAGTTGATTTTTGCCGCGGCCGACGGCAGTCGAACTGCTGCGAGCGTAAATATGGATTTGACAGAGGAAGATTTCAACGAATGACGATAAATTGAAAATGTCCAATATGGAGTCCGAAAATAGAAAAGGCCGCCAACACGGCGGCTTTATTCTAAAATCATAGAGAGAGCAAGCAATAATAAACTAATGATCATAGGTCATTTCAAGGCTACACAAGATCTTCTTTCAATAACCTCCGTATTCACAAGAACCTGGGTATGATGCCCCTGATGATTGTTAAGCCTCTCCATAAGCAAGTTTACAGCAGTTCGGGCCAAAATATCCTTTTTCACATGAATGGTTGTGAGTTCCGGGCTAATCACCTTGGCTTCATGAATATTATCAAATCCCATGACGGAAATTTGCTCAGGCACTCGAATGTTCATCTCTTGAAACGTTTTAATGGCACTGATCGCCATATAATCATTTTCACAAAATAGGGCCGAAGGTAGCTCATTCAGTTCATGAATAGCTGTTTTAAATGCGTCCTGTGACATCACAAGCATGGGATGCATATCAAATGTAAGCCCATTTTCTATGGAAAGATTGTGCTCCTCTAAAGCAGCCATAAACCCTTCCTTTCGTTTTGTAAAGTTAAGAATCCTCGTACTGGATTGTACGTATCCTATCTTTCTGTGTCCTGACTGAATTAAATATTGGCCTGCCTGATACCCACCAAGATAGTTGTTAATAGATACGAAACTGGCATCGACGTGTTCAAAGCAAGTATCCAGAATCACAATATTGGAATGAATGGATTGTATGGAATGAATAGTCTCAGAAGTTAAATTGGTACCAAGCAGAAGTATGCCTGAAGAAGGCTGATCTTTTTCCAAAGCAGATAATTCTTCTTCCAGGCTATGGCTATCAAAAGACGAAAAAATCAAGGTGTTTCCATGTTCTCTCACCTGATTGGTAATATGATGAATTAACTCATTGAAAAATGGAAGTGAATCATAATGTTCTGTTACGATGTCTGTATTTTTACATGCCACAAAGCGTATCACATGATGATTTTTAATAACTTCCTTGCTTGTCTTCATGGTGCGTGGTTTATATCCATGCTCTTGGGCTATTTTTAGAATTTGCTCCTTGGTTTCTTCACTGACTCCGGGTTTGTTATTAAAAGCAAGAGAGACAGCAGATTTTGAAACACCTGCAAGCCTTGCAATATCATCAATTTTCAATGTGGAACCCCCTATTGAACTAAACTACATAAATTATATCATTACTCTGCAAGAAAGTTTAGCTTATAAACTAAACTAAACTAAATAACTAAAAATAAAAATTCGTTGACCGTTTATGATTTATAGTGTTAATATTCAAGTGTAAAGCGCTTTAATTTAGTTTAATTTGCGAAATAATCATATAAGTTTAGTTGTTTATTTAGTTTTGTTTAGAGAATTTTGTGAATACAGCAAGAGAGGAACGGTGATTTATTTGAGTTTAAACATGGCTGAAAATCAAAGAAGTTTTACAAAAGAGGAAAAACCTTTTTTTTATTTGGCAGATACGGTTTGGAGTGTATTTACCAACGCGACGATAGAGGAGTGGAGCGATTATCTTGACTATCGGAAGATGCAAGGTTTCAATGTGTTGCAAATCAACATGCTCCGACAATGGGATGCAAGTGAATCGGATCTGAATCTACAGCCGTTTGCATTACTGGAAAATGGGGATTTCGACTACCATACATTAAACGAAGCTTATTTTGACCGGGCAGAAATCATGTTGAAAATGGCTGTAGAGCGTGGATTTGTTCCAGCCCTGGTTCTATTGTGGTGTAACTATGTGCCGGATACATGGGCTGAAATGTTCCAAAAGGGTAATAAAATGCCGTTTGAATGCGTTGAACCCTATGTAACGTACGTCGTAAACCGTTTTTCTCCATTTGATCCTATTTTTCTGATCAGCGGGGATAGTGATTTTCCGACCGAACGTGCCAATTCCTATTATTTAAAAGCACTGGAAATTGTACAACAATTAAGCCCTGCAAGCTTAACTACGCTGCATATTCAAGGAAGATTGAGAGAAATTCCTCCAGCCTTTGAGAAACACCAGGGTCTTGGATTTTATATGTATCAATCAGGACATAATTCCGAGTTTCAGCATGTGGGCCATGAGATTGCTCAACATTTCTACCATAAGCCGGATATACGGCCTGTCATTAATGGAGAGCCATGTTATGAACAAATTAGTTATAGCCGCAATGTGTATGGCAGATACACAGCACTGGATGTGAGAAAAGTAGCATGGCAAAGCCTCCTTGCAGGCGGAGGTGCGGGCATTACCTACGGAGCGCATGGCATTTGGAGCTGGCACAAAAAAGGAAAGAAATTCGGCATTGTAGAAGGGGAAGGATTCGATAGTCCCTATGATTGGAGAACAGCATTGCGATTTGAGGGCGCATGGGATTACTCCTTTATTAAATATTTGTTTGAAATGTATAACCTGATTGGCGTAAAACCGTTGGATATTGTTTTAAACAAGACAGAGGAAATCAGAGCTGCGGGGAACGAGAATACCATTGTCTTGTATGTCCCGGTTAACACGAAGGTATCGCTAAGTATTAACGTGCAGGATTACAAGTTTACAACGATTGATTTAGCCGGGAAGCGGTTTGCCCAAACCGACGTGTCCGTCCAAAAGGATCAATCGGTGCTAGACATGCACAGCTTTGAAAGTGATGTTGTCATCATCGGAACGAAATAAAAACAGAGAAGAATGTGGATGGAGTGAAGCACCATGTGGAAAATCGGCGTCATTGGAACGGGATATTGGTCGGAAAAACATATAAAAGCATGGCAGTGTATCTCGGATGTAGAAATCCAAGGATTTTGTGATCGAAATAAAGGCTTACTTTTTGAAAAAGCAGCTCAATTCCATATCCCTACTGAATATTGCTATACCAGTCTGGAGGAAATGCTAAGCGAAGCGGATATTGATGTCGTGGACATCATTACACCTCCTGAGACACATCTGGAACTGGTTCGACTGGCGGCCGCAGCCGGAAAACATATGATGTGTCAAAAACCTTTTGCACGTTCTGTGGAGGAAGCTGAGCAAATTGTAGGTATTGCTGAAGCAGCAGGAGTCAGACTTATGGTGACCGAAAATTGGCGTTGGCTTGAGCCTTTTCAAATTATAAAAAAATTGCTGACAGAGAATATCGTTGGGAATATGAATGTTATACGTTATACGCATACGGATTTTTATTCGCCGAGGTTTGCTCCGGAAAAAGAGCTGCCGCAGCCATTTTTCAGAGATATGCCCAAGCTTTTGTTTTATGAAATGGGAGTTCATTGGCTGGATACTTGGCGTTTCTTATTCGGTGAACCTCAGCGTTTGTATGCGGAAACCAAGCGAGTCAGCCCCTACACACAGGGAGAAGACACGGGCATTATTATGTTAGGTTATGAACATTATTTTGGTCTTATGGACATGAGCTGGGCGACTCGTAGGGAACTCAATGGGCAGCTTCCAGAGCAGGTCCTTCCCGATCATAAAGAACAGCTGGTGATTGAAGGCGATGAGGCCACCCTAAAACTGTATAACACAGGTAAATTATCTCTCATTAATAATCAGGGAGTCGAAAAAGTATTGGTTGAAAAGACTGAATTAAACTATGAGGAAAGCCATAAAAAGCTACAGGCTCATTTTATAGATTGTCTCAACACGGGAAAAGAGTTTCAAACGAGTGGTCACGACAATATCAAGACCCTTCAGCTTGTATTCGACACCTATGACAGCGCAGAAAATCATAAAGTTCATGTGTATTAAGAGGCAACAGGATGTCCATTAACGATATTGTGATGTATGTTATCGCTCTTTTTTTAGTGCTGGGTGCATTGGATGAATGCTTGGGAAATCGCTGGGGGTTGGGACAAGCCTTCAACAATGGGCTCATGACCATGGGTTCTCTTGCTCTGGTCATGATAGGAATTGTTTCCTTGGCTCCTGTACTCGCCTCATGGTTGATTCCTATTGTTTCACCATTATATGTGGCAATGGGTGCCGATCCGGCATCCTTTGCCAATACGATATTGGCGGTAGATATGGGAGGATACGCACTTGCGGCAGAAATGGCGCACAGCCAGCAAGCGGGTTTATTTTCCTGGGTTTTTCTGGGGACCATGTTTGGCCCAACGCTCGTATTTACGATTCCGGTTGCCCTCGGCATTTTGGAAAAAGAGGATCATCTATATTTTGCAAAAGGAATCTTAATCGGTATCAGTACAATTCCTGTTGGCTGTTTCATAGGGGGAATGACCGCCGGATTTGACGTGATGATGATTTTAAAAAATCTGATTATTCCCATGCTTCTTTCAATAATCATTATGCTGGGTTTACGTCTATTTACGGAGCTTACGATCCGATTGTTCAAGTGGTTTGGTAACGGCATTAGGCTTCTATCCCTTGTCGGTTTGGCAGCGATTGGGGTCGAAACCTTAACTGGATTTGTGATCATTCCCAATATGGCTCCGTTGTCTGTCGGTGTGCAAACGGTTGGAACGATTGCTATTGTATTGGCTGGTGCGTTTCCGTTGGTTGCTTGGATTACAAAAATATTTAAAAATCCGCTTCAACGGGCAGGACGTTTGCTAAACATAGATCCATCGGCTACTGCGGGTCTGGTAGCTAGTCTTGCTCATAATATTCCTACGTTCACTTTAGTTAAAGAGATGGAGCCCAGAGGAAAAGTGATCAGTATTGCTTTTGCTGTCAGTGGATCTTTCGTTCTGGGGGGACATCTTGGCTTTGTAGCAGGAATGGACAAGAATATGGTGATTGCCATGATCGTGGGTAAACTTGCAGGCGGGATCAGTGCCGTAATTGTCGCAGTTATAGCACATCCAGCTACTACGAATAGAAAAATAGAAAGCGCATCCAAGAAGGAGTGAACATGATGGATCATAAAAAAACAGCCAAAGAAGTATGGAGTGCCGTGGGCGGAAATGAAAATGTGAACAGTGTCATTCACTGTGTCACTCGATTGAGATTCAAATTGAAGGATAATCAATTGCCAGATAAAGAAAAGATCAAGCAGATTGACGGTGTCATTACCGTTGTAGAAAGTGGTGGCCAATTTCAGGTGGTCATCGGGAATGAGGTTCCCAAAGTTTATGAAGCTCTTTTGGATACAATGGGAGTAAAGCATGGAGATCAGATGGTTGAAGATGATCAAAAGAATGAAAAAGCGAGCCTATTCAGCCGCTTTGTCGATGTAATTTCAGGTGTGTTCATGCCCGTTGTGGGTGTGCTCGCTGCTGTGGGGATTCTAAAAGGACTATTAGCCTTATGCACATCCCTGGGCTGGATGACTGATCAGATGGGCACGTATAAAATTTTATATGCGACAGCAGACGCAATGTTTTATTTCTTTCCGGTTATTCTAGGGTTTTCAGCAGGTAAAAAATTTGGAGGAAACCCGTATCTGTCTGCCGTTTTGGGAGCAGCGATGGTGTACCCGACCATTACTTCCGCCTTTACGGATAAAACGGCGCTGTCCTTTTTGACCATACCTGTTGTTCTGATTAATTATACTTCTTCTGTTATACCTATCATTATTGGAGCGTTCTTGGCAGCTAAGGTCGAAAAAATGATAAGTAAGTATGCACCTGCTTCCATTAAAATGTTCATGGTGCCTTTTCTGACCTTGGTCATCATATCACCGCTTGTTTTTCTGGTTGTCGGACCGATAGCAACTATAGTCAGCGATGGGTTAGCCAAAGGCTCTATGTGGATCTACCAGTTAAGTCCGGCTGTAGCTGGCCTCGTTCTGGCCGGGTTCTGGCAGGGCATTATTATCTTTGGTCTGCATTGGGCATTCATTCCAATTCTCCTGAATAATGTAGTTACAAACGGGTTTGATCCGATTAACGGTATGCTCTTCTGTACGACTTTTGCGCAAACAGGTGCGGCATTTGCCATCGCTTTGAAATCACGGGACCCTAAATTAAAACCTATCGCCACTTCTGCCACAATTGCGGGTTTGATGGGGGTTACTGAACCAGCTATTTACGGGGTTACTTTACCCGCCAAAAAACCGTTTATTTTAGCCTCGATCGCTGGAGGTATAGGAGGAGCTGCTGCAGGCTTACTCGGCTCAACGGCATATGGATTTGCCTCAGGCGGCATTTTTGGTATACCTCTATTCATTAATCCAAAAGGCATGGATGCAGGCTTCATCGGCTTTATTATATCTTTGGTAGTAGCTTTTGTAGTCGCATTTATTTTGACCTATCTTTTCGGTTATAAAAATGCAAAACCTGCGTCTGAGATTGAAATTGCAGATGAAAACAAAGAGGAAGAAAAAGCGGTATTCAGTCCTCTACACGGTGAATTGATTCCTTTAACCGCAGTAAAAGATGAAGCCTTTTCCAGTGGTGCGATGGGCCAGGGGGCCGCAATTATTCCGAAAGAAGGAGTAGCCTATGCGCCATTTAACGGAACAGTTGTTACCGTTTTCAAAACCAAGCATGCCATCGGGCTTATTTCTGAGGATGGAGTTGAACTGCTCATTCACATTGGGATTAATACGGTCAGCTTGAAAGGAAAACATTTCACTTCCTTTGTGTCTGAAGGAGATACGATTCAAAAAGGGGACAAGCTGGTTGAATTCGATCCCAAAGCTATAGGGGATGAAGGATATGATATTACCACATCCGTCATTGTAACCAATACAGCCGTGTACACGGATATTTTAGTTGAAGATCCCAAGGATATTCATGCAGGAGACCGCTTACTAAAGATTAGATAGATTACAATATTCCATAATAAAAAGGCAAGTTAAAGCTGACGATGGCCCGTATATAAAAAGGGTTGTCGTCAGCTTTTTTTAGTTACCTCACACCCAGCGTGTTCATCATCTGCCGGAAGGAGCGCACATATTTATCCGGTGCCAACAGACTAACGATTCGCTCCAGCCCTTTCCTGCGGATAGATTCGCGTTGAGGTACGTTGTTCATCAGGTCTAGTCCTTGCAGTATCGCCTGCAAGATGTCTCCCTGCTGATAAAATTTACCGGTTTCGTTGTGGTCAATGAATGCTCGTACTCCGTCTGAATCAGAGCTTAATACCGGGCAACGACAGGCCATCGCCTCAGCAACCGCATAGCCGAAGCCCTCTACCAGCGAGGTCGATAGCAGGTAGCCGCCTGAGTCGCCAATCATGGAGTAGTACAGGGGCATTTGGGCATGAGGGACGCTTTTAAAACGCTCGATAAGGGAGGACATACCAAGCTGAGCAAGCATGTTCTCGAATTGTATTTTATCCTCCGGTTGAGACAAGGTGTCATCATAAAACATCCAGATTCGAAGATCCGCTCGGTTTTGCAGCATCCAGTAAGAAATGTCGACAAAATGCCTCCAGTTCTTGTTGGGCTCCAACCGCCCAACCCAGGCAATAATCGGATTGATCGGAGGAGTGTTAGGTACATAATTAAATACGCTGGTATCCAGTACGTTTGGAAATACATAACGATTAAGCCATGGACACATGTCGGTAAATAGCTGCACCAGATGAGTTGTATTGGGCAAGAGCACCGCGTTGGCATGTCTCTGAAGATACGGAACTGCATCCGCGACCACCCAAGCAGCCTCTTCGTGAGAACCAAAGCCCTGCGATTCATAGATTAATACCCCCTGATAGCCCAACATTCGCAGTCTGGGGAGCATAGGATAATCCGATGAGACGATAATTGCATCATAGCGGTTAGTAATTACCAGCATTCGAATTTCTTCTTCAGAGGAAGTCATGAATACAGGAATATCGCCGTTCAGGTTTTGCATCCCTGTACCTTGCTGATAATAGAGAAGATGACATTCAATCCCGTCCTGCATGAGCACTTTACAGCGTTGGCGGTTCAAGGTTTCTACGCCGCCGCTCGGTATATAAAAAGTAAATAGAACTTTGATCTCAATAACCTCCTTTGCCAATCAAAAGCTCCTATACCAAGTTATTCAACTAACAGAACGGGGTGTGGGTTTCTATGGAAGCCTAGATTGAATTAGCGCATAATTATGGCTAAGGCGAGAATCGTCCGGGGAGCGCTCTGTTGCTTCTCTCGCATATTCACAAGCTTTGTGTAAAAGGCCTAACTCGTAGCAAGCGAGGGCACCAAGATCATACAGTGTGGCGTCCCAGCAAAAATCTTCTTGCATGTACGTATCGGGTCGTGTTGAAATACGCAACGCTTCTTCAACCATATGATAGACGGCGGACCAGTTCCGTGTATGATAAGCCAGCTGAGCCATTTCCGTGTAAGGTTCACGTAAATACGGCGCTTCCGCAATAGCCCGGTATAACCAACGTGTTGCCTCCTGCCATTGTTCACTTGCTTTATAGGCTCTAGAAATAAAGCGCATCGAAGCGCTGCGTTCATCTGCCCAGCGTGCCTGCGGCATGGCAAGATGTTGTTGCAATGTAGTAATGCACTCATCCCAGCGGCCATGATACATATATTCTCGCCCCAAGTAATGCATGTTGCGGTCATCCTCGGGAAACTCGCGCACAGACTGCTCCAGCAGCGGAAGGTATTGGCTGCGGGATTTGTGCGGATCGGGATCATGATACAAGCGGAGCTGATCGGATCGAATGCTACGTTCTTCACCCTCCCCGATATATTCAAGCACCTCGTGAACCGGGCGTACCCAGCGGTAACCGTGACGAGTGTGTATTTTTTCTTTCCAGAACCATGTATAAACGGTATCTTGCCCAGGCTGTCCATGCGTAAAGGTATATAGCATCCGGGTAGTTCCTTCCTTCCAGTTACGTTCCAGCCGCGACCGCCAACCTTCCTCCCAGACTTCGTCCAGATCCGTACAGACACAAATATCTATATCGTCAGGGACCAGCCGCAGGGACTCATTGCGAGCCTTGTCAAAACGCCAAGGATTTACCTCGATACGATGCACCTCTGCACCCGCTTCGCGTAGCAGGGAAACAGTATCGTCTGTAGAGCCGGTGTCCGCTACAATGACAACATCGGCTTCACGCATGGTGTGCATCCAGCGTTTGGCGAATCGGGCTTCATTTTTGCTAATGGCATAGACAGCTATCTTGTACCGATTCGATTGTTGCATTCCGCTTGCTCCTCCTTTGACTTACTTAAAGATTGAGGGGTGAGTATGGGAGACATCTCTATTGGGGAGGATTCAGGATTGAGCTGAAAAATTGCCGATTATGCAGGACATGCGGGTCGTTGGGAACGTACATTGCAGCTTGTTCATTGTGCCAATTCGCACGTGTGTAATCCTTCATCCGAAAATGGCAAATGCATAGCTGGATATGAGGAAACCACGTTTGGTACGCGTCCTGTACCGGGCCCATCGTGTCGGGAGAATTCAGAGTGGTAGCCATGTCGTACCAATAAATAGCTTTGGAGATCTCGTTTTTATGCAAAAAATAATGACCTATCCGACAGCATAGATCTGCCCTGGGCGTATCGAAGGTCAAACTATGGAGAGCCGCGGTAATACTTTGCTCCAACTTGCCAAGTTGTTGCAGACAGTCGGCCATTTTGCTACATGCACTAATCGCATCCTCTACCCAGCACTGTCCGGTATCCAGAAAATTCTGGTAAGCCTGCACGGCCTGCTCATATCTTTCATTATCTCTTAACTCGTTAGCGTAATAGTAGAGGTCACGAGGAGAGAAGGCATGACCTTGGGCGAGCAACTTCTCATAAATTCGCAGATTTCTTCCTGGAGAGACTGTATGTGTTCTGGTATGAGTTATGGCGATATCGGCATGTTGAATATTCCCGTCTACGGCGAGGTACTCATGCACGGCTCCGTGCCAACGGAATCCGGCTGACCTTCTGATCAAGCGGTTTCGGCGAAAATGTAGGGTGACATTGCCATGATCATCAAAGCCATAATGATAATTCATAGACACGGAATCGACGGTTGGTACGGCTGAGGAATCAAGGGTTTGCTTCAGCTCAAGCAGCTTGACGGCATCCTGCTCCTTCAAAATATCATCGGCATCAAGCCAGAGAATGTACTCCTGCGTAGCTTGCTCAAACGAATAGTTACGTGCAAGGGCAAAATGATCTACCCATTCAAATGGAAAAATTCGATCTGTAAAGTTGCGACATATGTCAATGGTCCGATCCTGTGAACCTGTGTCCACGATGTTGATTTCATCCACAATAGGATGGACCGATTCCAGGCAACGGCCAATCGTATTTTGATCATTTTTGACGATCATGCACAGGCTGATACTGATCAATTGAGCATCACTCCTTTTTGAACCATCTAAGGGTTCAGGTCAAACATAAAGTTGGATTTAAAAGAGGTCTGATTTATAGAAGCCCTGCCACAATCGCGGCAGGGCAAGGATGACAAAGCCTTAACATGCTGTGCGGCTTTGTCGATAAGGTATGGTACATCGCTTAAACATGATGTGGTAGAAAAGGAGGTTAGAGTCCGGTAGGCCCCGTAGGTCCAGTCGGCCCCGTAGGTCCGGTAGGTCCAATCGGTCCTTGTGGACCAGTGTCTCCTGTTGGTCCAATCGGGCCAGTAAATCCAAACGGTCCGGTAGGTCCAGTCGGCCCTGTAGGTCCCGTGTCGCCCGTAGGTCCGACAGGTCCAGTAGCGCCTGTGTCGCCGATAGGCCCGATAGGCCCGATAGGTCCAGCAGATCCTGTATCACCCGTGGCGCCTGTAGGTCCGACAGGTCCGGTAGCACCTGTATCACCCGTGGCACCCGTAGGCCCGACAGGCCCGGTAAATCCAAGGCCAAATGGTCCGGTAGGTCCAGTTGGCCCCGTAGGCCCGGTATCGCCAGTAGGCCCGACAGGTCCAGTAGCACCTGTGTCGCCCGTGGCACCCGTAGGCCCGACAGGTCCGGTAACGCCAGTGTCGCCCGTAGCGCCAGTAGGCCCGACAGGTCCGGTAGCGCCAGTGTCCCCCGTGGCACCCGTAGGCCCGACAGGTCCGGTAGCGCCAGTGTCCCCCGTGGCACCCGTAGGTCCGACAGGTCCAGTAACACCTGTGTCGCCCGTGGCACCCGTAGGTCCGACAGGTCCGGTAGCACCAGTGTCCCCCGTGGCACCCGTAGGTCCGACAGGTCCAGTAACACCTGTGTCCCCCGTGGTACCCGTAGGTCCGACAGGTCCGGTAACACCAGTGTCGCCCGTGGCACCCGTAGGCCCGACAGGTCCGGTAACGCCAGTGTCGCCCGTAGCGCCTGTGGCACCCGCAGGCCCCGTAGCACCTGTAGCACCAGTTGGGCCGGCAGGTCCGACTGGACCCACAGCTCCAGCTGCACTTGCTTTAACAAGAGCAACGGCATCAATAGCTACATCAGCGGTGTTAGCCAAGGCATTTTTACTAATAATCAAAAAGGCATAGGCTGCGTTGGCTGGTACAGGAGCTGTTACTTCATACAGGCTTTGCCATGTTCCGTTCACAGCGTCTGGCAATGTACCTGCACTCAAATAGGTAGTTAGCCCCGTGCCAAGGAAGCTAAAGGTTGCGTCATAGTAATACAGAAAAATGTTAACTTGAGGACTGGATAGGCCTCCTATTTTTGCAGCTGAAAGGCTTAACGTATAGCTTTCGCCTGGTGCAGCAAAAACGACCTGGGAAAGAGAAGCATCTACTGCGCCTCCTGCCAGGATCGCGCTATAAAAGTTTGTCTTTTTTACAGATAAGTTAGTGACAGTCACATTGACAGAGCTCCAAAAAAGGGTGGATCCGATCTCGAAGTCGCCGTTAGAAACTAGATTGGTAAACAATACACTCATCGCTTTTATACACTCCCTTCACACGTTGTAATGATAGTAGATGCGAATCCATACCTTAGCGAACCGTACAAGTTTCTGAGGGTAGATGTGTAATTTCGTGTTCACATTTCAGACACATTATTTTAAGCTTCTATTTAAGTGACGTTAAGCTGGAGTTATATGTGGGGGATTATTATTAGAATTTAAAAGTGTAGCATAAGGTGCGAGGAGACCGCTCCGCGAAGGCTTTGGGCTTCCGATCGCTGTTGCCGTGGGATTTTTCTGTGATTAAGTAAGACATGTAGAGGTAAAAATCCCAAGGCAAAGGCGAACGCTGGCGCTTCTCCAGCTCCAAATCCTCCGCTCCGCTGCTACCCGCTACTCATGCAACATTTTAGGTGGGAGGGAAGTAGGGGAGCAGCAGGGAGAAGATTACGATAAAGGAAAGGGTGGAACATGTGCTCAAAGTGCAGCAGGTGAGCAAGTGGTATGAGGGCAACCGGGGTGTACATAAGCTGGATTTTGAAATGCAGCGCGGTGAAATTGTTGGTTTCCTGGGGCCGAATGGTGCGGGTAAAACGACGACGATGCGCATGATTACAGGATATCTTCAACCCAACGAGGGAGTGATTACGATTGATGGTATCCCGATTCAGGATAAGGGCAGACAGGCCCGTTCCAAAATCGGTTATCTGCCGGAGACTCCCCCTTTGTATGAGGATATGTCCGTAAGATCCTATTTGAAGTTTGTAGCTAGTATTCGTGATGTGCCTGCGAGAGAGCAGAAGCTGCGTATTTCGGAGATGATGTCCAGGCTAGGACTGAATGGGCGGGAAAAACAATTAGTCCGCAGTTTGTCCAAAGGGTATAAACAGCGCTTGGGACTGGCAGGTGCGATTATTCATAACCCGGATTTACTGGTGTTGGATGAACCGACTTCGGGTTTGGACCCCAATCAGATTTTGGAGATTCGTCAGCTCATTCAGGAGATTGGCGAAAATCATACGGTATTGCTAAGTACGCATATATTGCCTGAGGTGGATGCGTTATGCAATCGTGTTCTCATCATCCATGAAGGGAAGCTGGTCATGGATGGGCGCCCTGACGCGCTCGGCGGTTCGATGGAAGATGGATTCAAGGTGAAGGTGGAGGTCAGAGGGAAGCGTGAGCAGGTGCTGGATGTCCTGCGTACTTGGGGAAAAGTAGAGGTTGAATCTATGGCGGCCACGCAGCCTCCAGCGAACACGAAGCTGACTGCCGCAGAGCCAGATATGACCGAATTGCTACTCACAGGAGCCTCCGGTGAGGATTTTCGCGAAGAACTATTTTATGTGCTGTCTGATGCGAAGCTTCCGATTTTGGAGATGAAAAAAGAAAGCCTTAGCTTGGAAAATATCTTCCAGCAGTTAACGACCCGCGAGACGGAAGAAGGTCAGGTCAGCGATCCAGCAGTACAAGATCTACATTCCTCGGAGAATGCAGCCCCTACGGCTATCACGGTGGAGCATGGAGATGCTGCATCCGGCGACGATAAGGCTGAAGAAGATAAGGATACAGGAGGTAATCGGTCATGAGGCGTTTGTTCGCGGTCTGTCAAAAAGAGCTGCAAGCCTATCTGTGGACACCAACGACCTATTTTGCGCTTGCAGTGTACATGCTGCTGACGGGGTTACTTTTTTATACAAATTTTGTTATGTATCAGCCTAGCATTCTGGACTATCGGCTGGTACTCGGTGACACCTTGTCCATGCTGGTGTTCGTCGTCCCATTACTCACGATGAGGCTGGTTGCGGAGGAATTCAGGCAAGGTACGGATGAACTGCTGCTTACCTCCCCTGTGAGTGTGACGGAAATGATCGTGGGTAAATTTTTGGCGTCGCTGGGGATGTTGCTCATATTAGTGCTGTGCAGTCTAGCGTATCCGGTCGTGATGTCCTTTTATGGGTCGCTGGATTGGACACTGGTATTTACATCTGTGATCGGTCTATTTATGCTTGGCGCAGCCATGATGGCGATCGGCTTATTCGCTTCGACGCTTTCACAGCATCAGATGATGTCAGCGGTCGTCGGTTTTATTATTTTACTTGTGTTCTGGATGCTGGATTCGTTTGGTGGACAGACGGGTGCATCTGCGGCGGTACAGCAATGGCTGGAACCTTTTTCACTAACCGCACGGTTTGACAGTTTTACCAAAGGATTGCTGAATGGAGCCGATGTGATGTACTACGTGACAGTGGCGGTGCTCTTTTTGCTATTCAGCATCCAGGTGGTTGAACGGAAACGGTGGAGGTAATGAATATGAAAAAATGGCTGGGTCATACCAATAGTGTGGTACTATCGATTGCTGCTGTAGGGATTTTTATTTTATTGACGTTATTTCTGCGGTCGTTGGGTGGCTTTCAACTGGATCTGACGGCAGGCAAGCAGTATACGCTGTCTGACCAAACGTTGACGACCATCCAAGGTGTAAAGGAAGACGTACGGCTCATTGCTTTTACCGTATCTACTTCACAAAATCAGAAGCTGAACCGGGATGTTACGGACATGCTGAATGAATATGCCAAGCGTAACAACAAGCTCAAGGTCGAACAATACGATCTGAATCAGGAACCGTTACTGGCCAAGCAATATGGTGTTACTTCAGCATCTATTGTGTTGGTGCAGGGGGAGAAGAAGCGGGTTATAGATATTGGGAGTCTATTTACGCAAGCTCAGGGGAGTGGTGAAGGGGCATACCAATTTACCGGGGAAGAAAAGCTGACTAGTGGACTGCTGGGATTATCATCTACCCGTCAAGGGAAAGTGGTCTTTCTAACTGGACATGAGGAAATCCCATTGTCCCAAATGACTGAATTAAGCAGCTCACTGTCACAAGATAATGTGAAAACAGAGGAAGTTCAGCTTAATCAGGCGGGTAGCGTGCCCAAAGATGCGTCTGTATTGGCTATTGTCGGACCAGAACGTGATATCAGTGCAACGGAACTGAAGAGTATTCGTACGTATCTGAATGATGGAGGAAAGCTTTTTATGGCACTAGGCTTTCACCCGAACATGGGGTCCGATTGGAAAAACCTTGATGCATTAGCAGCTGATTATGGAGTGAAGGACACTCATGCCATCGTGGTGGATCAGGAACAGACGAATACACTTGGACCTCTATGGACGGTTCCTACCTTCGGCAGTCATGCGATCACCGATAAGTTGGCGGCTTCCAATCTGTACCCGGTTCTTTCACTGTCTATTGCTTTGCAGGCAGGAGAGCAGAAGGATTGGAAGACGACGCTTTTGATGAAATCTTCTGCAGCCAGCTATGGTGAAACGAATATCCAAGGACTGCTGAACAACGAAACGCAGAAGGATGACAAGGACCCGCAGGGGCCGCTGAATCTCGGTTATGCGGTAGAAGGGAAAGAAGGCAAGCCCAAAGCCGTTATTCTCGGAACGTCCGCCCTCTTAAGCGACACTGAGATCAGCACAGGAGGCAATCGAGACTTTGTGCTGAACAGTCTGAATTATGTGCAGGAACACTCTGATGGACTCACCATTCGTCCTCGTCAGGAGCAGGATTATAAGGTAGCTTACTTGACTCCTGCACAAGCGAAAACGATATTGACCATATCTGTCATCGGATTGCCGTTGCTGTTCGCGGTCATCGGAATCTTATTATGGTGGAGGCGAAGAAGAGCATGAGAAAATGGATACCCACAGTGCTACTGTTAGTTGTATTGGGAGCGGGTATAATCTATGCAAAGAGCCAAAACTTCTTTCGTGAACAAGCGCCGGCGGCTCGCCAGCTGGTTCAGCTTACGCAAGGGGATATTACGTCTTTCGCGATCACTGGAAAGGACGGCAAGTCGGTGGAACTTGAACAACATGATGGTCAATGGAGTATGAGCAAGCCACGGACTTACCCATTAAACCAATATACAATAGACAATTGGCTAGCGGCGATTCAAAATGTAAAGTTGGGTGAAGTGGTCGAATCTTCTCCTAAAGATGTAGCCAAATATGGGATCAGCGCTACCAATGATCAGATTGAGATTAAGACCAAGAAGGGTGACGTTCGTACCTTTGCCTTCGGTGAAACGTTGCCTTCCGGAGAGGCTGTTTATGTATTATCAGACAAAAAAGAGATAGCTTCTGTACCTATCGATACACTTTCAGGGTTGTTGCTGGGTGCTGATGATTTTATAGATACAACGCCGTTCGATTGGGACGATACCAAGCTGAGCGGAATAGAGTGGGAAGGCCAAAATGCTTCATGGATGCTCAAATCCTCCGGTAACAGCGGAACCGGAGACAGTGCTTCCACATCTTGGACGCTGAACGGAAAGTCAGTAGCCAGTGACACGGCGACTTCCCTCTCACAGCAAATCAAAAACCTGGCCAGCAGTCAGGCCTTGCGCAAAGCCTCTGAGCTGAACAAGCCTGTTCACCGCTTTACGCTGAGCGTATCGCTGGGTAAGGATGATTCCCAGCTGGTCTATCAGGGCTGGACGCTTAACGATGATCCAGATACCGTATGGATTGTACCGCCACAAAGTAACTGGGCTTATGGTCTGTCAGTATCTGACGTGAACCGTGCTGAACAGAATGGACACGACCAAGCTCAGACTGGAAAATAATCATTAGAATTAAATTAGCGCACAAAGAGGCTCCAACGGCGGATGATCGTCGTCTGGAGCTTCTTTGTGTTCGTTACTCGTCAGGTTTGCTGCTTTTGGAAGAAGAATTGTTAGTGTCGTTTAATTCTTGGATAACCTGAATCAGCTCATGAAGTGAGAGATCCAGCTTGTCCAGCTTTTCCTCCATCGTGTGCAGGATGTGCCGCAACAAAATAAAACAAAGTCCAGCCGGAAAGCCTACGTTGGTAACCAGAGAAAGAGCATCATCCATTTGCAATGTATTCCCTCCTTTTTAGCCATATATAAAGGAAGGTAAATTAAAAGAACCATATACAACTGATTGTAAAAATAGTATAATAAATAAGAACAAGTGTTCTGATTTTGGTTGTAAAATAGGTTTGGAAATTACCCTATAGTATGAGGATTAGAAAAAGTCAAATCCAAAGAGAAAGGGTGATTTACAATGGATCAGTATCAGCTAACATTGGTAGAACAATATCGAAAGAAGCTGTACCGCATTGCCTGGAGAATCCAGTATCGTGCTCGGGTACAAACCAATCATGAATTTGTAATGGAAAAGAACGAAGCCGTCAGCGCCCCATCTTTTACAGAATCTTCAAACTCTAATATGTACACATTACAGCTTATCAACTCTCTATCTTCTGAGATCGGAAAAATGATCATCTTTGACCTTTACATACTAGATAAAACCGAAGCACAGATTGCAAAAGAGTTAAAGCTATCCCAACAGGCGGTGAATAAATGGAAAAAGAAAATGCTCAAAGAGTTATTTCGGATGCTGAGTTCGTCCAATTGCTAAAATTAGTACGAAGTGGAGATCAGGAGGCCATGTATAGGATACTTCAATTGTTCGAGGAAGACATTCAAAAGACCAGTCGGTATATCCGTATGTCCCGTGAAGATGCTGTCCAAAGCATTGTGACTGATTTTATAGAAGAACTGCGACAAGAGTTAAAAACAGTTCAATAGAAAAGTGGACAATGGATATAGCCTTGGCTATCCTTATCCGTAGGTTTACTTATTTAACGGAGGGCTTATAAGTTTATGAGTGATAACAGGGCTTCTTTTGAGAAAAGTATGAAGATGTACCCAGTCAACAGTATTCGTTCCAATGTCATCATTCTTGTTTTATTACTGTTAGATCTGTTTCTGGTTATCCCCTTAGTGGGAAATCCATACATTGCCGTTTACGTTTATGTACTGTTGCCACCGATTGTTATGATAAACATTTGGGCTCTAGTACTGGTCATCATGCCACGCAAATTGCAGTTGAATTACATTTTATTCCGTGGTGTATTTGGTTTGATTTGTTCTATGGGCTTCATGATCATGACACAAAAGTTTGCTTATGGCATGTTGGGTCTGGATACTTCATGGTATTTTATAGGTTCCTTTGCCCTTTATGGAGTCGCCTTGTATTCCTTTATAAAATATAATTTGGCGAAATTCAAAGATCCTTCAAAGCATAAGAAGAAACCAAAAGTTAAGGAAAAAAACAAGAGAGCGCCTGTAGTGACGATCACCACATTTACTGGGGCTGGTTATCTGATAGCTAATGTTTCCCTCGGATTTGCTACACAACAATTAGTTGCCACAGTATTGATCAGTGTATACTCCATGCTGGCATTTGTTCTTTTCCATTTTATTATGGATTTACACCGCTACTATTGGCTTCATAAGCTGAGGAATCAGAATCAAACAACCGATTGAACACAAGAATGGGATTACAAAGTATTACCACTATCAAGAAGTTTTGTAATGAATAATAGCCTGCAAACGCCCCATATATGTAGGGGTTCGCAGGCTTTTTAGGTTGTAGATTTATTTAGTCAACATACTTATTGCCGTCAGCATCAATATAGATGGATTGAACAGCTGTGCGACGGTACGGATAACCTGCCTCTGTGGTGCCGCTAATTTCATAGGTTACAGAATAGATGCCGGGCTTGTCCGCTTTGGATAGCTCTATTTGTCCGGTAGGGTTAACGGTTTTTTGCTGTACCGTCAAACCTTTGGAGGCAGAAGTGACTCCTTGCTGCGGATCACCATAATATTGAACTTGGTAGGTAACTTGTGTAACGCTGTCCGGGGAATCCTGTGGTTTCAGGTTTAGCTTCGGGCCCACTGCATTCAGATTGTATTTCAGCTCTGGAACTTGAACAGCCTGGTAACGTGCAATCAGGAGATATGCTCCTTGATCAGGAACTGTGACGTTCAGTTTATAGGTGCCCGGTTTTGGATTTTGAATGACGGCGTTATGATGCCAGGCACCAGCAAAAATATCGTCATCATAGCCTGCTTTCAGATTAATAATTTCACTGGTACCGTCAGGCTTGGTTAGTTCCAGCTTACTCACACGTTTATCGCTGATCCAGTCCAGATCAATGGATTTGACACCATTTTCAACAGTGAGGGTTTCTGAGGCTTTTCCATTATAATCGCCGCCTCGGATAAAGTATGAATTATCGATCTCGTTATAGGTGGATTGTACAGCAGAAGCAGTCAGGGAAGATGCTGAGAGTGTTTCAGTTTCCTGATTCAATGCTGGAGTGTTCGCTTGGAGGTAGGGTTGGATCAGGGAGAAGACGTAAGAACCGGTACGAACCTTGGCATGATCCCAAGATCCGATTTTAACTACACGTCCGCCGGGGAGCTTAGCGTTGTCGACTGTGACCACCCCATCATTTTTACCAAAGGTTGAGAGGTAAAGTCCGCCGAGTATGTAGGAAGCAGTGCCGTCAGACCAGTTATCACCAGCAAACGTGAAGAATGGAATTGTAGTTGCGTTGCTGAGTGCATCGGTCTTGGATCGGAAATACTTCATATAAGATGTTTGTAAAGTGGAGGTGCCGGGATTTTGTGAGCCGACGATGTCTGCCAGCCATCCGGCCCAGCTGCTGTAGGCGAGATCTGCAAGTTGTGAGCCATGATGGGGACTGCTGAGGGTGATGACACGTTGAACATAAGGAGCAGCTCCGTTATATACGAGAGCGGTTTGAGTATCCACTCCACCTTTGCTGTGGGCGATGACAATGAGCTTTTTTCCAAAGTGGTTACTGATGACCTTGATTTTGTCGGCTAAAAGCTTACCATTGTCCCACATATCCTGGGATGTACCATTTGTATCGTACAGATTAATGGTGGCCGTCTGGTATCCGGCGTCACGTGCACGATGAAGCATGTCGTTATTATTTTTGGTCCAGACTTCAGCGCTACTGTTTAAACCATGTACGAATAATAATGCAGGTTTGGCAGGATCAACGCGATTAGGTGGTGGGCCTTCTGCCCAGCTTCCGGCGGGATCTTTTGGGGGTTGGGGGGTAGTGGAGCCTGCAAAAGCGCCGACGGGTACAAGGGTAACTGATAACAAAAAAATGAGCATCAAAACAGTGATCTTTTTCAAACTGAAAATCCTCCTTTGTAAAATAAAGTATTTTTCAAGCTTATTATACATGCCATCTTGTGGTAAATCATCAATTGTATTTCATATTTACATTAAAATTTTATTTTTTTAGTCATTTTTTAGTCAGGATATCCCTATGATTCATAGCGCATGATAATCTCGTCACACATTTTATAATGTATGGAGGATGAGTTCATGCCAGGAACTAAGAAGGTCATCAGTTTTACGATTTCTGCTGCTTTACTCGCCAGTATGGCTGCTTTGACCGGGTGCGGAAATGCCGATCATAACGTTCGTACGAACAGTACACGCTATAACGCGCAAAGCACACATCATATGGATGGTGTGAACCGTAATGGTATGGATGGTGTGAATCGTTATGGGGTTAAGTCCAATGGTATGGACGGGATGTCATTAAATGAAAATGGCAACCGAACCGGACATCCAGTCCGTAATCTGCAAGTCGATCGCAATTTGTCCAAACGTATATCTGAGATGCCGGATGTAAAGTCTGCGACAGTGCTGGTCGGTGAACGACATGCCTATGTAGCCGTTTCCTTGAAAGACCAAGCCAACGGAACAGGTGTCGGTGCTCCAAGTATTGACGGTACTCCAAGTGCTAATAGTATTGGACGTAACGGTAATGTACCGAGTGTGAATGGCGTTAATGGCACTAGAGGAAACCGTACTACGGATACTACGACGCCTGGAATGACAGACAATGGAGTTGCCGGAAATGGAGTTACCGGGAATGGAACACCTGCGCGTCGTGATGACGGTTTATTCGGTACGATGGGTACAGGCTCGTACGGTATGTTGCGTGGCTTGACGGACAACAATCGCGGAGATAACGGAAACACCACAATCGAGGGAGCAAGAACTGCATATGAACCAAGTGATGCAGTCAAGAGCCGTATCGCGAATAAAGTTAAGCAATTTGCACCTTCGATTGAACAGGTACATGTATCCGCTAACCCGGACTTTGTCAAACAAGCCACTGACTTTACACACAGTGTGCAAAATGGTCATCCGATTAGAGGCTTGAGCAATCAAATGGTGGATGTGATTGAACGTGTATTCCCGACCTCGGCGGCTGATACAAACCGTCCAATGGAAAATACAGCACCCACACGTCCACAAAATCATACGCCCGCGCCGATGAATCATCGCTAATTCAAACCCTATAAGTGTGTGCAATGCCAAAGAAAGAGCTATCCATCTCAGCGAATACGCTGGTGGATAGCTCTTTAGTTTTGGGGAATGATAACTATAACTGAATTATTTGCGCAATCCTTTAATCCATACACCTTGCAGCTTTAAGTCTCCATCCAGTAACAGGATATCTGCTTGTTTACCTGCTTCAAGCGAACCTGTACGATCAGCAATGTGCAAGGATCGAGCCGGATTCAGGCTGGCCATTTGTGATGCCGCGGGAATACTCATACCCACATGTTGAACCAAATAGCGGAAGCCTTCAATCATCGTTAGTGTGCTTCCTGCCAAAGTGACCCCATCCTCCAGTCGTGCTACACCGCCCTGCACGATCACCGGCAAATCGCCGAGCGTATATTTCCCGTCTTCCAGACCAGTAGCAGACATGGCATCTGTGATGAGAATGAGATTATGATCCTGCTTTAACCTAGCGAGCAGGGAAATGGCGGCGGGATGCACATGAATGCCGTCCGCGATGATTTCTGCTTCAATGCGCGGATCAGCAAGTACGGCTCCGGCGGCTCCCGGCTTGCGATGATGCAGCGGAGTCATAGCATTAAACGCATGCACCGCATGGTTCAGCCCCGCCGTCGCTGCCTGTTCAACCTCTTCATACGTAGCATCTGTATGACCGAGAGCCGCGGTAATGCCATGGCTGCAAAGCCATGCAATCAGTTCCAGCGCTCCTTCCCGTTCGGGCGCAAGCGTGAGCTGGCGAACAAGGCCTGGAAAGCGCTGCTCCCATTCTGCCACCCATGAGAGATTCGGTGGCACGATATGTTCCGGGTTTTGCGCTCCCGGCCAGTTCGGACTGATGAACGGCCCTTCTAGATGTACGCCCTCCAACTGAGCATAGGGCATAGGTAGTGCCATATAAGCGTGAACTTCACTCAATACTCGGTCAATCTGTTCCTTGGGCGCGGTCATGGTGGTAGCCAGCATGGCCGTCGTTCCTTGTGAACCGTGAAAGGAGGTGATCGTATCCAGCACCTTTGGACTGGAGTCCATAAAGTCCTCACCGTTACCGCCGTGAACATGAATATCAATAAAGCCTGGTAGCAGATAGCCTCCTTCCAGACGCACAATTTTTACCGCTCTCGCTGCACTTTCTTCCTGATTTGCCAAGACTACCGCTGTCCAATCGGCGGGCAAATTTCCCTCGGAACCAGCATAAACAATGGACTGCCCCTCAATGACGACAACCCCTTTTTCAATGATGTCATTTCCAACGACAACTTGCCCGTACAGTAGCTGGGGTACGTTACCACTCATTTCATCTGACTTCAATTGAACCATCCTCCCGCTTTCTGATCCAGTAAAATAAGTACGTTGGGGTGACATTGCAGCAAAGAAGCCGGACACTCAGTCGTGACAGGTCCAGTTAAAGCCTGCTTTATAATGTCGGCCTTATCCGCACCAAAAGCCACCAGTATAATTTGCTTCGCCTTAAGAATCGTGCCTACTCCCATCGTAACTGCTTGCCTGGGTACAGCATCTATTTCGCCAAAAAATCGAGCATTCGCTGAGCGCGTACTTTCTTTCAAATCTACAACATGTGTGGCTCCAGCCAAGCTGTGACCGGGTTCGTTAAAGCCGATATGCCCATTATGACCAATGCCAAGCAACTGCAGATCCACGGGGCCATGATCCAGAATAGCCTGCTCGTGCGCTGCACATTCTGCTGTCAGATCTAGTGCATTCCCGTTAGGAACACGTGTATGGGATATGGGAATGTCGATATGCTGGAACAAGTGCTCATTCATAAAGCTTCGATAGCTCTGCGGATGTTCTGGGGGAAGACCAACATATTCATCAAGATTCACGGAATAGGCGCGTGCAAAACTGACCTGTTCCTTGCGGTACATATCTGCAAGATATTGGTAAATGCCAATCGGCGTACTACCGGTGGCCAGGCCAAGCATGGCCTGTGGTTTGGATAGCAGCAAGCTAGCGATCACAGCGGCGGCAGTAGCGTTCAGGTCTTCACGGCTGTTCAAAATGCGTATGTTCATCTTAGTGACCCCCTGGTTGTTTTTTGAGCTTGCTCACTTGTTGATATGAACCTTCCAATCTTGGAATATATTTGTCAAAATCCGCGCTCACCATACCTGTAAACAGAATATCTATAATATGAAGCTGGGCGATGCGAGAGGCCATATCCCCACGTCGCATTCCTTCCTCCAATGAAGAGGAAAATAGCGCTATATCGGCAAGGCCTGCCAGCGTATTGTTTCCGAAGGAGGTTAGGGATAGTGTCTTGGCCCCCTGTTCCTTTGCACAGCGTAGAGCCGCAATGGTCTCCTGGGTTTCCCCTGAATAAGAGACGGCAAAGGCGACATCTTCCGCTCCGAGCGAGGAGGCAGAGGTGATCTGCATATGGGAATCTGCAAAGGCAGTGCTGTTCTTGCCAATACGGATGAGCTTCTGGTAAAAATCCTGGGCCACAATCGACGATGTCGCCATGCCATAAAGATCAATGCGGCTCGTGGCTGACAGCCATGCAATGGCCTGCTCCAGCTTGTTGAAATCCAGCAGTCGGGTCGTGTCTGCAATGGATGCGGTATGGTTCGCCTGAATAGCCTGCACGATTCGGGAAAGTGAATTTCCGGCGACAATATCCTGATAGGATTCTTCACCATTACGGTTGGAATGAGACAACTCGGCGGCCAGCTTCATTTTGAAATCGGGATAGCCTTTAAAATGTAGTGATTTGCAAAACCGCGTAACGGTCGCCGCACTTACACCACAACGCTCTGACAGCTCCCGAATACCCAGATGCAACACATCTTCCGGGGATTGCAGGATGGATTCCGCCAGCTTGCGCTCCTGTACGGGAAGCTGCTCCAGTCTATGGGCTAATGTATGAAGAATGGGGGACATGAGCTGTGCTCCTTTGGCTGTAGAGTGTTTATGTGAAAATAAGTATCGTATATAAGGAGAATATAAAGAAAAACATTTTCACGTGTATTGTAAAATAATTCTGCTGCTCATGCAAGAGATGTGAGAAGAATTTTTATTAGATTTTGCGAAAAAATAGCCAGCGAAAATTGTAGAAGTTATCATACATTAATTTACATATTGCGAGTTTTACTTACAAAACAACCTATTGACTTGTCTCTTCATTGGAGGAGTATAATTGAATAAAGTTCCAGTGAAGGAATTTTTCTAGGAGCTTTCTTTGCAGAGGGCATCGTTGGGTGGAACGAACAGAATCTCATTCACAAGGAGGAGTTTGCTATGCAAAGCCAAGTGATTGAAATGATCAGCGCGGTTAAGGAAGATCCTGAACTGGTCGCTAAGCTGGATGGACATTCGGACATTATTCATGATGCGGGACTGGATTCGTTGCAGTTGGTTCATTTCATGCTGCAAGTAGAGGATGCGTTTGATGTGGAGATTGATTTTGATTCCTTTGAGCTAGAGCATTTGAGCTCGGTAGATGCGTTTTGCAGCTACATTCAGGGGATCAGCGATGCGGAACAAGCGCCGCATCTGGAGGGAATGGAGACGGTCTGACGTACAGCTAGGTACATGTGCCTGAAAATCCATTAAACGAGGTGTTAGCATGCAGCCCAAAAGCAATGTGCTGATTGATGAGAAAGCGTTCAAGCTCATCAAGCGTAACCTGAAAAACGCTTCTGTATCTTACCGTAACGCCACACAGGACCCTACTTTCAAAACGGACATGCCCCAGACGATCGGCATTAAGCTGACTAACCGCTGCAACCTGAGATGTACACACTGCTTTGAATGGAACGAGGAAGGCTACCATCATCAAATGGATAAAGAAGAACAAAACATGGATCTTGCTCCGGACATGCTCCGGCAAATTTTGAGCGAAACCAAGGAAGCCAAGTCCAGACTGTACATGTGGGGCGGCGAACCGATGTTTCATCGACGTTTTGATGAAATTTTGGACGTGCTGGCGGAAGATCGGCGCGAAATGACCTTTTGTACAAATGGGTTACTTATTGATAAATATTTGGACCGGATTTTGGATTTGTCCGAAAATCTGGAGTTATTAATAGCGATTGAAGGTTTTGAAAGAGAACACGATCTAATTCGCGGTAAAGGCACCTTTCAAAAAACAATGCGGCAAATGGATAAGCTGATTGAACTGCGCGACCAGGGATTGTACAAGGGACGGGTAACTGTCCATGCGGTCATTAACGATAACATGATCGGACGGATGTACGAATTTCTGCAAATGCTGGAGGACAAAAGGCTGGATCTGGTGCTGCTGACGTTCCCCTGGTACATTTCCAAAGAAACCTCCCTCAAAATGGATGAATATTTTACACGTAATTTCTCCTGGCTCCGACAACTTGAAGAAAAAAATATTAGTAGCTGGCATGCTTTCAAATATAAAATCAACCCGGATAACATCGATCCTCTGATGCAGGAACTACAGCGGATCAATGAGCGAGTATGGAACATTCGCGTGCGCTATCAGCCTGGTTTGGATTATGAGGAAATTGATAAATTTATCCATGGCGAGGAAATGGTCAGTCGTTGTTCCAATCATTGTTTGGCGCTCACCTCCAGAACAGATATTTTACCAGACGGGAAGGTCATGCCTTGCAAATTTTTCAGTGAATTCACGATTGGAAGCATGCGTGAGCATAGTCTGAAGGAGATATGGAACTCGGATGCGTATGAGAAAACTCGTCAAAAGATTAATCATGAAGGATTGACTCCGGTGTGCTCCAAATGCAGCGTATTGTATCTGCATGGGGCAGGCTCTCTGAAGTACATTTAGTTTTCTATGGATGTTGTTTGTTACTGGATGGAAGAGAGAGGGATGACAAGACGTGACGACTAAAACTATTAACCTTGTGGAAGCGCTTGCGCATGAACGGGACCATGGAGTCCTGATTTGGCTGTTTAATATCGGCGCAGAGCAAGTGTGGCATCCATCCCCCCGCAAGGGGGGCATGGTAGACCGGGATGAACAGCAAGTCGTAAATCGGATGGAGGAAATGAATCTCCTGCTATGTCGAAGTCAGGATGTCATTGTACTTCGGGAACAGCCGGATGAGGCGTTTCTGGACATGCTTCAACGGTTGGGCTTTAGCCTGCCGCGTATTGAGGTGCCGGAGCCTTCTGATCCGCTAACGCCGATCTCAGAGCTGGTGCTGGCGGATGAGGCGCTTTTGGCACGACTGCGTACGGTTGCAGATGCAGGCCACAGCAGCGGCGGAGCCAAAGCGTGGCTCGTCCCCTATGCGGTCACACCGCAGGAGGAAGCGATCGCGGAGCTTTGCGGGCTGGAGCTGATCGGCGCTCCATCCGCGGTCAGTGCTCAGGTGAATGATAAAATATTCAGCCGCCTGACCGCGCAAAAGCTTGGTTTTGCTGTCAGCGAAGGCGCTGTATGTGCAGACGAATCGGCGATCCGCAGGGAGTGTGCCAGACTGGCTGACTTATCGGATGGACCTGTGAAGCTGATTATCAAGCAGCCACACGGTGCCTCGGGACAAGGCATGTATATGCTGGACGAGCTGTCCAAGCTGGACACGCTGCTGAGTGTGATGAGGCGCTTTGGCGGCTCGTCTCCATCTTCCGGCGGCTGGCTTGTGGAGCGCTGGCACAATAAGCAGATGGATCTGAACTACCAGCTCTGCATTGACGAGGGCGGTGGGGTGACGATGTTTTCGCTAAAAAGACAAAACGTGGATGGCACCGTATATATCGGATCTCAAGTGCCGGCTGAGATTGGCGATGCGCTGGAGGAAGAAGTGAGACGTTGCGCCTACCAGCTGGGTACGTATCTCTATTCCATTGGGTACACAGGAATGGCCTCTATTGACGGTTTTGTTGACGAAGAAGGTTTGCTGGTTCCAGTCATTGAGATTAACGGTAGGTTTACGTTATCTACCTATATTTCATTCCTGTCATCCGTCCTGGGAGAACAGCATAAAACATTATCCCGTTATTACCGCAACGTTACTGCTACACCTCTCACCTACAGCCGCTTGTGCGGGTTGCTCGCAGAGGAGGGCTTGCTCTATACGCCCGAACGTCCAGAAGGGGTGTTTGTGTATACGGCGGGTACATTGTCTGGTATTCCTGTGAAGCGGGGCTATGTGAACCGAATTTTCACACTTATTTTGGCAGACAGCTGGCAGGAAGCTGATGCGTATGCGCACAAATTGGAAGGTATCATTGCTGGATTAGGATGCTCATAAATTGGAGGGAATCAAAAATGAAAACAGATGTATACCATGTAGTACCCTTGCTGGAAAAGATTTTGAAGCTGGCTCCGGGAGAGCTGGAACAGTTGACTCCGGATCAGGATCTGCGAACCTTGGGGCTGAATTCCTTATCCGCTGTGGAATTAATTGTAGAGTTGGAAAATGAGCTTGATATTACGATGGAGGACGACGATCTAGTGCTGGAGCATCTATCTACACTGCAAGGCATTGAGCGTCTGCTGGGCAAATATGCATAAGGGCGCCGAAAAGACAAGGTTGATGCAGGGATCCGATATGGAGACTCGTCATGATTCCGTTGTGGACTATGGTGCAGAAGAAGTGGCAAACGCTCTTCCAGGGAAACATTGTGTATATTCTTCCCTGCGTACCTCATTGCGGAGGTACGGGGTGAACATGGCCGAATCCGAGCTATTCATGCTGTGTGGGAGTATGTGCGCAGAGTATGGTGGAGATTTGAAGCGCTTCGGACCTGAGAAATATCCAGAGCAGCTTCAAGAAATGGCAGCCAGTGGCGGACCTGTTATTCGGGTGGAACCGTGGGTCGCTGGTGTCAGTGATGAAACCGACCTGTTGCGGGTACTCACATCGGGCTACGGTACCATGCTGCATACGTCGAGCACCGCTTTAACCTATCACGATGTATATGTGAAAAATTACCCAAGGGGCCACGTGATTGAGTTGTGCGGGTTGGACTTGCAAGAACGGACAGCACAGGTGAATGATAGCTTCCTGCTCGATTCCTCGGGACATGCCATGACTTATGTGGGCTCAGCTCGGCTCGACGATCTGATGCAGGGCATTATTGAGTATGCATGGCTGGTGGAGCAGCCTGCCCCGCTTTCGCCAAGTGAGATGCATGCTGCGTGTGCTCATCATATTCGACAGTATTTGACTGGACACGAAGCCATCTGGAGAGGCGTACCCACGTCTAATGAGTCGGAAAGCCAAACGGGGAAAGCTGTAACAGGCAAGCAGGTCAAGCGGGGAGATGAAGGGTACCGGGCATTTGTCGGTGACTTCCGTCTGTTGGCAGACATGGAGGATCAGGATTTTCGGACGTACTGTCATGAAATCTATTACAATCTGCGATTGGGCAGTGCCCTTCATTTGACGGATTATACAGCTGATTATTGCCTGCTGCATCAAGCTACGCTGGGGCCACAAACACAGCATGTAATTGAATTGGCACAGGGGCTGTACGCGGATTGGCACAAGCTTAATCTGCATATTTACAAAACAGGGCTTCAACTGCGCAAGCATCGGATGCCTGAAATTACGGAACGAGCTTTGCATTTAATTGAAAGACAGCGGCATATGCTGGAGGAACTGATGATTTTAGCAGAGCAAGCAGCCGAGTAGGCCAAGCATTCGGCCGTATCAGACACAGGTGTCCTGCACAGAGGAAAGAGGAGGGGAATTGATTGCCGTCCATTACATTAAACCAATTGTCGAAAACATTTACGTACTACAAAAAGGAGCCGGGCGTGCGCAAATCGTTACAAAACTTGTTCAGGCGTCAGCAGCTGACCAAAGAGGCTGTACAAAATGTCAGCTTTAGCATTGAGGAAGGCGAAATTGTCGGATTTCTCGGTCCAAATGGAGCGGGCAAAACAACGACGCTCAAAATGCTGTCTGGCATTCTCCATCCCACGGACGGGGAGGCATCAGTACTCGGCTTTACCCCGTGGAAACGACAAAAAGAGTTTAAACGTCAGTTTTCCATTGTAATGGGACAGAAAAACCAGCTCTGGTGGGATTTGCCTGCAAGCGAGTCATTCGAGCTGAACAAGCTTATCTATGAAATCGAGGACAACCGTTATAAAGAGGCGCTGGATGAACTGGTCACTCTGCTTGGGGTGGAGGAACAGCTTCATGTGCAGGTTCGGCGGTTGTCTCTCGGCGAGCGTATGAAAATGGAACTGATCGCCGCGCTGCTGCATCGTCCACGGGTCATTTTGCTGGATGAGCCGACCATCGGACTGGACCTTGTTTCTCAGCGGCGGATTCGAGAGTTTTTCAAAGCCTATAACCGCACACACCGGACGACCATCCTGCTGACAAGCCACTACATGAAGGATATTGAGGATTTGTGCAGTAGATCCATCATTATCAGCGGGGGCAGATTGGTCTATGACGGAGACTTACACAAGGTGAATGAGGTCATCGGTGCCCGTAAATTACTCAAGGTTCGACTGGAGTCCCCTGTATCCAACCTAACGTTGGCGAGCCTCGGCAAACTGCGCTCCAACTCGGAGCTGGAGGCGGTATTTGAACTGGATGCAGAAGATACCTTGGCTTGGTCCAAAAAGATTTTGGACGCACTGCCTGTCGTTGATTTTACGATTGAGGACGTCCCGCTGGAAGAGGGGATAGCCAATTTGTACGATGGGGGCAGGCTGGCCGATGCGAAATAACAAATATGTGAAGGTACTCCAGCTTGGCATGCAAAACGAAATGGAGTATCGGGCTAATTATTGGCTCCAAATGGCGGGATTCATGCTGCCGATCATGACGCAAATTTTTCTCTGGCTAGCTGTATTCGGTTCTTCGGGACAAGCAAGAGTACTGGGCTACTCTCTGCCAGAAATGCTGGTGTATGTGGTCATGGCGGGAGTAACTGGGAAACTGATTGCTACGGGCTTTGAATACGAAATTGCTACAGATATCAAGGAAGGTGGACTGGCAAAATTCATGGTACAGCCTGTGCATTATTTCGCTTACCGTTTTTGCCGGTTTATCGGAGGCAAAGTCATACAGTCCGCGGTCGTGCTGCTGGCGGCTGCTATTTTGCTGTTATGTCTTAGCCTAGAAGGACAAATCAGCTTCGGGCTATCGTACATCTTGCTTTACATATTGGCGTTGCCGGGAGCGCTAGTACTTAATTTTGTGGTCTATTATGCGCTGAGCGGCATAGCCTTTTGGGTGACGGAATCGGCGGGGCTATTTTATACACTGTCGCTTGTCATTTACGTAGCTAGCGGTACCGTGTTTCCGCTGACGATTTTTGGAGATGTTTTGGCCCGTCTGTTCAGTCTGCTACCGTTCAGCTACACCGTATTTTTTCCGGTGAATGCGTTAACGGGCAAGCTGACTTTGCTGGAAGCCGCTAAAGGCATTGGCGTGCAATGGCTCTGGATTGTAGTGCTGGCGGCCGTATCACGCTGGGTGTGGCAAGCCGGGGTCAAACGCTTTGTCTCGGTGGGAGGTTAACATGAAAAATGTTTTCCGAAACGTTAGGCGCTACATCAGACTGTACTGGAAGTTTGTCCAGTTTTCCGTCATGTCGCAGATGGAATACCGCATTAATTTTATAACTGCATTTCTGGTTGAAACGACTTATTTGCTTATCAAGCTGCTGTACGCATCGGTTCCATACCGCGCCGGGACGGACATTAACGGCTGGTCTCCTGACGCCATATTGTTATATATCGGCGTGTTTACGATGATGAGCGGATTTTATAGTGGATTGTTCTACAGTAATTTTACAAGCCTGCCTGACAAAATTCGTACCGGCTCACTGGATGTGCTCATGACCAAACCCGTATCGCTGCAATTTATGGTGACACTGCGTCAATTTGAACTGGGCTATACCGTGCCGAATGTAATTGGCGGCGGAATTATGACAGGGATTGGCTGGTATCGACTCGGATTGCCGTTTAATTTTGAAACCGCGGGAGGGTTCTCTGTGCTGCTCGGATGCGGAGTGCTTACGGCATACTCCGTATTTTTGCTCCCCCAACTGCTGGCCTTCTGGATTATCCGCACGAACGGCGTTACGGAGCTGTCCAACAGCATTTTCGAGACAAACTATGTGCCGATGGCCGTGTACAGTAATCTGATTCAGCGTATCGGTTTGTTCGTGCTTCCAGTGTTTGTCATTTGTAATTTTCCGCCCATGTTCATTCTCGGCAAAATGGATACCGGGTTGGTGGTATGGGCATTTCTCGCACCTCTCTGGCTGCTGGCGATCATCCGCCTGATATGGCAGTTTGCTCTACGTGATTATACGAGCGCGAGCCAGTAGCGCTACCGTGTAGTGGGCCAATAATGAAGCAGGAAAGGAAGCGAATCATATGAATGCGATACCGAATCAGCGTCATTTGTATATGGGAACGTTCGAAGCGGAGGCTTACTGGCGGGATGCCCAGTTAGCTTCCCTGCCAGCCCTGCCTGACCGGGCTTCTTCTGCGATTGTAGCAGCCATGGATGAACTGCTGTTCAGCTTTTGCCAGCCAGGAGATGCGTTATTGACCCGTTATGCTATTTCGCCTGTACATCGTCAGTATATCGCGCAGTTGGGCTTTCATCCGGCTGTCAACGAACGAGATTTGACCGACGGCATGGAGCGTGCAGGCAACGTATCGGCCGCTTCAGTATTCGAACTGCTGGGCAGTCGCAAGGCCGATGCCGGAGAGGGGTTTCCTCAACTGGAAGGCTGTGTGCTTAGCCCGTTTGCGGGTTTACCGCATGTGGAGGAGGCTGCACGTGCTTGGGGTATAACACTGCATCAGCCACCGCTGGAAACGATTCGCAAGGTAAATGCCAAAACGTATTCCTCTGATCTGAAACGCAGCCTTGGTCTGCGCAACCCGGGCTATATTGTGACTTCGTTTGCAGATGTTGCTGAGGCGGGGCGTAAGCTGCTACGGGATGGAAGCTTTTTAATCAAGGATGATTTTGGCGTATCGGGCAAAGGAAACCTGCACATTACCTCGACACAAATGCTGGACCGGATCGTATCGTATTTGCGTGGACAGGAGCGTAAAGGCAAACAGGTGCTTTTCCTTTTGGAGCCTTTTCAGGAGAAAGAGCAGGATTTTTCATGCCAATTTACGATTGGTGATGATGGAAGTGTCGATATCCTATCTGTACAATGGCTGGCTAATACTCAATTCTCTTATCGGGAATCCTTGTCGCCGGACGAGGCTTTTTTAGAGCGGCTGGAGCGCGAGGGCTATTTTAGCTTAATGCAGGATGTGGGACGGCAATTGTATCAGGATGGTTATTATGGCGATGTATGCATTGATTCCATGACACTTCGTGGTGGGAAGCTGGAGCCTATTATCGAAATTAATGCCAGAAAGTCGATGAGTTTGATCAAGCATCAGCTCGATACCTTTCTGGCCGGGAAAAGTATGCGTGGCACGCTGACGAATTATTCACTGTCCCATGATGGCAGTCTATCCTATGAAGAACTGCTGGAAGGGCTGAAAGGTGAAGGATTGTTGTTCACAGGTGAACGTGAAGAAGGTGTCATGCCTCTGGGTGCCAATACGTTATATGTGAACACAGGTGGACGAGATGGAGAGAACAAGATTGTGGGCCATACAAGCACGCCAAGCAGAAATGCAACCGGGCGCGGAGGCAGATCGCCTGCCAAGCAGGTTCGTGTGAGCGGGATTGGGGCCAGCGATGGCGGATCAGAAGGGAACGGCATGGCTAAGCCGGACTTGAATGGTAAAAAAGAAACTGCTGGAAGCGAACGGGCACGAGGTAAGGGGCGTCTTTATTTAGAGCTGGTTGCTGCGAGCGATGAGGATAAAATGCGGTTGACTACAAAGCTGGAGCGTTTTTTGGCAGAGCATCATTTTACAGTGCTGAATTAAACGGGAGGCGTATGAGCATGCGTAAGAGTACGGATCAGCTTATGAAGGTAACGATTTTGTGTTCCGGTTTCGGATTGGGCTTTTATACCCCTGGCTTGTTGTTGCAAGCGGGTCTTCGCAGGCTGGGCGTGGATACGGCGATTCATGTATTTGAAAATGTGCTGCCAGAATCGGCCCGTCTCAAGGTCGATAAAAGCCGCAAAGCTTACCATGACAATTTTGCGGTGGCCTTAATGTCACAAAAGGTTCCGCAGGATATGCGTAATTCACTGGATCTCGCTGCGATGGAAGTGCTGCTGAACCAATGGATAGAAGAGGATCGGCGGTATTTTATATGCTTATCCGGTCATTGGATGTATGTACTGGAGGAGTATCGTAAGCGCAGAGAACCGGAGTCGGTGCATGTGGACATCGTGTACATGGATTCGACACCTTCTCCTTCCTGGAAAAATCTAGCCAAGCATAACCCGCATTTTGCTGATGGCTGTGGAGAAACGACCCTGTTTGAAAATGATAAAAATAGAGTCAACCACTATATTGACATCCCGGCAGTGGAGCATATCCCTTTTGAAGCACGGCAAGCCCGTTTATTCGTACATGGCGGCGGTTGGGGGATGGGCACCTACCGTGAGAAGGTTGGACGGTTGGAAGAAGCGGGCTGGGAGCTGGATCTACTGTTGTATGATCAGGATCAACCGGATGAACAGCGGGACAGTATACGCTATTTTCAGATGGACCCGCAGTGGAGGACATGGCAGCGTAATGAAGCCGGGGAGCATACATTTCCGCCTTTCGGAGAGGTAAAAAAGGGCGAGAAGACAGTGTATCAGGTCGGACCGGATTACCATAACATGCTGGACCAAGCATGTCGTGTCCAGGCCATTGTCAGCAAGCCCGGTGGTGGCAGCCTAACCGACTCGTTCGCTACGGCCACTCCACTCATTATGCTGGAGCCATTTGGTGTGCATGAGAAGCATAATGCGGATCTGTGGGAACGTTTGGGATTAGGTATGCGCTACGAGACGTGGATTGAAACCTATAGTGGTAGTGCTCAGATACTAGAGGATATGCATCGGAGGATCGTAGAGCTGCGCAGTCGGACGCCGCGTTATATAGAGTCGTATGTGAATAGTATCCAAATGCCAGTAAGCTCCCCAGGAATGGAGCAGGGATTATGAACGCTGCCGCGGCTGCGCAAGAGCCTGCGATGCGAGATATTCGCTTTGGGATCATTGGCTGTTCTGCCATTGCTCCCCGTGCGTTGCTGGAACCGATCCGACATGTTGCAGGGGCACGCGTGACCGCGCTTGCGAACCGCACGGTTGCCAAGGCAGGAGAAATGGCAGATCGTTTTGGCGTCAGTGTCGTTTATCGGCATGCTGAGGATATGCTAAAGGACCCGGAGATCGATGCTGTATATATTGCGCTCAGCAACGATTTACATGCCGAGTGGATTGGCAAAGCACTACGGGCTCATAAGCATGTGCTGGTGGAAAAGCCGTTATGCCTGAATACGGCTGATCTGGCTCCCTTGGCAGCAACAGTCGAACAGAGCAGTGCTTACCTGCTGGAGGGAGTCATGGTGCAGCACCATCCTTGGCAGCATGAACTGCGGAGGATGGTAGAATCGGGGCGTTATGGTCGCTTACGCTCCATAGAGACGAGTCTATGCATTCCGGCAAAAGAAGGACATGCGGACAATTACAGATCTCGTCCGGAGCAGGGTGGGGGATGCTTTTGGGATCTGGGCGTGTACTGGCTCCAGCTGCTTCAAGCCGTCGTTGGTTTGGAGCAGGCGGAATTCCACAGTCAATCGGATTTCGATGGTCCTCATGACTGTGACTGGACATTTCGTGCGCAAGCCCGTTATCCGAGCGGATTGGAGGCATCTGCCCTCTTTTCATTTGAGCGCCCTTATCGCTGTGCTCATGTACTGACCTTTGATTCGGCAGTAGTCACCTTGAAGGACTGCTTTCGGGCCAATTTAGGTTTTTATAAAATGACACTCAAGACAGAAATAAAGAAGGATATCATGCCGAATATAACAGATGTGGACGCACTGCCTGTGTTATCACAGACATCTTCGCATACCAAAACGGTTTTCGAGCCTATGAACTATTATGTCAATCAGTTGAATACCTTTTGTAACATCATCCGGGGAGAAGCGGAGCCCATTCCATTTCGCGAGGCTGCTGAACGCGTCAGACTGCTGGCAGCCATTCATGAAGCAGCACGCTCGGGTGAGACGATATATGCAGTATGAGTATGATTGTGTTTTCGAGCGGAGGGAAGCGAATGATGCAAAATACTGAGTATCAAGGTATAGAGAGGAGGAGAACTCAGGTGATGGATAAAAAGGACGAAGCCTTACTGGAGCGTTTCGGCGAGCATCCGACGCCATTTTACTATTATGACGGGGACGCGCTGCATGCCCACGTCAGCTCGTTGCTATCCCGATTGCACCCGGCCGTGCGTGTACATTATGCGCTCAAGGCTAATGGTAACGTAGCCTTGGCTGGATTGCTGCGTTCGTTAGGTTGTGGTGTTGAGATTGCTTCTGCTGGAGAAATGTTCGTCGCTATGGAGGCCGGGTATGCTGCGGAAGACGTGCTGTACGCCGGACCGGGAAAAACAGTAGCCGAGCTGAACGAGGCGATAGCCTATGGAATCGGCTGTATTCATGTCGAATCGGTGAGGGAGCTGCGTCTGTTGGAGGACATTGCTGCCCAAGCGGGCCAGCTTGTTAGGGCAGCGGTTCGCATCAATCCCGATAACGATCTGTCTGGAGCAACGATTAAAATGGGTGGTGTTCCGCGCCCCTTTGGAGTGGATGAAGGGCAGCTGGATCACTTTTTTAAGGTGCTGGAAGATTGCCCACACGTCCATTTTCAAGGTATTCAGGTATATACAGGTACGCAAATGTTGAAATCGGATCAGATTTTAGCTTCATTTGCGAATACGCTACAGCTGGCAGAACGGGTACAGGCTCAGTATGGTGTGGCAATGCATACGGTCAATTTGGGCGGCGGGTTTGGTGTACCTTATTTTGCTCATGAGCAACCACTTGATATGGATCACGTCATTGACGGACTGAACGCACTCGCGGAGCAGACCCGAACCCGCATGCCCGGGGTTAAGCTAATCATCGAAAGCGGCAGATATCTGGTTGCTCAATCGGGCATGTATGTCTGCCGAGCATTGTATACAAAGGAATCCAAGGGAGAGAAGTTTGTCGTGGCTGATGGTGGCATGAATCACTACGCCGCAGCTACTTTTCGAGGACGCCGTATTAGGGACAACTACCCGGTGCGAATTATGCGCAGGCAAGCGGGAGAATCGAAAGAACCCAAAGAACGAGAAGTGGAAGCAACCCTACGGATGGGGCAGAGAGACGCTTCTGCTCAAACGGCTGTTACTGTCGAACAATCATTAGAAGAGGTCGCAAGCCGAATAGGGGGGCCTTCGGAGGAAGCATCCTTGGAGCTTGAAACGGTAAGTATTGTTGGTCCGCTTTGTACACCCGAGGATTGTATTGTGAAAAAAGCGCAGCTTCCTCCGATTCACGAGGGCGATTATATTGCCTTTCCGAATGCAGGTGCCTATGGATTAAGCTATAGTCCACTACAATTTCTGGGACATGCAACCCCGGCGGAGCTGCTCGATTTTCGTGGGGAGGTGCATGTCATTCGTGAACACGGTGACCGCACAGACCTGCTGCATCATCAGCGCATGATTCCGTTGCCTGAGGATGCGTTGTAAGTATGTAAAAAAACGCCAAACTCATGGGAACCGATACAAATCGGACCTGTGATTTGGCGTTTTTTACATGATGAGTAGGGTAGTATCGACTCATTGTTGCTTGGAGCTGCGCATTTCCTGACGCACAAGCTGCCATACCATAAAGATCAGTACAGCGATTTGTGGGACAAAGGTTTCCCAAGTTGGATACATTCCCAGCCAGCTAATGGACGGAAGCGAGGAGGCAGTGTGCCCCGGAAGCCTGCCAGCCACCTGAAGCGAATGAATACTTTCGCCCAGAAATCGGAATACGAGATAGTAAATCAGTACAGTCGCAGTCAGGAAAAAGGCACGAATCGGCAATCGTACACTGAACTTAATGATCGCAAACGCCAGAATGACTAGAACAACCGTCGCCGAGCTAATGCCGAGCAGCAATTGCGAGGTTTCGATGGCTGGAGCCATACCGACATAAAAGATAGCTGTCTCGGCTCCTTCACGCAGAATTGCGAGCGCAGAAACCGCAAATAGCGACCACAGGCTTCCCCGTGCCAGCGCGTTGCCCACGCTGTTTTCCACAAAGCGGTTCCACGCGGCAGCATTGGATTTGCTATGCAGCCAGCTACCAACGGTCAGCATCAGCACGACCGCCACCAGCCCAGTGACACCCTCCAGCAACTCACGCATGCTGCCTGATGCGGCAGCTGCCACCAGTGTGGTGAACAGTACTGCCAGAATTCCGCTCAGCACCAGCCCCGTTCCGGCTCCTGCCCATATCCACCGTCCAGCCACGGCTTCGCCGCTTTTTTTGGCATACGCCAGCAGAGCTGCGAGCACGAGGATGGCCTCCAGGCCCTCACGCAGCAAAATCAGCGCAGCATCCCACGCAGTGTAAGAACGTTCTTCCGTCAACGGACGGAGTCTGTCCAGCATCTGATCAAGAGTCTGAATGGCTTTGTCCGTATTCGGTGGAGAAGACAGCAGATATCCTGAAGTCTCGGTCATTTCATTTTCAATTGCAGTGTAAGACGTCGGATCGGCAATTTGTACATGTCCTTCGACAGAAGGCCACAGAGCGATAAACTGCACTACCTTGTCAGCCGCTTGCTCTGATTGATTAGCTACAGCATCTTGACGTGCGGATTCGAGCAAGGTGACTGCATCGCCTAGGGAAGCTACCGAACCATTCGCCGTTCCGGCAGCCGTATTGCCTGCATTCGTTCCTTGACCTGTGTTCATAGATTTACCCTGACTATAATCAGACAGCAGAGTCGTTAATTCCTGCATTTCCTTGAGAGCCTGTTCTTGGCGAATAGGCTCAGCTTGCATGGAGATGCGGATGAGACTGATTTTAGTTTCGAGCGAACTGTATACCGGGAAATTGTCCAAACGAATCGGTGTTTCTACCTGATACCAGTCTTTGACGATTCGATCGTAATCCACCCGGGCAGCAGCCCAATCGCCTTTTTGCATGGCGGCCAGACTGCCCTTCGCCATGGGAAGCAGTTTTTCCGCTGCTTTGGCTCCAGCCGGGGCTGGTTTGTCCCCTTCGGCAGCAGTGACGTACTCATTGACCGAGCGCGCCAGCACGGATAAGGCAGCTTTCGCCGGTTCCCCGCCGCCACTGGCGAGTGTCTGCTCCGCATCGGCGAGTGCTTGATCTACAGCTTCGATGTGAGCTGAATCTCCACCATTTGTTTTGGCGGCCTCCCACAGCGTGCGGAATTCTTTCAGATCCTTGGAGGCTTCCGTCCATTGGGCTTGTCCCGCCTCCACTAGTGCTCCGCCCACTACAGGCATTAGCTGATCATTGGTGACAGCTTTGGCATCTGTTTGTGCAAAAGCGACCGACCCGGAAATGAACGGAGCTACGGTCAGCAGCAGAGCTGCCACCAGCACAAACACCCATCCCAAGCTTTTATTGCGCCGATTCATATAAATCCCCTTCCTTGCCTGCTGCTAAAATAACGTATCCCCGATGTAGCCGCCTTGCGATACACCTGGGAAGCAGGCGAACACCGCACTGCCTTTGTGTACAATGTATTCGTTCAGCTTGTCATTGCGTGCAAGCTTCTCCTGAATATGAACGAACTGCTTGAACAGATCACGCTGGTAGCTGATGAACAGCAGCCCAGCATCCAGCTGTCCTGTTTGCTTGTCCAATCCGCTTGAATACGAATAAGACCTCCGCAAAATATTAATGCTTCCGTCCCCATGAGCCAAAGCCACATGAGAGGTGGGAGGTGTAACCGGCTTGCCTTCTGGGTTTTTGGCCGCCAGATCAAGCTTGTCGAACTCCTTGACCTTACCGAGTGGGGCACCGCTGCTGCGATGGCGTCCAAAAGTATCCTCCTGGTCGCCCAATGTTGAACGATCCCACACCTCTACCCGCATGCGTACACGGCGAACAGCCATATAGCTGCCGTTCCCCATCCATGCTGGTCCGTCACTGGTCTGTGTCCACACCAGCCGATTCATCTCGTCTGCCTTGGAGGTGTCGGGGTTCCCTGTACCGTCCTTGAAGCCCAGCAAATTGCGCGGTGTGCTTCCCGCAGGATCGGCCTGTGCTGTCCGCTGGAAGCCTTCCTGCGTCCAGCGAAGCACCGCCGTTCCTCTGGCGATACGTGCCAAATTACGCAGGGCATGGAAAGCTACCTGCAAGTCATTGGCACATACCTGCACTCCGATGTCGCCGCCGCACCATTGCTCCTCCAGGGCATCCCCTTGAAAACGGGGCAGCTCACGGAACCCGGCAGGTTTAAGCCCTGACAGGCCGTATCGTCCATCAAAAAAGGATGGGCCCACACCAAAGGTGATCGTCGTGCGGGATGGCGACAATCCTGCCGCCTCGCCCGTATCGGAAGGAGGGAGGTTGAGATTTTCATTATCGTTGCCAAGCAGCACGCCAGAAGTCATTGTAGCGCTTGCTTCCGTCCAGGCTTTGAAGAGGCTGCGCACCTGTTCCTTGTCGCTGGTTGTTAGATCGAAAGCGGCGAAGCAGATGAAATCCTGCGCCGGAGTCACAATACCTGCCTGATGCTTACCGTAAAAAGGGATTACATCTTTGGTATCCGCATCCGTCATCATGCTTTCGAGACGTTGACCGGCTGACAGCACGGCTCCCACGCCCCCGCCGCCAAGCAGGAGGCCTAGTCCACCTACCCCGGCCAGCTTCAATAGGTCTCGGCGTGATACGGATTTGCTTTTTCCTGACAGCTCATCTTCCACTAGCTTCGCATCCTTTTTTACCAGATCGGCCTGTTCATTATGGGATTCCGCATACTGCGGCTTTTCTTGCCCTTTTTGCCGCTTAAAGCCTTTCATATCATTACACTCCTAACAATTTCCCCATTTGGGACAACGGTTCTGCCAAGGCATCGAGGTTTTGGCTCAGCTTTTTAACTTCTTCCGGTTTCAGTTTTGTATACGATACATAGCCTTCTCCGTCCTTAAAAGGAGCCAACTCCTGCTGCAAGGCCGTAAAGCGCTCACCAATTTGTTTTTCCAACGCCGCATCTTTTTGGTTCAGATCTGTTTTTAAAATGTCATATATCTTTTGTGCGCCTTCTACATTGGCAGCAAAATCGTACAAATCCGTATGGGAATATCGCTCCTCCTCACCCGTCACCTTCGAGGTGGATACTTCATTCAACAACTCTACTGCACCCGTTACCATCAGGCTGGCGTCAATATTAACTGTTTCTACTTTGGCACGCAGCAGCTTGGCATCACTCAGCAGTCGGTCGGAAAACTCGTCCATTCCTTTGGTTGTGTTTTCTTCCCATAATGTTTTTTCAATCCGGTGAAAGCCGCGCCAATCCGCTGCATCCACATCACCGTCACGTGCATCAATATTCGGGTCAAGATCACCCAGCGCTTCTGCAATCGGTTCAATCCGTTCATAGTACATACGTGCAGGGGCGTACAGTGCCTTGGCTTTATCCAGCTCGCCAGCTTTGACCGCGTTCGTGAATTCTTCTGTCTTCTTCACAAACGTATCGCATTGCTCGATGGCATAGGTGCGGTAAGCTGTTACCGCTTGATCAAAATTGGGAGCAGAAGCGGCAGGAGTCGTTGTCTGTGTTGTTGCTCCTGCATCTTTGGTCGTTGCGGCAGGCTGCTGAGTAGCAGTTCCGGTTTGTCCGCAACCTGCGAACAGAATAGAAGAGATCAGCACTCCGGCCGGTACGGCATAACGTAGTTTCATAATCAATGAACACCCTTTCTGGCCAAACTGGCCTTGAACCATAGTCTGTTGCGCGATATCTATATCGAATTTTTATTTTGATAATGATTATCAGTCGCGGTTTTTCTTATCATAAGGCTGGCCCATATGCCTGTCAATACATAAATTAGACGCAGAGTCCAACCCTCCATCGAAGGGAGTTAGTAAGGTGCCTATGCCCATTTTTATCCGCATATTGAACCATACCTGAGCACATGACATAAAATGTGTTGACTGTATCCCTTAACCTTGTTACACCACACAAAACCCGAGCAAGGAGGGGTGAAATTGACGAAGGGTAACGACCACAAAAACAAGTTTTTGTTAACTCACCGTGAACGTGAAGTATTTGAACTGCTCGTGCAGGACAAAACAACACGTGACATCGCCGGACAGCTATTCATTAGCGAAAAAACGGTCCGAAACCATATTTCCAATGTAATGCAGAAACTGAACGTAAAAGGTCGTTCACAGGCGGTCGTGGAATTAATCAGGCTTGGAGAATTAAAAATCTGACCTCTTGTTCCTTGCGGGGTACAAAGTCTTCTCGATGATCCTTCGACAGTGAAGGGTGGTCGGGAAGGCTTTTGTTTTGTGGTATGTTAGCTGATCAAATCTAGCAAGTTTATTCTATATTTCAAATTGAGGAAAGAAGCTGGAAAATCTATTGTAAACGTAAAACAAGCGAGTGTCATAGCAATGGACATTCGCTTGTTTTGAGCGTTTTTTAGTTTAGAAACGATAATCCTGAAGCTGTTCCCGGCAGTTATCTATTCTTGCTAGCTCTGATTTGGGATAGCCCAGTCGTTTTGTTTTATTACTGCACATCCAGCAGGAACAATGGATTTTTCCTTTGGAGAATACACCATCGAATTTGACGACCCATCCCCGGTGTGCTGAAAGCCGTTTTTTACGCTGAATAACACATTTTCTGTGGTGCCTAAAATAAGCTCGATTACGATTTTTTTGATTAGGTTTCATTACCATCACGCTCCCTTGGGCAAAGGCTCAGCCCGCAGGAGAAACCAAGGGTATAAGTAATACTTCTACGGGCTGAGCATGATGGTAATCAGATTTAAAGGAAGAGACATGTGACCACCTGCTTGGAATTATTTTAAAGGTGAAAGTGGGGAGTGGAGCCCACGCCGTACATCCGCTTTGCTCTCCCGTTAATGAAATCAATGTGAATGCCGATTTGGGCAAGTAAATCCGTATCAAACACTGTTGCAGCGCACCCTGTATCGAACAATACGTTTGGTAATAGAGCAGTTTGGTCGTGATGTCTCAATGTTAAGGAAACAATGGGCAAACCATTATGAAGGTTAATCTTCATGTACGCTGCCGTACTCCTGAGAAAAACTCTTCTACAACCTCGACATCGGATCGACTGGTATGGAACACATACAGTTCGCGTGACGGATACAGTTTGTGAAAATGTTTATACCCGCTCCATGCATCTTTTGGGTTATCGTAATCCTGAATAACCGCCATGTCTTCAAGATTGCGCACGCGGTTATTGGAACTGGCTTTTATAGCCTCAACCAACACAAATCGCCTTGGATGTGATTCGGCAATTTCTTCCCATTTCATCGACTTCACCTCGCTCTTTTTGCTTTATTTTATTATAACATAATCGGGGGGACGGCAAGGAAGCAGTAACCTCTACCATGTGATCAGTCCCGTAACCCTTTTAAAAAGGATGAAGGCTTTTGTTTTACAGAATAACCACTGAAATATGTGGGAATTTGCGTGTAAATGATGTACTATATATAGAAGGAAGAAACTACCATTAGGGATCATAGTGCAACTAACAGGAGTGATCAAAACATAAGACTGTACCACAAAGTTATACTAAGATAGAAATGCATCTGGTGATAGTCTAAGAATATAAATCCCTACAAAAGCAGTATTCAGCATGACGATAGGATGGAAGATGGATCAGGTTTTGAGCTATACTTTTATATATAGGTGTTGAAGAAGAATCACAAGGCAGAAAAAGCTCGTTGCTTCAGGTAGCAGGAAGTAGCTTTTGCCTAGGACTACCTGTGGTATATTCTTGATCGGAGGTGAACGATAAGACATATGACACCCAACCAACACTTAATGACTTATACGCTGAACAGTGGTATAAAGGGAACGGTCGACCTATCCAGCAAACAGGTGCAGGAATGGATTAAAGCATATCGAATTGGCAGCAAATTTGTAACAGTTGTGGGCAAACAATATTTTGGTTTAAACCCTGAGTTGGTAGCAGATTTCAAGGTACATAATGAATACTCGGAGCAGAGAGAACACATATCCATAATACAGCCTGTAATGGAACGCAAAGCTGTAGATCTGGACCCATTGGTAGAAGCGTACAGCCAGTATAAAACATTAATTCAGGTAGAATGTAAATGTGGTGCTTCCTATATAGAAGAGTCACCGCACAAAAGAACCAAGTGGTCATGCAAGGAGTGTAATAACATTGTGTTCCTGGATCGTAAAAAGGGCATGGTGGATACAGATAAAGGCAAGGTATGGTACATGACCAACAAATACTATGTGGAAAGACAAAGCAACTGACAGATTGTCAGTTGCTTTCTAACTATACACTCACACCTATGGTGTGCCTACTAAAATGATATTAGGTCTTTTGCCAAATAATAAAATTGATGTTTTTTACGCTTTGTAGTACATTATCAAGTGTATTATAAGGAGGCTTCTCATGTACGGACATAGACAAGATGATACTTTATACATCATGACTTACACATTAAATAGTGGTATCAAGGGCACAGTGCCTTTGTCTAATCAACAGATACAGGAATGGCTTGAGTGTTACAGAATCGGCAAGAAATTTGTAACCGAGATTGGCAAAGAGTACTTTGGACTGCATGCGGAACTGGTGGCTGATTTTAAAGTGCATAATCAGTATTCAAGCTATCAGGAGGTTATTATCCCGATTCAACAGCCGGATACTGGCCTAAAAGAGTTGTCCCAGGCTTACAAATCAACTGAAACCTTAATTAAAGTAGATTGCAAATGTGGTACATCGTATGTAACAGAATCTCCCTTTAAGCGGACCAAGTGGTACTGCACCAAATGCCGGGAGATTGTTTTTCTCGACAACAAAAAGGGAATGGTGGATACTTCCAGAGGCAAGGCCCATTATATGACCAATAAGTATTTTGTAGAAAGAGAAACAACTGGCGTATAAGCCGGTTGTTTTTTTGTTCGCAAGGTTTGTATACGTTCTGACTTTTCAAAGCCGATTGCGCTATAGTGAAAAAGGGGAAAGATCAATCTTGATATAACGATAGTCAGGTGGTGAACGTCATACGGGAAGATCATACGAATGGTGCAAGAAACCGCATGAGCACGAACAATGTGTACATAAACGAAACGCTCCATATGGAAAAAATCATAAGTGACCTGCGGGTGATGGGCTATGTGGCTTTTCATCATCATCCGCAAATCACAGGTGAGCTTGAAGAGCTGGAGGCGTTAAAAGAGCAACTATTGTCGTTTTTTCAACAGCATCACGTATTGTGGATTGAGCTTGACCCGCTAACGCAATATGTGGTGGTTAATAACATGGGGAAGGCCACGGTGCTCAAACTTATGGGTCGAAAAATGAACCCGCTACGGGATCTGAGAGCAAACGCTGCTTTGGCTGGACAGCCGCTGCATGAGTTGGATCGGGAGATAGAACGGCTCAATCGGCTGGCTCACCTGTTACGCTACACCCGTTTTTCTTAAGCGACGGAACTAACGTAAAAAAGCATTCACGAAGTATGGATGATCCCATGCTGTGAATGCTTTTTAGTATCTATTTTTTACCGCATAAGATGAGCAAATCTACTGTGACATACGGTAAATTTATTTCCTGCACTCGCTGCCAGTCTGCTTCCGTAGCTCCCCACGATAAGGGAGTCATATGGAGCAAAGGTTTCAAGAGGTCGGCATTTAACATAAAACGATAGGTTACCCGTTCGGCGGATAGAAGTTTAAAATGATCTTTAAATCGGCTTAATATATTGTCATTCGAATAAGCAGGCGTATTCTTTTTCTGTTCATACAAGCATCTCAATTCCCGAAGATAATATCGTTCGGGAATAACTTTCAGGACGCAGCCGTCCTCCGAAAGAATTCTTGTAAATTCAGCATAATTAGAAGGGGATAAAATATTGAGTACACCGTCAAATTGTTGATTTGAAAATGGACAATGAGCCAGATCGGCAACACACCAGAGGGGATGAGGATATTCTTTGGCTGCGGCCACAATACCTTCTTTAGACAAATCCATACCTACGCTTGTTAGCTCGGTGATTCCCTTCCAAGTCAGCTTATCCTGAATGTGGCTCAAATGGGTGCCTTCCCCGCAACCTGCATCGAGCAAGTAAAGGTGTGATTTTTGATCAAACAGCGGCTTCATAAATTTCATTATAGTGCTGCTTATCGCTTCATTTAAGGGATCGAAAAATCCACTATTGCACATCATTCTTCTGGAGGAAAATAGTTGTTTATCATATTTGGTCTTATAGGACCGGGCGGCTAAATGTAAATACCCGTATTTTGAAAGATCATAGCAATGCTGACTCGTACATAGGAGGCTTTTACCTTCCACCATACGCATCGGTTGAGAGCATAGAGGACACCTAAAGAGATGTTCATGCTTACCAATCAGGCCAGCCTTCATCTCGTGTTTATTCCATTTGGACACAGAAAAGCACCCCGTTCATTCGTATTTGGTGAATGAAAAAAGGCACAGCCAAATAGACCCAACCCATTTTCGGAAAAAATGGTTGAGTTTTCATGAACTGTACCTCACATTACCGTAAACGAATAAACTGAATAATCATATTATGTAGCGCTCCTCAAAAAAAATAGAAAGGGCTTTCGCCCTCTCTATTGTAACTTAGCCATAAGAAATTGTCATGTGCTTACACCGATTTCAAAAACTCTACAATCGTCAGCAGACCATTGTCAAAATTATCCAAGTTAAAATGCTCGTTAGGCGCATGCAGGTTCTCATCTGGCAAGCCGAAGCCCATCAGCACGACTGGGGCAGTCAGCACACGGGAGAAGGTTTCCACGATTGGGATGGAGCCTCCATCCTTGGTAAAGAGGGCACGCACACCGTATACCTTCTCAAAAGCATCGGCAGCCGCTTGCAGAAACGCGTGTGACGGGTCGATGTTAAAGGCGTTTGCTTTTTCACCCTGTTGAATATCCAGAGTAGCTCCTGCCTGGACATGAGCGCGTAAATGGCGCTCGATTTTGTCCAGAATGTCTTGCGGATTCTGGTTAGCCACCAAGCGGCACGTGATTTTAGCATGAGCTTCTTTCGGAATGACCGTTTTCGTGCCTTCCCCTTGGAAGCCGCCGTATACGCCGTTCAGCTCCAGTGTCGGACGCGCCCCAACACGCTCAACGAAGCTGAATCCTTCTTCGCCATAGAGGGAATCAAGTGCAAGATCTTGTTGCAGCTTGCTCTCATTGAAGCCTTGCTTCACGAATTCTTCTCTCATCTCTGCCGATAATGGAGCGACATCGTCGTAGAATCCTTTGACGCTAACGCGGCCTTTGTCGTCATGCAGGGTTGCCAGCAAGGACACCAGAGCATGCAGGGCATTCGGCACGCCGCCACCGAAAGAGCCGGAATGTAGATCTGTGTTCGCCGTGTGAATGGCGACTTCCAGTGAACATAGTCCACGCAAACCTGTGCAAATGGCAGGCTTCCCTTTTTCGATCAAGGAAGTGTCGGACACCAGTACAGCATCGGCAGCCAGACGTTCAGCTCCAGTTTGCAAAAACTCAAGCAAGTTCGGACTGGACACTTCTTCCTCACCTTCAATGCAGAATTTGATGTTCAGCGGCAATTTGCCTTCCTGCTTCAAAATGGCCTCAACTGCCTTAATGTGCAAGAAAACCTGTCCTTTATCATCTGTCGCTCCGCGCGCATACAATTTTCCATCACGGATGGATGGCTCAAACGGCGGCGTTTCCCACAGGTGAAGCGGGTCTACGGGTTGTACATCATAGTGTCCATACACGAGGATCGTTGGTTTACCAGGTGCGTGCAAATGATCGGCATATACCAGCGGGTGCCCTTTGGTTGGAATGATTTCAACGTTTTCCAGACCGGCAGCAGTCAGTTTGGCAGCCAGCCAATCAGCTGCTTGGTTAATGTCCTTTTTGTGCTCCGATAATGCTGAGATACTCGGAATGGACAACCACTCCTGTAACTCGCCCAGTTGTTGCTCTCTGGCTTTTTCAAAATATTCAGAATAACTCATAAACTATGTATCCTCCTTTTTCAATGTAAATCGTGTGAATGTTGCGCTATCCTCCGAACCGAGGTTGTGGACGATATGTCTAGTTTACTACGTTTTGTGCTGAACGAAAAATAGGGAGATACAAAAACGATTCTACCCGGGTCTGTTCAGACCTGAGCAGAATCGCCCTTAACCAAGCATATGGATGCACTTATGCGCGAATGTCCAGTTGACCCCCGAGATGAGGCTGTACGCTTTTTTCCATCATCTGCACTAAAGCCTGTCCTTGTTCACTGGCCTGATCCTTAGCCATACTTAATACTTTCACACTTACGGCTTGAGCTAAGCTGGCCTGACTCATACCTGTTGATAATGCTGCGATATCCATGTTCCAACCCTCCTTCATTGTGAAGACTCTTTCTCTGTATTTATCGGTTGGAACGGTTATTTTGTTTCTTCCAATTGGAATTGTGTCAGTAAATCTTGAAGCTGCTCTGCCAGACGGGTCAAATCTGCGGCAGATGAACCGATCTCTTCCATGGAGGCGAGTTGCTCCTCTGCGGCTGCGGACACGGTCTCTGTATGGGATGCCGCTTCTTCAGCGATGCGTGTAATTTCCTCCATGCTGCTGACGACTGCACTCGTTCCATCTGCGACGCCAGCGGTAGAAGCTGCGACGTTATCAAGCTGCTTCGCTGATTTGGCTACTGCTCTACGGATGCGAGAGAAGGAGCGACCGGATAGGTCAATGGAATTGATACCATCATTTACGCGTTCCTTCGCTGATTCCATAGCAACCAGAGCTTCAGACACACCGTTCTGTATCCCTTGAATTTGTTCACGAATTTGTTGTGCGGAATGAGCTGAGTTTTCAGCCAGCTTGCGGACCTCTGTCGCCACGACAGCAAAACCTTTGCCATGCTCTCCTGCGCGTGCTGCCTCAATGGAAGCATTCAATGCGAGCAGATTAGTCTGGCTGGCAATTTCCGTAATGACAGTGACGATCGTTCCGATTCGTCCAGATCGGTCACTCAAAGCACCGATAATCGTATCCAGTTCTTCCACGGTAGTACGAATGCCGTCAATGGAGACGACGCTGTTGCCGATATGCTCACTGCCTGCATCCGACGCCTGAATGGCCTGTGTGGAGTAAGTGGTCATTTCAGCCATAGTTTCAGTCATCGCGGTGATGTCTGTTGCCATGTCGCTAACCCGTGTCTGATTAGCTTTAGCGCTGCCCACTTGGCGTTCGCTGCCTGCAGCCACATCTTGAATGGCTATGGTCACATGCTCGATAGCCCGGGTCGTTTGTTCTGCACCTGCTGCAAGCTCTTGCGAGGATGCCGACAAATTGCCTGTCATCGCTTGAATTTCTTTAATCATGTTACGCAGGTTATCTACCATTTGTTGAAAATATCTTGATAATTCACCAATTTCATCTGTGCTGGTCGTAGCTACGTTAATCGAAAGATTACCTTTGCTGATGGCATCCATAGAATTACGTAATCTTTGGATGGGCTTAAGTATACTGCTGATTAGCCACATTGCGAGTACACCAATGATGATGGCTGCAATCACCAACACGATGATCGTCGTGATAAGAATCGGCTGGGCGGAGGCACTGGTTTCTGCTTTGTCCATCGTTCCGGCAATTTTCCAGCCCGTCAGCGCATTAGTTTTGAAAATCAGGTGTTTGTCTACGCCATTAAAATCGTAACTAAAGCTACCTTCCTCGGAGGCAAACAGTTGGGGTATCGTTTCCCCCATTTTGGTACTTCCACTGACTTCTGTCGGGTGGGTTACGATACGTTTGGTACCATCCAATATCATAATAAAACCATTTTGTCCTATTTTTAACTTTGTGATTTCTTTTAAATTATTCAGGTTCAGGGAAAGACCGAGAACGCCGCTGTTGTCGGGAAGTGTGCGTGAAATATACACAACGGGGACCTTAGCCGTATTGAGTCCGACAGGGCTGATTACGGTTTGTCCGGGTTTTTCCATGGCCTGTTTGTACCACGGACGCTCACGAGGATCGTTTGTGGAGCCTACGGCTTTGCCAATAATGAGTTTACCTTCGGGAGTTCCGACAAACATATCAACAGCTTCTGCATGCATTTTTAAATATACTTGTAATTTTTTCAGAATGGTATCATCTGCTTCAGCACTGTTATCACTAACCGTCATCGTTGTAGAGTAATATTCGAGATCAGCGATTTTGGCCTGAATCGTTTGAGTAACAGCACGATCAGATGCGGTAACGCTAGACGTTGCACTGTCCAGTAATTGGCGATCTGTCTGGTTGTACGCTGCCTGATAGGAGAAAGAGCCCACAATAATACTAGGAACAAGCATGACCAGTAGAAATGCTGCTGTCAATTTCTTGCGTAGTGTTAATGTTTTCAGTCGTCTCAGTTGTTTCATCAAACCCCTGCTTTCTATCTACATATTCATTTCTGATATTTATACCATATGTATTTACTATCGGTTATTTTGAGCTGAATTGATAGATTTATTACTAATTTGTCCAATACGCTAAAGAATTTCTTGCATAGCATGGAGTATCTTGCAATTTGGAGGGATAAGGTATGGGTTTTTTTCTGGATATGAGAAGCTCCACCAATTCATCAAAAACAGGTGAGGGTCCCGATATACAGCTGGGTCCTATACCGGAGCGGTTCGGTTTGATCACCCTGCGAACCTTTCTTGTGCCGGGTCCGATTGTAACTTTTAGTGGTTCCATTGGTCTGATCGGTGAGCTTGGCGATACGTATGCGGTTGAAATCGTGCGTGGAGCCGACTATGATCCGAGCGAGGTAGTCTACCGCGCCGAGGGAGTACTGGGCGTGACTGGGGCTAATGAAACGCAAGCTTTTAATGCACAGGATCTGTCCGCTCCATGGGCAATACAAACCGTATATTCTTCTTATATTTCTGGTGTATCGACCACTGTTCGTAATGGTCCAGAGGTGTTCACAGGCATCGCTTCGACTCCGTTTTTGTAAATATATCAGGTGAATATTTTTTTAGTAAATGCTCGCTGCCTGTTCGTGGTTCTCCTAGGATAGGCCGCTGCGCCCAAGCTTAACTAGCCACGAGCATAGACAGACATCTGCTGCAGACTCGTGGCTATAATTCTCAACAACACCTAGAGCACAAATGACCTAGTTGTTGTAATTTCCTTTATGAGCGTGTTCTACAGAGTTGATTGTGCTTCTCGAATTCTAATTTTTTAAGATCTCTCGCAAATACACTGTCAACTCATCTGCTGCTTTGGCATGGGCGGAGAGCCCGGGATGGCTGCGAGATCCTATCGTTTCTTCCGTCGTGTTAGGCAGTTGGAATACGGACACATTCCGATCTCTCGTTCTTTTCTTGTACGCGTCTACCGCTCGGTAGATTGAGGGCATCATCGGAGTACCCAGCATCCCATAGGCCCACACAATATGGGCAGCAGGATTGCAGGTCCGAAGCTTAACAAGAAAATATTCGACAGCGCTTTCAAAAGCTTGTAAATCTTCTTCATTGAATGTGCCGTCCTCGTTCAAGCGTTGCTTGTACACTTTCCCGCTTGCTGGGTCCGTCCATGCAGGTGAATAAAAGGCTCCCCCGTCATTAGTCCCCAAATTCACTACGACCACGTCCGGCTGCCATGAGGTAAAATCATGATCTGAAAATGCCCCTAATGCTTCATTTCTCTCACCGGTCAGCACACCACACACCTGCTCATAATACGCTGGTATGTTCGCGTGCGGATTATTATCCCAGCTTGTTAGGACACCCCATCCGCTTTGTGATAACACTCGGTAGTCCGCATTCAGTGCTTCGGCTGTTATGGCTGTATAATTGCGTAGTGCTGTGAACAGCATGGGAACCCAGTCTGTCTCCTCCTTCGCTCCAATCGTTCCTTCTCCCGAGGTAATGCTGTCACCGATAAATTCCACCTTGAAGGGCTTATCAGTGACTGGCAGCAATTCCCCGTCCACCTTCAGGGCATGGATTTGCAACAAGCAGCGCGAGTCCGAACTCATAGGCTGGACATCCTTGACTATACGGACATTTTTGACCGTGTCAGGGTTCAATCCTCTCAAAAGACAGATCCAATGCCGTCCTGCGGTCCCCATCAGGCGACTCATCGGAACACCATTGATGACAATACTGATCCAGGGTTCATACACCTGGTAATCGGCCTCAATTTCAATCCACAGCTCTGAGCCTTTGATATTCAATTCAATGCCACTGCCTGTCCAAAACAGAGTAAGAGGTGTGCGTGTTTGCGTAGTTCGGCCATGAACCTTTACATGCTTTGCTTTTGTAAGTGGGTATGTCTTCAATCTCTTGTTATGTGACATTTCGACATCCTCCTCATGATATCTAAATGAATGCTAGTTTCTGTAATATTGTAAAAGAAGTGACAGGGAATCTCAAATTCTATTTCTAAACAAGCAAGGGTCCAAGGTTTTATATGGATTATTCTTCTCGATCACGGACTTTAGAACAACATATGATATCAAAGAAGCACCAGCCAAATTGAAATTTGCTGGTGCTTCTTTGATATACGGAGCAAAGATTACTTGCTAAGTTGATTTTTTCTCAAGTATTATTTTTATCCATTAGTTAGCTTTGCCGAACATGACGATATTAATCGCCTTGCCGAAGTCTATGCCTACTTTGCCAGTTAATTCTGCGGTTTTTTGTGCTAACACGACTGCATTGACACCACAAGAGAACAGCGCAATGTCAAAGTCATCTTTGTGTGCTGCGATCCATTGGAGTGTTTCAGGCATTTGTTCATATTGATGAAATGCCAGCGTGTATGCGATATGCAGCCCGTATGGTTCGGCCTCAAGAACAGGCTTCACTTCAACGGCCGTCCGGGTGACCAGCAGAATGCGTCGATTTTTCAGCATGTCCCAGAAAGCGGGTGTCTCAGCCAAATACCGATTCAGGCAGGCATGGCAGGTCAGCGCGGGGGAAAGAGCATAGTGAGCAAAAACCTGATCGGTCAGCTCCCGCTTCATATAGGATGGTGCTTTAATAGATTCGTCATCATATGGCAAAATGCCAGCAATGCTGGCTTTGCTCACTGCCTCAGCCACCGCGTCCCGTAGTTCCGTATTCGGTAGAAACAGTCCCTTTTGACCGAGATTGGCTTTGACCGCCCAACGTTCCTGTAATACCTTTTCCATCGGCCAGACGGTGTCCTGCGACAACACCAAATTTTCACCATCCCCAATACGAATGAGAGAAAAGGGCTGGTGCTGATCGAGTGCTAGCTTCAAATGTTTCAGTACCTCGTCAATCTCCAGATACTTCGGATTAGTCATATCATGTTTCCTCCCTGTCGTTCCTGCTTAATTCAACTTTTCAGATGGAGTAAAAAACTTTGTATTCTATCATATGTCGAAAGTGAAAAGGTTTTTGTATGAACGGCTATTCTTTTTGGATTCTACCTATTTTTACAAGATTCGTTGCATCTGTACGTGCCGTTTCAGGAGCGTCTTCATAACTTGAGAGAAGACGGTTGAAAGGGAGGAAGATCAATGAAGCGCAAGATTGTGATTGAAATTAATTTTAATAACTATGGGATGAATCCCAACCGTTTGACACGTGAGTGGATCAGCGAGCGACTGGATATATTCAGAACCTTTACGCTGCGTAGTTTACTCAGTCAGACAAATGCGGATTTCCTATCTGTCGTCAAGCTGGCGGGCGGATGCAGTGACATCGTGGAAGAGGAGCTGGCCAAACATGAGCCCATTCCCGACCACATCCGGTTTGGTACGAGCATCGAAAGTAAACGCCGTATTAATACGTATATCGAAGGCGCGGACGAACTGCTCATTGCTCGAATAGATTCCGACGATTTGTATCACCAGTCATTTGTACAACAGTTGCATGATTACAAGTTTCAACCGGAGACAGTTGCGCTGGTGAACCAGATGGGTTACCTGTGGGATGCGGTTGAGGGGCAGATGGCACCGGTGTTTCACCGTTCACCTTCCTTTTATGTGTTTCGCTATCAAGTAGAGGATTTTCTAAATGATTACCGTGTCGTTATTCCTGGGAAGGGCACGCACGGATATGTAACAGAGCTGCCACATGAGGTCATTCCACTTCGCAACTATGTGAACGTCATTCACGCCGCAAATACTTCGGTGAAAAAAGTGCCGGCGAAGGATCGGCTGTCAGAGAATGAAATGAATGCTGTGCTGGCTGAATTTCTGGGAACAGGCATTGCCAATTCATAACGGTCAGGAGGAGATTATATTGTTCAAAGGAAAAAAACTGCTGGTGACCGGAGGAACAGGATCTTGGGGGCAACGCCTAACGGCTGAATTGCTAAAGGAGGGACCGGCGGAAATTCGTATTTTCTCACGCGGTGAATTTGCACAGATTGCCATGCAGCGGCAATTTCAATCTGATCCTCGCCTGAATTTCATGATTGGAGATATTCGAGATCTTCAGGCATTGCAGGAGGCATGTCGCGGAGTGGACTATGTATTCCATTTGGCGGCATTAAAGCATGTCCCCGTGTGTGAGAGACAGCCGGAAGAGGCTTTTAAGACGAACGTACACGGTACGGAAAATGTGATCCGGGCCAGTATTGAACAGGGAGTCGCCAAGGTAATTGATGTCTCTACAGACAAGGCGGTAGACCCGGTGAATGTATATGGCATGACGAAGGCGATAGGTGAAAGACTGATGATCCGCGCCAACACTTTAAGTGAGCGTACTCGCTTTGTGTGTATTCGTGGCGGCAACGTGTTGGGGACGAGTGGAAGTGTCGTGCCCCTGTTCAAGCGCCAGATCGCGGAAGGGCAGGATTTAACGCTGACGAGTCCAGATATGACACGCTTTTTCCTCACGCTCGGAGAGGCGATTGGCTTGCTGCTGAAGGCTTCTGTCACGGCGATTGGGGGAGAGACACTTGTGATGAAAATGAAGGGCTGCAATATTGCAGATCTGGCAGAAGTGATGAAAGAACAGGCGGGGCAGCCTGCGTTGAAAGTGAAGGAGATTGGTATACGTGGTGGAGAAAAGCTGCATGAGGTGCTGATTTCGCCCTATGAGGTGCCGCACACGTATCGCTATGATGATCGTTATTTTGTTATTCTTCCCCAGCAAGCAGACGAACGCTTACTGAGCCAATATGGTGGATTGGAACGAGTGAGCTTCGATCAATATCGCTCGGACGATGAGTTGATGAACCGCGCTGGAATTGCTGAGCTATTGAGAGGCATGGAGTAACGATGAAAGAGGTGGGTATTTTGCAGCTTATGGAAAAAATAACTAAAGGAACTGTAAAGGTTGCGGTAATCGGCCTCGGTTATGTAGGGCTGCCCATGGCAGTGGAAATGGCAAAGGCTGGTTATGATGTATATGGTGTGGATTCCGATCCCGTCAAAGTAGCCAAGCTCCTTCAAGGAAAGTCGTACATCATAGACATTGGCGATGATGCATTGGAAGGTCTGATCGGGCAGCAATTGCATCCGGTTACGGATATCAAGGTGCTGGAGCATGCGGATGTCGTTGTGATCTGCGTGCCTACGCCGCTGACGGACGGACACCAGCCGGATACGTCCTATATTGAAACGGCTATTGATCAGGCCATACCTCATTTGCGTAGACAAACACTGTTGATTCTGGAAAGCACCACCTATCCCGGAACGACCGAGGAACTGATTCGGCCGGTGATAGAGCAGCGCAGGGGCTGGACAGTAGGTAAGGATTTTTATGTGTGCTTTTCACCGGAGCGTGTTGATCCGGGCAGCGTTCATTTTAACATTCGCAACACACCCAAGGTGATCGGCGGTTGCACACCGGATTGTCTGGCAGCGGGAGTAGGTTTTTATGGGTCCTTTTTGGACCAGATTGTACCAGTCAGCTCGACAACCGTGGCGGAAGCCGCCAAGTTGTTCGAGAATACATTCCGCAGCGTCAACATTGGAATGGTTAATGAGCTGACAGCCGCCTGTGAGAAAATTGGCATCAATATATGGGAGGTACTGGATGCGGCGGCAACCAAGCCATTCGGTTATATGCCTTTTTATCCGGGACCTGGGATCGGGGGGCACTGTATCCCGGTTGATCCGCTATACTTGTCATGGAAATCCGAGCAGCATGGTTTTCCACTGGAATTCGTGGACTTGGCAGATCGCATGAACCGGCGTATGCCGCTGTATATCGCGGAGCGAATTGAAGCCATGCTCGCTCAGAAAGGTAAAGCCATAAACAAAGCCAAAATTATTCTGGCAGGTGTGGCCTACAAAAAGGACATTGATGATGTTCGGGAATCCCCAGCTCTTGTCCTGTTTGAACATCTAATAAAAATGGGAGCTTCGGTGAGCTTCACTGACCCATATGTATCGAGCTTTAAACTGAACGGTGAAGCAATCTCCTCTCGAACGGCAAATGCCCAGTTATGGGAAAGTGCAGATATCGTAGTCATCACGACAGACCATTCTGTGGTGGATTACCAACAGCTGGTCGACCATGCCCCGCTGGTCTTCGATACACGTAATGCGACTGCACATTGTACAGGTGGACATGTCGTCATCTTGGGGCATCCCGGTGATGGAGGGGGCGCCGCTGTTGGCTAACCGTGATCAGGTAAATGAACGTTATTACGGGCAAATCAATTCGGAAGAGTCCCATGAAGCCACCCGCAATAGAATTCACTGGATTTGCCGCCATGCACAGGGCCATACTGTGCTGGATGTTGGGTGCAGTCAGGGCATAACGTCCATTTTGCTTGGGCGGGAAGGATTTAAGGTAACGGCCATTGATTTGGAAGAGGGCAGCATTTCTTATGCAAAAAAAGAACTTCGCCAGGAATCCGCACCCGTCCGGGGAAGAGTCCACTTTCAGTTAAAGGACATTTCACAATTCGAGCGTCCTCCCGGTGGATTTGACACCATTATTTTAGGGGAGATTTTGGAACATTTTGCGCATCCTGACACCCTACTGGCTCATGCTTATCGCTTGTTGAATAAAAAGGGAACGCTTGTCTTGTCTGTACCTTATGGATACCATCCGTTTCATGATCACAAGCGGACTTACTATGCCGGGAGCCTCTCCCGTGTGTTGTATCCTTATTTTGATGAACAAGCGCTGGAGGTGCATCACAAATATTTGTGCTTTGCCGGACGCAAGAAGTCGAAAGAACTGCGTGAGGCCAAACCAGGGGTAGAGCATCTGAATGAGTGGATGAAACTGGACGAGGAGCAATTTCGACTGGTGGAGCAGCAGCATGTTCGCAAAATGAATCAGCGAAAGGCCGCACTCGATAAGGCGGTACAGCGAATCCGGCATATGGAGGAACAACTTTTGCCGTTGCACAGGTATGCACGTGTCGAACAGCTAGACAAGACGCAGGCTGAAAGGAGAGGTGCATATACTGATGGCGAGTCTACCGGAAAAACGACGGCAGAGTCAGCCAAAGGTAAAGGGGATGACGTGAAGTCATGACTAAGTATCCAATGACTATCAGCTTGTGTATGATCGTAAAAAATGAGGAGCAGACACTGGCCCGCTGTCTGGATTCGGTCGCAGACCTGATGGATGAAATTATCATTGTGGACACGGGATCGACGGATCAGACGAAGACGATAGCATCCCGCTATACGGATCGGCTATATACGTTTGAATGGAGGGATGATTTTGCAGCCGCACGTAATGAATCGTTTGACAAGGCGACGTGTTCCTACATCATGTGGCTGGATGCGGACGATGTGCTGCTGGAGCCGGACCGTGAGCGCCTGCGTGCCTTGAAGCAGCGTTTGTCTAAGGATATCGACGCAGTGGTAATGCCACTTCATTTGGCAGAGGGGGAGCAGGGTGAACTGTTGTTCACCTCACGCCGTATCCGTCTCGTGAAGCGTGAACGACAATACCGCTGGGAAGGGCGTCTGCATGAGGATCTGGTGATACCTCAGGGACAAATCGTGCATTCGGATGTGGCAGTAACTCACCGCCGAATGCAAGATCACACGCTCCGTAACCAACGTATTCTCGCCCGGTGGATCAGCGAAAGCGGCAAGCTGGAGGGGCGTCTGCTGTATTTGCACGCCAATGAATGTTTTGACCGTAAAGAATATGCCGAGGCGGCAGAGGCGTTCAACCATCTGTTGGAGGAGCCGAGCGGCTACCGTGAGGATCGGATTACCGCTTGTGCGCGGTCGGCGGAATGCTATCTTCACCTCGGGAAGCCGGAGCAACAGCTGGATAGTCTGTTACGCTCCTTTCGATACAGTGTGCCGCAAGCAGACTTGTGCTGCATGATCGGTGATTGGTTTTTCACACGAAACGAATGGACCACCGCCGCATACTGGTATGAAAAGGCATTGGAGCAACAGCATCACCTTCCGGGTATGCGACCTGTTCCACTACCATGCTACTCCTGGTTACCTCATGTGCGGCTTAGCCATTGCTATGCCCATATAGGTCAGCTGGACGCTTCGTATGAGCATAACCAAACCGCTTTACGCTATTTGCCCGACGACCCGCATTTACTGGATAATGCACGCAAGCTCAAGGAGGCTATTTCCAACTCCCCACCCTCAGCCCGTTCCTCAAAATAGTTCAAGCTGTTCCGGTCCGTTATCCTCTTCGGGTGGCTTGCGAAGGGGAAAAGGTTTAGGGTCCATGCCAAGCATGGTCATGAGCTGCTTGGCGTTAGCAGCGGCGTCTCCACCTGAATTGTTATTGAAAATAACACACACCTCACGGCTTTGCTGCTCCAGCTCCAGCAATCTGTCTCTCCATTCGGTCAACTCTTGTGCATTGTACCGATACAGATAACGAACCTCCCGCCAATTAGGTGCGGAGCTTTGATTCCAGCCCGATATGTTCCGTCCGTGGAGACGTACGATTGTCAGATTGCCGTCTGTAGCCAACGGCACAATGGGAACCGACCCCGGTCCCGCCTGCGGCTCGTCGCATACGCTGTGTATCCAGCCTTCTTCACGCATGAATGCCAGCGTTTGTTTCCGAAAATCGGGTGTGAACCAGCTTTGATGTCTGAATTCAAGTACGGATGGGACCTCTCCCATCCTTTTTTTCGTGTCTCGCAGTACAGCGACATTCTCACGTGTACAGTCGAACCAGGGTGGGTACTGAAACAGCACGGCTTTGAGCTTGCCCGCTTCGCGAAGAGGTTGTATAGATGCATGCAGTGCTTCGTACATGGCATCTATTGTTTTGAAGTAAGGCTGCTTGCCGCGGGTATGTCCAGTCATGCCTTGATAGGCTTTGACGAGAAATGAAAAAGAGTCAGGGGTTTCCGCCGCCCAGCGTGCCATACGATCTGTGGGCTGCACCGCATAGAAAGAACTATCCATCTCTACTACCGGAAAATGGCTTCCATAGACGCTTAGTTTTTGGTTAGCTTTGGTGCCGGTTGGATACAAGTCATCATGATCGCCCCAACCCGTAAGTCCAATTTGAATCATAACTTCCCCGCTCCTTTCTCTTATGAATCCTTCTAAAGGCATTCCCATGAATCATTTTAATGATAAAATGGGGTGAATCACATGAAGTTGGTATGAAGTTCCTATGAATATTTAAGCTCAAATGAATCCATTTCATAAATGATTAAACCATTTTGATCTATATGTACTCTTTATTAAAGCTACTGAAGGTATTATGAAATGGATTCAAATAACGATTATTGTAACATGTTTGTTGTTCAGGATTTTTTGTAAAACCCTTATTCGTAATGCTTTTGAGTTTCCAGTTTGAAAAAGCTAATATAGTATGTAATAGAGCGAAATGAGTTCATGGAGGAGAAACGATATGGCAGAATGGTACGAGCAAAGCTTTGGGGAAGATTATTTATTGGTATACAAGCATCGCGACTTTCAGGGAGCCTATCAGGAAGTGCAAAAAATGATCTCCTGGCTCAAATTACCGCAAGGCTCCAGCGTATTGGATTTATGCTGTGGGATGGGCCGTCATTCGCTTGCGCTCGCAGATGCAGGTTATAAGGTGACAGGTGTAGACCTTTCCAATGTGCTGCTGAGAGAGGCTCGTGCAGCTGATTCCGAAGGGCGGGTAAATTGGCATCAAGGGGATATGAGAGAGGTGCCGCTGGATGAAAGCTATGACGCGGTGATGAATTTGTTCACCTCCTTCGGTTATTTTGAAAAGGATGAGGAGCAGCTTAAAGTACTAAAGGAAATATATCGGCTGTTGAAGCCGGGAGGACGCTTTATCATAGATTATTTGAACCCTGCTTATGTAACCGCTCATTTGGTACCGCATTCGTCACGGGAGGATGAAGGGAATTGGATTGAGGAGCGTCGGGTCATTGAAGATGGCTTTGTGAAAAAACAAATTGCGATTCGGTCAGCTGCATCCGTTGCGGGCACTGAGGTAGCCTCTGCTCTGGGCACGACTCCTACTGAGGGAGAACCTGCGCGCGTGTATCATGAACGAGTGAAGCTATATCCATATGAAAAGTTTCGTGGATTGCTAGAGCAAGCCGGACTATCTGTAGAGCAGGTACACGGAAGCTATAATGAAGATCAATATATTGAAGATGCTTCGCCTCGAATGATTTTTGTCGGCGTGCGGGCTTGAAACAGAAAGGCGGATGGAAGCCATGAAATTGCCAGAGCTTACACCGTGTGAGCGAATAGACGGAGGCTTTCAGGTCAAAATATCCATGTCCTTTCCGCTGCGCTGGGTGAATAGCTATGTGCTCAAGGGACAGCACGGTTTTACGATTGTAGACCCGGGGCCGCGCAATATGGACACTGAGGCAGAATGGGCGCATGTCTTCCAACAGCTGGGGATGTCCTTTGGGGATATCTCTGACATTGTGGTGACTCATCATCACCCCGATCATTACGGATTGGCGGGCTGGATGCAGCAGCAAAGTCAGGCTCGTGTACATATGTCAGCTCGAAGCCATAAGGAAGCGATGATGATGTGGGACGCTCCAGAATCGACGGTCGCTATGGAGAACAGGCTTCCCAGCTTCTTTGTCCAGCATGGCTTTCCTTTGGAGCAAGTGTCGGCCTTGGAATTACATATGCGGCAGGCATATTTGCAAGTGAATCCACAGCCTGAAATTACCGTTATTCCTACCGGAATGGACGCTCGTCTGGAATGGGGTGAACGCAGTTGGCTTCCCGTCGAGACAGGAGGACATGCGCCCGGACATGTGTCCTTATATGACCCGAATAGCGGCGTTATCCTCTGCGGTGACGCAGTTTTGCCGCAGATTTCTCCTAATATCAGTCTGCTGCCAGACAGTGATGCCCAGCCGTTGAAGTCTTATGTAGACGGCTTGCAGCGTCTAGGCGAGCTGGAGGTAGCGTGGGCATATCCGGGGCACCGCAATCCGTTTGGTTATTTTCGGGAGCGGACGCAAGCGTTGCTGGCGCATCATGAAGAACGGCTGGAGAAATTCCAGCAGCTGATCCAACCGGAGGGCAGCACAGCCTATGAGCTGTGCATTGCCATGTTCGGTGGCAAGCTGGGTATTCACCAGCTAAGGTTTGCCATGTCCGAGACGCTGGCTCATCTGGTGGAACTGGTGCGCCGTGAACGGGCCTCTATGAGCGAGACGGACTCAATCACGCGCTTCTATCCCCTTTGCCGTCAATAGTCGCGGAAAGTTAACCAACAAGTGACATGACGAAGCAACATGACAAGCGGCATGCATGCCAGAAAAGAGGATTTTATGAATTTGCTGCTGCTGGGAGCTACCGGACGCGTAGGACGGTACATATTAGATTATGCATTAGCGGACGGACATGCCGTTACGGTCCTTGTTCGTTCACCGGACAAGCTGGAGGATTACGCACCCGGATACGGGAATCAGCTGCAAATCGTACAAGGCGATGCCACTAATGCAGAGGACGTAGCACAAGCGCTGAAGGGTGGGGCGACGACCGTGATCAGTGCGCTGAATACGGATGGAACGACTACCTTATCCGCTAATATAGCCCTGCTGATCCGGCTCATGCAGGAGCAGTCCATTTCCCGGCTCATTACGGTAGGAACGGCAGGGATTTTACAAAGCCGGACCGAACCGGACCTGTATCGGTACGAGTCCTCCGAGACCCGGCGACGCAGCACTCGTGCGGCTGAGGAACATCGGCGAGTGTACGAATTGCTGCGTGAATCAGCACTAGACTGGACAATCGTATGTCCAACCTATTTGCCAGATGGAGAGCGGACAGGGATTTATCGCGTGGAAAAAGATTTTTTGCCTGAAGGTGGCTCACAAATTACCACCGCGGATACGGCTGATTTTACCTATCGTCAATGCAAGAGTTACGAATTTATCCGTACACGGGTAGGCATTGCCTACTAATCATGGAACGCCAAACAAAGCTTCATTTTTAAGCATTCAACCAGAGCGCGGTAAGTGTACCTACTCATTGCGTTCTTTTTTTCATTTGACAAACACTCAGGCTTAGAATACTATGGTTCTTAACGGAAACACTGTTTCCTGAAATCTTGTGTAGATCTTTAATTTATTATAGTAGCATCAAGCAACAGTTTTTAATAAGCAAAAGGAAGTGTATTGAATCATGTCCGAGCCATCGCATCCCTATAAAACCTATTCGGAAGTGAAACTACAGCAGCAGCAATTGTTACGTAAAAATGTCATCGATGCGGCATGCATCCTTCTTGCGGAAGAAGGGCCAGAGGCCGTGACGGTGCGGCGAGTTGCGCAGAAATTAAGCTGTTCTACCAAGATCATTTACAGTATTTTTGGCAGTAAGGATGGTCTTGCCAATGAGATGTACCTGGATGGATGTCGGTTATTGGCTGAATCCTTCCAGCAAGTACCTGTTACCGAAAGCGTACTCGCTGATCTTGAAGCTCTATGCTGGGCGTACTGGGAATTTGCGCAGCTTCATTCAGCCTATTACAAAATGATGTTTGGCGGTGCATTATCTGATTTCAAGCCGGATGAACAGAGCTTGGAGGGTACCACAACGGCATTGTCACGAATTCTGCACACCGTCACACATGCTATGGAGATAGGGGCACTGAAAGAGGAAGATCCGCTGTTGGTTGTCCGAATGCTGTGGTCTGCTTTACATGGAGTCATACATCTTCAGTTTGCAGGTCATTTTTCAGATGTAGATATGGCTCAAGGAGTGTATACATTTACACTGAAGAATACGCTCGTAGCATTTAAAACATCCTCATCCCCATCGTAAATATGAAGTGTACTGAGGTCGTCATAGTAGATGACTTCAGTTCATTATAGAGTAGCGGTAACAGTGTTTCTAAAATAAAACTATGATACTATGGAGGTTATCATCATGTTTATGTACGCAAACAAAACAGCTCTGATCACAGGGGCTTCATCAGGGATTGGCGAGGCCTTTGCCTATTCGCTCGCAGCTAAGAAATGTAATCTCATTTTGGTAGCACGCAATGAAACCAAATTAGAGACGCTGGCTAAAGAACTTTCAGCTAAATATAACGTAAAAGCAACGGTGATTGCGATGGATCTTTCCACACCAGGAGCACCCCAAACATTGCATCAGGAGGTTCAAAAGCAACAACTAAAGGTAGATCTCTTGATTAACAACGCCGGTTTTGCCACCTATGGATACTTTGAGCAGGTTTCAGGAGAACGACAGCATGAGGAAGTGATGCTCAATGTGGCTGCTTTAGTCGACATCACACATGCATTTATGCCTGATTTATTGCGTAAGCGGGATGGTGGATTAATCAATGTTTCTTCCACAGCTGCATTTCAGCCCGATCCTTATATGGCGGTGTATGGAGCAACCAAAGCATTTGTGCTTTCTTTTACTGAAGCGCTATGGGCCGAAAATCGGAAACGGGGGCTTAAAGTTCTGGCCCTTTGTCCAGGCTCAACAGAAACGCCTTTTTTTGATATTGTTGGCGCAAGTGAAGCGTCAGTTGGAATTAGGGAAACTCCCCAAACCGTTGTGAAGAACGCGTTGAGAGCATTTGAAAAGGGGCGTAGTCACATCATTTCCGGTCGCCAGAACTATTGGGTAGCTCAGGTGTCCCGGTTATTCTCTCGTCAATCCACGCTGGGAATTGTAGAACGTGCACTGCGTCCAAAAAATGGATTGTAATTTATGAATGAAGGTAATCTGGGCTTGAAATGTCAGGATTGCTAAATCAATATGTTGTGAGTTTTATGCACCGGGTCTGATCGTTTCTAACTCGACTTGAATCAGACCCGGCGTTCCTATTTGTATAGATCAAGCACTTAGACCCTATTCAAGCCCTCGGGAATATAGTAAAATTCCATCCCGTTTCTCCCAGCCGTTAGCTGACCAGAAGCGTTGACCCCCTGCGTTATGCTCCATTACAAACAGATGACATTTATCAATGCCTTCTCTCAGCAAAGCAGATAACGCCTTATCCACCAGTCTGGGCGCGATCCCTTGACCACGATGTGCTGTGGCTACACCCAGATGATACAAAAACCCCCTGCGAGAATCGTGACCCGCTAAAATCGTGCCTATAATGTTTCCGTTGTACTCACAGACAAAGCTAAGTCCTTCGTTCCGTTGTAAAAAGCGTGCAATCCGCTCCGGTGAGTCGGCCTCGCTTAATCCCAATCCGTCTAAGCCATTCCAAAGCTCAATAGCCTGATCATAATCGTCAGCCTGCATCGTACGGAATGTATATCCTTCAGTTACGTTTGCCATGTCTAGTTCTCCTCTAACCCTGTATATATCTGTTGTATTCCAAGCGTTATTTGTTATTTAACGTGTTGTATTTGGTGCGCTTTCTTCCCCAAGCTCCTGCTCGCGCTCTGCCTGTTTGCGATGGGCGATACGGCTGCTGGCCGAAGCTGCGATAGCGCCCACGATGTCGTCCAGGAACGTATGGATCGGCCCGAGGCTTTTATCGTTCAGGCGTTCCAGCACACCCGGTTTGAGCTTATCGACATAACCGTAATTGGTAAATCCAATGCTGCCGTACACATTTACGATGGAGAAGGCCAGAATCTCATCCACTCCGTATAATCCCTCATCATTCTCAATCATGTCTTGCAATGGGGGAAGAAGAGCGCCTTGTTCGGCAAGGATATCCAGTTGGATGCCCGTGAGCACTGCATTTTGAACCTCGCGCTTCATCAGCACCTTGTCCACATTCTCAATACATTCTTCCATTGTTAGGGTCGGGTAATATTTCTTTTGTAAAAGCATGACCAGTTCTGCAATTTCAGTCAGGTGTACACCACGCTTGTGCAGCAACTCGCGGGTGGCATCGGCTACCTTTTTACTATTCAGGCTGTATGGTGCTTTTTTCTTGTCCATAAAGTTGAAATTCCCTCCTCGTATAGATCCTGATTTCTACTGCAATTATGACCAGTGTGTCCAGTCTGCTGAAAAAGTAGTTATTTTTTACGCGAGGCTCGTATACATATTAGTACAATCTGTACAAAATTGTTAGGGAGGAACTTCACTTATGAATATAAAACACCCATGGCGTATGACCTCTGTAGCTGGACTGCTATCCCTACCCCTGTTGTTGTCGGGCTGCAGCCTTTTCGGCAACGAATCGGCATCCATTGACCCCCCGCCGTCCACGACAGAGCAGTCCATGATTAAGGCTGTAACCGGAAAAGCACCTGCCAGTACAGGTCAACTGAGGGCTGTTTTTTTGCAAGATCATAACGGTTTGCTGGCCCCGGTATCTTTACCGATTGCTACAGGTGATGTGCAGGCAGATGCCAAGTCAGCGCTGGAAACATTGGTTGAGGGCGGGCCGTATGCTGGATTATTACCAGAGGGATTTAAAGGGGTAATACCCCAGGGTACAGAAGTAAAAAGTGTGACAGTGGACAAGAACAACAAGCTGGCTGTTGTCGAATTCAACAAATCTTTCGCCAACTATAAGCCACAAGAAGAACGAAAATTAATGGAGAGCTTGACCTGGACCCTAACCGACCGTCCCGATATTGAGAGCGTACAGATCTGGGTGGATGGCAAAAAGCTGAACGAAATGCCTGTTGGCGGCACACCGCTGGATCATCCATTGACGCGTGCAGTAGGTATTAATTTGGAAATTGGTCATGGCGTGACACCCCTGGATTCCAGTCCAGTCACTGTGTATTTCTCTTCTTCTTCTCCTGCTGGAGTTCAATACTATGTACCTGTAACCCGGTTGGTTAGCCCTGAGAAAGATCGTGTCCAGTCAGCACTGCATCAATTGATTCAAGGGCCGCAGACCAAAGATGGGTTACAAGAAGTGATGACAGGGGAGACGGCGCTGAAATCGGTAGAACGCTCCAAAGACAACGTAATTACGGTATCTCTCTCAGATGATATGTTTGCTAAAGGAGAAGCTGTGCCTGCTGAATTTTTGGAATCGGTTGTGCTGACAGCGGCAGACAATTCAGATGATGCGGTCAAAACAAAAATTCGGATTGAACTGAATGGTGAAAAAAGCGTAATTGGACAAAATAATCAAAATTATGGAGAGCCTGTAGCCAAGCCGCAACATATTAACGAAATCCCTCTTTAAGGGCGGGAATCGTCCTTGGGGTGCTTTTGCCTGCACACTTTGGTAAAATAAACATATAAGAACAGGTTGCATACGACGTAGGAGGAAAAAGCATGAGTAGATCTAACGGACGAAACGGTGATGAGCTGCGCCCGATGAAATTGACAGCAGGAGTAAATAAATACGCGGAGGGCTCTGTTTTTATAGAGGTTGGCGAGACGAAAGTCATTTGCACGGCTACTGTAGAAGAACGCGTACCCCCCTTTATGAAGGGACAAGGAAAGGGCTGGGTGACCGCAGAGTATTCCATGCTTCCGCGTGCGACTCATAGCCGTAATCAGCGTGAAGCTGCGCGTGGGAAGCTGACAGGCCGTACCATGGAAATTCAGCGTCTGATTGGAAGAGCGTTGCGTTCAGTGGTCAATTTGCAGGCGCTTGGTGAACGGACGATTACGTTGGATTGTGACGTCATTCAGGCGGACGGCGGAACACGCACAACCTCAATTACCGGTTCTTTCGTAGCGTTGGCGATTGCGGTTAATAAAATTGCCACCCAGCACAAGCTGCCTGTTTTTCCAATTACCGATTTTCTGGCTTCCGTCAGCGTAGGGGTTGTTGGTGAAAAAGCGTTGCTGGATCTGAACTATGAAGAGGATTCCAAGGCCAAAGTAGACATGAATCTTGTCATGACTGGCAGTGGAAAATATGTTGAGCTGCAAGGTACAGGTGAAGAAAGCCCATTTGACCGTAACGAATTGGATCAACTGCTTAGCTTGGGCGAACAAGGGATTCTGCAAATGATTGAGCGCCAAAAAGAAGTGCTTGGACCGATTGCTGATAAGATCGGTGCTGGACGTACAGGAGCTGGCGCCTAATGCGGCTGGATGGCCCAGTCGTCATTGTCGCTACGAAAAATAAAGGAAAGGTGCGGGAATTTGCGCATGCTTTTGAGCCGTTTGGCAAGGAAGTCAGAAGCATGTACGATTATCCCGACATTCCTGATGTCGTTGAAGATGGCAAAACCTTTGCCGAAAATGCACTAAAAAAAGCTAAAGCGGTTGGAGATGTGCTCGGTTTGCCCGTACTGGCCGATGATTCCGGCCTCTGCGTGGACTTGCTGGACGGTGCGCCGGGGGTATACTCGGCCCGTTATGCTGGAGAAGGTGCCAGCGATCACGAAAACAATATTAAGCTGCTCGACGTTCTGGAATCGAAGCAGCTGGGTGATGATACGGGACAGCCTTTGCTAAGCCCGGCTCAATTCGTCTGTACCTTGATTCTATATAATCCGCAGACTGGCGAGACGTTGGAATCGACAGGCTCTGTGGAGGGCTGGATTACTACTGAAACCGCCGGCAGCGGCGGGTTTGGGTATGATCCGCTGTTTTATTTGCCAGAGTTTGAAAAGACAATGGCCGAGCTGACGTTGGAACAAAAGCAGGCTATCAGTCACCGGGGGATAGCTCTGCGTGATTTGGCAACAAAGCTGGGTAATCCACAGGCATAGCATTGGTAACAGGGGCGAAATCATCCCCCATTCACATAACGAAAAAAAGGCTATCCGTCAGTCATAAGCTGCGGATAGCCTTTTTGGTACTTTCTGTTCCCCATATAGTACACAGCGAAAAATTGCCGCTGCCGCTTAGAAGCTCTATTGCTTCAGCATTCAGCGTAGCTTATCGAATAGCAACCTTGTAAGTGCGCAACCAGTTATCCACTTGAGCCAAGTAGGCGAACAACTGGGGACCCGACATCAGCTGACCAAACCAAGGCAGATTGGTGGATGCCTCCGGTGAGGCGGCAATATCACGTACCTTTTGCGCATCGATCAGCTTGAGCAGTGGGGAAGAGGAATCATCCAGCAGTTGCAGCGCCTGCTTTTTCACAGCGGCAAGATAGGAAGGATTATGCGTTTTGGGATATGGGCTTTTTTTGCGATACAGCACATCATCCGGCAATACACCCTCCAGCGCCTTGCGCAAAATACCTTTTTCACGTCCGCCTGTCATCTTGACACTCCACGGAATGTTCCATACATATTGTACCAATCGATGATCGCAATACGGCACCCGCACTTCCAGTCCGGCTCCCATACTCATCCGATCCTTGCGATCCAGTAGAGTAGGCATAAAGCGGGTGATGTTCAAATAGGACATGACGCGCATTTGCGCAGCTTTTCCTGTTTCCCCCGGTAGCTTCGGCACTTCTCCTACCGCTTCTGAGTAGCGATCGTTCAAATACTCCAGCGGCTTGATCCAGTCCCGTACCTCAGGAGACAACAGACTGGCTCTCATATCGGGTGCAACTGCCCACGGGAATGTACCCGAATTCAGCATATCCTCCCGGTGGAACCAAGGATATCCGCCAAAAACTTCATCCGCAGCCTCGCCGGAAATAGCGACCGTAGCTCCTTTTTTAATCTCCCGGCAAAAGAGATACAGCGACGAATCCACGTCCGCCATTCCGGGTAAATCCCGCGTTAGTGTGGAGTTGTTCAGAGCTGCTACGACTTCTGGCGTATCGAATTCAATCCAGTGATGATTTGTCCCTAATTCATCCACCATCCGCTGAATCCAGGGGGCATCGGCTCCGGGTTGAAACGCATGGGCTTTAAAATGCTTGTCGTTATCCACATAATCGACCGAATACGTATGAACTTGTCCCTGCCCGGTACGTTTGTAATAATCGACAGCTAATGCGGATAGAGCGCTTGAATCCAGCCCGCCAGACAATAAGGTGCACACTGGAACATCCGAAATGAGCTGCCGCTCCACCGTATCCAGCAACAGTTCTCGTACCTTAAGTGCCGTTTCTTCGGTGTTATCCTCATGCGCAATGCTTTCCAGTGTCCAGTAGGCATGGATGCGCACGCCGTCGCGGCTGTAGGTTAACGTATGCCCGGGGCGTAGCTCCTTCATAGACGAATAGACGCCGTGTCCGGGGGTACGTGCAGGCCCTATGATAAAAATTTCGGCCAATCCCTCGGCGTCCACTGCTGCCTCTACCGCTGGATGCTGGAGCAGTGCTTTGGGTTCTGAGCCAAATACGAATACTTCTTCGGTTTGGCTATAAAATAGCGGCTTTACTCCCAGCCGATCCCGTGCCAGAAATACCTGCTCCCGCTCGCTATCCCAGACCGCAAACGCAAAAATGCCGTTTAACCGATCCACACATTCAGGGCCCCATTCGATATAGGATTCGAGCAGCACCTCCGTGTCGCATTGTGTACGGAAAAAATGCCCGCGCTGTTGCAGCTCTTTTTTCAGCTCAGGCGCGTTATATATTTCCCCGTTATATACAATCGTATAAGTGATATCCTCCAGCTGCCGGATCATGGGCTGAGCGCCATTTTCCGGGTCTATAACGCTCAATCTTCGGTGTCCGAAGGCACACGGGTTGGATATCCAGGTACCCGCAGCATCCGGTCCGCGATCGGAGAGCGTTTGTGTCATATTCAGCAGCAGCTCAGATTGATGCATTAAGTCTCCGTTCCACTGTATGAAACCTGTAATTCCGCACATGTCTGTTCATCCTCTCTTTGTCGTGTTCATCCAGTGTTGGAATGAATCAAAAACTAAATCCCCAGTTCATCAGTATATATGCCGAAAAGAAGCATAAAATGTCTGTCCGTTCCGAAAACTACAGATGGGGCAACCCGTCTACTCGCAAGGAAGGAGGGAGACCATGTACTACATCAAGGATGCCAAAATACGCCGCTTCACTGAACTTGACGGAGTGCGCTGCGCTGAGGTAGAGGTGCGGCCCGGTGCCGCAGATGACCCGGAACTGCTGGTCTATATCACGGCCAAGGATCAGACGGATGGTCAGCATGACTATGACATGATACGAATCATCCGCAATGACGCCGATCTGGAGCTGGATTGGTACGACAATAATCTGCATTCGGCATTTGAGGAAGTGACAGACAAGGCTTTTACCGACTCTACACACATTACTGCTGGTGAGGAGCGAGAGAAGTTTAAAAAAGAATTGCTCTCCTATGGGCAGCTCAGCACTGAGTTCGCCAAGGAGTTCGGGACATGAGGATATGGTGTGCTATGCCTCGGCTTTTGTTGATTTGGGCCCCGGCGCCATCGCCGGATCAGCGTGAAAGGAGGGGGAAATCATAGACGGCAAAGCGAATTATAAGAAAAACAAAGGCAGCAGTTATATTCATAACAATGAGTTCGCGGAAGAAGTGCTGGAGAAAAACGTAAGACATGAAGTACGGAGAAGTCCTAAACGCTTTGGGAATAAATAAGCAGCCATTGAACCCAATAGCAACAGCAACTCATCAAAAATGACCCTAAAGAAGCCTCCGTATCCCGCCAAATTAGCGGTATGTAGGAGGCTTCTTTTTGAACTAAGCCGCTTCACGCAGCGTCATAATCCCTTTGTAGATGTTATAAACAAAAACCCCGAGATAGACCACTACGAATAGCAGTACAAAACCGATCACTGAACCTGCATGATTCGCCGTAATAATAAAATACACGAGCGGAATTGCCGCAATAATGGGGAAAATATGCGATAAAATAGCTTTTTTTGCATGTCCCTGAACATATTCGTCCCGTACTGCAATCCACACAATGACAGGCACTAGAAAAGGTGCGAAGAAAATGCTGAAATAACAAAGTGACGACAAAAGACCTCTCACAGATTAACCCCTCCTTTATGCATGGTTCTTTGTACATAATACCCCGTTAGCGTCCAAATGATTCCTTTTGCAGCCAGCTTCCCTATATCATAAAAAAAATGCTTTTGACAGTTGCCCGAAATGTGATATAATAATCAATGCGCTGAATACATAAGGTTTTATTGATCACCATCTTGTCCCAGTAGCTCAGCTGGATAGAGCAACGGCCTTCTAAGCCGTCGGTCGGGGGTTCGAATCCCTCCTGGGACGTCGAAGCGTTCAGATATGTAAAGTTTGAACGAAATTAAAAATGCTTCAAATCCTTGATATATAAGGGTTTGGGGCGTTTTTTATTTTATTGGGGTTACGATAGAAAACGTTAGAAAAAGGTGTGATCAATACACCTGTTTACTCAAATTATACATACGATTTTTACACGCTATATAAACGTTCAAAAATGTCTGTTGTTTTGAATCCTGTTCACGTAGCTCTTTCATAAGGTGGGCATATGTAGAGGTAGTGATATCTAATGAGGCGTGACCAAGCCGCTCCGAAACATACAGTAAACTAATACCTTTATATAGTAGCACTCCTGTTGAATAACCACAAAATGGTAGAAAAAAGATCGTCTTTTCTGTAGAATCGTTGGTACCATCCAAACGAATCCGAAAGAAGACGATCTCATGAAAAATTCTATCACGATTACATCTATCCTTCAATCCATGCTGACTCCTGAAGAAGTTCAAAGGGTTGTGAAGTTAATAGGTTATGAAGACAAAGCCCGCAAGTTTACGGTGTACCATTTACTCCAATACTGGTGCATGGCTGCGTTGGAACAATGGGGTAGCTATCGATCCAGCGTAGATTATGCGGCTCTCTGTGGCTTGCCCGTCGTCCACTACTCACGCTTTTCAACCAAAGCCGCCGAAGTCCCGTTTTCCGTATTTAAGGAACTTTTCCATCTACTTGTTTGCAAATGTAACCGGGAAGCACGTCGGAAACTGACTTTCCCAAAAGAATTATTACTCATCGATTCAACCACGATGACGGTGGGAAAAACGCGTTTGCCTTGGGCTCTTTATCACGGGGAGCGTGCAGGTATTAAACTTCAAGTCGCTTTACGAGCAGAAAATGGGCAACCCTTCAGGTGGTCGAAACGCTGGGCTCCAAGCATGATGGCCCCATGAGTGAAGCGTTGGCTCAACCGGACTACATTTTGGTGATGGACCGTGCTTATGGGAAACTGGAGCGTCTGGATCACTTCAAAACCCATGGACAATCGTTTGTCATTCGGCTTCGCGACAACGTCCATTTGGAAAAGCCTCATGCGCTACGTCGCCTTACGAAGCCAGATTCATCCGTCATTCGGGATATCACTTGCCAGTTGGGAACCCCTCAGTGTCGTTCCAGACAACGTCATCGTGTGGTGATGTTTCGGGATTTTGAAGGTCGGGAAATTCGGGTGGTTACCGATTTAATGCAGGTGACCGCAGAACAAATCGCACAGATCTATAAGGCTCGATGGCAGATTGAAGTCTTCTTTCGTTGGATCAAGCAACATTTGAATATTCCAACGCTGTTTGGTACGACTGAAAATGTGGTCTATGGGCAATTATTCTGTGCTCTAATCGTCTATGTCCTGCTCAATTGGCTATTTGTTGCTGCTCAGACTTCATGGCCCCAACATGCCGTTCTTTCCTTTGCGCGATTTTCTCGTCTATTTCTTCTTCAAAACTACCTGTTGAATGGCTGATTCAGATTCGGCGCGTTCTTCTTCAGTGCACCTCTTGTTTCATGAATTGAGTTACTTATTTTGGTTATTCAACAGGCGTGGCAGAATCTAAAAGTATCTATAATCATAAAAGATTTATTCCGCTTTTAGATAAGGATGAGAAGACCATTTCAGCTAACTGCGGCTTTAGTTTAATAACAATCTTCCATAAAAGAGCGCGATTCTATAATAAGGATCAGTTCGTTTTCATTAAAGGGCCATATTATATCTTTTAATTTAAGTGAAACTGCCTAAAAAGTATGTTAATATCAGATTTAACAGACAGACAAATTAGTATTTATAGAGGCGAAATTATGAAAAAATATAGAATATATCAAGTAGACTCATTTACAAAAAATAGATTTCATGGTAACCCTGCTGGGGTTGTTCCAAATGCAAATGGACTTACAGATGAGCAGATGCAGAGAATTGCAAGAGAATTAAATAATTCGGAAACTGCATTTATTTTTGAAACAGATTCTTCAAATTATGATGTTGAAGTAAGATTTTTTACTCCAACAACAGAGGTTCCAATTTGTGGTCATGCAACAGTAGCAGCGCATTATATTTATGCAATTGAGAGAAAAGCTGAAACTGGAAGAATTATTCAAAAAACAAAAGCAGGTATATTGCCTGTTGATGTTATAAAGCATGAAGATGACTATTCTATTGTAATGACACAGGGAGAACCTTCTGTATCAGAGCCTTTAAATGATGAAATAAGAAGTCAGATTGCAAATGCGTTAGGTATTTCTTGTAAAGATATTTGCATGGAATATCCAGTTGCAATATCTTCAACAGGTCATTCTAAGGTAATGGTTCCGATTTACTCCAATGAAATACTACATAGTTTAAAACCTGATTTGCAGAAGCTTACAGAAATCAGCAAGCATATTGGATGTAATGGATATTATGTTTTTACATTAAATCCACAAGAGGATATATTGGTTCACGGAAGAATGTTTGCTCCTGCAATTGGAATAGCTGAAGACCCGGTGACAGGAAATGCAAACGGACCGCTTGGAGCCTATTTGGTACACTATAACATTTTGCAAAATGAGAATGAGCAGTCTTTTGATTTTGATATTTTACAAGGTGAGGCAATCAAAAGAGAGGGAACAATGCATGTTCATGTGAAAAAGGAACAGGGAAAACCCGTATTAGTTCAAATTACGGGGAAAGCGGTTATTGCTTTTTCAACGGAGATCATACTTTAAAAAAGTCTAACAAATTTATCAATAAGCTTAATGACGGATTGTCAAGCCAAGTACAAACCCAATAACACCAACGTCCCAGCAAGTACTCCTGGGACGTATAGCAAAAAGCTTCCTACATGTAGGAAGCTTTTTTGTGTTCCAGCAGGATGATTGCTGCTAGCTTTATACCGTCGCTTTCTCCTTATGAGCAAAGAATTGAGGCAGATGCTCTTTGTGTGCTTCTAGCAATTCATCCAGTACGGTTTGAGCAATGTCCCCGCTTGGTACGAGCGGATTCAGGGTGAAGGCTTGCAGTGCGGTTGCATAGTCACCGGTGACCGCCGCTTCAATCGTCAGCTCTTCCATTGCCTTCATTACTTGCAGCAAGCCCCGCTGTGCAGGTGGGAATTTGCCAAAGTTGACAGGTTCGGCACCATGGGCGCGAATGACACTGGTCACTTCGATGGCGCTGTCATAAGGAACATCATCAATCGCACCATTGTTACGTGTACTAACCACCATCAATGTGCCTTTGTTGTTATAAATGGAATTAATGATCTCACAGGCTGCATCGCTGTAATGCGCACCACCGCGTTTGGATAATTCCTCTGGTTTGTAATCCAGATTCGGATCTTTATACAGTTCGAACAGACTTTCTTCCAGACGTTTGACCACTTGGCCCCGAGTTCCTTCGTTTTTGGCTTCCTCTAATTCTTCCTTGAGCATGTTATCCGTCATATAGTAATACCGATGGTAAGGACAAGGCAGCATTTTCAATTGACGAACTTGATCATACAGGAAGCGCATGTTCTTAATATTTTCAACGACCTTCTCTGGCTTTGCACCCGGAGCGTACAGTCCTTCAATGACTTGCTCTGTTAATTCGGCCCCTGTTTTGTCATAAACTTTGTGCCAATGAAGGTGGTTAATCCCTGCAAATTTAAAGAACAGCTCTTCTTCCGGTTTGTCCAGCACAGCCGATGCACTCTTGATCGCGCCGATTGGAACATTACATAATCCGATGACTTTATCCCACTGACCATAACGAAGCACGGCTTCGGTGACCATACCCGCAGGGTTGGTAAAATTAATCAACCATGCATTCGGACATAGCTCTTTCATATCTTCGACGATACTGAGGATAACGGGTATGGTGCGAAACGCTTTGAACATTCCTCCGGCCCCATTGGTCTCCTGACCGATCATGCCATGTTTTAACGGAATACTTTCATCCTTAATCCGGGCTTCCAGCAAGCCTACCCGAAATTGGGTCGTTACAAAATCGGCGTCCTTCAACGCTTCCCGACGATCCAGCGTCAAATGTACCTCACAATCAATGCCTGCGGCCTTCACCATCCGTTTGGCCATAGCACCTACGATCTCCAATTTTTCACGTCCTGCCTCAATATCTACCAGCCACAATTCCCGAATGGGAAGCTCTGCATAACGTTTGATGAAGCCTTCTACTAGTTCTGGTGTATAGCTGGAGCCTCCGCCAATGGTTGCAATCTTTATGCCTTTTTTCATAGTTAGTGCCTCCTAAGTATGTTTTGTAAACCGCTTTCTTAAGCACAAATTCACTGTAATCCCTGTAATGCATTACAGGTCAAGCGCTTTTAAAAAACTTATTTTGGGAAGGTGACAATTATAGGGCGGACACGACGAACATGCTAAACACGAACATGCTAAAATAGAAAGAACGAGGTGAGAAAAATGGCGAATATTCATGAAATTGCAAAGCTGGCGGGGGTATCCTCGGCTACGGTGTCCCGTGTCATTAACAACCATCCGTACGTGAGTGAACCCACAAGGCAGCGTGTGCAGGAGGTCATAGATCGTCTGGATTATGTTCCCAATTTAAATGCGGTATCTTTAAAAAAGGGCATGACCAAGCTCATAGGGATTATTTCACTTTCTTTTAATGATTCATTGGGTTTATTTGTGCGTGGATTTACAATGTATGCCCAGGAGCATGGCTTTAATATAGCGCTGTTTATTACGAATGGGGAGAAAGGCCGAGAACTTGAAGCGCTGGAAATGTTGCGGAGAAAGCAACTGGACGCTTTGGTCTGCATGATTCGCGTCAATGAGTGGAGTGTGATTGAGCATTATACAAAATATGGTCCGATTGTGACCTGGCAGCGTGTAAACATTGAGGCAATCCCGTCTGTATTTATGGATCAGTATCAGGGCTATACGCTGGCATTGGAACATTTGTACGCCCGAGGATATCGGAAAATTGTGAATGTGTACGGCAGCATGCGGGGGTTGAATACAAAAGAACGCATTCGAGCTTATCATGACTTTTGCGAAAAATATGATTTGGACGCTGAGGCCTTCCCGCATTTTTATGATTTAAATTCAATAGCAGCTGGTGAACAAATAGCTCATTGGTGGGCAGAACGAGCACAAACAGACAGGCCGGACGCCTTTGCCTGTTCTACCGATTATTTGGCAGCAGGTCTTTTGACTGAAGCGCGTAGGCTAGGTGTTTCTGTACCGAGTGATTTTGCAGTAGTAGGCTTTGATAACACCGAAATCTCGCATTTGCTTGATTTAACTACGATTCATTACCCGATAGACAAGCAAGCTGAGAATGCGTTCATTATGATTCGAAATGCCCTCGAAGGGCTGGATGAAACGATACATCATCTGGAATTCAAATTAGTAGAGCGAGCGACCACCTGATTCCAAAAGGGACCTCATGTTAGTGGTTATTAATTTCCATATTAAAGTTTATATAGTAGGAATAATGGAAGAAAAATGTTGACACATGTTAAAACATGGTGAATAATTTGAGGTGAAAGTATAAAATTTGGATTTTTTGTATGAAGGGTGGTTATGACTTGGGACATACACCTACGATTTTGACGAAGTTAGAGGATTATTTAGGGGAAAACAATTTGACGCTGGCACAATTTGCCGAACATTCAGGTGTTCATCAAAGAACACTTAATAATTGGATTGCCAAGCATCGTCCTGTTGCTATACATCAGCTTGATCGAATCACTTGGGCTATGGGACTACCAGAAGGTTTTTTTTACGAACTATACATAGATAACTACATCATTGAGCGTTCCCCGGATTGGAGGCGAATTGAGCCGTTGTTGTTTCGCTGTGCGGAACTGGACAAGTTGGATGCTATCCAGCTTGTAGTGGGACATATTATGGACAACCTTCTATATTCCCCAAAGTTATTTGATGCAGCAGAAAAATTATTCGCAGAAGGTCAGCACAATGCTGCATTGTTGCTCTACGAAGGGATTGCGGAAGGCGAGAAGTACCAGCATTCTGAACGTTTGGCTATCTGTCAGTATCGTATGTTTACCATTCAGGTGGGTAACAATCAGATTCGAAATCTCAAGGCGGCTACACGATTTGAACCCTTTGTCGAACGTCTGAATGAAATAGATCAACTCGATGCGTTAAAAGATTTGGCGAATGTGTATCGTTCTCTGCGTGAATGGGACAAGCTCGATGCAACTGCTCGGAAAATGAGAGCCAAAGCGGAGATCCAATATTCTTTGAAACATCAACAGAAAAAGCGAGAGTGGGAGGAGTCTGAAAAGAGGCTGAGTCGCCCGATGTTTGTGTACATTACCTATGCTGATTTACTGTGTGCGAGTGTCTGTGAAGCCCAAGGCGATTATCAGCAAGCATTACAATTTACAAATGCCTACGCAGATTTAGATTGGGTGATCGAGACAGACCAGAAAACTCAACACTGGGTCAACTTGTTCAAGCATTGGGCAGAAGGTAATACTTATGTAAATAAACTCCTATCTGGAGATACGAATGTGCTTCCTCATTATGTTGAATATATTGCATCCACATCAATCACTTCCGAGAATGAAAAGCTATCCAAGTTGCTGAACGTTATGATAGCTGCTAACCGATATGCAATAGATATCAATGATGTCCTTTCACGTTTTGAAGTGGAGATTAATTCTTTTGCTCTGCTATCACAATCTACTGATATGTACACCCAACAAGTGATGCCGGATTATTTTGCATGGTTTGGTTACGAACTGGCTTATTACTATTTAAGACGGGGAATGTTCAATGATGGCTTTAAACACTTAATATATGCATTGGTAAAAGCTCACATACTAAATAATGAGACTTATTTTATAAACTGTACGGGACTTTTTGCACATTTCCAAGCACATGCGCTTCCCGAAACAAGGGAAGAGTATTTCAAACTATTAGAAAAGGTGTGGTTAGACAATGTTGAAAAAAATGATTCTGCTGGTCATCGCAGCTAGCTTCTTGTTTATTTTATCAATGCCTGTTCAGTCGCATAACCAAAATCAAAGAATAACGCCTCAAGTACAAATTGGAGGTGCTTAAAACGGTTAGGTTGTATGTTCTAATATTCATTGAATCTTTTTATGAAAAAGAGCCTCGGTCCCGCTTTATTAGGGGGGACGGAGGCTTTTTTACGTGGATTTTGGGGCTTTGCTGTTTATGCAAACTTTTGTGATGTTCTTTTTTTGTTAGGCGCATCATTCGAAAATCCAAAAAACGTCTTTTTGTTATAAAATATGACATATAGGAGGGATCATGCTGATGAATCAAAGTGTGACTTTACTTTGTGTCGAAAGGGCTAGGAAGAAACTGTACCAGGTCCAGAAAAAGTATGGATTTTTAACGCATCCCAAAGTAATAGAACAATCTAAAAAGCTGGATGATCTGTTGAATCAATATCAAACATGTAGATCGGATCATTGAGAAATGAGACCATATTTTTCTTTAAATCCTTGACCGCACCTCTAACCTGCTCTGTCTGTGTCACGGCTGAAATCACCGCTACACCATCTGCACCTGCACGTGCGACTTCCTCAACACGGTCCACTGTAATACCTCCGATCCCAACAATCGGCACATCAATTCCCGCTTTACGCATCTCATATAAAATTGCCGGTCCCTGTACGGCATGGGCATCATCTTTCGAGATGGTGGGATAGATTGGCCCGACGCCGAGATAATCAGCACCTTGCAGGATGGCTCGACGTGCTTCCTCAATGGTATGGGCGGAGACGCCTAAAATTCGATTTCCGATTCGCTCGCGGACGGAATCGGCGGATTCATCGTCCTGACCGATGTGAACACCGTCGGCGTCGAGTTCAAGAGCCAACTCCACATCGTCATTGATGATGAAGGGGACACCAGCGTGACGGCACAGTTCCTGTAGCTGGCGCGCGAGTTCGAACATAGGAACGCCCGTTAACGCGCCGAGACCCTTTTCTCGGAACTGGACCATGGTTGCCCCGCCAGCCAGAGCCTCTTGCACGACCCAGACTGGTTCCGCGAGGCAATTCACGCTTCCAAGCACCAGGTATATCTGTAGATGGCGGCGCACCACCTCTGACAATATTCTGCCGCTCATAGAAGCATCTCCTGACGACGTCGGTAGGCCCAATGATTGGTTGGGCCGTGTCCCTGTCCCAGAGACAACGTATCCTCAATCGCCGCCTGGATGAAGGCTTTACCATTCGAGATAGCCTCCGGTACAGACATCCCTTTCCCTAATTCCGCGGTAATCGCTGCCGAGAAAGTGCACCCTGTTCCGTGTGTATGGACAGTCCGTACTCGCTTGCCGCTCAGCTCTATAAAGGCGGTTCCGTCAAAAAGCAGGTCAACAATCTGTCCGCTGCTCTCGCTCTCGTCAGCGTGGCCACCCTTGATCACAACGAATTTTGGTCCCATACTGCTAATATGTCTCGCAGCCTCGCGGCGATCCTCCATCGTATCGATACTGATCCCTGTCAGGGCTTCCGCCTCCGGGATATTCGGTGTAACGACCAGGGCCAAGGGGAGCAGGTCGTCCTTCAAAGCCTGCACCGCTTCCAGCTGCAGCAGTTCAGCGCCTCCCTTGGCAATCATCACGGGATCGACGACGACCTTTTTCCAGCCGAACTTTCGGATCTGCTCGCTCACAAGACGGATGATGCCGGCATTAAACAGCATGCCAGTCTTCAGGGCATCCACTCCAAGGTCTAATCCTACGGCTTCGATCTGTTCCGCTGTTGCTTCCTCTGGTAGCGGATATACGCCGTGGACTCCTAAGGTATTCTGTACGGTAATAGCCGTAATAGCCGACATGCCGTATACGCCAAGTTCTTGAAAGGTTTTGAGATCGGCTTGAATTCCGGCCCCGCCGCCACTGTCCGAACCAGCAATCGTCAGCGCTCTGGGTACACGAACGTCTGTCATCGCGCACCACCTGCTGCTGTTGTTCCGGCTTCATGGATCGAGACATGCCCCTCTAGTGAACCTGTATGCAGTTTGGCCAGCTCGTCGTGAAAGGCAATCTGGAAGCTGCCGGGCCCCAGCTCTGCGGTACGTGCTGCGGCTCGAGAAGCTGCTGCACCGTAAAATGCCAAACCTGCTGTACCTGCGAGCAGCAGGTTGGGTTCAACAGCTGCAAAGGCACCCAACACAGAGGTCAGCAGGCAGCCTGCTCCGGTTACCTTCGTGAGCAGCGCGTCTCCGCCGCTAATCATTCGTGCTTCGGCCCCATCAGTGATGACGTCCTCTTTTCCAGTAATGACAACCATCGTATTGAGCGTTCGAGCAACCCGAATTGCCAGATCGACATGGCCGCTGTCAGCACTGTCACCGGCATCTACGCCTTTAATCTCACGCGCTTCTCCAACAAGATGTGCGACTTCGGCTGCATTGCCCCGCACCAATGAGATTTTGACTTCACTCAGGATTCGCAGTGCCGATTCAGTTCTAAAGCTTGTTGCTCCCGCACCGACCGGATCTAGCAGCACCGGAACACCGTGTGCATTCGCCGATTGTCCAGCAATGATCATGGCATCCACCAGTTCGCGGTTCAGTGTACCGATGTTTAACACGACGGCGCCTGCTATTTTTGCCATATCTGCTACTTCCTCAGGTGCATAGGCCATCACCGGGGAGGCGCCCAATGCATACAGACCGTTGGCCGTAAAGTTGGTGACTACCACATTGGTCATATTGTGAACGAGGGGTTTGCTGTTTTGTACCTTCGTCAGGAGATCCGAATAACTTTTTTCCCATGTACTCATAATGATTATCCTCTCTATAGTTGGTGGTTCAACAGGGCATTAACCGTACTTCACGCATCGAATCGCCAGGCTGACTATTCCAAGACCGCTGCCTGCATCTGGACCGGCCATTCTTCCTGCTTATAAGCCATATCCCAGAACTTATATTCCAGCTGGCAGCTCAGTATAAAATGCTCAATCATCCGCTCCTGCTCAGCAGTCGTTGCGTCTTCCGCCCAAGCATCTACACGTTCTCGGAACTTGAGTGTTGTATCATCAAGCTGGTCTCCATAGAAGCCAATCCATTCATTGAACGGATGAGACTCATCCGGCTTTACTTCATCCAGCAGCCTGCGACCAATCTCGGCATACGTCCACATACATGGCAGCAGCACAGCCAAGATCTCGCCCAGGCTACCCTCATGCGCAACCGTCAGCATGTGACGGATATAGTGATGAGCCGACGGAGCGAGCGGATATCCCTGCAACTCTTCATAGGTCACCCCTGCGACAGCACAGAAATTTTGATGCGGATGAACCTCGCTGTGGAGAATAAAAGAGATTTGTTCATTAAATACAGCCATGTCCTCCCGATTCGTGCATTTGGAGATTGCGATGCCGTATATCCGCATGTAGGCGTTCAAATATTCAAAGTCCTGTTTTACATAATGAATCAGCTGTCCCCTTGTCAAACTTCCTTCAGCAATACCTCTCACAAAGGGGTGCTCAAAAATCGCTTGAAAAATGCCGTCCGCCTGCCGACGGAGTTCTTCTGTAAAACTCAATTTCCCCACCTCCATCAAATTGAAGAGCAAGAAGTCCTGTAAGAATATAATTCCGGAACAACGCTAAAAAGCCGCCCCGGAGAAATGGAGCGGCTTCAACAATAGGCCCAATACGCAAAAAACGCTTGAAAGCTTATATACGAAGGCTCCACTTTCCTACGCTAGTACGAACTAGATCAGGTTCAAAGGGTCCAAGATACGTTCTTGTCTCAGCCATAGCGGCTCCCCTAGTGGACTTCTATTCTTTTGACTATTACTGTACATACGTTCATACGCTATGTCAAACATAGTGTGCAAAATATGAAATTTCCTCTAGTTAGGTGTTTTGAGCTTAGTGAGGGTGATGAATTACACTTTCCACAGCTTTGACCTTGGCATATTCCGGTTTCCACATTGCATCTCGTATAGCCTGTTCCACATCTGAAATGTGCGCCTGAGCTACCTGATCCTGTATCGCGGCTTTTGCAACCGCAATCGCAACAGCGTACGAAACTTCGCGTAATTTTCGGATATGAGGGAGTAGTGCACCGCCAGGCGTATTCGAATCTACACCATTGGCAACAGCAACTGCTGCCGCTGTAAACATCGCAGGGGTAATCCTTTTGGCTTTAACCACAATCGCACCCAGACCCAGTCCCGGAAAAACAAAGGCATTGTTCGCCTGTCCAATCTCAAATTTCGTACCGTTATAGGTGACGGGCTCAAAAGGACTTCCGGTTGCAATCAGTGCTTTGCCATTGGTCCACCGGATCAAATCCTCGGGTACTGCTTCTGCAAGGTTTGTAGGATTGGACATGGGCATAATGACCGGGCGTTCTACATGTTTCGCCATCTCCTTGATGATCTCTTCAGAAAAGGCACCTGCTACACCGGAAGTTCCAATCAATATCGTAGGCTTCACCTGACGGATGACCTCTAGCAGTGGTATTTTGCCGTCACCCGACCGGGTCCATGAGCTGACTTCATCCTTTTTGCGCACATACGGTTTCTGATACTCCAATACGTCTTCCATATCTTCCATTAACAGCCCGCGATAATCAAAGGCCCAAAAGGACTTGAAGGAATCTTCTGCGGAAAGGCCGTCCTCGATCATAGCACCCCGAATTTGATCAGCATTACCGATTCCTGCTGCCCCTGGGCCGAAAACAAGTATTTTTTGTTCACGCAGCGGAGTCTTGGTGACACCCACCGCCGAAAGAATCGCAGCCAAGGTCACCGCTCCTGTACCTTGTATATCATCGTTGAAGGTGAGTATGCTTTGACCGTATTTTCCTATAATATGGCGTGCATTTACGCTACCCACGTCTTCCCAATGTAAAAGCGCCTTTGGGAATTGCGCTAACGTTTTGCTGATAAAAGTATCAATAAACTGGTTATAGGCTTCTCCGCGAACCCGTTTATGGCGGTTTCCGATGTACAGTGGATCATTCAGCAGCTTTTCATTATTTGTACCTACATCTAGTACAATTGGCAGCACCCGCCCGGGATGAATGCCTGCCGCAGCCGTATACACTGCAAGCTTGCCGATAGCAATGTTAATCCCCCCGACGCCCCAGTCACCAATTCCCAAAATACTTTCGGAATCTGTCACGACGATCAGATCCACATCATGGCCGCTCAAACCAGAATTATGGAATGCTTGTCCAATACCGTTCGGGTTATCTATCGACAAATATATGCCTCCAGGGCGGTTGTACTCGTGACTATATTCTTGAATCGCGGTTCCTACGGTCGGCGTGTAGACTACGGGCAGCATTTCACTCAAATGATCGGTTAGCAGCCGATAGTAGAGTACGACATTTCGGTTGTGAAGGTCGTTGAGAGAAGCATTTTTTCGCAGCATGGTGGGTTGTGCCAGAAACTGCTGATATGCCCGTACGCTCTGTTTCTCCAATGAAAGGACGGTTGGAGGAAGGATTCCTTCCAAACCCAGCTCCTTGCGTTCTTCTTCTGTAAAAGCGACACCTTTGTTCAAAAGGGGATTTGCCAACACATCCTTTCCCCGTAATGGAGTAGATAATGACCCATCGCGATTGACATAAAATGCTTCCATAGAAAGACCTTCCTTCTGTTCATTTTCATAACTATTCATAACGAAAGATGACATGTTGTCCATAGTATGGACGTGCAAATATGTTTTATTCTTGCATTTATCTATGACAAAATAACCATATTTGTTTCTTTCTAATGATATAAAAGAACTAACTTTCAATATAGATTCGCTAACCATTCCTCATGACTTTGGTTCTAATGAATCAGGTCTAAATGCTCTGTTTTTATCAAATATGAAAATTAGTTTTTCTTCTCTTATCTCCATATATATCATGGGGTGTCAGCTATTTTGTTAAGAAAATATGAAGTATTTGGACATTAATTTAATCCATTTAAGAAAACATTCTTAATTCCTTTTCAACAAAATAGAACTATTCGGAGGAAAAGGAGAGGTTTGCGTGCAGGGACCTATAGCCATTTTTAGCGATAACGACAGGGCTATTGATTATCCCAATGTGATTTACTTTTACCAATATATACAGTGCGAGGACACGGAGGCAGCTTCAGTCTACGAGGGCGCATGTTGTTGCCTGATTGATTATAGGGAGCCGGGGCAAGCAGTACGGAGAGCCAATCAGATCCGTAGCCAATTTCCGCAAATGCCATTGTTACTGGTGACGGATGTAACATTTCCGTTCAGTGATCAGCATATGGTACAAATCACCGGAGTAGGCCGTTTGCGCCTGCTATTTTGGCAAGCCAATAACACCGAAGAAATGCTTTCGGAAATACAAAGCTTGCTCTATCCCGAGTATTCGACCAAAAGCCAACATATTGCATTTATCTTGTCTGTATATAACGAAGAGCAACGTTTTGTTCATGTCAAAACCTTTGCTGAACGATTGCAAGCCTTTATCCGCAGCCATATTATTGAAGGTTCGATTTATCTCATTGATGATGGCAGCTACGATGGTACGAATGCCTTGATTAAAGCGCTGGAGGCAGCCACGGACTTGTCCGTAAACCGGATTAATCAGAATCTTAGCCCGCTGCTTCAAACAAGGGAATTGGGACGCAATACACGTAAGGCAGGGACGTATCTGGAAGGGATGCGGACCATTGGTGCGGATTACTACGTATTTGTGGACGCAGATGACTCCTTTTTTATTGAGGATATTGCCAGAATGATTAATGTTGTTCAGCAGGGCTATTATGATGTCGTGATCGGAACCAAGGATATGACCGCTGAGAATCGATCTTTATTGCGATCTGTCGTCAGCTTTGGTAAGCGAGTCATTTCCCGTCCTTTTTTACCCACAGGTGTGGTGGATTCCCAGACTGGGCTTAAAGTGATGAGTTCGGTTGCAGTGAAGCGAATGTTTCCGCATTTAAAGGAACAGCTCGGACTGGCGTTGGATTTGGAAATGATGTTTATTGCCAAGCGACTCCAGCTTCGTGTACTGCAATTACCCGTCAAATGTATTGACCGGGATGGCTCGCACATCCATGTCTGGAAGGATTCTATTCGTTTTTTGCGCTCCATCATTGATATTTGGCGACTGGATCGGCGGGTGAGATAACAACGTGAACAACCGATTGCGATCGTTGATGTTTCCTCTCTTTAATGTGCTGCTTAACGGATTTAATTTTTTCTTCCACATTGCAGCGAGCTGGTATCTTACCGGACAAGCTTATGGCCAGGCGAATGCGCTGCTGGCGCTTTTTGCGCTTTTATCCGTTTTGGGTTTATCCATCCAGCTATTAACTGCCAAACTGGTCTCTAAGGGAGACCAAAAGCTTGCGCTACGAAGCTTACCGCTCGGTTCTCTATTACTCAAAGCACCTCTGGTGCTAACCGTGCTTGCCATGATCATTTTACTCATCTTTCATCCGTTACTGCGTTCGCTATTAGGCGTCGAATCCGGCCCGCTGTTCATGCTGTATGGCTTGATCGGACTGCATATTCTTGTGAGTTCGTGCCGCGGAGATTTACAGGGCAGGGAACGCATGTTGGCGCTCAATGTGAACTATTACATTGAGGTATTAGGGAAGCTGAGCCTGTTTTTTGTCCTGGCTGCACTGGGGTTAAAGCTGGAAGCCCTACTGTTAGCGAGCTGTGGGGGAATGTTACTGTCGCTGCTCCACGGCTGGATCGTTTCGGCTCGTGGCTTGTCCTTATTCACATACGGTAGAGAACATATCCCTTCTGGGCTATGGAAATCATTGAGTCAGGATTTCACCGATAGCCTTATGACAAATTTATTCATTTTGTTTTGTATCTCCATCGACATGTTGTATGTACAGCATTACTTTCCCGAGCAGGCCAGCAGCTATGCCATTGCACTGAAGTACAGCCAGTTGGTCTATTACGTTTCGTATAGCCTCATTGCTGCCTTTATTCCAAAGATCGGTGCACAGGGGCATGACCGCCAAGCTTTGGGCAAGTTGATTGCCGTCTATGCCGCATTAATGGCTGTAGCTGCGATCTGTGTATATGTGGGCACGACCTTTGTGTTTCCATCCTCTATTTCTATATTATTCGGAGCCTCTTACCAATCGGCTGAGGCCTATATTCCATGGGGAGGATGGGTGTACTGGCTATTTTCCATCGTGCTGTTTTTTGTACATGTGCACGTATTGGTGGGCAGACGCAAATTTATGTTCAGTTTGATGGCAGGAGCCGCGGCTTTATTAGTAGCCTTTCATATTGCCCACACAGATCCGGTAGATTTTTTGCTATCTGAGTTCATTGTTTACGGGGCTATGGCTCTCTACTTTGTGATAGACGCCTATGTACATTTGTTCAAAATAAAGATAAAGGGGGATTTACCCCATGAATACCATACATGAACAGGACGGTAAAACCGTAGTTCTATTGCTTTCCTGGCGTGACATTCGTTCACCTAAAAGCGGGGGAGCAGAAATTTTCACCCACGAAATGCTTAAACGCTCACAGCAAGGCCGCTTCCAATTCATTCATTTTTCACCTCAATTTGAGGGGATGCCTGAGCATGAAGTTATTGACGGTATTACGTATATTCGAAAAGGGAACATATACAGTGTTATTTATTATGCGATGCGCTATTACCGTCGTCATCGAAGGAAGATCGACTATGTGATTAACCAGGCGAATACGCATCAATTCTTTACCCGATTTTGGGTGGAGGCATCCAAGCGGATTTTTTTCATACATCAGCTAACAAGGGAAATATGGTTTGAGAACGCCAAATTCCCGCTAAATGTTATTGGGTTTCATATGGAGCCCTTGATGCTTAAGCTGGCCCGTAAGGATCGAACGCTTACGGTATCTCCGTCTACTCGATACGATCTACTTAAGCTGGGCTTTCACCCGGATCGTGTCCATCTTTTACCGGAAGGCATTGAGTTTGATCATTGGCCGCGCGAACAATTTTTAACGAAGGAGCCTAATCCGACCTTCATGTATGCTGGGCGCTTCGTCAAATATAAAGGCATTGATCTGGTTGTTGAGGCCTTTGGGCAGCTCAAGGAAAAGTTCCCTCAGGCTATGTTATGGATTGCCGGAAAAACCGATAAAACCTATGTGGCAGAACAATTGTTGCCGATTATGAAACGATATGGATTAACATACGAAGAACCGGATGAACAGGGGCAATCGCAAGCCGATATTACCTTTTACGGATTTGTTTCAGCAGAGCATAAGCTGGAGTTGATGAGTCGTGCCCACGCGCTGGTGTTTCCTTCCTTGCGTGAAGGCTGGGGGTTGACGATTACCGAAGCGGCAGCCGTTGGAACGCCCAGCATTGTCAGCAATTCACCGGGGCTGGTGGATGCAACGGATTTCGGAAAAAGCGGGTATCTATGCTTTCACGGCGACATCCGGGGATTATCTGAACAAATGGAAAGAGCAGCGAAGGGCGGCGAAGATTACATGGCCATCCGTGAGCGGGCGTATCAATATGCGTTAAGATTCCATTTTGATCATACGGCTGCTGCGTTTGAGCAGTTGATGGAAGATTGGGTAGAGGAGGCGGAACAGAGTGGACAAAGTGGTCATTCTCTTCTCCACGTACAACAATGAGCGGACGATAGAGCCTTGTTTGCGAAGCTGTATGGGGCAAAATTACAAGGATCTGCATATTGTAATTGCTGATGATGGCTCCAATGATCGGACCGTCGAGACGATTCGTATGCTGTCGGCAGGGAGTTCAGTACCCGTAACGATACTGGAGCTTCCCCATGGGGAGCGGGGAGTCGCTAGGGTCAGGGCGGTTGAGGAAGCAAAACACTTGGGGGCCGAATACATATTTGTATTGGATTCCGATATGATTTTAGCCGAGCATCTGATTCAGCAGAGCATCGACTTTTTTGACGATCATCAGGATATTGGCGCCTTGGTCATTCCGGAGGAGGCGTATTCGGAAGCGGACAATTTTTTTTCCAAAGTGAAAGTTTTTGAGCGAAATGTGATTAATAACGCGGGTGAGACCTTGGGAAAACGCTCCATTGAAGCGGCACGCTTCTGGCGAATGAGCGCTTATGAATCGACGGGCGGGTTTAATGCGGAGCAGATTGCTTTTGAAGAAATACAGCCAACCTTGCGTTATATAGAGTCTGGCGGAGTTATTCGCCGGGCGGTATTTACACGGGTATATCATGATGAAAAACAGGTGTATCTGCACGATGTATTACGTAAAAAAGCCTACTACTTTTCGGTGATGGATCGTACGATGTCATCTGAAAAGGGCGGATTGCGAAAGGCGCTGGAACGTTGGTACTTCTTCCGTCCGGTGCTGTACACATGGGGGAATTTGAAAAACTATATCCGTCACCCCTTGCTGACGATGGGGATGTTGTGGATGTATGTATGCCTGACTGTGATTGGGGTAGCCGCCGTGTTAAAGGGCGGCACCCGTCACTCAGGCGATCTCGCTAAGGCGGATAAGGCGTAACGATGAATGGCCAAGGGTCAGCGTATCCAGCGTGTACAGGTCGGGATCGGAAGATTCCGACTCCTCATACGGTATATATAATGAATGCGTGGTTAACTGAATACCTTCCCCGTCAGGATGACGTAGTGAGCAGCCGACAGGATACAGCTCAGCGAGTGCAATGTGTACAGCGGTTACGATATCTTGTTCATTCAGTAGCACATAGGGTCGGTACGGAGCGTTCAAAATGCTGTCTATAAATGCTGACAGGTCGGAAGCTACGTTCTGTTCTGCATGCAGGCTATTTCGGTTGAGTTTGGCCTGATCAAGCGCCTCATACAGTATTTTTTTTAGCGTATCATCATCCAACTCCAGCGGTTTCGTCAAAAAACGGAACACACCGACTTGATTAATCGCCGATAAAATGGACTGCGTATGCAGGTGACCAGACAAAATGATTCGTACGATATGTGGATAATCCTTCTTAATCATGCGAAGGAAGGTAATCCCATCCAGACCAGGCATGAGCAGATCGGAAACGACTACATCAATCGGGTGCTGTTCCAGCACTTGTAAGGCTTCTTTGGGCGTGTGAGCGGTATGTAAGTTAAATGCTTCTTGCGTCAAGGTCCGTTCGAGCAGGGACAGAACCATAGGGCTGTCGTCAACAAATAGAATGTTTTGGGGTGTCATAAGAACTGCGCAACTCCAATCAGGAAGTAAGAAATGAGGAACTACATGTATAATATCAGCGTTTTGGCATTTTTGAAAGATGTCAATACAGAACGGGCGTTGCGTCTTTTTTGTGAACGATTTGATTCGGCTGAACATGCCCTCTGGGAAAAAGGTATGCGTCTCCTTCATCAGTATCATGCTGCACGGCATACAGGGGTGACCCTGGCTGTCTCCAGCGCACTTCAGCATATGGACGATCGTCATGATATTTACGTTGTTGATCTGCGAGAATACGGCGAGGAAGAGCTGGATCGCTTATATATCGCAAAAACATGCGAGTTGATCCTACTGACGGACGGGGCAACGGAAACCGCTGCGAGGTTTGCTGCCCTCCAGCGTCGCACTCCCCGGTTGCTGTGCGCACGGCTACCGCTGGTCAGCTACGAGCTGGAATGCCTGATGCAGGCTATTTTGAACCGTCTTGAACAAAATGGAGGGGACAGGGAAGCATGAAACAATGGGCTTTGTTGAAACCAGGTTGGCAAAAGCTGATCCTGTACCTGATCGTTCTGGGTGTGACAGTGTTTTTGGCCGCTGTGCTTCAATGGTTTGTCGTGCGACAATTCAGTGTTCACTTGGCGGAGATTCAGAACGAACAGCTCCAGTATGAGGTACAGGAACTTTCTAGCAGCATAACCGAGCGTTATGCCGCATGGCAGGCTGAACTGAAGGAGCTGTCGTCCAGTCTGGGCAGAGATATGCTGAATCAGGGAACACGCCAGTATCCTGAGGGTTTTAAGCGTGAAAGCGGGGCCTTTTATGTGCTGGATGAGCAGTATCATGTGATGGTCGGACGAGACAATCGTGAGATGAAAAGTGTAGTCCAGCAGATTAAATGGCTGCAAAATGGTTGTGCAGTAAGCTCTTTTGTGACAGAGGATCATCAGCCTGCCCAGTATATAGTATGCAGGATTCAAGGGGCGCAGATGGGCGGTTTTATGGTGCGTACGGTTGACGCTGATATGCTCAGCGGGATTATTAAAAGTAAACCGATTAACCAGCATGAGACTTTATTTTATAACGGTCAATTTAAGGTCGTAGCTTCCCGAAGTACTTCGGATATTAACCGAACGGACATCACGGGCGTAACCCGTAGGTTGCTGGAAGGCAATACAGGTATCATCGAAGATGGCGGAGAGAAACACGGAATAGGATTCAGCCGCATTGGGGAAGAGGCCCTTTACATATCGGTTAAGGATGTCAGTGAGGATACAGCTCAGCGAATCAACTCCTTTCGCAAACAGTTATGGATGGTCATGGTTTTGATATTGTTCATTCTGTGGGCCATGCTCGTACAGTTTCGCAAACGGATTGTAAAGGATGCCATCGTGAACAATCAGGTGCGTGACCAACGGCGAGATGAAGATATGCGACAGCAGCAGGACACCTATTATTTGCCGTTAATGCAGACGATTGAGCAGCAACTACAAGAGCTGCAAGAGCAGACTAGCCGTCTCACAGGCGGTGATGATTTGAAGCTACTGGGATTTTATCATGATCTAGCAAACCGCTTTGAAGCGGCTTCGAGTCAGGGAAAAGGAGCCTCTCATGAGGAACTGGAGTATTTTCGCGAGTTGAATGAAAATTTCATCCAGGGTCGTCTCAGACAGGAATCCTCACTGGGAGAGTTACTGACGGGAGTTCGTAGCTTGCGCGATGAGTTGGAAGAGAAGATGCATGATAATAGTGGAATTAGCTTTACAGATATGAATGAAGTATTGTCTGAGTCGCTGAAATGGGCGAACCGTTCATTGAACATGAAGAACATTCAAGTGATCTTGCGGCAAGAGCCTGTTCCATCAATTGCAGCACAAGCACCCATGCTGTACAAAACGATTCAGGGGCTGCTGGAAAATGCAGTGCAGGCCATGGGCCAAGGTGGGGAGCAGCCTGAGAATCAGGAAAAGGGCCGAACAGGTCTGCGGTCCAAGCGGCAATCTCAAGTGCTTAAGGTTAGTTCACGGCTGGAAGAAGGAGAAATTATTATTAACATTGAAGACACGGGCGGCGGGATTGATGATAAAATGCGTTGGAGCTATTTCCAGCCAGACTATTCCCAAAACTCGCAGGAGCATGCGTTCAGCCTGTATCATATGGATGCGTACCTGAAGACCATAGGCGGTCGTTTAAAGCTGCGTAATACCGATCAGGGCTTGCAGGCAATCGTTCGTTTGAGAAGATAGGCCCAAGATAACCGACAGATATACGAGAAGTTCAAGAGAGGGGGACAAGCATGAAAAAATGGATATTTCGCTACCGCTACGATATGGCGGCAATGATGTTGATGCTGATTGCGATTGTTGCATATCTTGCACCCATCTATGGACCAGGGCAAATTGTGTTTAGCGACATTGCTTTTGGAGCCACCTCTCATCGGTATCTGGAGGAAATAACCGGAGTATGGAACGAGCGATGGTCTACCTCGACCTTGTTCAATGCTCCACGTATCCTGTACATCTTGCCCTTCTATGGACTGTCACTCTTATTTGACGAAAGCGGCCCGGTCTTGCTCAAGTCGTTTATTACAGGCTTGTTATTTGTTTCGGCATTTTCGATGTATGCCTTTGCCAAGCGTCTGGTTAGCGTGTATTATTCACCAAGCTTTACGAAGACCCGTATTTTTGCCATCATGGTCGGCTCGTTGTTTTATGCGCTGAATCCGTGGGTTATTTTCCGCATTCAGCATATTTATTTGCTCTGTGGATATAGTTTGTTTCCGTTAATGCTGCGATTCTTCTTTAGTGCGGTGGACCCCAAGTTTCAAATTCAACAAATAAAAAACTATCATCCCCACAAGCTTTATCAACGGAACTGGATCGACCTGTTCCTGTTGGCTGCGGTATTCACCGTTAGTGCTGCGGCCATTCATTATTTTTTCTTTGGCATGATTTATTTGGGATTGTTCACCTTGTTGCTACTGATCAAACTAACCTGGACCCACCGAAAGGCTGGTCGCAGCTATTTGCAGCCGTTATACGGCAATTTTTTGCGTAAAGGGATCATTTTTGGCGTCTTTTTTGGTCTGCTCAGTTTTTATTGGTTGTCTCTATATGTCGGTAGCATGTTGATGGACGCTCAAGCGTCTCAGCATAATATCAACGTCGTGGATACGTTGTCTCTGTTCAGCCGCAACAGCAGTTTATATAACGTAGGTTATTTACTGAGCTATTGGTGGCCTATGTTTTCCTTTTCCTCACTGCCTAGCATGTTTTATGTAGGAGGGGGATTTTTGTTGCTATTGATCGGATATGCGATGGTGACACGTTCACATAAAAATCCGATTATTCTGATCTTCTCGCTACTTACGCTACTGTTTCTAGTTGCAGCTACCGGGACGACGTTCCCATCCATTGCCAAGTGGTTTGTCATTTTGGTTACGAAAACCCCTGTGATTGGTTCGGTTTTCCGTGACCCTAACAAATTTATTGGACTGATTGCCCTTAATTTCGGGGTGTTGCTGACCTTTGGTGTCATTCAATTTATGGAATGGTTCGGATCATCCCCGTTGCAGCGTGTATATAAAAAGCTAGCAGTAGTTATCGTTGTCTTGTGCCTCGGGGTATATTTTGCTCCCTTGCGTACTCAGTTCATTGAGGGGTACTACAAGCCGGTACAAGTGCCGGAGGCTTATAGTCAAATGGCTGAAAAGCTGACTGACCCGGATCGTTACGATAGCAAGGCATTATACTTTCCGATTGCTGACAATATGATTCAGAGCTATAACGGAGTAGCCACGCCCAAATGGAATAAAGGGAAGACCGCAAACGAGAAGGCAACCGGAGATTTTCAGGTATACTCTTCTCCTAAAAATACGATCTTTCATCATGAGGGGAATGATCCCGGCATTACATACTATATGAATTTTCTGCAGTATGTTATGGACAACGGATTAAGCTCCCGATTAGGCTGGTTGTTCTCCACCTTTGGGGTCAACCAGTTGGTCTACCATGATGAATATGTGGGGCAGGAGAAGCGGCAGGATTTCCACCTGTCTCAGCTGGAAGGTCAGACCGGGTTGAAACGTACGTACCAAAACGGGCTATTTTCCATATTCAATCTCGATCAGACACCGCCCTATATGAACATCCTTGCGAGTAAAATTGTAACACCTTACGGTTTTAGCCGACTGGAGAGCTACAGTCATCTGCCTGGTTTTGATTTTAACCGCTTTGGAGTGCTGTTCAGTGCGCTAAGGCCTGAGCTAAAAACCATCCAGACGATTAACAAAGGGGATTATGTGGAAGCGGCGTCCTTTAATGACTTGCTGTTGTCACAGCTTCCAGCAGAGGATTACTTACGGCCTTTTGATGCCATTGAGGATGGTAATGCCTTTTTAAAATGGTCCAAAACCTTTGCCTCGACCAACGATTGGTTATGGTATTTATCCTCCCAAAATATACGGAACTTTCTGTTCGATATGGAAATGGATGCAGGGATTGCGGTTACCTTTGCTAGTAAGAAGCTAGATGTGGCCCCGTATCAGATGAGCAGCATCGAAGGGAAGACGGTCGTGGACTTTGATTCCATGTTGCGGACCGAAACCTTCTTCAAGCCGGATAATCCGCAGTTGTTTAGTGTGCAGGCTAATCCCCGTGAGGAATTGAATGATGTGCCCACTCTGCATGGCGAAATTATGAAGGGAGACCCGAGTAATATATGGCAGGTCGCTAGATCGGGTTTGCTGGAAGCCAAGGAGAATAATCCGTATCAGTTCCAAATCACTGTTTCTGGCCGCGGGACGAACAAAATGCATGTAAAAATGAGATTTTACGATAAGCAAATGCGTGAGCTGGGGGTTAGCTATGTCGTGGCGCCCTCGGAGGGATATAATTTTGACAGTGTGAAATTTTACGGGGAATACGTTTCGCCACCAGGCAGCTATTGGATGCGAATGGATTTGTTAACCTTACAGCGTCCACAGCAAAAAAATTACTGGTGGATTCATGATATCCAGCTGCGTGATTTGGGGCAATACAGCAAGCCTAACACGTTTACGATGCACAAAAAACTGGATCAACCTCAAACCTCGCATGTATATGCTAGAGTGTTTATGAATAAGGCAGGCGGGAAATTGCAAGTCACGCTGCCGGACAAAGTGGTTAATATCAAAACTCAGGATGATGGTTTAAACCAATTCCAATGGGTCGATCTGGGAGTGCATGCCTTTCCCAAAGGAGATACCCCGGTCACGGTTAATAACCTGCAAGGCTTTAATGCGGTCAATCAATTTGCGATTGTGCCTACAGACCAGCTAGATCAGCTATCTTTTCCCGTGGAGCAGGCATTGAAGCGGGGCAAGCTCTTTTTCACCTTGGAGGCAGAGAACGATTTTAACGCCGAAGGGAATGTGCAGACGGAGCGTGCTTTACCAAGACTTAGTATGGGGCGGGGAATCAGCTATCAGAAGGGGACGTTAAGCAGGGATGTGGAAGTCGCCAAAACGGGAACCTATGCCACAGCTATTTTGGCTAATCTCCCCGCTGGGTACCAGGGGTCATTAACGATGAAGTGGACGAATGAAGAGACTGGAGAGGTGTTGACCAGAACGATTCATACGGGGGAGTCGTATAAGCGATTACCTGCTACCTCTTTATCCGAAAAGCAGGTTATTGAAACGGTGCCCAATCAGGATGGTTTTGCCAAGAAAATCATACAGATTCCCGGTCTGCTGAATGACTATGGCCGAGTCGAATTTAAAAATCTGTTCCTAACCAAGGGGAAGTATCGCTTAACCCTTGTCCTGGATAGTCAGGTGCCGTCATTGAGCCGTTTTGGAGATATTCATCGAATGGGCGGGCAGGAAGTGACGGTGATGCCTGGGGAGGATACGAAGGAATCATTGAGCACGACGGATGTCGGATGTGTGGCGGATATTCGACCTGGGCAGACGAATCTGTCAATCAAGGACACAGGACTGTCTATCCGTTACGCACCTAGCTATTCCTGTGACTGGAATATTTATGCGTCCAAGAAAATGAAGGCAGAGCCGCTGCAAGAGTATGCCGTGCAGTTGGATGCGCGATCAGAACAAATTGGAAGTCGGCATATGAAGGTCATTTTTTTGAATAAAGCGTCCCAGGTTCTCCAAACCTCCTATATTGATGAGGTGGAGGAGAGAGATAAGGAACAATGGAATCATTACGATCAAATTGTGAAAGCTCCGGCAGGAACTGCCTTGATGCAGTTTCAAATTTTGGCGCACGCGCACAAGAAGCAGTCAGGCTTATTTCAAATGAAGCAATATTCCATCATCCCTTATCAAGCGATGATTACTGTGGATCAATTTACGTTGTTTGAGGGAACGGATATGGATACCTTTTTTATGGCTCCCCACACTTCGGAAAGCATTCAGGCTACTCGTGAAAATTCCATGGAACGCAGTTTTACGCTATATAATCCAACGCATCAACAGGTGCTGATCCGGGAGACCGAATCACCCAATCCACTGTGGGAGTTCAGGCTGGGTAGCGAAAATCAGCGAGCCCGTCTGTCCGTCAATGGAGTGACTACCGGATTCATTACCGATGGTAACGGAAACGGGAAGGTCGTCGTTATTTTGGCTTCCGCCTACCGTTTCGGCTGGGTGCTGTTCCTCATAGGGATACTGGGTGGAGCAGCTTGTTTTCTTCCTTATCGGCGATGGAAGAAGCGAAATCTTCCATAAAAAGCAAGCTGCTCAGTGGGGAAATGGGTAGCCATGATACGGCTACATCTCATATTTGTAGCCTCTGCCCCATACAGTACGGATGTGCTGAGGATTTTTAGGGTCACGTTCTATTTTTTTGCGGAGGCTGGAAATATGTACGTCGATAGTGCGATCCAGATAAGCGCCATCTCCGCCTTTGATCCGATCCATCAGCTCACTGCGGGTAAAGACTTTACCTGGATAGCAGGACATCTCTTTTATAATAGAAAATTCGATTTGAGTAACTTCTATTTCTTGGTCATCGACTAACAGACAATGACGGTAATCATTCACCCAAATCCTTACCTTTTTAATCTTTTGAGTTACCGTTTGCGATTCAGTGAGCATGTTGCGGCCGCAGCGGCGCAGCAGGGCTTTGATGCGGGCATTTAACTCTATCAGACTGAACGGCTTGCATAAGAAGTCATCTGCTCCGTCATCCAGAGCCTTTATTCTTATATTCAGCACGGTGTTATTAGAGATGACCAGCATAGGGACTATGGTAAATTGGCGGATTTGGCTGATCAGCGCACATTCGACTTTACCGGAAAACATCAGAGCGGTCACAATAATATCCGGCTTAAAACGCATAAGTGTAGGAATTGCAAGTTTAGAGTCATAAATAAGCTCGGTATGATAGCCTTCCTCCTGAAGATGAAGAGCAATCATATCTGCCAAACTTTTTTGATCTTCAATGACGAGTATTTTTATGGGCATGACTGACATCTCCTGTACAGACAAAGATACAATAGCAGTGCATAATCATGTATTTTCCACGATAATACATACTTATGTATTCGGCAGAAATGCGAAAATTGAACAGTCCTATAATGAAAGAAAAATATTAATTTACAGGAAGAAGGTTGCATCTTTGCGAATGATTTTATTATCTGGAGGTTCGGGAAAACGTCTATGGCCCTTATCCAATGTGAACCGTCCCAAGCAGTTTCTTTCCATACTACGTCACGACGAACGGCCCGAAAGTATGCTGCAACGAATATGGAGGCAATTAGATGAGGCGAATTTGGCAGATGAGGCCTATTTTTCGACGAGTGGAACTCAGGCCGAGCTGATCCGGGGGCAAATTGGCGGAGATGCTGTAGTCATTGAGGAGCCGACTCAGCGGGATACCTTCCCGGCCATTTCCCTGGCTACGGCCTACTTGCATGACGTTGCAGGGGCATCACGCGACGAGATCGTAGGGGTCATGCCTGTGGACGGGTATGCGGGGGATGAATTTTTTGAGCATCTGCGCAGGCTTCCTTCAATATTAGAGCAATCAGGAAGCCATATCGCATTAATGGGGGCTGCTCCAACGGAGCCTTCTGATAAATACGGATATATTGTGCCTTCAGCCTCTTCTTCACTTGACCAGCCATATTATAGAGTTAGTTCATTTGTAGAAAAGCCGGATCTGATCCGTTCAGAAGCATTGATCCGTGAAGGGGCCTTATGGAATTGCGGGGTGTTTGCTTTTAGACTGGGCTTTTTGTTGGATATTCTGGAGCAAATGGGTTTACCAGCCGACTACAATTCTCTTTCGACAAATTATGCAGACTTGCCTAAAACTAGCTTCGATATTGCGGTAGTAGAGCATACTCATAAGCTCTCCGTGCTTCCATACCATGGAGAGTGGAGAGACTTGGGCACATGGGATTCGTTGGTGCGGGAAGTAAGTTCGAAGCTAAGTGGCCCGGGATATATTTCAGAAGCTTCACATGACTCGCATATCATCAATGAACTGGAGATTCCGGTTAGCATCTGGAATGTCCCAGGCATAATTGTCGTTGCTGGTCCAGATGGCGTGTTGGTTACGGATCGACAGTCGTCAACAGGAATTAAGGATATGGTGGCGGAAATTGAAATCGGCCCGCGTTTTGAGGAGCGCTTCTGGGGAAAGCAAACTGTATTATCCCATCAGCAGGCGGCAAGTGGATTGCAGACAGTGACCAAACGCGTGGTCATATCGAACGGAAGATTTATCAGCTATCATGAGCACCAGTACCGTAAAGAAGTATGGACCATAGTTTCTGGAACCGGAAGTGTCTCTATCAATGGCGTGACACAGATAGTCAGCCCAGGTGAGATTATTGTCGTAGAACCCGGTACAAAGCATTTTATAGGGGCAGTAGAGGGAGATTTAGAATTCATTGAGTCACAAATCGGACATATCGTATCCGAAACAGATATTATCCGATATGAATTTCCTGATTCGATTGACGACCATACTCTATGAAGTGTCTACCATTATAGGGACTGATAGATACGAACGAGGTTTATCAGAAGGCAGTGAAGAGTAGGAGGAACTATTTTTTATTAGAGCTTAGATGACCTGTGCATTCCTAAGAAAAGGTATTCATGAGTTATATACATGAATACCTTTTTTTGCATAAATAGTTCTTTTTGTTTGTAATGAAATGAATAGAAAAGAGACTTATAAAATAATTTTCTTGGAAGTCAGCCACTCTTTTACGGCGTCCGTACTGAGGTCTCTTTTAGGTGTCCATTCTATTTTATCAACCAGTTTGCCGTTTCTGAATTCTGCAATGGTGGGGGTGTATTTTATATTGTAATCCTCTTTGAATTTATTCCATTGGGACTTGTCCTTATGGATTTTGTGAACGTTCAAAAAAGTAATTTTAGAGCCTAGATTATACTGCTCAATCATCTTGTTAAAGTTAGGCTCAAACCGGTTGCAGTCGCCACAACTGGGTCTGCCGACATAGACAAGTACACTTCGATCCTGTTGAATTAAACTCTTAAAATTTTCAAATGTAACCGCATTCAAGTGGTCATATATTTCCGGGTAATTGCTTTTGCTCGCTTGGATTTCTTTGTCTTTTTGTTGAACAACCTGCTCTAGGTCTTGAAATTTAGCTACAGCTGAAATAGCGATACCAATGATAAGTAATACAATGACACTTAACCCGGCGATATATCCTTTTTTCACAGAAATCCTCCTTTTTTTACAAACTTACACTTACAGTAAATGATATTTCCATTTCTAGCTGTAACACTTGTCTCATTATGTATAAAAAAAGAAGCTTTCCATTGTTGGGAAAGCTTCTTTAGTCTGATAGTTAAAACGTTAGACCACAACAGTCAACAAGTAATCCTCACGCTTCACTTCAGTTTCCATTGTGTTCAACACATCCAGGTATTGAGCGGAATTTGTTACGATAATTGGTGTAGCTGTAGTATAGCCTGCCGCCTTAATTTGCTCGATATCAAATTCAAGCAACAATTGTCCTTGCTTAACCACATCGCCTTCCTTGACGCGCTTGTCAAAGAATTGCCCTTTCAGCTTCACTGTATTCACACCCACGTGAATCAGAATTTCTGCTCCGTCATTGGAAGTAATACCGATTGCATGTCCGGTCGGGAATACTGTCGTAATCGTTCCATTGACAGGAGATGTCAGCACACCCTCTGTAGGATCAATGAGGATTCCTTTCCCCATAGCACCTGAAGCAAAAGCAACATCAGAAGATTGTTCCAAAGGCAATACTTTACCTTGCAGTGGGCTTACGAGAATTTCCTTTTCGATTGCCACTTCTTTCTTTACGGGTGCAGCTTCTGTTTTTGCAGTTTCTTCTTTTGGATCTTCAAAGCCCAAAATCATAACCAACACAACTGCGAGTACAAAGGCAACGAGCAAACCGATGACTACCCACAAGAATCCAGTTCCAAAATAAGTTGGCAACGCCAGTAAACTAGGCAGGGAGAAGGATTTTGCAGTCGCTCCGCCAGAAGCGATAATAGCGCCCCCAATACCACCGGAAATACAAGCATAAATGAAAGGCTTTTTCAATTTCAAAGTTACACCATAAATCGTTGGTTCAGTAATCCCGAATACAGCTGCCAGTGTAGAGGAACCAGCCAAAGCCTTCATCTGGGTGTTCCGGGATTTCAGGAATACCCCCAGTGTTGCACCGGCTTGAGAAAGTACAGCTGCTGTAAGCATCGGAAGCATTGTGTCATAACCCAATGTTGCAATATTGGACAGCATGATAGGAACAAAGCCCCAGTGTACGCCGAAAATAACAAATACTTGCCAGAATGCTCCGGCAACAGCTCCGGCGATCAATGGGCTTAAATTGTAAACCCATGTAAAACCGTTCGCCAAGCCCTGACTGATCAGGTTACCGACTGGACCAAAGGCCAAAAACGTCAACGGAACAACGACCAGTAGTGATAGCATAGGTACGATAATGTTTTTAACTGATTGATGGATAAAGGAATTGAACCAGCGTTCCACATAGGACTGTACCCATACCGCGAGAATAATTGGGATTACGCTGGAACTGTATTTAATTAAAATGATTGGAATCCCGAGAAAAGCCAGTTTTGCCGGATTGTCCACCGCCGCAATAACATCCGGGTAGACAAGGGCTCCAGCAACTGCGACAGATACAAAGGCATTTGTCTTAAATTTACGGGACGATGTAATAGCCAGAAATAGAGGTAAGAAATAAAATACACTGTCTGAAGCGGCGTTCAGAATCAGATACGTACCGCTTGTATTATCAATCCAATGGAGCGACAAAATTAATGCCAGAATCCCTTTGAGCAATCCTGCCCCTGCAAGAGCTCCCAAAAGAGGAGAAAAAATGCTGGAAATGATATCGACCGCTTTTCCAAGGAAATTCGTTTTTTCGGAAGACTCTTCCTTTTTCGCATTTGGATTGTCAGCATCCTGTAAATTTGTTTCTGCCATCATATGCTCAAACACTTGACCTACATTGTTGCCGATAACCACTTGAAACTGGCCGCTGCTTTCCACTACTGTAATGACACCAGGGGTTGCTTCCAGTGCGGCTTTGTCTGCTTTTGTACGATCATTTAATTTAAATCTCAAGCGTGTAGCGCAATGGAATACCGAATTGACATTCTCTTCGCCACCAACGAGGGTCACTATTTTTTTAGATAGTTCTTTATCACTCATATTCAGAACTCCTTATGGGTTATTCTTGCTACTGATAGGGTTTACTGTTTACAGCTGTTGCTAAGATGCGCCGGCGTGCACCTTTTTAAACTTGTAAACAAGAAAAACCTAAACTCGTGGTGAAAACTACGTACTCTCTCCTATAAGGGAACGTCGATTTCACCATCAGTTTAGGTTTTGCCTGCCTTACCAGTCACAATCCATGAACGATGAGGATATGAAGTTGTTAGTGTTTTATGTTATTACGCTCAGTTACCCGATGAATATGGATAGTTAGATATACGTATTCATCCTTGCTTAAATATTGATCGTATGTTTTTTCCAGATATTCATTGATCTTTTGGGCACAAGCAAAAGCTTCGCTATACGTTTGCTTCACCTGGTTGTACAAAAATTCTTCACCACTGTGAATGACTTCTTTGCGAATCACTCGCATCGCAAAATATTGCAAATGTGTCAAAAATCTCGAATAGCTAAAAGAAGACTCATCCAGCACAATTCCGTAATGATACGTAATAATGTTCAAGATATGTTGGACAATCTCGGTCATTTTCAGTGTAGATTTCATTTCGTTACCGTCGATCCGTGCATTCACCATATGCAATGCAATAAATCCCGCTTCATCTTCGCCCAATTTTACTCCGAGCGTATTTTCAATTTTTTGGAGAGCATCCAGCCCAACTGCAAATTCTTTTTTGTAAAAGCGTTTAATTTCATACAGCATCGCGTTTTGGAGTGCCAGTCCTTTTTCTTGCCGTTGTATGGCAAAATGAATATGGTCGGTCAACGTTAAATAAATATTATCGCTTAACTCCGTATCCAACACTTCCGTTGCATGGGTTACGATTTCATTCACGACCTCCAGATGAGATACAGGAATATCGTTCAGCAACTCGGTTAGTTTGGCCGTGAACTCGTTTTCATTTAACATGAAAATCTTATCTATTTTATCATTATCGACTTGATCGCCAGCCACCTTTTTGAAGGAAATACCTCTTCCCATCACGATGACCTCTTTGCCTTTATCGTTTTTAGTCAATAGGACGTTGTTATTGAGCACCTTCTCAATAATCATTGAAGTTCCCCCTCCCATCCTTTACCAATAAAAAATGCCTAAGCACAATTCAATACTATTGTTAGCAATAGCACTCAATTGAACTCAGGCATTGCCCGCATCACCGGTCACAATCCTTCGATATAGTGCTATTGTAGCACAAAAAAAAGCGATTTCAACATATTTTATTCTGTTTCGACAAAAAATATTTCTTATCAAGGCCCTTTTGCCTAATTTGCAAGTACATCGTTACCTCATGTAGTCGTACGTTCAATGAGGCTGTACTCTAGCGAATGAAGCTTCATTTGGCGTCCAATCAGCTGAGGGGAAAGCATGAAAAAGGCATTTTGTGCTTGAGCCATGATAGGATTTTGAATCGTTGTAATCCCCAGCGTATGCGCCAGCTCCGTGTTATCGAATCCAACAATTGCCAGATCTTCCGGTACGTTCAGTTTTTGTCTGCGTGCTTCGCAGAGAATACCCACTGCTACATAATCGTTAGCACATAAAATAGCCTCTGGGAATTCTTCCCGACGCTGTAACAGATCCCGTACGACCTGTTCGCCATCACGGATATTATAAATAGAAGAGTGATTCCAGTGTTGCAACACTGGCAGATTGTGCTCACTCATGATCTGTTCGTAGGCTCGTTGTCTACTATGGGTATTAATACTGCTCGGACGGCCAAAAGCATTGGCTATACGAGTATAGCCTTTTTGTATCAAATGTTTGAGCGCTAACATATATCCTTCATACTGATCCATAGCGACGGAGCGAATATCGGTATGCTCCATTCGTTGCCACGACACGATCGGGCCATATTTGCAATAGGTGCTCAAAAAATCAGTGTCATTCACGCAGGAAATGATGACCAGCGCATCGACTCTTTTTCTTTTTAAATCCTCAAAGGCTTGAAGCTCTTTCTTTTTGTCTTCTCCCGAAGTATAAATAATGGTTTGAAATTCATATTGGCCCGCTACTTCCACAAAGCTGTCCAGAAAAGCGAGAACAATTTCATTAATAGTTGAAGTAATGATACCGATCTGAAGCGTCTGACCCTTGGATAGAGAAATGGCATTTCGATTAGGAACATAATCTAATTCCTGCATGATTTTCAAAATTTTAGCTCTTGTTTCGTGACTAACATGGGGGGACTGATTTAATACTCTGGATACCGTAGCTTTGGAAAAGCCCGCCAGTTTTGCAATTTGATCAAGATTCGACATGGTGCTTCTCCTCACATAAGAAAAAAAATAAATTCTTGACATGAAACGCGTTACAACGATTAGGATGCTTATGAAGGCATTACGTCTATTTTAAAGTATCTGTCAATGCATTTCAAAGGAGAACGGTTATCGTTAGGTATTGATTCATATTTGCAGCACTTGATGGGATGACTTGACCAAAGTAAAAATCTTAAATACGGAAAGAGGTTTTTATACCATGACGAAGACGCTAAAAGGATTTCCGAAAAACTTCTTGTGGGGCGGGGCAACCGCAGCCAACCAATTGGAAGGTGCTTTTGACGTAGATGGAAAAGGATTGTCCAGCGCAGACCTGATTGCCTATGTACCCAAAGCAGAGCGCAAGAACGATCACGCTATAGAGATTTCTTCCGAACGACTCGAAGACATTTTGGCAGGCAAAGTCAATGCACGTTTTCCAAAGCGTGAAGGTGTAGACTTTTTCCACCATTACAAAGAAGATATTGCATTATTCGCTGAAATGGGCTTTAAAGTATTCCGTATGTCCATCCATTGGTCGCGGATTTTCCCGAATGGCTATGATGCCGAGCCGAATGAAGCAGGATTGCAATTCTACGACAATGTATTTGATGAGCTGCGCAAGTATGGTATTGAACCGCTGGTAACATTGTCACATTATGAGACACCGCTAGGTCTGACGCAGAAGTATAATGGCTGGCTGGGTCGTGAAGTCATACAGCACTACGTAAATTATGCCGAAACGGTGTTCACACGCTATAAGGATAAAGTAAAATACTGGCTGACCTTTAATGAAATCAATGTAATGACCATGAGCCCGTTCACCGGTGGCGGTGTGGTTATTGACCGTGTAGAAAACAAACAACAAGCGATATATCAAGCATTGCATCATCAATTTGTAGCTAGTGCACTGGCGACCAAACGGGGACATGAGATCATCCCGGGCGCTCAGATCGGCTGTATGCTGGCACGTATTGAAAGCTATCCACATACGTGTAACCCAGAGGATATACTGAAAGCCCAGCATGAAAATCAGATGAACCTGTTCTTTACGGATGTGCATGCCCGTGGGGAATATTCTAACTACATGAATCGTTATTTTGAAGAAAATAATGTTGTAATACACACAGAACCAGGCGATGCTGAAATATTGAAAAATAATACGGTTGATTTTATCTCATTTAGCTACTATATGACCTTGACCGTATCTGCAGGTCCAGAAGGTGAGAAAGCAGCAGGAAACCTGATTGGTGGCGTGAAAAATCCATATTTACAGTCCTCTGACTGGGGATGGCAAATTGATCCGATCGGTCTGCGTGTTACGCTGAACACGTTATATGACCGCTACCAAAAGCCGTTGTTCATCGTGGAAAATGGCTTGGGTGCGTATGATAAGGTAGAAGAAGACGGTTCTGTGCATGACACATATCGTATTGATTACTTGCGTCAGCATATTGCCCAAATGAAGGAAGCAATTGCCGACGGTGTTGATCTGATTGGTTACACCAGCTGGGGCCCTATCGACCTTGTGAGCATGTCTACTTCCGAAATGTCCAAGCGCTACGGATTTATTTACGTCGATCTGGATGATGACGGTAACGGAACGCTCAAACGCTCCAAAAAGGACTCTTTTAACTGGTATAAAAATGTGATAGCAACCAATGGTGAAGAATTGTAATTCCATATTGTCTCGGGCGGGTATAGCAGAGGACATCCTAAGGATGCAATCTGCTGTACCCGCTTTTTTGATAGACACAATAATAATATTTCAGAGGGCTTCACAAACTTTTCACTTGTAATAAGCTGAAAGTTTTCTGTATAATGAATAAAAATTTCATATGTCTGGTTGATGTTTGCGGGAGATGGAACGAAGGTTCCGACCGAAGGGGCAAAACTCTCAGGTGCTTAGGCTGATTACAGCAACAAGCGGGGACCGTAAACGGACAGAACTCTGGAGAGACCCTTAATTGGGCGCCGAAGGTGCACCGCAGATAACATCTGCTTAAACTCTCAGGCAAAAGGACAGAGACGCGAATAACCTGTGACAGGGAATGCCCTAGGCTTTTTTGTGAGCTATTAGAGGTAGGAACCTGCACAAGATGGTTGTATTTTTTCGTGCCTTTAACCTCTCCAGGAGTCGAATCAGCGGATTTGACTCTTTTTTGTTTTCTAATATGCTGGAGGAGCGGGTTGAAATGAATTTGGTACATGTGTTAGAAGCGATTAGTAGCTGGATATGGGGGGCGCCTCTCATCATTCTTGTCATGGGAACGGGGTTATGGCTGACCATACGTTTGAAGATGCTGCAGGTATTCCGCCTGCCCCTGGCGATCAAGCTGATCGGTAAAGCCCCGAATGAAGGCAGCGGGGATGTAAGTAGTTTTGCGGCTTTGAGTACAGCGTTGGCGGCTACAGTTGGCACAGGAAGTATTGTCGGCGTAGCGACAGCCATTAAGCTGGGCGGGCCGGGTGCCTTGTTCTGGATGGTCGTTGCAGCCTTTTTTGGGATGGCGACAAAATATGCGGAAGGTGTACTTGCGGTAAAATACCGGGTGAAAGATCGGAATGGACAATTTTCCGGCGGCCCGATGTATTATATTGAGAAAGGTCTTGGACGCCGTTTTAAACCGCTGGCGATGCTGTTTGCTTTTTCGGGCATGCTGGTAGCGTTGTTCGGGATTGGAACGTTTCCGCAGGTCAAAGCGATTGTATCTTCGACTGAAAACAGTTTTGGCGTTCCGCCTATTGTAACGGCACTGATTATCGCGGTCCTTACCGGACTTGTTACTATTGGAGGACTCAAAAGCATTGCCAAGGTATCGACGAAGGTCGTTCCTTTTAAAACAGGCTTGTACGTACTGATCTGTCTCATCGTACTGATTCGGTTTGCTGACCAACTTCCTGCCGCCATTGCGCTGGTGCTCCATTCGGCATTTTCAACTACATCTGCAACGGGCGGATTTGCCGGAGCTACGATTATGCTGGCGATGCGAAGTGGGGTAGCCAGAGGTATTTTTGCCAATGAGGCCGGATTGGGGAGCGCACCGATTGCAGCCGCAGCTGCCAAAACCAAATGGCCTGCGGAGCAAGGGCTAATTTCCATGACAGGCGTGTTTATTGATACGATGGTTATTTGTGTGATGACCGGGTTGACGCTGCTGGTTAGCGGTGTGTGGAGCGGGCCTACCGATGCGGGCCTGATGACTCAGCAAGCATTTTCCAGCGCATTCCCGCTGGGGGCAGAACTGCTCACAATTATTCTGATTATGTTCGCGTTCACCACCATGCTCGGCTGGAACTATTACGGGGAACGCTGTGTTGAATACTTGCTTGGGGTCAAGTGGATTAAGCCATACCGTTATCTGTTCATTCTACTCGTTGCCGGGGGCGCGTTCATTAAACTGGATGCGATTTGGTTGCTAGCAGATATCTTTAACGCAATGATGGCTTTCCCGAACCTGATTGCACTGCTCGGCTTATCAGGAATTGTAGTTGCGGAAACCCGAACCTATATGGATTCTCTGAATTCTAGTAAGAAAAAGGGCATTCTTGCAGGTGCCAGTGTAGGGGCAGCTATTCAAGTAGAAGAAAAGGGACAAACGGTTAATTCATAAATTCCAAAAGGGAGTGCCCTCAGCCATCACAGGCTTGAGGACACTCCCTTTTGAATGTTATAACGATGCACGCAAAATAGCTAAAATATCTTCTTGATTCAGCTTTTTATAATTACCAAAGCCTCCGTATTCCATTTCACGGGCTGCAATGTCCGCGATTTTTTCCAATTGCTCATCATTAATATTGTAATCGGCCAGCGTAGAAGGGGCACCGAGACTTGTCCAGAATGCACTAAGACGGTCAATACCTTCCAAGGCGATTTCTCTATCTGTTTTACCTACGGTGTCTAAGTCAAACATGCTGAGCATCAGCCGCTTCATACGTGCAGCATCCTGATCCACTGTGTGTCTCATCCAGTTGGGAAACAGAATTGCCAGACCGCCAGCATGAGGAATATCATATACAGCGGATAATGCATGTTCAATCGTATGCGAAGCCCAGTCCCCGAAGTAGCCCATTTGCAGTGTTCCGTTAAGAGCAATCGTTCCGGCATATAAAATCGTTTCACGATGCTCGTAGCTGTGCAAATCCTCCAGCAGTTTAGGTGCAGTTTCGATCACGGTTTGCAGCACGGAAAAGCACATACGATCTTGCAACGGTGTATTTTTAACATTGTGAAAATACTGTTCAAACACATGGCTCATCATATCCACCATGCCATATACCGTCTGATCACGTGGCACAGAGAAGGTATTTTTAGGGTCCAGAATGGAGAATTTCGGATGCGTCACCGCGCTGCCCCATACGTATTTTTCGTTCGTTTCCCAGTTGGTGATAACAGAATCCGGATTCATTTCTGAACCGGTGGCGGCGAGTGTGAGGATGGTGCCGAATGGTAGAGCCTCGGTCGGCATGTGCTTTTTGTTGATAATATCCCACACATCGCCGTCATATTTAGCCCCTGCTGCGATGGCTTTGGTGCAATCAATAACGCTTCCGCCGCCTACTGCAAGTAAGAAGTCGATGTTGTCGTTTCGGCAAATGTCGATGCCCTTTTTAACGGTGGACAAGCGTGGATTCGGTTCTACGCCGGACAATTCATGAATGTTAAGATGTAGCGGCTCTAACGCGTTTAATACCTGGTCATACAGACCATTTCGCTTGACACTTCCGCCTCCGTATATCAGTAAAATATTTTTGCCGTAATTCAGCAGCTCCTGCTGCAGTTCTTCAATTTGATTGTCTCCAAATATTAATTTGGTGGGGTTATAATATGTGAATTTGTTCATCTGGAAAGTTCCCCTCAGTTCATAGTTCATGTTCAAATCGTAAATCGCTTAACCTGATTGCCTGTTGGATACCTAACTTCATCATGTAAGCTATTTGAAATGACGATTAACCATTATACATGAAATGAATAAGGGAATTCAAGTAAATCTAATCTTTGACCGCTCCAGCGGCAAGATCGGAAATAAACTGGCGGCTAATGAAAAGAAACAAAATAATAAGTGGCAGTACAGCCAGCAGGGTGCCCGCAATGACCATCGCATAATCCGTATTGTAAATTCCGTTCAATTGTGACAGTGCAATCTGGAGCGTGAATTTACGCTCATCCGTTAAGACGATTAGCGGCCATAAATAATCATTCCAGGCTCCTATAAAGGTAAAGGCGCCGAGAAAAGCGAACGCAGGACGTAGAATAGGCAGTGCTACATTCAAGTACAGTCGAAAAAAGCTGCATCCGTCCATCCGGCCCGCATCTAGCAGCTCCTTTGGGATGGATTCTTCCGCATATTGACGAATCCAGAAAATGCCGAAGGCATTTACCATCCCCGGGATGATAAGCGCTTTGAACGTACCTACCCATCCAAAGGAGGCCATCATGACAAAGGAGGGGACAAGCGAAAGTTGTGAAGGGACCATCATCGTAGCTAGCAGAACGATAAATAGCACTTTTTTGCCCGGAAAATCAAACTTGGCGAATGCAAAACCTGCCAGTGAATCGAAAAACAGAACCAATAGGGTAACAGAACTGGCTACAAAAAGGGTATTAAAAAAGGCTCCGGCAAAATTAATCTGCTGTAATACTCTCGTTATGTTATCCAAGAAGTGGCTGCCAAACCACAATTGCGGTGGAAAACGGTAGATGTCTGAAGTGGTACGAGTTGCCATGACGATCAGCCAGTAAAATGGAAACATCGACAGGATGATTCCCACCAACAATCCGGCATATAAAACAAAGGATTTTGCGCGTGTCTGCATCATGTTGTGAAGCTCCTTCCCATCGTTATTTTTTACCTTGAACGAGTTTCCAGTTTATGATGGAGAATAGAGCAATGATGAGGAACATGCCCCATCCGACGGCTGCACCATATCCAAAATAGTTGTTAATGAACGACTCGCGGTACAGGTATAAAACGATGGTCATGCCACTTGCCCCGGAACCGCCGTCATTACCGACCAGGACCTGTGGCTCGGTGAAGAGCTGCATACCGCCGATGGTGGACGTAATGACCGTAAACAGAATGACTGGGCGCAGCATGGGGATAGTGATGCGGAAAAAAGCTTGCGCTCCGGTTGCCCCGTCTATTTTGGCGGCCTCATACAGCACATGCGGAATACTCTGGAGTCCGGCCAAATAGATGATTGCGTTATAGCCCATCCATCTCCATACGACCATAGAAGAAATGGCAATTTGGATACCCCATGGCACATTCAACCATTGAACCATGGGTAGTCCCAAGAGTTGCAGAAGGTAGTTGAGAAATCCAAAATTGTTGGCAAATAAGGCACCAAATATGATGGCAACAGCCACAATAGACGTCACATTGGGCAGGAAGAATCCAACTCGCCATAAGGTGCGCATTTTCACAAAAGGGGCATAAAGCAGAAAGGCAATAATCAGTGCGAAGAATAGCATCGGAATCGTTGCATACACCCAGATCACAAAGGTGTTGCCTACAGCCTGCCAAAATTCATTGTCTGTCACAAGGTAGCGAAAGTTGCCCCAGCCGTTGTAGGTCATGTCTCCGATCCCGTCCCATTTGTGAAACGCTAGATATAATGAAAAGCCAATCGGAAACAGTCCAAAGATGCCAAACAGCAGATAAAACGGCGAGATCGCAGCATAAACGGCACGGTGCTTCCAGATTTCTCTCAGCATAATGTCCACACGCCTTTTTTGAATTTTGTTTTTTACCGCTGTAATTCTCGTTCGATTCGATCCATGGTTTCCGTCCATAATGCATCGGGATTGGCATCCTGCTTGGCGACATTAGCAAGGCGACGGGTCACAATGCCGTGGATGACAGGATAGCGCTCGCCGAAATAGCTGCTTTTCACATGACGTGCGGAAGTGGCAAAGATGAGTCCGGTGGCCTGACCACCAAAGAAAGGCTCGGGTGTCTCCATGATAGGATCGTCATAGACGCCGGGAGTGGACGGGAACAGTCCGATTTTGTGGTAGGCTTCCAGCTGGTGTTCCGGGTTTTGCAGCCAGGTCAGGACTTCAAAGGCTTCTTTGGGATGTTTGCTGGATTTGAGGATAGAAATGAATGACCCTCCCAGATTGCCGTCTCCTCCAGGAGCACGGGCGACTCTCCATTTGCCCGCTGTATCCGGCGCGGCCTCTGTGAGAACTTGCTTCATCCAGATAGCCCCTACAAAAGAGGCAATTTTGCCGTTATTGACCGAAGCGTTCCATTCGGGAGTCCAGCCATCCGCATTGGCGAGCAGATGCTTCTTGTGGAAATCGACAGCAGTTTTCCAGCCCAGACGGATGTCAGGAGATTGATTGCCGATATAGCTGCCATCCGGCTTGAAGTAAAGGTTTGTGTGCTGAGCGAGTACCTGATTGTAAACGTTTACAATATTATCAGCCAAAAATGAACGGCTTCCGAATTTCTGCTGAAGTTGTTCTCCGGCTGCCATGTAATCATCCCATGTGCGGATGGAGGCACTAACCTTTTCAGGATCACTAGGCAAGCCTGCTTGTTCAAACAGATCACTTCGGTAGAAGAGGGCGGTAGGCCCAGTATCCATGGGAAATGCAATCATTTTATCATCAGGAGTGATCCCTTGATTCCATTTCCATTCCAAATATTGATTCTTCAAGCGGTCTGCTCCGAGTTCCCTTAAGTCATAAAAACGATCCGCACTGGGGAACAGCTCCACCATCCAATCGTTCAGAGCTACGATGTCTGGTTCACCGGAACGAGCTGCGAGCGTTGTCTTCAGTTTGGCTTTGAAGTCACCGCCTATTTTTTGAGTTTTTAATTCAATGTTGGGAAATTGTTTTTCCGCCTGAGCGAGTAGTTCATCGTCAATGGAACGGTTCCAGTACCATAATGTAAGCGTTATCTTTTTTCCGTTTGACAAATTAGTTTCAGATGATTGACTTTCAGAGGACGAGGGTTCACTACAAGCACTGAACATCGTGAGAAAAGCAAGACATAATACCAGCCATTGTACTGTCTTCACATCATTTCCCTCCTTGCTGTCTGAGATAATCTGCCTGCTAAACAAGTTGTAAATGGTTTAGCTCCATCATATGAAGCTGTTACCCATTTATGTGCATTGACTTAACCAAAAACAAAAAAATTGAAACAAAGCATGTATAGAAATTAAATACTCTAAAGATATTGATCCTACTGATTCGAAGGATGATAAAACAATAAGGCAGATATTATGTCAAAAGGAATCTAAATCGTCAATGCTGAGCAATATCCTGGAAAAATCCAATGATGAATTCGAAGAACGATTTCTCTATATCAGTGTGCAGTTCCCCAGCAGGATAGGACAGATAGATTGTTCGCATACATCGAGGCTCCCTGATTTGAAGCAGCTTGATGTCTTCGGTTACGACGTTCCTCCACAGGATAGAAGGAATAAAGGAGATGCCAAGTCCTGTTTGAATCAACCCTCTTACCGTAGCCGGATCATCACTTTCAAAGACGATGTTCGGTTCAAAAGGGATATGAGTAAAAAAGCGGTCCGTTGTTTTCCTAAGCGAATTACCAGGTGTAAGGCTGATAAACTTCTCATGCTCTAGATCTTTCAGTAATACGGTGTTCTGAGCGCTCAGAGGGTGAGAATTTGGTACGCCAAGCAAAATTTCCTCCTCCAGCAGGATCGCATGCTCGTTGTCTGCCAACTCTTCGGACGTAATCGCAAAATCGTACGCCAGTCCTTTCTTCACCATCGCAGGGTGCTGGGTCAGGTTGAATCTAATTTGAGGGTAGAGATCGCGAAACTTACCGACAAGGTTGGGTAATAGCATAGAGCCAACGGCGACGTATAACGTGATTACCTCTACCTTTTCATTCTTCATTTCTTTGACTTCGGATATGCCTTGCTCTAGCGCTGAGAGCGACTGATTCACTCTTTTCAGAAATTTCTTTCCATATTCATTCAGTACGATATGTTTTCCTTCGCGGTCAAATAGCTGCACACCCAATTCCGTCTCCAGGTTTCTAATCATTTTACTTAAGGCAGGCTGTGAGATAAACAATTCGTTCGCGGCACGTGTGACATGTTCATACTTCGAGGTCACTTGAAAATACTTAAGCTGCAAATAATCCATTATGGAGTAGCTCCTTTATAACCATTAGGTTATCGATTATATGTGAATATATATATTTTACAGGTATTTACTCACTTATTACAATTGACAATGTAAGAAATTGAATCCGCTAAAGGTGGTGAGATTCTGAACATCGTTTTTACATTTCCCGGCCAGGGGTCACAGGTTCCTGGAATGCTCCAAGATGTGCCCGAGTATGTGAAAAAGGCAACAAGTATCATCGGAAATGAACTACGTGATGATGAGAAGGCTATGGGCTCAACGGTCTGGATTCAGACGGCACTCTTCGTTAAGGAGACGGCAATAGCCTATCGGTTGATCGAGCAGGGTATCCAGCCCCAATTCGTGGCAGGGCACTCCATTGGTGCATTTCCTGCGGCGGTCATCGCGGGAGTTCTTTCGTTCGAGGATGCGCTTCGGATCGTATGGCTCCGTGCCAGGTTGATGGAAGAAGCCTTCCCTGAAGGCTATGGAATGGGTGTGATTATGGGGCTTACGAAGGCAGAGGTTCAACAAGCCGTGCTTCTCTCCCATAGTGAGACGACGCCAGTCTATCTCTCGAATATAAACGCAGAGCAACAAATCGTCGTATCCGGATCATTGGTAGGGTTAAATAAAGCATTTATGCATGTGAAAGAGCTCGGGAGCGCTCAAACGGCGCTTCTGAAGGTTCCGATTCCTTCACACTCCCCGCTGATGTCAGAGGTAGCCAATAAGCTATTGCTGAAAATACACACTTTTTCTTTGCGGGACGCTCAAATACCATATTTGGTGAATCATACGGGCAGAAAGACGAAAGCCAAGGAAAAAATTGCGGAGGACCTTGCCCTAAACGTAGCAAATCCCGTCCAGTGGATGGATATGGCGGCTGTCTGCGTCGAATCGGGAGCTGACTGTTTCATCGAAATGCCGCCGGGCCATACTCTTTCCAGACTTGTTAAGCAAGCCCATAAGAGTACCCGGCAAATGGCCGTGGACGAAATCGGTCTGGAAGCGACTCAGTATCTGATTAGAAAATGGAAGGAGCAAGAAGAATGAATAAAGTACTGCGATCCTGGTCACAAAAACGTGATAAAAAGCAGGAAAAGTTAGGAAAGGTGGAAAAGTGGCTCGACGGAAAATACATCGACTCCTCCCGAATTGTCGACCTGATGGAGGCGCTAATTGATCCAGGCGCGAAGGTCGTCCTGGAAGGAGATAACCAGAAGCAAGCGTCTTTCCTTTCCCAGAAGCTGCTGGAAGTCGATCCTGGCAAAGTGCATGATTTGCATATGATTATGTCCAGCATTTCAAGACCCGAACATTTGGATATTTTCGAGAAGGGCATCGCCGGGAAGCTGGACTTCTCCTACAGTGGCTCCCAAAGCCTGCGTGTTGCGCAAATGATTGATGACGGGATACTTAAGCTCGGTGACATCCATACGTATTTGGAATTGTTCGGACGTCTCTTCATTGACCTTATTCCAGATGTGGTGCTGGTAGCGGCAGACAAATCAGATCGCGAGGGCAATCTGTATACCGGAAACAATACGGAAGAAACTCCGACGATCGTGGAAGCGGCGGCTTTCAAGGATGGGATCGTAATCGTGCAGGTTAACGAAATCGTGGATGAGCTACCGCGAACCGATATTCCAGCGTCCTGGGTCGACGTCATTGTACAGGCCGAAAAACCGTACGCACTGGAAGCACTGTTTACCCGTGATCCGCAGAATATCACTGAACTGCAAATCCTGATGGGCATGATGGCGATCAAGGGTATTTATGGAAAACATCAGGTGCAGTCGCTTAATCACGGCATTGGCTTTAATACTGCAGCGATTGAGCTTTTGCTGCCGACCTATGGTGAACAGCTTGGCCTGAAAGGGAAGATTGCCAAGCACTGGGCCCTGAATCCGCATCCAACTTTGATTCCGGCGATTGAATCGGGTTGGGTCGAAAGCATTCACAGCTTTGGAGGCGAGGTCGGTATGGAGAAATACATTGCGGCTCGTTCAGATGTGTTCTTCGTCGGCAAGGACGGATCTATGCGCTCCAACCGCGCGATGTGTCAGGTTGCAGGCCAGTTCGCTGTAGATATGTTTATCGGATCAACGCTACAAATGGACTGTGCAGGTAATTCGTCTACCGTTACTTCCGGCAGATTGTCCGGTTTTGGAGGAGCGCCGAATATGGGGCATGATCCTCGGGGGCGGCGACATGCGACTCCTGCCTGGCTTGACATGATCGAGCGCCCGACGGAACTCTCCAAAGGCCGGAAATTGGTCGTGCAGATGGTTGAAACATACGGTGCCAACAAAAAGCCAGTATTTGTAGATTCGCTAGATGCCATCAAGGTGAAGGATGAATCTGGTCTCGCCATTACGCCAGTCATGATTTACGGGGATGATGTCACCCACGTCCTTACCGAGGAAGGCATTGCATACCTCTACAAGACGGACAGCATAGAGGAGAGAAAGAAGGCTCTCGCGGCAATCGGAGGCGTAACACCTTTAGGAATGGAAAGTAATGAAAGCGATGCAAGCCTGTTGCGTGACAGAGGGATCGTGGCCTATCCGGAGGATCTTGGGATCATGCGCAGACAAGCCAAGCGCTCGATGCTGGCAGCACAGACGATTAACGATCTCGTAGATTGGTCAGACGGTTTGTATGATCCACCGGCTAAATTCCGGAGCTGGTCTTAAAGCCATGCTCACGATGAATCATTCAGCTTTCGCGGCTTCTCTGGCTGCCAAAGCTGTAAAGGCACTGATGGAAGAGGCTCTTCTTACGCCCAAGCCTGGACTTGTCGATGCCAGAGACAATGGCTCGCATACAGATATGTCCATCGATCTAATGCTTGCATCCGCAAGAGTATTGGAGGATACGTTTCGGGAAATAGCCATTGTGTCATACCTTCACCCGGTGGACCAGACTTTGCGTGAGCAGATCGCTCTAATCGGACGGGAGGGCGAGAAGGTGATGCTCAGTGCAACGAACGGTGTCAATACACATAAGGGTGCCATTTGGGCCCTTGGGCTTTTAACAAGTGCACGGGCAGCCTTTCCAAGGGAGCGGGACCCACATCAGATTATGAGCATTGCAGGAAGAATCGCATCGTTCCATGACCGATACCGTCCGATGCAGCAGACGAATGGACGAACGGTTAAGAAGAAATACGCGGTAGTGGGGGCAGAGGAAGAAGCGAAGCTAGGCTTTCCGCACATCCGGGACGAAGCTTTACCTGCTTTGCTGCGCGCTAGGGCTTGTGGGAAGACAGAGGTCGAAGCACGCTTAGAAGCTTTATTGGCCTTGGTGGCATGTGTGGATGATACCTGCATCCTACACCGCGGTCAGTTGACGGATCTGATGGCGATTCAGAGTATGGCCGCAGCCTTCCTTGCAGCAGATGGATTAAGAACCCAGTCGGGCAGAAAGCTGCTCTACCGCTTGTCCGAGTATTGTAATGTTAGACAACTCTCACCCGGAGGCAGTGCCGATCTGCTAGCTGCCACATTATTTCTAATCGATTGATACTTTAATTGGAGGTGTTTCTGAAGGATGGAAAAATTACAGTTTCGATACCAGACTACGAAGCCCATCTGTAAGCCGGCACATATAGGTGTTGTCGGTTCGGGAGATTTGGAGATTATTGTAGAGCCTGTAAAAGGCCAGACCACCAACGTCAGCATTTTAACAGGCAGTGAAGGATTTGGACAAGTATGGGAGAATGTTCTGACCCGTTTTTTTAACCGTTATTCAATTACTGCTAATATTACAGTTCATGACTTCGGAGCTACTCCGGGTGTAGTAATGCTTAGATTTACGCAAGTGCTGGAGGTGCTGGATTATGCAGAATAGTTTTGTGGAGCTGAATGGACGCGAGAGAGCTAAAGCGCTGCTGGACGAAGGGACTTTCCGTGAGATACTTGGGCCGTTAGACAAAATCCAATCCCCCCACCTAGAGCCGCAAGGCATTGTTCCTCAGAGCGACGACGGGATCATTCTGGCTCTTGGCGAAATACACAAACAGAAGGTCTTGATCATTTCGATGGAAGGCGCTTTTCAAGGAGGGGGGATTGGAGAAGTCAGCGGGGCCAAAATTTCCGGAGCACTCGAACTGGCACTGGAAGAGAATAAGAGAGGGAACAAACTATATCCCGTCATGATCTTCGATACAGGAGGGGTTCGGCTACAGGAAGCGAACTATGGGTTGTTGTCGATTTCGGAGGTTGCCACCCAGATCGTTGCCCTGCGTAAATACGTTCCTGTTATCGGATTGATCCCGGGCCGCGTAGGGGCATTTGGGGGAATGTCCATTACTGCAGAATTGTTTACCACCCTGATTGCTACGAAGAAAGCGCGCCTCGGTCTGAACGGGCCGGAGGTCATAGAGCAGGAAGCAGGGGTTATGGAGTTCGATGCAAGCGACAAAGCTTTAATTTGGAACACAATCGGAGCCAACCAGCGCTTCCAAACCGGATTGATTGACGAAATGGTGGAAGACACGACGGATGCAGTTGTCGAAGCGATTGATACTGCGCTCAAGGCACCGGCGAAGCCTGCTAAAACAGAGCAAATCGATTTCTATCTGACCCTGTTGAGCAATCTTGATCCTACAGAATCTTGGACACCTGAGCGTTATCGCGAATTTTACAAGCAGATACAGCCTGTGCAGCAGCCTGTCCCGCTGGCAAAAGAGGGCGCGGCCGACATTTCGGACAGTAGAGGTTATCGCTGGTTCTCTCGCTTGACGGGCATTGCTCACCCAGTCAGCGATGTTCCTTCAGTACTTGCGGCCGACGTGGAAAAGAACGGGCAATTGTGTAGATATGTCGCCATTGTTCCGGATGCCTCCAACCGATTCCCGCGTGTCAGAAACGGCGAGGTTGGTATGCTTGAAGGCTGGACGGTGGCTCAAATTATTAGGGACGCAATCCGTCAAGATGAGAAAAAAGAAACGAAGCGTCCGATCATTGCCATCATTGATGTACCGAGTCAAGCTTATGGCTATAAGGAAGAAATGGTCGGTATCAGTCTTGCACTGGCTGCAAGTGCAGATGCTTACGCAACCGCTAGATTAGAAGGTCATCCGGTCATCGGTGTGATTGTCGGTAACGCGATTTCCGGAGGCTTCCTCGCGCATGGGTTGCAATCGAATCGTTTGATCGCACTGGATGACAGCAAGGTCAATATTCAGGCCATGTCCAAGGCTTCTGCTGCTCGAATTACCAAGCGGACGATTGCCGAGCTTGATGAAGCTACCAAGAAGGTTCCAGCTATGGCCTACGACGTTCGTAGCTACAGTACTCTGGGGGCATTATATCAGATGCTGAGCGGTATCCATGCAGACGACCCACAGAGCAGCGATGTAGCCATCGTGGAAAAGACCGTTTCCGAGGCTATCGAGAGTACGAAAGGAGCGCCCCGTGACCTTAGCTTCCGATTGCAGACCAAGGAAGCTATGGCGGGCGGGCGGAATGCAACCCGTAGCGTTCGAGATGCGCTTTTGGAGCAATGGTAATCCATCCACATGATCTGATTGAAGTGTCCAATTTGAAATATCTCTCCTTAAATGAAGACAAGGAGTGGGTAACCGCCTCGCTGAGGCGGACCCCCTTTGTGGTCGTTCGCCGATCTGATCCGTCGGCGGATGGTTATATTCCCGTCGGAGTACGTGGACAGGAACGGAATCAACGGGAAGCTGCATTTCTGGACCCGAAGGGGGTGTGCCAGATCGTGTCTCCCTACGCGATAGCGAAACATCAGATGTGGAACTCCTTGTCCACAGAGAGACGACAACAGCCTGTTCTTCAGTTGATGGACGTTGTAGCAGAAATGATGGCGGATTGGCGCTGGGGACCAGCAGGAAGTGCAGGATTCGAAATAGTGACGGGATATCCCGCTGTGAAGGCAACCAGTGATCTTGATCTCGTAATAGATGGTTCTGAGGCTATTGATTATTCTACAGCTGAAGGCCTCTTGCGCAAGCTGGAGCAGTTGGACGTTCGAATCGATATTCAATTGGAGGTGAAGGACGGCACCTACGTATTGCGCGAGATCCTTGAGAGACGGACCAGCACCGTGGTGCTGCGAACTTCTTCAGGTCCGAAGCTCGTCCGCAATCCTTGGCAATGATGGATGTACTATACCAACGGCAAAAGGGAGGAATGCACGACCATTTGACGTAAGCCAACATAAGCTCTCAAAGGGGAAGTGCGTATTATGGAAAACACTACCGGCCCAAAAGTTAATATTAATGAAAGCGACATCTTAAAGGTGTTTGCCGTCAGCGGAGCGATCCTGCAAAGCGTTCTGGGCATGTTACTGAAGTATGCCCACACTAACACGGATCTGGCCTTACTAGGCGTTATTTATAATTTAGTGAAATATACCGCGCCAGTCTTTATTTTTGCCATCGTGTATGGAATGGTAATGAATAATCAGCATACCAGGGTATCACATTTTTACAAGGAAAAATTCAGCGAGCTCGTGATTCCTTATTTTCTGTGGGCGTCAGCCAGCTTGCTCTTCTTCCCACACATACAGGTTAATCAACACGTTACTTCGTTTTGGACGCTCATTGAGTCTTATGTGCTCGGTAATTCATCACCGCAATATTGGTACACAGTGATGATGCTGCAATTTCAATTACTGATGCCAGTCATTATTTTTGTCTGCTATAAGTACCTGGCTAAGCCTTTACGGGTCATTCCGTTGCTTATTGTGAGCTTTATAATCTTCGGCGCCTGGGTATGGATGTATTATACCTATGTATTCCATGGAGCTTATGCGTCCAGTTTGCTATACCTTGACCGCTTTTTCGTCAGCTATTTTATATATGCTCTACTAGGCGGAATTGCTTGGGTGTTCAAGGGAAAATTTGACGGGGTGCTTCGACGGATTCAGTTCATACTCATTCCGGTGATGCTACTTATTCTCATTTGGATAAATCGCGAATTTTTCAGCTTTGGATTCAAGCATATGTCATTTGGCAATCTGATTTATCTGAAGCCGTCCATGACCTTGTACAGTTTGGTAGTGATTTTCCTGATTTACATGCTGGCAAGACATTTGATCAGCGTAAATTCCCGTTCACTTCCCTATTACAAATGGTTCTCCACTTATGCGTACAGGGCCTTTACAGCGAACGTATTCATTCTGGTCATCGTGCTGCGCTTGGTCGGTGACTTGGTAAGTCAGCTTCCTTTATCTGTAGCGTTGCTTTTGGTTTATCTGACGACTGTGGCCTGCTCCTTCGGCGTCGTCTATGCCTTTGCGCAGATAAAGGTAAAGGTATGTCGTGAATGGTTATTGTTGAAACAAAAAAAGAGCGCACAGCACCAATCTAAGATAAGTACCTAAAAGAAAATAGTACATGTAACAACGTATATATTATACTATAATTTAGGTGTACCTAAGTTATTGGCAGATTGACGGCAACCCAAAAGGGTATCTCGATGATTGAAGAGATACCCTTTTACTTACATCAGCCGCTGTATTTCATCTTTCAGAATTTCGGACCGAGTCCCGAAAATAACCTGCAGGGTACCATTACCAAGCCTGATGATTCCCGACGCTCCGAGCTGCTTGAGAGCTTGATCGTTAACCGCTTTGTCGTCTTTGACGACAAGACGCAGCCGCGTGATGCAGGCATCAATGCTTTGGATATTGTCTGAACCGCCGAGATAGGTTAGTATTCTGCCTGCCTGACTGGACTGAGTGTTGGATGTGGTGCTTGCCTTTCCATTGGGTACAGATTCGTTAGCCTCAGACAGGAGACTGTCTTCTACATCGTCTTCACGCCCAGGAGTTTTTAGGTTGAATTTGAGAATGATAAATCGGAACAGAAAGTAATAGATGAGGGCGAACACAAGCCCGACCGGAATCATTCGCAATGGGTGGGTGGAGAGTTTCATATTGACCAAATAGTCAATGAGTCCTGCTGAAAAAGAAAAGCCAAGTTTGACATCCAGTAGGTATACGACCAGGCCACTCAGGCCTGTCAGCAGAGCATGAACGCCGTAAAGCAATGGTGCAATGAACATAAACGAAAATTCGAGGGGCTCGGTAATTCCGGTCAGGAACGATGCCAGCGCAGAACCGATGAAGATGGAAGCGACGGCTTTACGTTTTTCCGGTTTGGCGGTATGGATGAATGCGAGGGCTGCTGCTGGCAGCGCGAACATCATAATGGGGAAAAAGCCGGACATGAATATACCCGCCGATGTATCGCCTGCAAAAAAACGCGTCAGGTCACCATGAACGACCTCACCGGCAGCATTGGTGTAGTCACCAATTTGAAACCATGCGATCGAGTTCAACACATGATGCAAACCGAGCGGGATCAGCAGCCGATTGGCAATCATGAATACCATTGATCCGATTCCGCCAAAGCCGACAATCCAGTTGCCGAAGACTGCAATCCCATCTTGTATCGGACTCCAGATCATACCGAGCAGAATGGCCAGAATCATGGTCGTAAAGGCGGTGATCATGGGGACAAAGCGTTTGCCTGAGAAGAAGCCAAGCCAATCTGGAAGTTGAATATTGTGATATTTTTTAAACAGAAAAGCAGACCATCCACCGATAAAAATACCACCCAATACGCCCATGTCCAGCTTGACGTCGTCTGGAATATATGCAAATATACCCGGCACTGCCGCCAAAATACGGGTCAGCACCATATAGGCAATGACTGCCGATAATGCGGCTACTGCGTCGCCTGCCAGACCAATGGCAACACCAATGGAGAAAATGAGCGCAAGGTTACCGAAGATAGCCCCCGCCCCCTCGTTCAGAAAAGGTGTGACATAATGATTCAGAAATCCGCCAACTCCGGGACCAAGTGGTATATCCGTTTCATAATTAATCAGAGCTAATCCTTGCAAGATCCCTGCAGCGGGTAGAGTGGCTACTGGAAGCATTAACGACTTGCCGATTTTTTGCAGAAATTTCAGCATAACATTCTTCCCTTCTTCATCGAGTTTGGGAGTGTCGTATTCATCCTGAAATCCTCACATTAAACCATTTTTTCACATCATAAATCGGAGAATCTAACATGGTCAACGATTATTTTAAGCTATGAAAAAACGTAAATCCGCAGTTGACATCGCTTACATGCTTATATAGTATCAAATTTAAGTTAATAATCGTGACGGAGACAAGAGAGCCACGCAGACATCCCATGGTACAGCACAGGGTTGGTTTGTGATGGCTTTTCTTTTTTTGTGCGATGAAAGCGATCAAAATCGGATGATCTATTGAGGAGGTAGGTTGTATGTCGCCATACGCAGCCGAATTCATAGGGACAATGATTCTTATTGCCCTAGGTGGCGGAGTGTGCGCAGGGGTGTCCCTGAAAAAGTCATTTGCCCACGCTTCCGGCTGGATTGTGGTCGGAATGGGTTGGGGGCTCGCGGTAGCTATTGCGGTGTATGCAGTGGGTCAAATCAGCGGAGCGCATTTGAATCCGGCAGTTACACTGGCGTTGGCATTTCAGGGTAGTTTTCCATGGCAAGATGTTCCCGGCTATATTGTGGCTCAGCTTCTCGGGGCCATGGCGGGTGCAGTGATCGTTATTTTGCATTATTGGCCCCACTGGAAAGAGACGGAGGACACAGCAGCCAAACTCAGTGTATTCGCGACAGGACCAGCTATTGATCATCCGTTTGGAAACGTGCTTAGTGAAATGATAGGTACTTTCATCTTTGTTCTTGCTTTACTGTCGTTTGGCGCCAATTCATTTACAGACGGCCTGAAACCGTTGATTGTTGGTTTTTTAGTTGTCAGTATCGGTTTATCCCTTGGAGGCACAACGGGCTATGCCATCAATCCAGCGAGGGATTTTGGGCCGCGTCTGATGCATTATTTACTACCGATTCCCGGTAAGGGGGCGTCCAACTGGAAATATGCATGGGTGCCCGTTATAGGACCGCTATTGGGGGGATCTTTCGCAGGGCCATTTTATCAGGCCGTTTTTAAGGGGAGTGTGACTCCGGCTTTTTGGATTTTACTAGGGATCATCGTGATTGTACTCTTGATTACCTTCCGTATGAGTCGAACTTATAAAAATCATAAAATGGATCACAAACTTACAGCGTAAAAACGATGGATTTACACGGGGAGAGATGAACAATGGGAAAATATATTTTGTCACTAGATCAGGGAACGACAAGCTCAAGAGCAATTTTGTTCAATAGCGAAGGAGATGTAGTGTACTCGGCTCAGCGAGAATTTCCGCAGTATTTTCCTCATCCGGGCTGGGTAGAGCAGAATGCGAATGAAATCTGGAGCTCTATTCTCGGGGTCATTGCCTCCTGTCTTTCCGAATCCGGTGTAAAAGCAAATCAAGTGGCTGCCATCGGCATTACCAATCAGCGAGAATCGGTGGCTGTATGGGACAAAAATACAGGAGTGCCCGTGTATAACGTACTCGTATGGCAATCACGCCAAACCTCGGACATCTGTGAAGAATTGAAGCGGCAAGGGCACGAGGAGCTTTTTCACAGCAAAACAGGCCTGTTGATCGACCCGTATTTTTCAGGCACTAAAGTAAAGTGGATACTGGACCATGTGGAGGGCGCGCGGGAAAAGGCGGAACGAGGTGACCTGTTATTCGGTACGATTGACTCGTGGCTGATCTGGAAACTATCCGGCGGAACGGCACATGTAACGGACTACTCCAATGCAGCCAGGACGCTGATGTACAACATTTATGAACTAAAGTGGGACGAAGAGCTGCTGGACATTCTGGGTGTTCCGAAAATCATGCTACCTGAGGTAAGACCTTCTTCCGAGGTATATGCGCACACTGTGGATTATCATTTCTTTGGTCAGAATGTACCGATCGCCGGTGCAGCAGGTGACCAGCAGGCAGCCTTGTTTGGTCAGGCATGTTACGAAAAAGGGATGATCAAAAACACTTACGGCACAGGCTGCTTCATGCTGATGAATACGGGGGATCAACCAGTGGAATCCAAGCACGGCCTGATTACGACCATCGCTTGGGGACTGGAGGAAGGCAAAGTGCAATACGCACTCGAGGGGAGTGTGTTTGTAGCGGGGTCGGCGATCCAGTGGCTGCGAGACGGGCTACGTATGTTCCGTGAAGCGAAGGACAGTGAACCTTATGCCGCCCGTGTTTCGTCTACGGAAGGAGTGTATCTTGTACCCGCTTTTGTCGGACTGGGCAGCCCCTACTGGGATAGCGAGGTGCGCGGAGCGATGTTCGGTTTGACACGCGGGACCACGAAGGAGCATTTTATCCGCGCCACATTGGAGTCACTCGCTTATCAGACCAAGGATGTGCTTACAGCCATGGAGATTGATTCAGGTATTGCAGTGAAATTGCTGCGGGTGGATGGAGGAGCTGTATTGAACAATTTTCTGATGCAATTCCAGAGCGATATTTTGGATGCAACAGTGGAGCGGCCAGTTATCCATGAGACGACGGCACTGGGGGCTGCATGTCTGGCAGGTTTGGCTATTGGATATTGGAAGAGTACGGATGAACTTCGCAAGCGGGTGAGAGTGGAAACCTCTTTTGCCCCGAATATGGATGAAGCAACACGTGAAAGCTTGTATGAAGGCTGGAAAAAGGCCGTGAATGCGACGATGGCCTACAAGTAATAGATTAAGCGATGGGTCTCTGAATATTAAACTGCAAAAAGATGACTTCTGAATTTATCAGGAGTCATCTTTTTTAAGGCATATGCTAACTCTTGACCTTCGTATGGTTCCAATGTTGCCGGGCTCCGCAGGAGCTACGAATGACTAGTTCCGGCTCTACTTTAATACATTTCGTATCCATTTGTTTATTCATCAGGTCAAACAGCACCATAGCGGCTAGACGGCCTATTTTTTGCTTGTCTTGTTTTACAGTCGTCAGTGGAGGTTCGGTATAACGACAGGCTTCTATATCATCACATCCCACTACAGCAATATCCTCGGGTACCCTCAAGCCGCTTTCCTTGAAAGCACGTATGGCACCAAAAGCAAGCAGGTCGGTCGCCGCAAAAATAGCTTTTGGTAAATTCCCTTGCTGTATCCACGCCTTCGCGACCTGGTATCCATCTTCTGCCGCGTAGTCCTTACCATACACGACCCATTCAGGTCTAACGTCAAGACTAAACCGTTTTAGTGAGGCGATAAAGGCTTCCTCTCTCTCTTTAATAACCAAAGAGGGGCGTTCAATGCCTATAAAACCCATTTCGCGGTATCCATTCATGTAAAAGTGCTCAACAACCTTCATTGAAATCTTCTGATTGTCGGACATGATATAGCAGGAACTAGCTCCGGTTAGCTCAATATCGACACCGATGCAGGGGATAGGGCTGGCATCGAGATCAAAAACACTCTTCTCCACCTCATCTCCAGCAATAATAATGCACCCGTCCACTGAAAAATATTTCGAGCGAGCCAAATAGTCCTCTCCATTATCCAGAAATTTCTCATTTGAGAAAAATAGCAGATCGTAACCGAGCAAGCCAATCTGTTTTTTGAAGACATTAATGATATCTACAAAAAAAGGATGACTAAAATCAACATTCAGCTTGCCGGCAAATATAACGCCTACCAGATTAGATTTTTTGGTAGCAAGCGTTTTGGCCGAGGAGGAGGGTCTATAGCCTGTTTCCTCCATGATTTTAAGTACCCGCTGTCGGGTTTCCTCACTGATGTCTGTGTAATTGTTAATGATTTTCGAAACCGTTGCCACTGAAACGCCTGCCATGCTAGCTATTGTTTTTATATTCATGGAATCCTCCGTAACTAAACTGATTTAGTTAAATTGACTTTTCTTTTCAAACTTAATGATTACTCGTATTCTATGCTACCTCATAGAAGTGAGTCAACAGTGTGAATAAAGGATGTTGCCTAATATTTTAAGGAGTAATAACGGTGATTTATGTTTTATTTGATAATTTACAATTCTCTATTTACAAATACAGGCTATCCGATACATAATAGTAGCTGTAATTAACTAAACCGCTTTCGTAAAAGTAAATGCATTTATTCTAAGAGTATAGGGGGAATTTTGCAATGCTGAAAAAGTGTTTTTCTTTACTTATTGTAACCGCTTTAATAATGTTGTTGGCCGCTTGCGGCAAAGGTGGTGAAGCTGGACAGAACGGGAATAAAAAGGTCACGTTAAAGATTATTCATTGGCAGCAGGAAAATATTAATAACTATATTAAGGAATTTAATAAAAAGTTTGAAGAGAAGTATCCCGATGTTCAGGTGGAGTATACGACGGTTCCTGCTGATTCAACTTATGATCAACTGATGCAAACGCGTATGAATGCTGGTTCGACCGGTGATGCAGACATTATTCCTCTGAAATTCAGCTTCGTAGGCGCACCGCAGGAATGGTCTAAGGGAGCAGCTGATCCGATGTGGAAGCAGTGGATTGAGGGAGGACTCATTGCAGATCTGTCGGATCAAGCTTTTATCAAAAACTATAATCCTACAGATGTCAAAAATGCCATGACCTATAACGACAAAGTATACGGTGTAAACATGGGAAAGGTGGCCCTGACAGGTCTGTTTTACAACAAAGAGATTTTTGAAAAATATAATCTTACTGTGCCGACGACATGGGACGAACTGGTAAATGTGATGAAGGTACTCAAGGATAATGGCGTAGAGCCGCTTGGTTTTGGCGGTAAGGATGTATGGCCTATTAACCTTGCTGTCCAAGGACTTCAAGCCTCTATCCATGATGATCAGCTGGAATATATCAAAGGGCTGTGGACAGGTAAGACGAAGCTGACAGACCCCGCCCAGCTTGAAGTGCTGGAAAAAACACAAGTTTTAATGAACAATGCCATTGGTGGATTTATGGGGATTGACTATGGAACCTTGCCAAGTTTGTTTGCTTCAGGGCGTGTAGCTATGATTGCGGATGGTACGTGGGATGCAACTACGATCCAGACAGCCAATCCAGAGCTGAAATTTGGTTATTTCCCGATTCCGGGCAGTAACGATCCAGCCAAAAATAAAAACCTTGCAGGCAAGTACGATATGACCTGGCTGGTATTGGATAAATCGCCAAACAAGGATTATGCGATCAAATGGCTTGAAATGCTCTCCGAGAAGCAGAACTATACCGATTTCGTGAACGCTGCTGGATTTTTGCCAACACAGTCTGATGTGAAGATAAGCAGCGACTTTGTAAATGAAATCCAGCCTTCACTGGAAAACTTCAAGCTCTCTTGGGATCAGCTGTTTATCAATCGTAAGAATGTTGGACAGTACATTAAGGAAGCCAGCGTACATGCGGAATTTTTGGCGCCTGCCGGTCCGTTAAAGACGCCTTTGGAGCTTGCCCAGAAATCTCAGGCAGACTGGGATGCGGCAGCCCCTAAATAAATCTATAGATTTTACAGGAGAACAAATGGGCAACTGCAAAGCTCCCATAATAATGTAAAAAGGTGTGAGACCCATGTATCCCTTCGGAAAGGGTGCGGCCCGGATATTGCCCTATCTTTTGCTGAGTATTCCGGTGCTGCTCTATTTGCTTCTTGGTTTTGGACCCTCTATGGTAACCGTGCTTTTTTCCTTTACAGATGCTACCGGGGTTCCGGGGCAGACGTGGCATTTTATCGGATTCGAGAATTACACGACCTTTTTCACCTCCTCCGACTCTGGAGATCGCATCGCTTCCATTGGCCGTTCCTTATATTTTGCCGTAGCGGTGGTTGTGATTCAAAATGCAGTAGGGCTGTTCATGGCCATCCTTATTAATAAAAAGCTCAAAGGGGATATGTTATATCGCTCTGTATTTTTCCTGCCGGTTGTGCTCGGGGTAACGGTATCCGGCCTGATCTGGCAACTGCTTGCCAATCCGCTTGGGGGTCCTGCGCAAGCCTTGATGAACTTTTTTGGAACCAGCTCCAACTTCTTCGGGGATTATGATATTGCATTTGAGTTAATTATTTTTGTGCAAATTTGGATGTACATGGGTTACTCGATGACTATTTTCTTAGCCGGACTCCAATCTATCCCCAGTGACTTATACGAAGCAGGGTATATGGACGGTGCCTCTGGATGGAAAGCGTTCAAAAATATTACTTTTCCGATGATTGCGCCTTCCTTTACCGTCAATATGCTGCTGTCCATTATCGGCGCATTGCAGACCTTTGACATTATTTATGTGCTGACAGGTGGTAAATTCAACACGACGACACTTGCGTTTGATGTATATGCAACTGCCTTTGGTACTGGGACGTCAGATTACGGCCTTGCTTCCGCAGTTGCTATGATCCAGTTCGTGTTCGTGTTTACGGTATCTATGATTGCCCTGTATTACTTACGTAGAAGAGAGGTGGAAATGTAATGAGCAGTACCAAAGGAGCCAAAATACTGAGCTACATTATCGTACTGCTCATGCTTTCGTTGTATGTGTTCCCGCTTTTCTACCTTTTTAATGTATCGATGAAGACTCAAAGTGAGTATCTGATGGACCCTGTAGCTCTAGCCAAGAGTATACGCTTGGAGAATTTCATGGATGCTTGGGAAAAAGGAAACTTCTCTCAATACATGTGGAACAGCATTTTGTATACAGGCGTATCTACGTTATTAACGCTGATTATATCCGTGTTTGCGGCTTTTCCGCTGGCGCGGGGATACGTTAAGTTCAGCACCTTCTTTTATGTGTTTTTCCTGATATCCATGTATCTCCCGAATCCGCTGATTCCGCAATTTGCTCTCATTAATAGCCTGGGACTTTACAATACCCAGCTTGGTTTTATTTTGCTGAAAACAACAGGTACCGGCATCGCTTTTCTGATGTTTGTGGGGTATATCAAGTCTGTCTCCCGAGAGCTGGATGAAGCGGCTGCCATGGACGGGTGCGGATATTCACGATATTTGTTTACAATTCTTGTCCCGCTGATGAAGCCGGTGTTGGCAACAGGCATTATTTTGACAGCTATAGGGGCGTGGAATGACATTATAGGTCCTACTATTTATTTGTCTGATCCTGCTTATCAGCCAGTGACCAAGGGATTGTTCTCCTTCTACGGACAATACATGAACAACTGGCCGCTGCTCGCTTGCGGCATTCTGATTGTTACACTACCGCTCGTTATTTTGTATATTTTCCTCCAGCGCTTTATTGTCGGCGGTGCAATGGCCGGAGCTGTGAAGTCTTGATTCCTGAAAGGATGATACCGAGTATGAGTGAGAATACCTATACATTCCCCACCACGTTTATGTGGGGAACTTCGACCTCTTCTTATCAAATTGAAGGTGGCGTGGATGAGGAAGGAAGAACGCCTTCTATTTGGGATACTTTCTGTCGAGCACCCGGGAAGGTGATAGGAGGGGACTGCGGAGATGTGGCTTGTGACCATTTTCACCGCTTTAAGGAAGACGTGCAATTAATGAAGCAACTGGGCTTTTTACATTACCGTTTTTCCGTGGCCTGGCCGCGCATTATTCCCGCACCCGGCGTAGTTAACGAACAGGGGTTGCTCTTCTATGAGCGTCTGCTGGATGAGATTGAGTCGGCCGGGCTAATTCCAATGCTGACGCTGTATCATTGGGATCTACCGCAGTGGATTGAGGACGAAGGCGGTTGGACGCAGCGAGAGATTATCCAACATTTTAAAACGTATGCTTCTGTAATCATGGATCGATTTGGACAGCGTATAAGCTGGTGGAATACGATAAATGAGCCCTACTGCGCCTCTATTTTGGGCTATGGCACAGGAGAGCATGCCCCCGGCCATGAGAACTGGAGGGAAGCCTTTACTGCCGCTCATCATATTCTGATGTGTCACGGGATAGCCATGAACTTACACAAGGAAAAGGGACTGACGGGCAACATCGGTATTACGCTGAACATGGAGCATGTCGATGCAGCCTCTGAACACCCCGAAGATGTAGCCGCTGCTGTCCGGCGGGATGGTTTTATTAATCGATGGTTTGCCGAACCATTGTTTAACGGGAAATACCCTGAGGATATGGTGGATTGGTACGGGGCGCACTTGAATGGATTGGATTTTGTACAGCCTGGTGATATGGAGCTGATTCAGCAGCCAGGGGATTTTTTGGGCATCAACTACTACGCCCGCAGTATCATTCGAGCGACTACAGACGCTTCGTTGCTTCAGGTCGAGCAGGTTTCCATAGAGGAACCGGTAACGGATATGGGATGGGAGATTCACCCTGAATCCTTTTATAAGCTGCTAACGCGGATTGAGAAGGATTTTTCCAAGGGATTACCCATCCTGATTACGGAAAACGGAGCAGCGATGAAGGACGAACTGGTGAATGGAAAGATTGAGGACATTGGACGTCAGTATTACATTGAGGAACATTTAAAGGCATGCCATCGCTTTATTGGGGAGGGAGGTCAGCTTAAGGGCTATTTTGTCTGGTCATTCCTCGATAACTTTGAATGGGCCTGGGGATACAGCAAACGTTTTGGTATTATACACATCAATTACGACACGCAGGAACGGACACCCAAACAAAGTGCGCTGTGGTTCAAGCAAGTGATGGCGAATAACGGGTTTTAAATAGAAAAGGGGTGCACGATGCAGCAGTATTATTTTGACGATCAAGGACGTTTTGTGATTGAGAATTATGCGCAGGCTAAGCCCTTTTCCAGTTTTCTACCCGGTATTGCTGGTGTTCAGGGAATTCCTCTGTGGGCGTATTACGTTAATCGTGGACAAGGAATTGCGAGCTTTGGTGTGGAGGATAAGAATGGAGCAATCATGGAGTTTTTTCCGGCCAACCGCAGCTATAGTCTCGTGCCGATACATGGCTTTCGAACGTTTTTAAAGGTGAAGATGCAGGGGGAGTGGAGCTATGTGGAGCCATTTTCGGCTGTGCATCCTGTGGAGCGTGAACAGCAAAAAATGCTGATATCCCGCCATATGCTAGAAATACACAGCTCTAATCCAGACACAGGGCTTGAGGTGCGTGTGCAATATTTCACACTTCCTCATGAAAGTTACGCTGCTTTGGTGCGCAAGGTGGAGATTGTCAATCATTCCGCTCAAGAGCTTGAACTGGAGGTGCTGGACGGCATGCCTGCCGTGCTGCCCTTCGGTATTGATAATGCGGCATACAAGGAGCTTGGACATACACTGAAAAGCTGGATGGATGTGTATAATCTCAACAATAGCATTCCTTACTATAAGGTACGTGGAAGTACAGCAGATACAAGTGAGATTCATCAAATTGAAGCGGGACATTTTATGTACAGCTTTGTGGAGGAGGAGGGCAAGACCAGGCTATTGAGTCCAATTGTCGATCCGTCCGTAATATTTGGTGAAAATACGGCACTGACCTTCCCGGATCGCTTTATCCAAAAACGCGTCGAAGACTTGGTTTCACAGCAGCCTGTGACGACGAATAAAGTGCCTTGTGGGTTTAGCGGCTACACAGCACGACTAGCAGCAGGTACTACCGTCAATCACTGTACGATCATCGGGCATGTGAATGATATTCACTCTATCAATGAACGGATTACGGAAATCGCAACCATGCCTTATATCGAGCGGAAGGCGGAGGAAGCCAAAGCGTTGATCGAAGAGTTGACGGATGAAATGGCAACGCGGACATCCATTCCATTATTTGACGAATACTGCCGTCAGAACTATCTGGATAACCTGTTACGTGGTGGTTATCCATTGCTGCTGGACAACGGCACTGAGCAACCGTTTGTATATCATGTATTTTCACGCAAGCATGGGGATCTGGAACGGGACTATAATTTCTTTAAGCTCCAGGCGGGATATTATTCTCAAGGAAATGGTAATTTTCGCGATGCAAACCAGAACCGGAGAAATGATGTGTGGTTTAACCCCGGCATAGGAGATTTCAATATCCGTTTGTTTATGAGCCTGATTCAGCCGGACGGCTATAATCCGCTTGTTGTAAAGGGGTGTAGCTTTCAAATACGAGAGCTGGAACCGTTGCTGGGACAGGTGGAGGTGGCAGATCATTTGTCTTTGCGTGCTTTTTTTCAATCGTCGTTCACCCCGGGTGAGCTGATTCAACATATCATTCATGACAACATCGCGCTAAAGCAAACGGTTGAGACGTTTGTAACCGAAGCTCTCAAGCATTCCGAACAATGCTATGAGGCTGATTTTGGTGAAGGTTTCTGGATCGACCATTGGACATATAACATGGATCTAATCGAAAGTTATCTAAGTATCTATCCAGACAAACAAGAGGAACTCTTGCTCGCGACCCGAGAGTACATGTATTACGACAGTCCGGCATGGGTACAGCCACGTCGAAACAAATACGTGCAGATGAAGGACGGACGTATCCGTCAGTACGGGGCGGTCGTAGAGAGCAAGGAGAAAGAAGCTCAGCTGCACGCCCGGGATCGTGATGTTCATTGGGTTCGAACCGAACATGGAAGCGGAGAGATTTATAAGTCAAATTTATATGAAAAACTGCTGTCATTGGCAGCCATCAAGCTGTCCACGCTGGACCCAGAGGGCTTGGGAATTGAAATGGAGGCGGGTAAGCCGGGATGGAATGATTCCATGAACGGACTTCCGGGGCTGTTTGCTTCTGGATTCAGTGAACTGTGTGAATTACAGCGACTTGTAAGATTTTTAATACATGCACAGGTGAAGCTTTCGGGCGATTCTGTGCTACGGTTGCCGCGAGAAGTTGCTAAGTTGATCCAACAGCTGAGGCTCGCAATGGAGGAATACTACCACGTTTCTGATGAGGCTGATTACAGGGATGAGAGCAAGGATTACAGCTTCTGGTCACGGATTTCGGATGCTAGAGAAGCGTACCGCGAATCGATTCGTTTTGGATTTGAAGGAACAGAAATACCACTAGCGTTTGAAGATGTACTGGTGTTTTTGCTCCAAGCTGAACGTAAACTCCAACAGGGGATGGATAAGGCTCTGCTTATCGGTGAGGGGATATACCCAACCTTCTTTTATTATGAAGCCAGAGAATTCGAGGTACAGGAGGATGACTGCGGGGGCAAGCTCGTAAACATACATTCCTTCGAACGTAAGGATACCCCATATTTTCTAGAGGGACCGACCCGGGCTATGAAAGTGGTTGGCGACATTGTAAATGGGCAGGAGCTATATCGGCAAATCAGGCAGAGCGGGCTTTACGACAGGAAGCTGGGTATGTATAAGGTGAATGAAAGTCTGGCGGGGCAGCCGTTTGAACTCGGTCGTTCCAGAGCTTTTACACCGGGTTGGCTGGAAAATGAATCTATATTTATGCATATGGAATATAAATATTTACTTGAGTGTTTAAAGGCGGGTCTATACACTGAGTTTTTTTCAGACATTAAAAAAGCGTTTCCGCCTTTTATGGACCCAGAGGTCTACGGGAGAAGCACGCTGGAGAACAGCTCCTTTATTGCTAGTATTGCTAATCCTGATGCAAGTTTGCATGGAACGGGATATATTGCGAGGCTGAGCGGATCTACGGCAGAATTTATTCATATGTGGTTATGGATGATGACGGGCGGGCAGCCGTTTGGGTATGATCATAGGGGACTATCCTTGGGACTGGAGCCCAAGCTGCCAGGCTGGCTGTTCACAGCTACAGGTGAGCTATCTTTCTGTTTTCTCGGAAGCTGCCAGGTGACTTATTTTAATACGGATCGTAAGGATACTTATGCACCGGAATGCAGAGTGACCCAATATGTACTGTATTACGTCAGTGGCGAAAAGAAGACGATATACCAGGCTGTATTAGATCAAAAAGAAGCGCAAGATGTGAGAGAGCGGTTGATTTCCCGTATCGAGGTATATTTGGGGACATAGCTCTATGAATTAAAGCCGTCATGCTGCCATAACAGAGCATAACGGCTTTTTAAGACTGCATAAATCCTTGTGTGAGGGGGAACTATGCTGAAATATCTTGCAAATCCAGTATAACAGGGCAGTGGTCACTGCCTGTAATATGGCAATCAATGCTCGCATCCATCAATAGCGGACGAAGTCTCTCCGAGACGAGGAAGTAATCAATCCGCCAGCCGATATTCCGTTCCCTCACCTTTGGCATGTAGGACCACCAGGAATAAACATCCGTCCGGTCAGGATAAAAGTATCTGAAGGTATCTATAAATCCGGCGTCTAGCAGCTGTGACATGCGTTCCCGTTCCTCAGGCGTGAATCCGGCATTTCCGTAGTTAGCCTTGGCATTTTTGAGGTCGATCTCCTGATGAGCTACGTTCAAGTCTCCACAAACGATGACAGGCTTCAAAGCATCCAGTTGTTGCAGGTAGCTGCGAAAACGGTCTTCCCATTCCAGTCTGTAGGGCAGTCGGGATAAGTCCCGTTTGGTATTCGGTGTGTACACATTGACGAGATAAAATTTTTCGAATTCCAGAGTAATGGTTCGGCCCTCTGGTTCTTCGTTTTCCTCAAGTCCATAATGCACAGAGAGCGGCTTGATTTTGGTGAAAATAGCCGTGCCGGAATATCCTTTTTTCTCAGCGTAATTCCAGTATTGTGTATATTCCTCCATGTTCTCCATGAGGATTTGACCTTCTTGAAGCTTCGTTTCCTGTACGCAAAAAATATCGGCATTTGTTTCTTTTAGATAAGTATAAAATCCTTTGGTCACACAGGCTCTTAAGCCGTTTACATTCCAAGATATTAATTTCATTTGTTAATCTCCTTGCTAATTCACGCGGTCAAGCGATGTGATTTGTATATCCTTTGTTGACATAAGCTTATAAATGTCTTCTAACTGGACTTCATAGGTTTTTCATCAAAATGGTCCTGAAATGGTGCAACATGATAGATGATAGCAATTTCTGCGTTTTTTTGAAAGAGTAGAGACTTGAAACCAGCGCCTAAAGTAGTGATGGGCAGACTAATCTTTCTACATTATTTATAATGAAAAAAAGCTCCCTTGCGGAAGCTATTTTTGGTGTAATTTATCAAGAGAGATACTCTCCCTATGGTCGGCTGCGAAGTATAGGCTAACGATACCGATGACCCGACGTTCCCCCGTGGTTTATCTCATGAGAACAAAAAAAGCCTCCATTATGGAGGCTTCTTGTTATGACGTCCCAGGAGGGATTCGAACCCCCGACCGACGGCTTAGAAGGCCGTTGCTCTATCCAGCTGAGCTACTGGGACATAAAATTCAAGCGAATATTAATATATCATATGGATAAAAGAAATTCAAGTCTTATTTTGCATATATCGCTTATTTAGGCTTTATACAGCATAAATTCTGAGTAGACGTAGTTTTTTTTGCCTTATAAAAGGGTATGTTAGAATACAGGTGAATATGTGTAAGACGAGTGGTTGGACTTCGGCTACTGTTTCTCATATAATCTACAAATACTTGAGCTTGCGAAGGAGAGGGGGTGCCTTGAATAAAGGACTCCAAGGTGACGACAAAAGAAAATAATATTGTATTGTTTCCGAAGACACTGGACTATTATCAAATTCAACTTACTGTGATGCTTGAAAACGAACGTTACGGAGAGGCGATGGCGATGCTGCGTTTTTTAATGCAGTGTCAGGGACAGGAGCAGAAGCAATACGATGAATGGAACGCTCTATTACAATGGCTGGAGGCTGCATTTCCACAGTACGCTGACAGCGGGGCGGTAACGGACGCTGTGGAAGAAGAGGTCAGTGAAGTAGAGTTAGCTCGCCGTCATGCACGCTTTAAGCAGGAGCAGGATGCAGGCTACAGCAACAAGCTGTTGCGGATGGCTATGGATGAACCCTTATCCGAACAGACGATTTTAGCGTTGGAGCAGTTGTCCTATCTGGAACTGCCAGAAATCGACGATGCCTTGCTTCGCTGGATTACGGAACGGGAAATCCATCCTTTACTTCAATTCCGTGTTCTACAGACAATGCGACGACGCGGAATGGAAGGGACGATAGAAATCAGACGGGGTGATGAACAAGCGGAAATCGACATTGAAACGGTTCCGTTACAGCCAGGTGATTTTCCAGAGTCTATTATGCGTATTTTGGAACGGGTGGCCGATCAAACTGAGGTGCACGAGCCTACACTATTCTATTTTGCACAGGAGCTGTGGTCACAGTTTGTGATGGCAGTATACGGTACGAAAGATTATAGATCAATGTTGGTGGAAGAGGACGGAATGCCGGATATTTGGGCTGCAGCACTCCATCAGACGGTTTCGGAAAGTTTGAACGGAAATAATAATGAGGAAGAAACTCGTGCTATATATGGCATTACAGATGCGCTTCGCTTCCGTTTTGAGCAAGCGTATCGGTCGATGCGACTATTCGTAGCGGCGGGAATGAACACTCCTTAATGACCGGAAACGTTTACCTGTGAAGCATTCAAAGGGCTGCTCTTGAAAAAGACAGTAATGTTAGATATACTATAGTGGTTATTTTGTGTGCGTTGATTGTAATGAAAACTAAGTGAAGATTTTGTTGGAGGGGAAAGCATAAAATGAAAGCAACTTGGGAGAAAATAGAGAAGAACCTTGGGGTTCTTGAAGTTGAGGTTGACGCGGATCGTGTAGCCGCTGCACTCGACAAAGCTTTTAATAAAGTGGCAAAACAAGTAAGTGTACCAGGATTCCGTAAAGGTAAAGTACCACGTCCTATCTTTGAAAAACGCTATGGTATTGAAAGTCTGTACCAGGATGCAATTGACATCCTGTTGCCAGAAGCTTACAGCCAAGCTGTAGAGCAAACAGACATCTTCCCGGTTGACAGCCCTGACGTTGAAATTGACCAATTTGCTAAAGGCGAATCTTTCAAATTCAAAGCAAAGGTTACTGTTAAACCTGAAGTGACTTTGGGCGATTACAAAGGCGTAGAAGTGCCTGTAAGCAAACTCGAAGTAAGCGACGAAGAACTGGCTCAAGAACTGGAGCGCCTGCAACAACGTCATGCTGAATTGGTTGTCGTTGATGAAGATGCTGCTCAATCCGGTGATACAGCTATTATTGACTTCGACGGTTCCGTGGATGGTGTACCATTCGAAGGCGGACAAGCTGAGAAGTATTCTTTGGAACTGGGCTCTAACACATTCATCCCTGGTTTTGAAGAGCAAGTGGTTGGTTTGCACACTGGCGATTCCAAGGACGTTGAAGTAACGTTCCCTGAGAACTACCATTCTGCTGACCTCGCTGGCAAACAAGCGGTATTCAAAGTGAAAGTTCACGAACTGAAACGCAAAGTTCTTCCTGAACTGGACGATGAATTTGCTAAAGATGTAAGCGAATTTGACACACTGGCTGAATTCAAGGAAGACTTGAAAAAGCAATTGTTGGATCGTAAGGAAAACGAAGCTAAAGCAGCCCGCGAGGGTGCTGTAGTGGAGAAAGTTGCTGAGAATGCAACAATCGACATTCCTGAAGCAATGGTGAAGAGCGAAGTGCAAAACATGGTTCGCGATTTCGACAACCGTTTGCGTAGCCAAGGTATGAACCTTGAAATGTTCCTCGGATTCTCTGGTCAAAGCAAGGAAGACCTGGAAGAGCAAATGAAAGCTGATGCTGAGAAGCGCGTACGTAACAACCTCGTGCTGGAGCAAGTGGCTAAAGCAGAAAACATCGAAGTTTCCGAAGCGGAAATTGATGAAGAACTGAAAAACATGGCTGAAGCTTACAAACGTTCAGTTGAGGAAATCCGCAGCATTCTGGAAGGTAACGGCTCGTTCGCTAACCTGAAAGAAGAAATTTCACTGCGCAAAACGATTGCTTTGTTGGTGGAAAACAGCAAAGAAGTAGAAGCGCCAGTTGAAGCTGCTGAATAATTCAGACGATAAAATATACGGAGTATGCTGTAACAAGCTACAACGTAGCAATTAGATAGGGATAAGGCACGTAGTGAAAGTTACGTGCCTTATTTTTACCTTTGGTAACCCAAATTTTAGTCGTTTATGGAAAGTGCTGTGAGTCGTGTTTTTTTGTTTTACATAAGTCACTACCGTATATTTGCACATACATACGAAACATGGTTAAATATGAGAAGGTCTCGGCAGAGTGTACTGTAAACAGCCCGCACTGCATATATGAGCGCATGCAAATATGACACGAGACTCTGAACATGTTAAAATATTTTGTAAGGTGTTCACGTTTCATGCTTGCTGCTTCCGTTTTAATGGGACATAAGGAAGCGGATGAATACAGGTGTTCATTTTAATAAAGAAAAGAGGTTGGTCGTGATGAGTCTCGTCCCTATGGTTGTGGAACAAACGAATCGAGGAGAACGATCTTACGATATTTACTCGCGGTTACTTAAGGATCGTATTATTTTCCTAAGTGGCCCGATTGATGACGATGTCGCCAATCTCGTCATTGCACAGTTATTGTTCCTTTCTGCGGAAGATCCAGAGAAGGATATTAATTTGTACATTAACTCGCCAGGCGGTTCTGTAACTGCGGGCATGGGTATATATGATACAATGCAATTCATTAAGCCGGACGTATCGACGATCTGTGTAGGCATGGCTGCAAGTATGGGTTCGTTGCTGCTCACAGCGGGTGCGCCAGGCAAGAGATACGCGCTTACCAACAGTGAAGTCATGATCCATCAGCCGCTCGGTGGCATTCAAGGGCAAGCCTCCGATATGCTGATTCATGCGGACTGGATTATCAAAACACGTGCTAAGCTGAATCAAATCTATGTAGAGCGTACGGGTCAGCCCCTCGAAAAAATCGAACGTGATACTGACCGGGATTTCTTCATGGAAGCGGAAGAGGCAAAAGCATACGGTATCATTGACCAGGTGCTGTCTAAACCGATTAATCTGTAAAGGGGTGGCTCTATGTTTAAATTTAATGATGAAAAAGGACAATTGAAATGTTCTTTCTGCGGTAAATCTCAGGATCAGGTTCGCAAGCTTGTTGCTGGACCGGGCGTATATATATGTGACGAATGCATTGAGTTGTGCACAGAGATTGTAGAAGAGGAATTGGGTCATGAAGAAGAAGTAGATCTGAAAGACATTCCGAAACCAATGCAAATCCGTGACATTCTGGACCAATATGTCATTGGTCAGGATCAAGCGAAAAAATCGTTGTCTGTAGCGGTATATAATCACTACAAACGTATTAATACTCAAAACAAAATTGATGATGTGGAACTGCAAAAAAGTAACATTTTGATGCTTGGACCTACAGGTTCGGGTAAAACGTTGCTTGCGCAAACCATGGCTAAAATTTTGAACGTTCCTTTTGCTATCGCAGATGCCACTTCCCTTACGGAAGCAGGTTATGTGGGTGAAGACGTTGAAAATATTTTGCTGAAACTGATTCAAGCTGCCGATTATGATGTGGAAAAAGCCGAACGCGGCATTATCTACATTGACGAAATTGATAAAGTAGCCCGCAAATCCGAAAACCCGTCCATTACGCGTGACGTATCGGGTGAAGGTGTACAGCAGGCGTTGCTTAAGATTTTGGAAGGCACAGTTGCTTCTGTACCTCCGCAAGGCGGTCGCAAGCATCCACATCAAGAGTTCATTCAAATTGACACCACGAATATCCTGTTCATTTGCGGTGGTGCCTTTGATGGTCTGGAGCAAATGATCAAACGCCGTATCGGTAAAAAGGTTATCGGCTTCAACGCTACTAGCGAACAAAAAGATCTGAAACCAGGCGAATATACTTCAATGGTATTGCCTGAGGATCTTTTGAAATTCGGCCTGATTCCGGAATTTGTAGGACGCTTGCCAGTAATTTCTACGCTGGAGCCGCTTGATGAGAACACATTGGTTCGTATTCTGTCCGAACCGAAAAATGCGTTAACCAAGCAATACCAGAAGCTGCTTGAGCTTGATAATGTGCAACTGGAGTTTAAGCAAGATGCTCTGGAAGCCATTGCTCGTGAAGCGATCAAGCGTAACACGGGTGCCCGTGGCCTTCGTGCGATCATCGAAGGTATTATGCTGGACGTAATGTATGAGGTTCCTTCCCGTGAGGATGTGACTACTTGCGTCATCAATGAGCAGGTTGTAAAAGACAAAATTGCACCGGAACTCGGTGGTACAGATAAGGATAAAAAACAAGAAGAGAGCGCCTAAGGATTGATACTTCGCGATCTCTAAAACATGAGAAGCCGGATCTCCACTTCACTAAACCTGTATGAGGTTTTAAGGGGTGGAGGTTTGGTGTTAATGGGAGAGAAAAGTACATGTTCTTAAGACAAGACACACGTCCCGTTAAAGTCGGGAATCTGACGATTGGCGGCAGCAATGAAGTCATCATCCAAAGTATGTGTACAACCAAAACAGCAGATGTGGAAGCGACTGTAGCCGAGATTCTTCGCTTGGAAGAAGCTGGATGTCAACTGGTGCGGGTTACCGTCAACAATGAGGAAGCTGCCGCAGCCATTAAGGAAATAAAAAAACGGATTCATATTCCGTTGGTTGCAGATATTCACTTTAATCACAAGCTGGCTCTACTGGCAATTGAAAATGGAATTGATAAGGTTCGCATTAATCCAGGTAACATTGGACGACGTGAAAAAGTGGAAGCTGTCGTGAAGGCATGTAAGGAAAAAGGGATTCCGATTCGGATTGGTGTGAACGCCGGATCATTGGAACAGCATTTACTGGATAAGTATGGCTACCCTACGCCAGAAGCGATGGTAGAAAGCGCACTGTATCATATCGGAATACTGGAAGAACTTGATTTCCATGACATTATCGTGTCACTGAAGGCGTCTGATGTTCCTATGGCGATTGCAGCTTATACGAAGGCCGCTGAAATTATTAAGTACCCGCTCCATCTGGGTATTACAGAAGCGGGTACACTCTTTACTGGTACGGTTAAAAGCGCGGCAGGTATGGGTGCTTTGCTGGCCTCAGGCATCGGCTCTACAATGCGTATTTCGCTCAGTGCCGATCCGGTGGAAGAAGTGAAGGTAGCACGTGAGTTGCTCAAGACATTTGGATTGATCACAAACGCAGCTACACTAATTTCTTGTCCGACTTGTGGACGTCTGGATATAGATCTGTTCTCTATTGCCAACGAGGTGGAGGACTACATTGCAAAACTCAAGGTACCGATTAAAGTATCAGTACTGGGTTGTGCAGTAAATGGCCCGGGTGAAGCGAAGGAAGCTGATATCGGAATTGCTGGGGCACGCGGTGAAGGCCTTTTGTTCCGTTATGGAAAAATGATTCGCAAAGTACCAGAGGCTGATATGGTCGACGAATTGAAAAAAGAAATTGATATCATCGTCAAGGCTTATGAGGAAACAGGGAAAATCCCTGGACGTGAAGAACGTCATACCGCCGAGAAGGTGTAGGCAAAGCAGTTATATAAAGAGGCATAGTCATAATCTATTGTCATCATTTAAACGCCGTGGAGAGCAGCTCTGCTACAGAACTGTTCTTCACGGCGTTTTTGTATTTCTCTCTGATCTTTTGAAAGACCGCCGTTTAGCTATCGCGGAAAAGGAAATACTGTTTTTCATAGAGCGGCATTTTTCAAATTGCTGAGATGAGAAACGGAGGAAATACGATGGACTTGACTATGATTTTGTTATTGGTGCAAATGTTTTTCGGGATTGTAATTGGTCTGTATTTCTGGAACCTCCTGCGGAGCCAGAAAACGAACCGTAGTGCGGTGGATCGGGAATCCCGCAAGGAATTGGATAAGCTGCGCAAATTGCGCTCTATTTCACTTACTAAGCCGTTGGCTGAACGCACACGTCCTGCCACATTACAGGATATCGTGGGTCAGAAGGACGGACTGCGCGCACTCAAGGCAGCGTTATGTAGTGCGAATCCGCAGCATGTCATTATTTATGGCCCGCCAGGTGTAGGGAAGACGGCTGCTGCACGCGTGGTGCTGGAAGAGGCTAAGAAGAATCTGTCCTCCCCGTTCAAGGGAGATGCCAAATTCACGGAGATTGATGCTACGACGGCCCGCTTTGACGAGCGTGGTATTGCGGACCCGCTGATAGGTTCAGTGCATGATCCAATCTATCAAGGGGCAGGAGCGATGGGGGTGGCGGGAATCCCGCAGCCTAAGCCCGGAGCTGTGACGAAGGCGCATGGGGGTATGCTGTTCATTGATGAGATTGGTGAGCTGCATCCAACGCAGATGAATAAACTGTTGAAAGTACTGGAGGATCGCAAGGTATTTTTGGAGAGTGCGTATTACAACTCGGAAGATTCGAACACTCCTGCTTATATCCACGATATTTTCCAAAACGGTTTGCCAGCCGATTTTCGTTTGGTAGGTGCGACGACCCGTTCGCCGCATGAACTGCCACCTGCGATTCGCTCCCGGTGCATGGAGATTTATTTCCGTGCCTTGCAGCCACAGGAGATTGCTCGTATTGCAGAGGATGCTGTCCACAAGCTAGGCTTTGGCCCTTGCCCTGAGGCGGTAGAAGTTGTACAGCGTTACGCAACGAACGGTCGGGAAGCGGTCAATATGATCCAGCTGGCTGCTGGTTTGGCACTTACCGAGAAAAGGGAGCGTCTCAATGCTTCCGACGTGGAATGGGTGGCGGGCAGCAGTCAAATTCAACCACGTCCTGACCGAAAAATACCGGGCTTGCCGCAAATCGGATTCGTTAACGGATTAGCTGTATATGGCCCGAACATGGGGATGCTGCTGGAAATTGAAGTTACAGCAGTTCCGGTTCCTGAGGGAAAGGGAATTTATAATATTACGGGGGTCGTGGATGAGGAAGAAATTGGAGGTGGGTCCCGCACGCTGCGCCGTAAGAGCATGGCTAAAGGTTCTGTGGAAAATGTTTTAACCGTTTTGCGTACGCTCGGCTTGTCTCCATCGAATTACGATTTGCATATCAATTTCCCTGGGGGTACGCCAGTAGATGGCCCGTCCGCAGGAATTGCGATGGCAACAGCCATTGCTTCCGCGATGCGGGGAATTCCGGTGGATCATGAAATTGCTATGACTGGCGAAGTTAGCATCCATGGTCGTGTCAAACCGATTGGTGGTGTATTAGCCAAGGTTGAAGCGGCTTTTCAGGCTGGAGCCAAAAAGGTGATCATTCCGCAGGACAACTGGCAAGCTCTTTTTGACGGTATTGAGGGTTTAAAAGTCATTCCTGTACAGTCAGTTACCGAAGTGTTCCGACATGTGTTTGGGGAAGAAATGACGTCAGATTTGCCTGTGCATGCGCCAATTGAGACTTTTCGCCCATCCCAATCTTCCTTGTTACAGGCTGATGGAACGCATAACGGGACGATATCAGATACAGGATCTTGCTAATGAACCACCCTTTCATTGGTTTTTTCATAAAACATTTGATAAAATATGAAAGATAACAACGTGAGGATTGTAAAATCCGGAACCTGAGAATCACTGGAGGTGCGAAAGCGATGGGACCCACCAAGACAAAAGGTCGTCGTTTTCCTTTGCTGCCTTTAAGAGGACTTCTGGTCTACCCGAGCATGGTTCTGCATCTCGATGTGGGCCGGGAAAAATCGGTCAAGGCTTTGGAAAAAGCGATGGTTGAAGACAATTTGATTCTCCTGTGTTCTCAATCAGAAGTAAATATTGAAGAACCTACACAAGAGGACATCTTTCGAGTCGGCACGGTAGCCAAGGTACGCCAGATGCTCAAGCTTCCTAATGGAACCATTCGAGTATTGGTGGAAGGGCTGGAACGCGCCGAGATTATTCAATATACGGACAATGAAGAATATTACGAGGTAATGGCGAAGGAGCTGCACGAGGCAGAAAACGTACAGCCTGAGACGGATGCGCTTATGCGTACTGTATTAACTCAGTTCGAGCATTATATCAACTTGTCCAAAAAGGTAACACCGGAGACTCTCGCTGCGGTATCCGATATTGAGGAGCCGGGACGGCTTGCAGACGTGATCACAAGTCATCTAACGCTCAAAATTAAGGAAAAGCAGGATATACTGGAGACCGTCGACGTTACTCAGCGTCTGGAGAAGCTTCTGGATATTTTGAACAATGAGCGTGAAGTACTGGAGCTGGAACGTAAAATCAACCAGCGTGTGAAGAAGCAAATGGAGAAGACGCAGAAGGAGTATTATCTGCGTGAACAAATGAAGGCGATTCAAAAGGAACTTGGCGAGAAGGAAGGCCGCGCAGGAGAAGTTGAAGAACTGCGCAACCAGCTAAGTGAACTGGAGCTACCTGTTCCGGTGAAGGAGAAGGTCGAAAAGGAAATCGATCGTCTGGAAAAAATGCCGGCAAGCTCTGCCGAGGGTGGCGTCATCCGTAATTATGTTGATTGGTTGTTAAGCTTGCCGTGGAACAAGTTTACGGATGATGATCTGGATATCGTCAAAGCTGAAGAGGTACTCAATAACGACCACTACGGACTCGATAAACCCAAGGAACGTGTATTGGAGTATTTGGCTGTGCGTAAGCTGGTGAAGACCATTAAGGGACCGATTCTGTGTCTCGTAGGCCCGCCAGGGGTCGGCAAGACCTCGTTGGCCCGTTCGATTGCCAAATCCATGGGTCGGGAATTTGTCCGCATTTCTCTCGGAGGTGTGCGGGATGAAGCGGAAATCCGTGGTCACCGCCGGACTTATGTTGGCGCGATGCCGGGGCGGATCATTCAAGGGATGAAGACCGCAGGAACGTCTAATCCGGTATTTTTGCTGGATGAGATTGATAAAATGGCTTCCGATTTTCGGGGGGATCCATCGGCAGCATTGCTCGAAGTGCTTGATCCTGAACAAAACAATACGTTCAGTGACCATTTTGTCGAGCTGCCGTTTGATCTGTCCAATGTGATGTTTGTAACGACAGCCAATGCTGCACACAACATCCCGCGTCCGCTAATGGACCGTATGGAGACACTCTATATTCCAGGCTACACCGAACTGGAGAAGCTGGAAATCGCCAACCGGTACCTATTGCCCAAGCAGAAGAGAGAGCATGGCTTGAACGAGGAACAGTTGGTCATCGGGGAGGATACGCTCCTGCGTGTCATTCGTGAATATACCCGTGAATCCGGTGTGCGGAATCTAGAACAGCAAATGGCTTCTCTGTGCCGCAAGGCAGCGAAGTCCGTTGTATCTGGTGGCGAAGGGCCGATTCAAATCACACCGGATAATCTGAAGGATTATCTGGGTATCGCTAAATTCCGTTACGGTGTTGCAGAACTGGAGGATCAGATCGGTACGGTTACAGGCTTGGCATGGACAGAGGTCGGTGGTGAAACACTGATGATTGAAGTGACGGTCGTACCTGGTAGTGGTAAACTGATTCTTACGGGTAAACTGGGAGACGTTATGAAGGAATCTGCCCAGGCGGCATTCAGCTACACTCGTTCGAAAGCAGTTGATCTGGGCATTGAACTGGACTTTTATGAGAAAAATGATATCCACATTCATATTCCTGAGGGTGCGATTCCGAAGGATGGCCCATCTGCGGGAATTACTATTGCTACCGCATTAATTTCAGCTTTGACCAACCGTCATGTATCCAAGGATGTAGCTATGACGGGCGAAATTACTTTGCGCGGCCGAGTATTGCCGATTGGTGGTTTGAAAGAGAAGTCGCTGGCTGCCCATCGGGCAGGCTACAAAAAAATTCTGCTTCCCAAAGATAATGAACGGGATTTGAAGGATATTCCCGACAGTATCCGGCAGGATGTTGAATTTGTCCCCGTTGCCCATATGGATCAGGTGCTAAAGCATGCTTTGGTTGAGCAGGCAAGGGTACATTAGAGAGGAATTAAGAACACAATGAAAGTAACAAAAGCAGAATTTATAATAAGTGCGGTTGGCCCTGATCAGTTTCCTGTGGACGCTTTGCCAGAGATTGCTCTGGCGGGGCGCTCCAATGTAGGAAAGTCTTCACTGATTAATCGGTTGATTAACCGTAAAAATTTGGCGCGTACCAGTTCTACGCCAGGTAAAACCCAGCAACTCAATTATTACCGGATTAATGATGACCTCTATTTTGTCGATTTTCCCGGTTATGGTTATGCCAAGGTATCCAAAACGTCCCGCAAGGCTTGGGGGCAGATGATTGAGTCTTATTTGCTGGAGCGTGAGCCACTCAAACTGGTGCTTCAAATGGTAGATTTGCGTCATCCGCCGTCCAAGGACGATATCATGATGCACGATTGGCTGCGCCATCACGGGCTTCCAGTCTGCGTTGTAGGCACTAAGGCAGATAAAATCCCTAAAACGCGGCGAGAAAAGCATTATAAGGTAATCAAGCAGGAACTCGGAATACTTCCCGGGGGATTGTTTATCCCCTTTTCATCCGAAGAAGGTATGGGCAAGGAAGAGCTGTGGTCTGTCATCTCCAGCTATATAGAGAATGACGACGAAGAGCAGACGGAATTGTAAGGTTAGGGACGTCCTTGAGGGCGTCCTTTTTTCATGATTCGGGCTTCATAAAATATTAAACTCACTAAAATGGTGGGAATAATATATAATAACTAAAGGAACTCGTGGAATTTAAGTAGAAGAGTGAGGATATGGGGTATAATGCAGTCTCAACCCTATCATTTTCCGTTTATTTCCGATGTATGGCGGAAATTTATGATTTGATGTGCAAGAAAAGCGTTGTAGGTCTGATGTATAATAAAGCATAAAGCTTAAACTTATAGGTCAGGAAAGAATTGAGGAGATTGGTATGGCTCAGCGGTTAGCCACAGAGTATGTTAAAACCACTTTGACCTTGTCGGAAACTCAAATGGACGAATTTTTGCGGGCAGTGGATGATCCCCAGGTGCATTACTATATTAAAGTTCTAGATAACGGAAGACAGGAAATCGTTCTGGAGCATAGTGCGGGTGAGGAAGTTCATTTGTTTTTTGAAGCCCAAGAGGGAGCGTTTGTGTGTGAATTGACTTGCCGCTTAATTCATCCGCAACTAACCCTGTTTATACGCAAACTTTTTGTTCGTTTTAAGGGCGAAGGCATCGTTTACCGAATGTATCAAGGATTCACTATGGTGTATTTTTATAATGAAGGTACGGTTCGTAAAATTATGGAGAAGAATGCCGTAGGCTCCAGGCTGGTATTTGAATATAAAAATACGGTTCAGGAACTGCAACAGCTTTTTCAGCATCAGAACGTCGAAAATGAAATATCAGACGTATATCATCTCATTAATTCGTTGCTTGACCAGCGGAATTTGGCGCGTACTTTCTCGGAGTTGGAACAGATTGACCACAAGCTTCGAATGAGTTGCTCGAAATTATTTGTACTGGAAGCCTAATAAGGCATGAATACAAGGAATGAATCGTTATGCAGTGTAGTCCCTTTCTTTACCGAAAGGGGCTTTTTTATTCCAAAAAAATGATTGCATTTGCTTCACATAGATGTTATTTTTAATCTCGTTGAAAATGAATATAGGAACCAGGATTCACTCAGGACATTGAATGTTGCGAGAGGTTATTCCCTCGGGAAGTGAATGACGTAGGTCCTAGCGGATGAAATTTTTTCAAACATTTTATTCCTAGGAAGGGGGAACCGAAAGATGGAATTGGAGTACTCAACTTTCGGAAGACACGTTGCCGTAGATACTTGGGGTGTTGAGTTTGAATTACTGAATGATGCGCAGTTTTTGGAGGCTCAATTAGTTGAAGCAGCTGAAGCTTGCGGAGCAACGGTGATGTCCGTTCAATCCAAGCAATTCGAACCACAGGGAGCTACCGTGCTTGTACTGTTGTCGGAGAGTCATCTCTCTATTCATACGTATCCTGAGAGAGGATTTGCCGCTATTGATTGTTATACTTGCGGTGAGACTGTCGATCCGCAGCTAGCTATTGATTACCTGGTATCCGTTCTAAAACCGAAAAAAACATATGCGAAGAAGCTGATTCGCGGCTTGGGAGAACTTCAGGTGGAATCACCGGAGTGCAAGCTGGCCGAGTTGGTGTAAATCGTTCTTTTATGGAGCCATTTGTGCGTCCTATATTATAACCATGGAACATTTCCATGGTTATTTGTTTTAAAAGTGGTTTACACTAAATCAAATCCTACAGAACGTGCTAGATATTCATGAACGCCATCCAATTTTCATAAACAATTCATAAAACAGCCGGAGGACATTCGGACTTCTGTGATATAATTAACATAGTTTATGATAACAGTGGTTATTCTTATTACAGTTTAGGCAGGTGAATTTGCAATGCACATCGTCGTTGTTGGGTTGAATTATCGTACGGCGCCTGTGGAAGTCAGAGAGCGTTTTACATTTGCAGAAGAAGATTTGCCAAAAGCGCTGGAACAACTCAAACTTACCAAAAGTGTGTTGGAGGGCGTAGTTGTCGCAACCTGCAATCGGACTGAAATATATGTTGTGGTGGACCGCCTTCACATGTGCGGTTATTTTATACGCAGTTTTATGGAGCAATGGTTTGGCATTCCGCGTGATCAATTTACACAACATTTATATATATATGAGGACGAGCAGGCGATTCGGCATTTGTTCCGTGTGACTTGTGGCCTTGATTCTATGGTAATCGGAGAAACACAAATTTTGGGACAGGTAAAGAACGCTTTTCTTCAGGCTCAATCCCAGAAAATTACGGCAACGTGGTTTAATATGTTGTTTAAGCAGGCCGTCACATTGGGCAAGCGTGCCCATTCGGAGACGTCTATTGGAGAAAGTGCCGTATCTGTCAGCTATGCAGCAGTTGAGCTGGGCAAACGGATTTTCGGGATGTTTACCGATAAAAAGGTACTGATTCTCGGTGCTGGTAAAATGAGCGAGCTTACTGTTAAGCATTTGTACAGCGGTGGAGCAGCTGAGGTTATTGTAGCAAACCGAACCCTGTCCCGTGCGGAAGACCTTGCCTCCAAGTTCCATGGAACGCCGGTTACGATGGAGGAAGGCATGAATCGGTTGGCGGATGTGGATATTGTCATTAGCTCGACAGGTGCCCAGGGTTATATTCTGGATCGGACTCGGGTTGAAGCAAGTATGAAACGTCGACAGTCCCGTCCTTTGTTTATGATTGATATTGCGGTTCCGCGTGATCTCGACCCGGCTATTGGTGAATTACAGAATGTTTTCCTGTACGATATTGATGATCTGGAAGGGATCGTGGAGAGCAATTTGGAAATGCGCCGTACCGAAGCTACAAAAATCGAGCATATGATCGAAGATGAGCTTAGCGAGTTTTATCAATGGTTGAAAACGATGGGAGTGCGTCCGGTGATTCGTGCATTACAGGAAAAAGCGGAGTCTGTACATCAGGATACGTTGGAAAGCTTGTTCAATAAGCTTCCTGAGCTGGATGAACGGCAACGCAAAGTGATTAGTCGCTTGACGAAAAGTATGCTGAATCAGATGATGCATGATCCGATCAATCGGGTAAAAGAACTGGCTGTTCAAAAGCAGGGAAATGAGGCCCTAGACATGTTTAGCCATATTTTTGCTCTGGAGGATCGTTTGGATGACGCCGCTCAGAAAGTAGATAAAAGCGATGCATCTGCGTTAATGAAACCGGAAGCCGGTGTTCATGAAAAAACCGTTCAGGCTCAGGCTTTGCCAGCGTCGTTTGCGCCGGCCAGCCTGTAAAGGTGGGTGAACAGAAGTGGCTTCAGGCATGCTTATATATGATTCAATGATTTATGTTTTTGCCCTGAGCCTTCTGTTTGTATTCTCGGATGGGATTCGTCGCAATGCGAATGCTAAACGGACAGGTACAGGGCTTCTTGTTGTCGTTCTGGTGCTCCAGCTTGCTTATATGGGGATAAGAACCTGGAATGAAGGGCATCTTCCTATTTTCGTGACCTACGATTTTCTATTTCTGTTCTCAGTTATTTTGGTACTGATTTCTTTGATTCTGACACGTTATCAGCGATCCGAATTTGCGGTATTGTTGCTTAATATTATTAGTTTTGCAGTGCTAGTGCTCAACAATATATGGATGGAGCCTCTCGACAACCCGCTTGGAAATTGGCATACAGTGCATGGTCTGCTCCTGATTCATATTGCGCTGGCTAATCTTGGTTTTGTAGCAATGACGGTAGCAGCTGTATTTTCGGGGTTATATCTGTTTTTGCATCGTAAATTGAAAGTAAAGAAATGGAATGACACGATCAGACGCCTGCCGAGTCTGGAAATGATGGACCGGTATACGCATATGGCGCTGTTGATTGGTACTCCTTTGTTGGGAGTCTCTATTGTAGTTGCCGTTATTTCTATTATTGCCGAGGAACGCTGGCGTCTCTTGCTCGATACCAAGGTGCTGATGACAGCGATTGCCTTGTGCGTGTATATTATATTTTTAGTGAGCAAAAGATTGAATCAGCGTTCAGGGCTGGTGATGGCAAAGTGGGCATTGGTGGGCTACACGCTATTGATTCTTAATTTTTTGCTGAATTCCTGGTCTGTATTTCATCAGTGGACGGGAGAGTGAAAAGCCTTTTGCAGCATTTTGTCCCGATTTCGTTGAATTGTAAGAATAAGATCTGTTGTGTTGTAGGTGGCGGTAGGATTGCGGAACGAAAGGTAAAGGGGATGATGGAAAGTGGGGCATTCATTACCGTCATTAGCCCGAATATAACGCCGGATTTACAGGTTCTGGCGGATCACAAGCAGCTCCACTGGGTAAATCGCGTATATCGCGAGGGTGACCTCCAGGGAGCCTTTCTTGTATATGCGGCGACGAACCAGAGAGAAGTGAATTATGAGGTTGCGCATGAGGCCAGACAAAGGGGTATACTGGTAAATGTGGCGGATCGATCGGAAGAGGGAGACTTTATAACGCCGGGTACCATTCGACGAGGAAGACTGACGATTAGTATTTCCACAGAAGGGGCTGGCCCTGCTGTGACCACTGATATTACATCAGCTTTGAATACGTTGTTTGGTAGCGAATACGAGCCATATCTGGATTTCATGCACGATATGCGACAGATCATCAAACGTAAGATAAGTTCCCCACAGCAAAGAACCAAACTACTGAGGCGCTTGGCGAGTAGCGGAATTTTGGATCAAATACGGCGTCATGAATTTATGGCTTGGACCGAAAAAGAAATAGACCTATGGATTGCGCAAAATCAGGAGGAATAACATGCGAACAATTGTGGTAGGCAGCAGACAGAGTGCGCTGGCGTTAACTCAGACCGGGCATGTCATTGAAGATTTGAACGCGCTGTGCGCGAAGCATGGAATGGATTTGCAATTTGTCGTGAAGAAAATCCTGACCAAGGGTGATCGAATATTGGATGTAACCTTGTCCAAAGTGGGTGGCAAAGGGCTTTTTGTCAAAGAAATTGAACAGGCCATGCTGGCTGGTGAGATTGATATGGCAGTACATAGTATGAAGGATATGCCTTCCGAATTGCCGGAAGGGCTTGTCAACGGCGCTGTGCCGCGCCGTGAGGACCCACGTGATTGCCTGATCACATTGGGCGCCAAGAGCCTCGAGGATTTGCCTCAAGGGGCAAAGGTGGGCACGAGCAGCCTGCGCAGAGCCAGTCAAATCAAGTCCATGCGACCTGATCTACAATTGGAGCCTGTGCGTGGTAATATTGATTCCCGTCTGAAAAAGCTGGAGACGGAAGGTTTTGACGCTATCATTTTGGCGGCAGCAGGCTTGCACCGGATGGGCTGGAAAGAGCGAATTACGTCCTATATACCGGAAGAAGACTGTTTGCCGGCGGTTGGGCAGGGAGCGCTAGGTATTGAATGTCGTGCGAGCGATGAAGAGCTATTGGCCTTGCTGCGTCTTTACAATGACCGAGATACCTCGGCTACTGTTGCGGCAGAACGAACCTTTCTGGGCGTGTTAAATGGGGGGTGCCAAGTGCCGATCGGGGCTCATGCGGTCTGGGCTAGTCAAGAAATCAGCCTCACGGGCATGGTAGGCTCGCCAGATGGCGAGGTTATTTTGAAGGAAACGCTCCAGGGAAATGATCCGCAAAAGCTGGGAGAAGCGGTGGCGGCCAGTTTGATAGCCAAAGGAGCGGAACAGATTCTGGCGCAGGTGAGGGGATGATAGCATGGCAGGAAAAGTATATTTGGTAGGTGCAGGACCTGGAGACGCAAGATTAATTACGGTCAAGGGTTGGGAATGCATTCAATTGGGCGATGTCATTGTGTACGACAGACTGGCAAGCCCGCGCCTCTTGGGATTGATGAAGCCAGGTGCCCAAAAAATCTATGTCGGCAAGTTGCCAGATCGTCACACCATGAAGCAAGAGGAAATTAATCAGCTGCTGGTGGATTTGGCCTTGGAAGGAAAAACAGTTGTTCGTCTTAAAGGGGGAGACCCCACTATATTTGGACGAGTCGGCGAGGAAGCCGGGCTACTGCGTAAACATGGTATTTCCTATGAAATTATACCCGGCATCACATCAGCAATCAGTGTGCCCGCCTATGCGGGCATTCCAGTCACACACCGGGATATGGCCTCATCGCTGTCTATCATTACAGGTCATGAAAGTCCCGATAAACTCGACAAAAGTATTCATTGGGATAAAGTGACGAACGCAACGGGCACACTGATCTTTATGATGGGTGTAGCCAAGATCGGCTATATCAGTGAACAACTGATAAAACACGGCAAGCCGTCAAATACTCCTGTTGCCTTGATCCGTTGGGGGACCCGCGCCGAGCAGGATACGCTGGTGGGTACGCTGGCGGATATTGAAGCTAAGGTGAAGGCCGCGAATTTTCAACCTCCCGCCGTCATCGTTGTCGGAGAGGTGGTCAATCAACGTGAACAGTTAAAATGGGCTGAGGACATGCCTTTGTTTGGCAAACGGATTTTGGTTACTCGCGCGCGTGCGCAGGCCAGCAGTCTGGTTCGCCGGATTGAGGAGCTTGGTGGCGAGCCATATGAATTTCCAGTTATTCAGACGGTCGCCCCTTCGGACGAGCCAACCAAACAGGAAATTAAAGAGGCATTTGCGCGACTACCTGAATATGATTGGGTGTTTTTCACCAGCGTTAATGGAGTTGAATACTTTTTCACGCACTTAAAGGAACAGGGCAAGGACGTACGCATGCTGTTCAAAGCTCGTATTGCCGCAGTCGGACCAGCTACAGCAGCTGCGCTTCGGACACACGGAATTGTGGCAGAACAGATCGAAGGCCCTTTTCAGGCAGAAGGCTTGCTCGAAGGGTTTGAGCAGGATTTGCAGGCAGGGCAGAACGTATTTCTACCTAGAGGTGATCTAGCACGGCCGTGGCTGCCAGAAAAGCTAAGGGAGATGGGGCTTCATGTGACCGAGGCTGATTTGTATCAAACTGTGCTGGCAGCCAACACACAGGATGACGAGCTCCTCAAGCTGCTTGAGGAACGTGCCATTCATGCGATTACGTTTACGAGTTCCTCAACCGTCACCTTTTTTCTGGAAGCGCTCAGGCAAATGGGGATCCATGATCCGTTGTCGCTGCTGGAGGGAGTTACGATTGCTGTAATAGGTCCTTTGACCGGTGAGACAGCTACCCAAGCCGGTTTGACTGTGAGTTTTATGTCAGAGAAGGCAACCATTGAAAGTCTGATCCAATCGTTATGTGACTGGAAACGATCAAGTACTCTTATGACATTATAATTTTTTATTTTTGCTAATGAATGTATAAAAAATGGAGGTTTGTATTCATGAGTGTTCCTTTTACTAGACATCGTCGTTTGCGTCAGTCGGCTGCAATTCGCAGTATGGTGCGTGAGACGGTATTAAATCCCGCTGATTTTATCCAACCGATCTACGTAACATTTGGCACTGGGGTGAAACAGGAAATTAGCTCTATGCCAGGTGTATACCGTTTTTCTCTGGATCGGCTGGAGGAAGAACTAAAAGAGATTAGTGAGCTTGGCATTCCCGCCGTGCTCCTGTTTGGCATACCGGAAACAAAAGACAGTGTAGGGACTTCGGCTTTTGTGGACGATGGTATTGTTCAGGAAGCTACTCGTTTGATCAAGTCTCGTTATCCCGAACTGCTGGTTGTGGCTGATACTTGTTTGTGTGAGTTTACGGACCATGGACACTGCGGTATGGTACACATGCATGAGCATGATGGTGAGGTATGCGGTGAAGTATTGAATGATGAATCTCTGGAGGTGCTGGTACGTACAGCCGTTTCTCAGGCCAGAGCTGGTGCGGATATTATCGCGCCATCTAATATGATGGACGGTTTTGTACAAGCGATTCGGCAGGGGCTGGATCTGGAAGGCTTTTCACATATTCCGATTATGTCGTATTCCGTCAAATATGCGTCTGCTTTTTATGGTCCTTTCCGGGAAGCCGCAGATTCTGCGCCGCAGTTTGGTGACCGCAAATCCTATCAGATGGACCCTGCCAATGCACGTGAAGCATTGCGAGAAGCGGAGTCTGATGTGCTGGAGGGTGCGGATATGCTGATGGTGAAGCCTTCTCTTTCTTACCTGGACGTGATGCGCACGATTAAGGATCAATTTGATCTGCCTATGGTGGCTTACAACGTTAGTGGTGAATATGCCATGGTCAAGGCAGCCGCTCTCCAAGGCTGGATTGATGAAAAAGCAATGGTGCTGGAGATTCTGACAAGCATGAAGCGTGCGGGTGCAGATATGATTATTACCTATTCGGCCAAGGATGCGGCAAGATGGTTGAAGCAATAAGTCTATTTTCAGAAGATAGGAGTGGTCAGATTGATCGACGAACAACGGAAAGTGCGCAAGGATACGAACTCCAAAGTAGCCTTTGATGAGGCAAAACAATACATTCCGGGTGGCGTTAACAGCCCGGTACGGGCTTTTAAATCTGTTGGGATTACACCTGTATATATCGACCATGGCGAAGGATCGCGTGTATATGATATTGATGGTCAATCCTATTTAGACTATGTATGTTCATGGGGACCGCTTATTATGGGCCATGCACATCCCGAAGTGGTTAAAGCTTTACAGGCTGCTGTTGTAAAAGGAACCAGCTTCGGCGCACCAACGTTGGCAGAAACCGAAATGGCCAAGCTCGTATGTGAGCGTGTTCCTTCTATGGACATTGTACGTATGGTTAACTCCGGAACTGAGGCGACTATGAGTGCTATTCGACTCGCACGCGGATTTACGAGCCGTAGTAAAATTCTTAAATTTGAGGGATCATATCACGGTCATGCGGACAGCTTGCTGATTAAAGCAGGCTCTGGTGTTGCGACATTAGGCTTGCCCGATAGTCCGGGTGTACCTGAAGTCGTAGCTACCCATACCATCACCGTCCCTTATAATGATTTGGCTTCGGTGAAGCTAGCTTTTGAGAAATTTGGCGAAGAGATTGCCGCAATTATTGTCGAGCCAGTAGCAGGCAATATGGGAGTTGTACCGCCACAGCCTGGATTTTTGGAAGGTTTGCGTGAGGTAACCCAGCAGTACGGAAGTCTGCTGATTTTTGATGAAGTGATGACTGGATTCCGGGTTGGACTTCATTCGGCTCAAGGTCGCTTTGGTGTGACGCCGGATCTTACCTGTCTGGGTAAAGTGATTGGTGGTGGACTCCCTGTAGGTGCTTACGGCGGACGTCGGGATATTCTGGAGCAGATTGCTCCATCGGGGCCAATTTATCAAGCGGGTACGCTTAGCGGAAATCCGCTGGCTATGGCAGCAGGTTATTCGACACTTAAATTGCTGACGCCAGAAGTATACGATCGCCTGGAAGAGCGGGCAGCAAGACTTCAAGCCGGATTCCAACGTAATGCGAGCGAGCTGGGTATCCCTGTCACGATCAATCGCGTGGGTTCCATGGTTTGTCCATTTTTTACAGAAGAAAAGGTTGTCAATTTTGACACAGCTAAAACGAGTAATCAGGACCACTTCCGCCGTTACTTTACTGAAATGGTGAATGAGGGAGTCAGTGTGGCACCATCTCAATTTGAGGGTATGTTTGTGTCGGGCGTGCATACGGTAGAGGATATTGATGCCACCATTGAGGCGAACTATCGCGCGCTCAAACGTCTATGAGCTGGCAAGGTGGCTGGAAAAGAAGAGGACCGTGGCTGGAAGTCACGCCAGGACGGGAAATCACAGACGGGGAAAAAAACAATGCTGATGCTGTAGATCAGTGGTTGCTGAATCGTTTGGAATTACCGGAAAAGCTGTGGCGCAGACTGCGTCATGCAAAAGAGATTGAACTTACAGGGGACCGGCTGCGGCTGGCCCTTTTTCCTGTAATGAACCTTGGAATCACCCCTCGTTGGTATGATTTGAAGGTACTGTATGAAGATGATTTTTGCCTGGTAGTGCATAAACCGGCAGGTATGGCAGTACATCTGGACGGCGCTGTGCAGGATGGTCCGCTGACGTTGGATCATGCTGTCGCATCCTACTATGAGATGAATGGCATTCATGCGGCGGTACGGCATGTACATCGTCTGGATGTGGATACGACGGGCCCGGTGCTATATGCCAAAAATGAATTTGCGTTGCTCAAGCTGGACGAGCAAATGCGAGCTAAGGATATAGGCCGCAGGTATGTAGCTTTGGTACGAGGGAAAGTACCCCCATCGCTGCGAACGTTGGATTGGCCGATTGGCAAGGACAGGCATCATAAGCAGCGCCGTCGTGTATCTCCAACTGGGCAAAAGGCGGTTACCCATATTGAACTCGGAGAAGTATGGGGAAGCGGTCCAAGTGCAGTGAGTCTCGTATATCTGACGCTGGAGACAGGCCGGACGCACCAGATTCGCGTACATCTTAGTCATGCTGGCTACCCGTTGCTTGGGGATGTATTATACGGGGGGCGGGCTACTGATTTTGGCAGGCAGGCGCTGCACGGAGAGCGTCTTACCTTCCGTCATCCGCTGAGTGGCGAAACGATTACCGTGGAGGATGCTTGGCCGGATGATTTTCAAAAGCTACACAAACAGCTATAAAAGATGGCATGCCTTCTATTTTGGCGCATATACTTGAACCTAGAAACGGTTTGCAATATGGAGTTTCCGTGCGCCTGACCAGAAGTCAGAGGATGTGCGGAGACTGCCCAAAGGAGGATGCCATCCTTGAACAAACAACAGAATGATCAGCCGCAAGGCTTGCGTTTTGATATTTATGAACGCATTCATTTGACGGAGGAAGCTGCCGGGATTGCTGAGTTGGAGGAAATTGAGCTTCTGCCACGCATTCAGGTTGTAACCCACGGCGACCATGCCGCTTTGCGAGGGCATTTGCTGCTGGAGGGCGTGTACCGCACACCTGAACAGATCACGAGCGAGCTTCATCATTTGATTCCTGTGGAAATTACCATTCCGCTAAACCGCGTAGGGAGATTGGAAGATATCTCTGTCGAGATTGAAAATTTTGATGTGGACCTGCTTTCTTTACGTAGTCTAAACATTACAGGCGTTCTTTCTTTGCATGGCGTGGAAAGCTCGCACGCGGAGGAGACGGCGGTTTGGCTGGATGAGGAATTTACCGTAGTGCATGCACCTGAGCATCCGGTTCAATCCCTTTCCGCCGATGGAGAGCATCATGCAGAGGCCTTCTCTACCAATGACTCGTCCTCCGATTACGTTACAGATCCTGAAACTTCCTACAGGGTGCCAGCACAACAGGAGTCCGTTTCTTGGGAACAGCCGTCTGAGGACCATGAGGAACAGAAGTTATTGTCGGAACAGCAAGCTTATGAGTCGGCAGTAGATCCTAACCGATTCTATGAGCCTTGGACGGGCAAAGCAGTTGAAGACAGCTCTCCCGAGGTCAAGCATGAGCATGGGTCTCCGGAAGTGTGGGGATTTCAGCAAGAGGAAGCATGGGCAGGGGGAAATGAGCCCAAAGTATCTTCCGCATCTCCTAATATAGTATATGAACCTTTGCTGTCTGAACCGCATACTGCCACGGAGTCCGAGGTCTATCTGGAGCCACAGTTGGAAGCGAGTCAAGTAGATAACTTCGACTTCAGGCCTGAAGCGTCAGCACAGGTTAACCACGAGGCCCATGACACCTTTACTGAGGATAAGCCAGAGATGCGTGTAGCGCTCAACAGTAAAAAGGATGAAGGGGCAGACGAGCCAGACCCGGTTGTCTACTCATCATTGCTCCAATCCAGCCGTTCGGTGAAGGAAGCCGAATACCAGCAGCAGTTGGAGCAGGAGCCGCAGGATCAGGATCAGAAAGCCGAAGAAGAGCGAGAGAATGCCAAGTGGAAGAACCTTTTTTTTCATACACAAGATGAAACACCTTTTCGCAAGGTGCGGTTATGCATTGTACAGCGCGAGGATACACTGGAAACCATAGCAGACCGTTATCAGCTCAGCACACGTGAGCTTCAACTGTATAACAGATTGGCGGAGCATCATGTGGAAGAAGGACAGGTATTGTACATCCCTTGATCCGGTTGCTGAAAAATGCACGGCGGGTGTTGACTATAGTCAATGGGAAATGTATGATGTGGTATAGTTATTGAAAGACTGAGATCGGGAAGAGTAGGCAGCAAGCCCTTCAGAGAGTGGAATTGCAGCGCTGTGAGGTTCCGCAGGAAGCTACTGGCCGAAGTCACCCGGGAGTCGCCTGTTTGAACGGTTCCTCATTTAATTCCTACGGAAGATAAGAGGCTCACGGTAGAATAAGGCCGGTCCGCAACCGTTATCTGCATAAAGTGTCACACCATGTGTAATGGATCAGTGGATACATACACTAGGGGTGAAACAAAGGTGGTACCGCGAGAGAACAGCCTTTCGTCCTTTGAGGATGAAAGGCTTTTTTTATTTGCCAATTGAAAAATCATGGAGGTATCCTGATATGTCAGAACAAGACAACAAGACAACCTTGGAAATGCCAACAACGTACGATCCAAAATCAGCAGAACAAAAATGGTACAAAACGTGGATGGAGAAGGGTTATTTCCGCGCTGGGCAACATCCAGAGGCAGAGCCTTTTACAATCGTTATTCCACCACCGAATGTTACAGGTATGTTGCATATTGGACATGCTCTTGACTTTACTTTGCAGGATATTATTATTCGCGCCAAGCGGATGCAGGGATATGATGCCTTGTGGCTGCCAGGGGCAGACCATGCGGGTATTGCTACCCAAACAAAGGTAGAGCAAAAGCTGCGTGAAGAAGGCCTGACACGTTATGATTTGGGCCGCGAGAAGTTTTTGGAGAAAGTGTGGGAGTGGAAGGATCTTTATCTAGATAATATCCATAACCAATGGGAAAAGATGGGCTTTTCTCTCGATTATTCTCGTGAGCGTTTTACGCTGGATGAGGGACTGTCCCAAGCGGTACGTGAGGTATTCGTTAAACTGTACAAGAAGGGTCTGATTTATCGCGGTAAACGTATCATTAACTGGGACCCTGCTGCACGTACTGCATTATCGGACATTGAGGTGGAATACAAAGAGGTGAACGGAAATCTGTATCACCTGCAATATCCACTGAAAGACGGTAGCGGATTTATTACGGTAGCCACTACACGTCCTGAAACGATGCTGGGCGATACAGCTGTAGCTGTACACCCGGAAGATGAACGCTACAAGCAAATGATCGGCAAAACGCTTGTGCTCCCAATCATCGGACGGGAAATTCCGGTCATTGCGGATGATTATGTTGATAAAGATTTCGGTAGCGGCGCGGTTAAAATTACACCGGCTCACGACCCGAATGACTTTGAAATGGGACAACGTCACCAGCTGCCACAAATTACGGTGATGGACGAAACGGGAACGATGAATGCCGAAGCAGGCAAATATCAGGGCCTTGATCGTAGCGATTGCCGTAAGCAAATCGTCGCTGATCTGAAAGAGCAGGGCGTACTGATTCGTATTGAAGAGCACGTACATCAAGTAGGCCACAGCGAGCGTACAGGTGTAGTTGTAGAACCTTATCTGTCCACACAATGGTTTGTGGAAATGAAGCCTCTGGCAGCTAAAGCCATTGAAGTGCAGAAGGCTGGCAACGGGGTAAACTTTGTACCGGATCGCTTTGAACGTACTTATCTGCATTGGATTGAAAATGTGCGTGACTGGTGTATTTCCCGTCAATTATGGTGGGGACACCGTATTCCGGCTTGGTACGACGAAGAAACTGGAGAAGTTATTGTATCGGCGGAGGACCCTACAACTTTGCCTGAGTATGCTGGCAGAAAGTTAAAACAGGATGAGGATGTGCTGGATACTTGGTTCAGCTCGGCTTTATGGCCGTTTTCGACACTGGGCTGGCCTGAGCAGACAGAGGACCTCAAACGCTACTATCCGACTAATGTCTTGGTTACAGGCTATGACATTATTTATTTCTGGGTATCGCGTATGATTTTTACCGCGTTGGAGTTTACGGAAGAGATTCCGTTCAAGGACGTACTTATGCACGGGTTGGTTCGCGATGCGGACGGTAGAAAAATGTCCAAATCCCTCGGCAATGGTGTTGATCCGCTCGACGTGATTGACCAATATGGTACCGATGCTATGCGTTATATGATTTCCACCAGTAGCACGCCTGGGCAAGACCTTCGTTTCCGCTGGGAGCGGGTGGAGCAGGCCCGTAACTTTGCCAATAAAATCTGGAACGCGTCACGCTTTGCGCTGATGAATCTGGAAGGCGTCACTTCGGCAGATATAGACATTACTGGTGACTTAAGCACTGCTGATCGTTGGATTTTGCATCGTCTAAACGAAACTTCACGCGACATCACGCGTCTAATAGATGCTTATGAATTTGGCGAGACAGGCCGCCTTCTGTATAACTTTATTTGGGATGATTTGTGCGACTGGTACATCGAGTTTGCGAAGCTTTCCCTATATGGCGAAAATGCAGAGGCGAAAAAGAAAACGCAGTCCGTACTTGCATATGTATTGGATCGGACACTGCGTATGATTCATCCGTTCATGCCGTTTATCTCTGAGGAAATATGGCAGCATCTTCCGCATGAGGGAGAGACGATTACACTGGCTGCTTGGCCTGTTTATGATCCTTCTTTTGAGGATAAGGATGCAGTTGCAGAAATGAATTTGCTGATCGACGTAATTCGCGCTGTGCGCAATATCCGTGCTGAAGTCAACGTGCCGATGAGTAAAAAAATTGAATTACTCATAAAACCCGGTGATCAAGCCGTTCTCGATATCATTAACCGCAATGGGGAATATGTACGTAGATTCTGTAATACGTCTGAATTCGACGCGGGATTAGAATTCACCGTTCCAGATAAAGCGATGACATCTATAGTTAGCGGCGCAGAGCTATACCTGCCGCTGGCCGGACTGCTTGATATTGCCCAGGAAATTAGCAGACTGGAAAAAGAACTTCAGCATTTGAACAGTGAAGTGGAGCGCGTGGAGAAAAAGTTATCTAATCAAGGCTTTGTGGCGAAGGCACCAGCTAAAGTCATCGAGGAAGAGAAGGCCAAGCAAGCCGATTACTCAGATAAGCGCGCTAAAGTTATCGCACGTATTGAAGAACTCAAGGGATAATTTCACTCACAATAAAATGACCTGAAGGTGAAGAGGATGTCAGATACGATCAGGGGCGGAGACACGGCTCCTTTACAAAGCTATGATGAAGCAGTGGAATGGATTAACGGCTTGATTCCGTTTGGTATCAGACCCGGATTGGAACGAATTGAACAGCTAATGAGTAAATTGGGTGATCCGCAACGACATCTGAAATTTGTGCATATTGCGGGAACCAACGGTAAAGGCTCAACTTGTGCCTTTCTGACCTCTGTGCTACTGAAATGTGGGTACGATGTCGGAACTTTTACGTCTCCGTACATCACCCGATTTACGAACCGTTTTCAATTCAATGGGACCGATATTCCCGATGAAACGCTGGTTTTGCTTGCCAATCGCTTGTATCCGTTGGTGAAAGAAATCGCAGATAGTGAATTGGGATCACCTACAATGTTTGAGGTATCGACAGCATTGGCTATTTTATACTATGCTACGGTATCTTTCCCAGATGTTGTGGTATGGGAGACAGGTCTCGGGGGAAGGATGGATGTAACTAATATCGTGAATCCAATCGTCTCAGTTATTACGAATGTCGGCTATGACCATACGGATATTTTGGGAGATACGCTCGAACAGATTGCAAGGGAAAAGGCCGGTATCATCAAACCGGGTGTACCTGTCGTCAGTTGTGTTTCCCAACCCGAGGCTATTCAGGTCATACGTGAAACGGCGACAAAGCAAGGAGCTACCTTGTACCTGGCAGGAGAACAGTTTACGTATGAACGGCTAAATGGGGATGAAACAGCTCAGACCTTTTCATTCGCGGGGCCCTTCCGACATATGGAAATTGACATCACGTTGTTAGGCGAGCACCAATGTTCTAATGCGGCAGGAGCTATGATGGCACTTGAGGTCCTACGTCAGTATATGGCTTTTGTGTTGGATGATGCAGAATTGCTGGAGGGTTTTAGGCAAACTGCCTGGGCAGGGCGTCTCGAACAAGTCAGTACCTCGCCGAGGATTGTCCTTGATGGAGCTCATAATCCAGAAGGAGCACAGACGCTGGCCAAGAGTCTTCCTCAAGTGTATTCGTACAAAAAATTGGTTTTAATGATGGGAATGCTGTCAAACAAGCATCATGAAGCATACTTGCAGCATATACTGCCACTAGTGGATACGCTTATCCTGACCGAGCCCGATTTTCGCCGCAAAATGAATGCCGCTGAATTGGCTCATCTCGTGGAGAAGCTGCGGCCGTCTTATGCCAAAACGGATTTAAAAATAATTGTAGAAGGTGACTGGAAAAAGGCTCTAGGCCTGCTTCAGTCACATACGGAAGCGGAAGATCTGGGGGTGGTGTCCGGCACGCTGTACCTTATTGCGGATGTACGGGCTACCCTTATGTATCAAACCGATTCGGAAAAAGGTTGGTGAAATTTGTTGATTACTTCGGAACATGTTCATTTTATCGGTATCGGCGGCTACGGGATGAGCGCGATTGCTCGGGTCATGCTGGAGATGGGTTATACTGTGACTGGCTCAGATGTGGCATCACAGGAGCTGACAGAAAAACTGGCGGCAAAAGGCGCAAAAATATATATTGGACACACACCTGAGCATATTGCAGGCGCGGATATCGTCGTCTATTCAACAGCATTGTCACGTGACAATGTGGAGCGGGTGGCAGCGGAGGAATTGAATATTCCAACTCTGCATCGTTCGCAAATGCTGGCTCGCTTGCTTAACGAACGTAAGGGAATAGCTGTTGCGGGTGCGCACGGTAAAACGACAACCTCTTCCATGATCGCTCTGGTTATGGAAAGATGTAACGTTGATCCAACGTATATTATTGGCGGCGAAATCACGAATTTGGGGACGAATGCCAAAGCAGGTAAAAGCGAGTTTGTCGTTGCTGAGGCGGATGAGAGTGATGGTTCTTTCCTGCAATATCATCCTTGGCAAGGCATTGTAACCAATATTGAAGCGGATCATTTGGAAAATTACGATGGCGACTTTAATCGTCTGAAAAGTGCCTATGTACAGTTTTTGAGTCAAATTCGACCGGATGGGGCGGCTATTGTATGCGCAGATGATCAGAACATCCGGGAAATGCTGCCTCAGCTCCAGACTCGGGTCATTACTTATGGAGTGGAGCATGAAGCGGATTATATGGCGACAGATATCCAATTAGGTGACCGTCGATTAAGCTTTACTATGAGCCGAAAAGGAACAGCACTCGGAACGATCGAACTATCAGTGCCGGGTAAACATAACATGTATAATGCGATGGCTACTGTGATATCCTGTTTGGAAGCAGGGATTCCATTCGATCAAATCGCTGCTACTATTGTAGAATTTCACGGAGCGAAGCGTCGTTTTCAAGTACTAGGTGAAAGCAATGACATACTGATTATTGATGACTATGCGCATCACCCAACAGAGATTGAGGCTACGATTAGCGCAGCGAGAGCGACTGGCAAGCGTATTATTGCTGTATTCCAGCCGCAACGCTATAGCCGCACCTTTTTCCTGCTCGATGCGTTTAGCCGCGCGTTTAGCGAGGCTAGTGAAGTCATCATTACCGATATTTATTCACCAGCGGGAGAAAAACAGATTGAAGGCGTGCATTCTTCCAAGCTCGTGGATTTAATCGTCCAAAACAGCAATGCTAATGCAATCTATTTGCCGACCAAAGAAGCCGTGATCGAGGAGTTGAAAGATCGATTACAGCCAGGGGATCTTGTGCTGACGATGGGAGCGGGAGATATCTGGAAAGCAGGTGACGCGTTAGCGCGCCATCTTCGCGGACAGCAAGTGTAATACGTATAAAAATGAGTTGTTACGCCAATGAATTACATTTATTCAAGGGTATTCCGAACACGACTGTGTTTCGGGATACCTTTTTTTGTAATGCTGGGGCATATATTCTTAGCTTGACTCATACAACAGACTATGAGGAAGTATGGGACAAGGAGGGAGTGCATCCATGAACAAGACCAAGATGACATTCCGGTTCGACCAACAGTTGCCGGAGACAAGCCGGGAGGATAAGCTACAGGTGCTTCCGTACAAAAACGAGTCGATTACGAACGAACAGCGTGAAACGATTAGAGATAAGGGGTTATATCAAAAAGATAAGCTTCATCAAGCTGATAACCCGCAAAAAGGAACGGATCGAATTAGAGGAATGAATAAAAATGCTGTAACTACGCAAGAAGCAGAGCTCAATGAGCCTGAGGATCTGAATAAACGCATTTCAAGTCGGCGCTTTGCTCCGACATTAAGAGTACAAGAGGGATGGGATGACCCCTTTGGCCGTTCGGCGGCTTCTTGGTCAGATGCGGACGTTCTACCAGATAGCCTAGAAGAGAATGAGGAAGCTTATCATTCTGGCCAAGAGTACAGAAAACGTCCGCCCCACCCTTCTAGATGGAAACTGGTTGGTTCTGTAGCCAGCGCACTGGTGACCGGGGGGATGTTTGGATATATTATGTTGTTACTGTTTAACGGAGGAGGCATGGTCCCGGGAGCAGATCCCTCAGTAGAGGAGGCTGTACCGGTCTTTAAAGAATCCGTTGGTGTGGATGCAATATCTGCAAAAGAGAATTCTGTCCCTGTCACTGTCATAGAGGCTCAGGTACCTCCACAAACCTACTATTTGCTGCAATATGGGGTTTTCAGCACTCCAGAACGGGCCTTACAAGCAAAAGAAGAACTGTTGAAGGCAGGCATTGCAGCAGGAGGGGATACCGAGGACCAAAACCGGGTATATGCAGGAATATCACCGGATAGGGAGCAAGCTAAGTTACTCAGCAATCAGTTGAAAACACAAGGAGTCGAATTGTATGTTCGTGAGCTTGAATTGCCTGGATTCGAAAAAGCGGCTTACGGAGGCGAAGGCGATAAACTCACTGGCTTTTTTCAGTTAAGTAGTTCATTGGTGGGTAAGTTGAGCGGACTTTCCTCAACCTTGCTGGGAGAAGGAGGTCCGAATACGGTGCCAGCCTCCGACATGAAGGAGCTGAACGACCTGCATCAGCAGTGGACACAAAATATCACTGCACTTCCTACCGGTCTTCCAAAGGAAGCGGTTGCTTCCGCAACCTCACTTGAAAAGGCGATGAACAGCGCGATCTCTGCACTTGGGGAATATAATAAGAATACAGCCAAGGAACACATTTGGGAGATTCAGTCCTCCATGATGGAATATGTTTTGCGTGAGAAGGAATTTATCCAATTCATAAAACAATAGACTAACCATATTTTCCGGCAAGGAACTGGAAATAGTTCCCCATGCCGGATTTCTGTTTGTATTGCAGTACAAATCACCGTATAATAATGAAGGTGTCAAAAAATGGCGAGGGAAGATCAGGATGAAAAAAAATGTAGGAATGCTTATACTGTTTTTGTTGCTCGGTTGGCTCTTGGGTGCATGGATTGCCAAAGCCCTTCAATCGATCAAATTCCTTTCCTTTCTGACCCACCCCACTAGGATATCTTGGTCGCCGAGAGCGGACCTGGATATTATCAGCTACAACATAACGATAAATTTTGAATTGAGCCTGCTTAGTCTGATCGGCATCATTGCCGCGTTCTGGCTGTACCGCAGGCTCTAACTGATGAAAAGGAGCTTCCCTTATGGACGGGAAAATTACGCCCCGCATTATTCTGGCATCGACTTCACCAAGAAGGAAGGAATTGCTCGCATTTTTGAGACTCCCCTTTGAGGTGGTGCCGAGTCATGCGGATGAGAGCACGCCTGAGAGCTGGACGCCTCAGCAAATCGTGGAGACCCTTGCGGCACGCAAAGCCGAAGCGGTCGTGAACACCGCCACTCAGTCGAAGGAAGCCGGACTGGTGATTGGCAGTGATACCATTGTCGTGCTGGATGGTTCGGTACTGGGCAAGCCTGCCGACCATGCGGACGCGGTTCGCATGCTGACTGCATTGCAGGGAAGAACACACCGTGTGTACACCGGGGTAGCCTGCATACATACCGGAACCGGCGAAATGTTTGTCAGACATCGCCAAACGGAGGTTACAATGAAGCCTCTGAGTCAAGAGCAAATTGTGGCATACGTGAATACTGGTGAACCGTCTGATAAAGCAGGAGCGTATGGCATTCAAGGCATGGGTGCTACGCTGGTGGAATCTATTCAGGGTTGTTATTTTAACGTCGTAGGATTGCCGCTTTCCTTGCTGTCGGACATGCTGTCCGATTTTGGAGTGAATGTGTTGCGTCCATAAAGGGGATAAACATATGCTGGAGTCGCCAATACTGATGCTTCGCGACCTCCCCCATGAAGAACGACCAAGAGAGCGCATGATGACATATGGGGCGGATGCCTTAAGCAACGCGGAGTTGCTGGCAATACTGCTGCGTACAGGAACGCAAAATGAGTCTTCGGTGCATTTAGCGCAGCGTATTTTGCAGCAGGCAGGAAATTTGCGTCAACTGGTGGATATGAGCTTGAGCGAGTTGACCCAGATTAAGGGCATTGGGGATGCTAAAGCGATACAGCTAAAAGCGGGTATCGAACTGGGGCGTCGATTAGCATTGTCTCGCCATTTGGAGACCCCGGTGATTAGTTGCCCGCGGGATGTGGCAGATCTGCTGTTTGAGCAGCTTCGTTATTTGCAGAAAGAGCATTTTGTATGCTTGTTCCTTAACACTAAAAATCATGTGATTGCTCAGGAAACACTATCTATGGGTAGCCTGAATTCTGCCATCGTGCATCCTCGTGAAGTATTTCGGGCAGCAATCAAATGCAGCAGTGCTTCAATAATTTGCGCTCATAACCATCCGAGCGGTGATCCGAAGCCAAGCCCAGAGGATGTTCAGTTGACTCGCCGCCTGATGGAAGCGGGCAACATCGTGGGTATCGACGTGCTTGATCATATTGTGATCGGGGACGGGACCTTTGTAAGTTTGAAGGAACAAGGTCTGATATAATATAATATTTAAATCAAACATTTAAACACGACCGGATAATCCGGCCTGAATAAACCGTTTATACATGGATAACAGATTTCAGGGAAGAGAAAAGGAGATTACATCATGCTGGGTGGCTTTACAAAAGATTTGGGAATAGACTTGGGGACGGCAAACACGCTTGTATACGTAAGAGGTAAAGGAATTGTGGTTCGTGAACCATCTGTAGTTGCTTTACGTACAGATACAAAAACCATTGAGGCTGTTGGTGAATCTGCGAAAAAAATGATCGGTCGCACACCGGGAAATATCCGTGCGATTCGTCCGATGAAGGACGGTGTCATTGCTGATTTTGATACAACAGCAACGATGATCAAATATTTTATCCGTCAGGCGCAAGCCCAACGCTCTTTGTTTCCACGTCATCCGAACGTGATGGTTTGTGTGCCTTCAGGCATTACTGCAGTGGAGCAGCGTGCTGTTGAAGATGCGACGAAGCAAGCAGGGGCAAGAGAAGCATATACGATAGAGGAGCCGTTTGCAGCAGCAATTGGCGCTGATCTTCCTGTATGGGAGCCAACAGGTAGTATGGTTGTCGATATCGGTGGAGGTACAACCGAGGTGGCAGTCATCTCCCTGGGCGGGATTGTAACAAGCCGCTCCGTGCGTGTGGCAGGTGATGAAATGGACGAGTCCATCATCCAATACGTAAAGCGTCAATACAATCTGATGATTGGTGAACGGACTTCAGAGCAACTGAAAATGGAAGTTGGCTCAGCTATGCCATTAGAGCAAGTGGAAACCTCGGAAATCCGCGGACGTGATCTGGTAACAGGTTTGCCGAAGACGATTACGATTACTTCTGATGAAATTAGCGAAGCATTATCGGATACAGTCAATGCAATCGTGGATGCGGTCAAAGTAACACTGGAAAAATGCCCTCCCGAGTTGGCAGCGGACATCATGGATAGAGGAATTGTACTGACGGGTGGTGGAGCACTTCTGCGTAATCTGGACAAGCTGTTGGCAGGTGAAACCGGAATGCCGGTGATCGTAGCAGAAAATCCTCTGGATTGTGTGGCAATCGGTACAGGCAGAGCGCTGGAAAATATTCATTTGTTCAAATCGCGCAGCAGTTCTGCCGTCCGTTCCAAACGTTGAATCGGGGGTGTAGGAACTGTTTAAGCTGTTTGGCAATAAAAGACTATTTGTTCTATTGATCGGAATCGTTCTGTTTATTGCCCTTATGGGGATTACACTTGGACAGAGAAATTCCTTAACCTGGCCCGAGAAGTTCGCCAGAGATTCAATCGGCTTTGTGCAAGGTATCTTTTACAGGCCCGCTTCAGCAATAGCGGGCTTCTTTGAAGATATCGGAAATATGCGCAGCATCTACGAAGAAAATGAACGATTAAAAATTGCTGTGGCAAAGCTGACTCGTGACCAGATTCAGACCCATAATTATGTTGAAACAAATGCCAGACTGCAGAATGAACTGAAGTTCACCCAAACGCAAAAGGCGAAAAATAATTATGATTATCGTGTTGCTCAAGTGAACAGCGTCAGCAATGATTCCAAAACGCTTGTGATCGATATTGGTGAGAAGGACGGAGCGAAGGTTGGTCAGGAAGTCAGTTCGCTTGAAGGATTTGTAGGAGTCATTAGTCGTACGGGGAATTTTACGTCCACCGTTACGTTGTTGACTACATTGGATCCTAAAAATCCGAATTCTTATGCCATTGCAGCGACAGTCTTGGGCAAGGAAAATCAATCGTTTGGTATGATTGAAAGCTATGATCCGGGTACGAACAGATTTCAAATGACTCGCATTGAAGAAAAAGACCCAATCGCAAAGGGCGATCAGATTATTACATCTGGTGCAGGTGGGAAATTCCGCAAAAACCTAATGATTGGAACGGTAGAGAAGATTCAGGTTGGGGAATTTGGCAAAACACGGACAGCGATTATTAAACCGGCAGCCAGCTTTGTGGATTGGAAAGAACTGCTCATCCTTTATACTCCTGAGGTACCGGAATAATGAAGATGCGCGGTCAGGTTCTAATACTGCTGCTGTTTGTACTGTTTATAGCTGAAGGGACGATTCTTCCGTGGCTTCTTCCGGATAGTTGGCATTCAAGAATGGTTCCGAATTTTGTGTATGTCGTGATCTTGTTTGTGTCTGTGTATTACAGCCGTCATACAGCATTGGTGCTAGGTATTGTTTTTGGACTTATTCATGATGTAGTGTTCTACGGGTTTATCATTGGGCCTTACTCTTTTGCAATGGGGTTGTCTGCATACTTATTGGGGCTTGTTTTTACAGCTCGACGTGCGCCGATGCCTATTATGATGGCAGCCGTGTTGATTGGTAGTTTCCTGCTGGATTCTATGCTTTTTGCTATTGATCAGCTGTTCCAGCTGAATCATCAGACTTTCAATTGGGCACTTGCTCAGTATATGATTCCTGATTTATTTATCCATTTTCTGTTCGCCCTCATCATTTATGTCCCGGTTCGCAAGCAATTGCAGCGTTTGGGTACCCGTGTGAAAAAGGAAGAGGCCGTCTAGGTCTTTTTACACACATTTTGTCCGGGTTAGCAGGGATTTGACGTCCCGGGGACGAAATGATTGAGATAGGAGGGACAGGCTAATGGCGGTGAAATCGAATCATGTCACGATTAAAGGCATCAAAGATGGCCTGGTATTCCTGCTGGACGATCAATGCGAGTTTGAGGATTTGCTAGGTGAGCTGCGTTTTAAGCTGGAGCACAGTCATCAAAATATTTTAACAGGCCCGATCATTCATGTGGATATTAAGCTGGGAAGCCGAGAAGTGACAGAGGAACAGAAGGAAAGTATTCTGGAGATCTTGAAGCAAAAGGGGAATCTGCTCATCAGGTCTGTAGAATCACCTGGACTGCCTGTGGAAGTGCAGGGAAAGCCCCCTATTCACACGGTGACAGGGATTATCCGTTCTGGTCAAGTGCTTCATCACAATGGGAACCTACTCTTTTTGGGAGATGTAAACCCGGGTGGAATTATAACATGTACTGGTGATATTTATGTCCTCGGCGCTTTGCGAGGCATGGCGCATGCAGGGATGGAGGGAAATAGTGAAGCGATCATTGCGGCTTCCTATTTTGCACCGACACAGCTGCGAATTTCCGAAATGATCAGCCGTCCACCAGACGAATGGGAGACACGTGAATCCGGTATGGAATTTGCGTATCTCAAGGATGGCGCTATGCAAATAGATAAAATGAGCAATATTGTGCGTCTGGGCCGCGATTTTAACGTGTTCAAAGGGGTGTAGCACATGGGAGAGGCTATCGTCGTCACTTCAGGAAAAGGCGGCGTCGGCAAAACGACGACGTCAGCCAATATAGGAACAGCGCTTGCACTGCTCGGCAAAAAGGTATGTTTGGTGGATACGGATATCGGGTTGCGTAATCTAGACGTTGTGATGGGTCTGGAAAACCGGATTATTTATGACCTTGTTGATGTAGCGGAAGGTCGTTGCCGTTTAAATCAGGCACTGGTTAAGGACAAGCGTTTTGAGGAGCTGTATATGCTGCCAGCCGCTCAAACCAAGGACAAGAGTGCTGTTACGCCGGAGCAAGTTAAGGATATTATTTTGGAGCTTAAAAAGGATTTTGAATATATATTGATCGACTGCCCTGCGGGTATTGAACAGGGCTTTAAAAATGCCATTGCCGGGGCCGATCAGGCCATTGTTGTGACCACCCCGGAAAATGCAGCCGTACGCGATGCAGACCGGGTAATTGGTTTACTGGAAAGCTCACATGTGGTATCACCCAAGTTGGTGGTTAACCGCATTCGCAATAGCATGGTTAAATCCGGAGATATGTTGGATATTGATGGGATTTTACAAGTGCTTAGCATAGACCTTATTGGGATTGTGCCGGATGATGAAATGGTAATTAAAGCCGCTAATACAGGGGAGCCTACCGTTATGAATCCAGATTCACAGGCCGCGATTGCTTATCGTAACATTGCGAGACGAATCTTAGGCGATACAGTGCCCCTCATGCAGCTGGACCAAAAGAAAAGCGTGATGACACGCTTTAAGAAGTTTTTTGGTATGGGTGGATGAGGAAAACAGGAAGTTATGGCTGGTAAATTGCTTCCACACTTCCTACGTAATTTTCCATCGGTTCTAAGGTAGGAGCTGTAGTCGTATTCATTTGTAATACTAGACACTTAAATAAGTGATAATCTTATTTAAGTGTTTTTGGTTTATCTTTTTAAGTTCCTATAATACGGTTTCTCAAAATTTAGAGTCACTACATAAATATCATAAATACAAAACATATCCGGTGCGCTAGCGCCGGTTTTTTTGATTTTTAGGTGCGTAATCCCGAACCGGACAACATAAGTTGAAGCCCGTCCTCATAAGATGTATCAAACATACCTCGCTGAGGGGGCTGAACAGGATGAATAAAAATTCCGGAATCAAGCAGCGCAGAGAAGAACGTATACAGCAGCTAATCGCGGGAAGCAAAGCGGAGACGTATCCCTCTGGCATATATCAGAACAGGCACGGGGATAAAGATATGAAGTCGATGCCTATAGTCAGTGCCAACTCGCCCAGAGACCCAGAAACTGAGTGGAAAAATGAGCGGCAACGCTGGCAGCAATCTTTTGAGACGAATCGTGGTCCGTCTTTTTGGACTTCCTTTTGGCGAAGATCAGTCATAGCAACGGTGTTATTTGGAATGGTATGGGGAATGTTTCGTTGGGATATTCCCTATGCAGTGAATTTGAGAATGTTTATTGCGGATGCCTTGAATAAGGATATGGATTTTGCAGCCGTCGGACAATGGTATGAAACTTATTTTGACGGAGCACCTTCCTTTTTGCCGATTTTTGGCGAGGAGCATGAAACGCACAAGGTAGACGCAAGTCGAAAGGGCTCTCCACCGATTGAAGGCAATATAACACAGCCTTTTGTACTGAGCCTTAAAGGGGTAGAAATTACGCCGAATGTTACCGATAACGGGGCAATCGCTGTTAAAAGTATAGATGCAGGTCGAGTATTAGACATATTAAATCATCCCAAAAGCGGGATTTCGATTACAATTCGACACACTGGCGGTATCACAGCAACTTACGGAAGGCTTTCCCGCTCTACCTTAAAAGTGAACGACTGGGTTCAGGAGGGAGATGAGATCGGTGTACTGCCAGCAGGTCACAGCGGCAGCGAGGCGACAACTTTGTTTTTGGCAGTTCAGAGAGGGGATCAATACATTGACCCGTCGGAAGTGGTAGCCCTTGATTAATGTCCGAGGGGTGACCTTATCACTACATCCACTGTTTGTATTGGTTATGCTGACCTCTATACTAACTGGACATTTTATCGAGATCATAACTTTATTTACATTGGTGTTTATTCATGAGCTAGGTCATGCGACAGCTGCTTCGTTGTTGGGCGCGCGGGTGCTTTCCATACAGATGTTACCCTTTGGAGGAGTGGCGGTCATTGAGGATCAGGGGAAGCTCAATGCGTGGAAGGAGATTGTCATTGCGCTAGCGGGGCCCCTACAAAACGGAATCATGATCATCATCCTTTTGTGGTTCAGAAATGTGAGTGGGCTGGAGTATGATTATGTAAATTATATCATTCAGGGGAATGTAGTTATTGCACTGTTTAATTTGCTGCCCATTTTACCACTTGACGGTGGAAAAATATTGCAGGTACTGATTAGCTTATCTTGTTCTTATCACCGCACATTAGTGTGGACTTTTAGAGCCAGTATCGTAACGAGTTTGCTATTTTGTATATATGGTATTTCGCCGTTGTTAAGGCAAAATGGACCTATCCATTTAAATCTGCTGGCGGTAGGGATTTTTTTGCTTTATTCTAATATTGTGGATTATCGGAATATCCCTTACCGTTTTATACGGTTTTTGCTGGGGAGGGACGAGCTTTTTTACCGCGAAGTAGCTAAGGGAAGTATTGCCTTACCTATTGTATCCCTGCCAGTGAAACATTTGGAGCCTATTTTGCGTCTTTTCAGAAGAGATCGGTATCATATGGTTTATGTTATGAATGAACAGGGACGGATTGTAGCCGTACTGCCGGAGCAGCGTCTTATTCGCTCTTATTTTGCGACACGCCCGCCAGATGGTGGAGAACCCAAGCCCAAATAATGTTTTATGAGTTAAGGAAGAGGCTGTATCCAGAGAGGTTGAAAAACCATGAAGCAAATGATTGTACAATGCCAGCAGCAGATGACCCAAATGGCGCTGTTGGAAGAGGGACGATTGGTTGAATATGCGGCTGAACTACCGCGAAAACGGGGAATTCTAGGTTCTTTTTTCAAAGCGAGGGTGGTCAATGTGCTACCAGGTATGCAAGCCGCCTTTGTTGACATTGGACAGCGAAAGAATGCCTTTTTGTATGTAGATGACGTACTTCATGCTCATTTGGACAAGCAGCCGGAGGTAAAGCCATCCATTTCTGAAGTGTTAAAGGTAGGGCAGGAAATTGTAGTGCAGGTATTAAAAGAGGCTGTTGGTAGTAAAGGAGCCAGGGTCACTACTCATTTTTCACTTCCGGGTCGCTGGATCGTATATATGCCCCGTGCTGATTATGTGGCCGTATCTAAGAAGATCGAACGTGAGGGCGAACGTACCCGTTTGAAAGCAATGGGAGAGCAGCTACGCACAAGTGAGGAAGGACTCATAATCCGTACCGTTTCGGAGGACATGAGTATAGAGGCGATTGAAAATGATTTAAATCAACTGCGTAAGCAGTGGGCGGCTATTCAGCGTAAAGCTGGTGAACACTCGGCTCCGTGCGAATTACACCGGGATTTAAGTATTGTTCAGCGGTTGATTCGGGATGTGTTTACACCTGAACAGGATGAACTGGTCATTGACAGTGAAGAGCAAGCAAAGGATGCAGAAATAATGCTGCAACAGATTGGTCCTGCGAAAGCTCATGTAAGTATATTTCGTGATCCAGAAGAAACAATTTTCAAAGCTTATGGCATTCATGAGCAGCTGGAACGCGATTTTGCGCGAAAGGTATGGCTGCAGGGCGGCGGATACATTGTCATTGATCATACGGAGGCATTAACCGTCATTGATGTGAATACCGGGAAGTTTACGGGAGGCAGTAATCTGGAAGAAACGGTGACCCGGACTAACATTGAAGCAGCTGAAGAGATTGCCCGCCTGGTACGTGTGCGTGATATTGGTGGTATCATCATCATTGATTTTATTGACATGGAACAAGAGGAGAACCGTCGGGAAGTATCCTCTGTGCTGGAAGCAAGATTGAAGAAGGATCGGACCAAATCTTATGTTGTTGGTTGGACGCGGTTAGGTTTGCTGGAAATGACCCGCAAAAAAGTGCGTGAGGAAAAGACGCTCGTGTAGAGCGATGCGTAACCAAAAATCATTTTAAAACTAAAGGTTGAATGTGTACAAAGCTTGTGCTACAATCATTTAGTATGTGTGATGCGTAAGATTGGCTGCACATGCTGTAACCGCTCCAATCAGGTACTGAAGTGCAGTATCCTAAGGGAATCTGCCACCTGCTATTAGGCGAGTCTGAGACATAAGGAGGTGCAAGCAAATGTACGCAATTATCGAAACAGGTGGTAAGCAATACAAAGTTCAAGAGGGCGACGTATTGTTCATCGAGAAGTTGGAAGCTAATGATGGTGAAACTGTAACGTTCGATCGTGTTCTGGCAGTGTCCGGCGACAATGGCTTGACAGCAGGTACACCGCTTCTTTCTGGAGCTTCTGTAACAGCTAAAGTTGAGAAGCATGGTCAAGGTCAAAAGGTCATCGTATACAAATACAAACCTAAAAAGAACTACCATGTGAAGCAAGGTCATCGTCAACCGTACACGAAAGTGACGATTGAAAAAATCCAAGCGTAAGAGGGTGCGATAAGTGATTATCGTGCGTATTACACGACTGGAGGATGGCAGCATACAGGGGTTTTCCGTTAAAGGACATGCAAATTTCGCTAAATCTGGCGAGGATATCGTATGTGCTGGCGTTTCGGCGGTAACAGTAGGAACTGTCAATTCGATTGGAGCTCTTACGGACGTTGAGATGGAAACGGAAATGGAAAACGGCTTTTTAAGCGCGTATCTTTCTCCTGAAAGTTATCATGATGCGAACGCACAGGTTCAACTGTTGCTGGAGTCCATGGTGATTATGCTGACAAGTATTGCTGAATCATACGGTAAGTATATTCAAATAGAAAATAATCAAAGAAGGAGGTAGACATCATGTTGAAATTGACATTGGATCTTCAATTATTCGCATCGAAAAAAGGTGTAGGTTCCACAAAAAACGGACGTGACAGTAAATCGAAACGTCTTGGAGTGAAACGTGCTGACGGTCAAGCAGTTACCGGCGGTAGCATCCTGGTTCGTCAACGCGGAACGAAAATTCACCCGGGCACGAACGTGGGCATCGGTAAGGACGACACTCTGTTCGCGAAAGTGGACGGCGTTGTGAAGTTCGAACGTTGGGGCCGTGATCGCAAAAAGGTGAGCATCTACCCGATCGACGTTGCTCCAGTAGCAGCTACTGTAGAAGCTTAATAGCGGCTTAGACACGCTGAAAAGCCTCCGGCACTTTTGTCGGAGGCTTTTTTGCATGATGGTAATGAACTGGAAAGTTAGTCTGTGCTATACTGGATTAAGGTTCTTTAATAATCCATTTAATTTCGCAGAACGGAGAGAAGCCATGTTCCAGCGGATAAGAGCGCCTTATCTGGCGTTGGGTTCCATTCTGATTCCTTTGGTTTTTTCACTGCTCTATCCTAAAGTATTAACGATTATCTTATTAGCAGTATGGTCTGTAGTTGCTGCATGCTTTGGTATGTGGTATACGCAAAGACAGGTTGAGTATGAACGGAAAGCTGCCTTGCGTTCTTTTGAACGTACAGCGATTTCAATGCTTAACCATCATCGGCATGACTGGATGAATGACTTGCAGGTGCTTTATGGATATATTCGTATGAATAAGCATGATAAATCTGTTGCTTATGTGGAAACAATAAAAGAGCGCGTGGCGGAAGACAGTAAAATATCTAAGTTGGGTATTCCCTCACTGGTGTTTTATTTGCAGTCTTTTCGCGTGAACGCCGGTAATTTACAATTGTCGGTACAGGTTGAGGAGCAATTAAAGTTAGACGCTGTCATGTCTCCCGAAGACGGCGAGTCGCTTGCCTCGGCCGTCATAGAAACGGTGCGTGCGTATCAATATGGCGGGGGCCGGTCGTCCTGGGGAGAAGTGCGCAGATTGACACTTTTTTTCGGTATGGATCAGAATGATGTTATCGTCCGTTTTGAAGGAAGTGACATACCTGCGGATTTGAATATCCTAAAGCAGGTCAGATCCGTACCCGGAAGTAAACGCATTCGAACAGAGAAGCTTCCTACGGGCGAAATGCTTCAAATTCGGATGCAGTGCCAGACATAAGGAAGGTGTAACCATGTTTGTAGATAAAGCGAAGATTTTTGTTAAAGGCGGTGACGGTGGAGACGGATTAATTGCGTTTCGCCGTGAGAAATACGTTCCTGAAGGTGGCCCAGGTGGTGGTGACGGAGGGAACGGTGGAGATGTAATTTTCCGTGTAGATGAGGGTTTGCGTACCTTGATGGATTTTCGGTACCAACGTCATTTTAAAGCCCAGCGTGGAGTAAAAGGTCGCAACAAAAGCCAACACGGAGCCAATGCGGAGCACATGATCGTACGTATACCACCGGGAACGGTCATCATAGATGATGATACTGGTGAAGTAGTAGCAGATATGACACGTCATGGTCAACAAGTCGTCGTAGCTAAAGGAGGACGCGGAGGACGCGGGAACATCCGTTTTGCTACGCCGAGTAATCCAGCGCCTGAGTTGGCTGAGAACGGCGCAGAGGGACAAGAACGTTATATCACGCTTGAGTTAAAAGTAATGGCTGACGTAGGCTTGGTCGGGTTCCCTAGTGTTGGGAAGTCTACCTTGTTGTCGGTTGTATCTTCCGCAAAACCGAAAATTGGGGCCTACCACTTTACAACGATTACTCCGAATTTGGGTGTTGTGGATGTGGGTGATCATCGTAATTTTGTGATGGCAGATTTGCCTGGTTTGATTGAAGGAGCTCATGAAGGTATTGGGCTGGGACATGAATTTCTGCGGCACATTGAGCGGACGCGTATTATTATCCATGTCGTGGATATGGCGGGCTCCGAAGGACGTGACCCGTTTGAAGATTGGACTAAAATTAACGACGAATTGAAGCAATATAATGCAGCATTGGCTGAGCGTCCGCAAATTGTGGCGGCCAATAAAATGGATATGCCAGAAGCTGAAGAAAACTTGGCTCACTTCAAAGAGCAGATTGCTTCTATACGTCCTGATCTTGAAATCATGCCTATTTCCTCACTGACACGTCAAGGTGTGAAGGAACTGCTCTACCGGGCTGCTGATTTGCTGGATCAAATACCGGACGAGCCAGTTGTTGAGGAAGTAGCAGAAGTCAATGAACGTAAGGTATTTAAGCTGGATACAGCAGAAGACGATGGCTTTACAATTGTACGTGAAAACGACACATTCGTGGTGCAGAGCCCTAAAATTGAGCGCATGATGAAGCGCATGCAGTTGAACTCGCATGATGCCATTTTGAAATTAGCAAGAACGTTACGCCACATGGGTGTGGATGCTGAGTTACGCAAGCGTGGCGCCAAAGATGGTACATCTGTACGCATTGCTGATTTCGAGTTCGAATTTGTTGAAGGCAGCAGCTACTACTAAAAATCAAATAAAGGTCTAAAACCTGAACGGTTACTGTACTATAGGAAACTCTATAGAAGGCAGTAGCCTTTTTTGCATTGTTAGCTTGCCGATTTTCATGAGTTTCGATATAATGTCCTCTATACAAAAACATAAGTCTTTGAGGAGAGGACGTTCTTGAAAGAGCGCTATTACTTGGTACGGGAAGATATTTTGCCTGAAGCTATTGTTAAGACCATACAGGTGAAACTGCTGCTGGCTTCAGGAGATGTTAAAACCGTGCATGATGCCGTGGAGCAAGTTGGGCTAAGCCGAAGCGCCTTTTATAAATATAAGGATGGCATACATTTGGTTAACCAGCTGGAGCGTGAGCGAATTGTCAATATCTCTATTGATTTAGAACATCAATCCGGAATGTTGTCCAGGGTGCTTGGCAGAGTGGCTGATTTCGGAGGCAATGTGCTGACGATCCAGCAAAGCATTCCACTGCAAGGCAGAGCCAACGTAGTTATCTCGGTAGAAATGTCCAGACTCAGTGAAGAGTTGGGTGTTCTACTGGAGGGCTTGGAGGACATCTCTGGAGTCAAACGTGTTCGCCTGATTGGGCAAGGTTAAGGCAATGCAGTTCATTAGATATAAGTTTGCGGGAGGGGAATGGATGAAACCGGTCAAAGTAGGATTGTTAGGTTTAGGGACGGTAGGAACGGGAGTCGTTCGAATCGTAGAAGGCAATCAGGAAGATTTGAGCAGACAAGTCGGTTCACCGATCATCATTGAAAAAATAGCTGTAAAAAACATAGAAAAATATCGTTCCATTGAAGTGGACACGGCCAAGCTTACTGAGGACCCATGGGAAGTTATTCGAGACCCTGAAATTGATGTAATTATCGAAGTCATGGGCGGGGTTGATCAGACGAAGGAGTACATTCTTGAAGCGTTGGAGCGGGGTAAACACATCGTAACAGCTAACAAGGACTTAATGGCTTTGCACGGTTCTGAAGTATTAGCAAAGGCGCAGGAAAAGCAATGTGATATTTTTTATGAAGCTAGTGTAGCAGGCGGTATCCCGATTATTCGTACACTCATTGAAGGTTTCTCCTCCGACCGTATTACCCGCATTATGGGGATTGTGAACGGTACGACCAACTTTATTTTAACAAAAATGAGTCAGGAAGGAGCCTCGTACGAGGAAGTTCTCAAGGAAGCGCAGGAGCTTGGGTATGCTGAATCCGATCCGACCTCGGACGTGGAAGGACTGGATGCAGCTCGTAAAATGGCAATTCTCGGCACGCTCGGTTTCCGCTCTAATGTAGAGCTCAAGGATGTAAGTGTCAGCGGCATTTCAAAGGTAACCAGTGAAGATATTGCTTTTGCTAAAAAACTAGGATATGAAATGAAATTGCTCGGCATTGCAGAGCGTCAGGGTGATGAATTTACGATTAACGTTCAGCCGACCATGGTACGCAAGCAGCATCCATTGGCTTCGGTGAACGGGGTATTCAACGCGGTGTATGTGCATGGTGAAGCAGTGGGTGAAACCATGTTTTATGGTGCGGGTGCAGGTGAAATGCCGACGGCAACATCGGTTGTAGCTGATTTAGTAGCTGTAGTGAAAAATCTCAAACTTGGTGTCAATGGGCTTAAAGCCATCGTTCCTTACAACCCTAAAAAAATTAGTAAGGACGAAGATGTGTATTTCAAAAACTTCGTGCTTCTGCATGTGGATGATAAAGCAGGGGTGTTGGCACGGATTACGCAAGTATTTGCTGAATTTAATGTCAGTCTGGCATCTGTTGTGCAGCAACCGAATGAGGTTAACCCCGATGCTGAAATTATTATCGTGACTCATTTAGCCAGTAAAGCGAGTATGAAAAAGGTTTTGGAGCATTTTGAAACTTTAGACGTCATTCGTCGCATCAAGAGCGTATATCGAGTAGAGGGATAGTCAATAAAAGCAGGAGGAATTGTCTGTATGACCGTTTTAAAAACAGCAAGAGTGCGTGTGCCTGCGAGTACGGCCAACTTGGGTCCCGGCTTTGATACATTGGGCATGGCATTGTCCTTATATGCATGGATCGAATTGAAGGAGGCCGAACAGACGGCTTTTCATTTATACGGAGATGAAATGAATGGTGTTCCCCAAGATAAAACTAATCTGATTTTCAAGGTAGCACAAATGGTTTTTCGGGAAGCAGGTGTATCTGTTCCTGAGCTCGATATTTCGATGTACTCGGATATTCCGCTTACCCGCGGTTTGGGTAGCAGCGCTTCTGCTATTGTGGGCTCCTTGGTCGCTGCCAATACGTTGATTGGCTCGCCTCTGCCGAATTCCAAGCTGTTCAATATGGCAAGCGCCATTGAAAAACATCCGGACAATGTTGGAGCTTCCCTGTTTGGTGGTATTATTACAGCGATGTGGGACGGCGAGCATGCTAGGCATTTACGGCTTGAACCAGATGCCAATCTGGAGGTTATGGTAGTTATTCCAGATTTTCAGCTGTCCACGTCGAAAGCCAGAGAGGTTCTACCCGCTCATGTATCGTTGAAGGATGCTGTATATAATATAAGTCATGCTTCGATGCTGGTAGCAGCATTGGCGTCGGGACGAACCGATTTAATCGCCGAAGCGATGCGTGATCAGCTTCATCAGCCTTACCGCGCGGCACTTGTGCCAGGTATGACAGAGATCTTGCAGGATGCGCACCATTATGGTGCTTTGGGTGTGGCTCTCAGTGGGGCTGGACCAACATTGCTGGCATTGACAGATCGGCGGGAAAATCGGAAAGCAGAGCTGGAGCAGTATTTAACGGATACCATGAACAAAGAGGGGATCACTGCTTCTGTTTTAAAATTGCGCCCTGAGAATGAAGGAGTTAAAGTATATACAGAAGGGAATACTCTCCCTTTTATGGATATGATTAAAGGGGAACTTACGATATGAAACGAATTGCACTTCTTCCTGAGGGGACTGTTTCTCATGAAGCGATTAAGTATTTGTTAGGAGATACGTCCCATGAATTACTTTTTTACAAACATATTGCGGACGTATTTCAGGCAGTAGACAAGGGTCAGGCAGACTATAGTGTAATTCCCATTGAAAATACGATTGATGGCTCTGTAAGTTTGCATATGGATTGGCTTGTACATGAAGTAGACATTCAAATGCAGGCGGAATGGGTATATCCTTCAATTCAAAATCTTATTGGTCATCGTAGTGAATTTACGAAGGATTTGGACAAGCTGGATTTGAGCAAAGTGGTCAAAATTATGTCTCATCCTGTGGCGCTTCCCCAGTGTAAAGAATTCATACAGGCTTCCGCTCCTCAGGCCGAGTTGGAGAGTGCAGGAAGTACGGCAGAAGCCGTCGAAATTGTTAAACATAATCCCGGTAAAGGCTGGACCGCTCTCGGAACCAAGCTTGCGGCTGCCAAACACGGATTGGATATTTTGGCCAGCAAAGTGACGGATCACGATAACAACTTTACCCGCTTTGTCTTGATCGGTCATCAACCTATAAGTCTCCCGGGTACGCCTGAAGGTCAGCGAACCAGTATTTTGGTCACGCCGCCGCAGGATTTCCCGGGAGCGCTGCATCAGGTTTTATCCGCATTTGCATGGCGCAGGTTAAATCTGTCCCGTATTGAATCGCGTCCGACCAAAAAGCAATTGGGGAATTATTATTTTTACATTGAAGTTTTGGAATCTCTGCATTCCGTGCTGCTTCCGGCAGCCTTTGCAGAGATCGAGGCTTTGGGGTGCCATGTACGTGTTCTTGGCTCTTATCCAAGCTACAAGTATGTTGAAGCAGCGATCGAACCTATTTTAAAGGAACATTAATCGGAGGTGTGGTTTTAATGGCAGAACAATGGATCTATCTGGATGGGCAGCATGTGACTAAGGAAAACGCAAAGGTTTCCGTATATGATCATGGATTCTTGTACGGAGACGGTATATTTGAGGGCATTCGTATCTATAACGGGAATATTTTTAAATGTAAGGAGCACTTGGAGCGTCTGTATGATTCTGCGAAATCCATTCAGTTAAACATTCCGTTGTCTCCTGATGAAATGTTGGAAGCAATGGCTGAAACGATTCGTCTTAACGAAATGCGTAACGGATATATCCGTCTGATTGTATCCCGAGGTGCAGGAAATCTAGGTTTAGATCCTCTTCGTTGTGCGAAGGCGAGTGTCATCATTATCGTGGAGCAGCTCGCCATTTACCCGGAAGAAGCTTACTTGACTGGCCTGAAGACAATTTCTGTCTCTCAGCGTCGCAACATCCCAGACGCTTTGAATCCGAAGATTAAATCATTGAACTATCTCAACAATATCCTCGTGAAGATCCAGTCTAACTATGCTGGTGTAGGTGAGGCTATTATGCTCAATTCCCAAGGGTATGTGACGGAAGGCTCTGCGGATAACATTTTCATCGTCAAAAACGGAGTGTTATATACACCTCCTTGCTATTTGGGGGCGCTTGAAGGGATTACTCGTAATGCTATTATCGATTTGTGTGCTAAGCTTGGATACTCCCTTAAGGAACAACCTTTTACACTGCATGATGTATATGTTGCGGACGAGGTGTTTTTTACAGGAACTGCGGCAGAAGTTATTGCAGCTTATGAAGTGGATGGTCGTACGATCGGCTCCGGCGTTGCTGGCCCAGTGACTTTGGAGCTCCTGTCTGAGTTCCGTAAGATTGTGGATCAGGATGGCTACAAAGTGTGGCAGGACTAAAATAAAACCGAATCCTTTTAACTGAATGCTCGCGTGAGTATTCGGTTGAGAGGATTTTTTTGTTTGTATGGGGTCATTCGCCCGGGAGGTGCATAGGATGTAATAACAGAAGCCGGGCGTTTATCCCGCCCAAACGAAAGTCTAGGAGGTTTGTGACCTGTGAAAATACACATCGTCAAAAAAGGTGACACTCTGTACTTGCTGGCACAGAAGTATAATGTGACGCTGGAGAAAGTTATTGCCGCCAATCCCCAATTGGCAGACCCTAATCAGTTGAGTATCGGCGAGAAAATTAAAATTCCAACAGACCCTGTTACGATGGAAACACAGCCGTCAACGGTATATCAACACAAGGTTAAGCAAGGAGATTCATTGTGGAAGTTGTCCAAGGCGTGGAATGTACCGCTTAAGCTAATTATTGATGCCAATTCCCAGCTTAAAAACCCGAACGCACTTCTGGTTGGAGAAACAGTTAATATTCCACACTACAAAGAAGAGGCGTCTGATTTTACTGAGAATAAAAAAAATACCGCAGTCAAAGAAGAGATGACACAGCCTAAACCTGAATCCCCAACCAAGCAAGAACTTACCCAGCCCAAGGAGGAGTTGACGCAGCCTAAGCAGGAAAATATGCCTAGCCCCAAAGAAGAGATGACACAGCCGAAAGAAACAGTGAATCCTCCTAAGCTCCCTGAATTAAAACTGCCTGAAGTTCCTATGGCACCCGTAAATCCTGCTCCACCTCAAATGCAGCCCATAGTTACTCCACCTGCTCCACCTCAAATGCAACCTATAGTTACCCAACCGATTGCATCTAAGCCACAGCTTCCTACAACTGTTGTGAAGCAACCTGTAGCTGAAAAATTTTGCGGCTGCACAAAATCGGAGCCGATGGTAAATTCCGAGTGGTCGATACAACAGCCGACATTTGATTATAGCTCACAAATAAATGCAATGCCGAACTCGTGGTATCCGGGGATTGAGTCTCCTCAAACTTGGGGGAATGCGTCTATAAATACCTCCTTAGCAGAATACGCCTCTCCTACTGTAGTTTCTGATCAGGGCTATCATCATGATTGTGAGCATCCATGGTGCTGGGGGCCTGTGCAGACACCACCTATAAATGCCCATCCAACACCTTATCCTGCCTATTCAGATTGCTGCGCCCCTGGATATTATCCGAGTCATGAGGCGTCTGAAAATGCATCCTACCCTGTCTATCCTCCATTTATCCATCAAGGGCATCCACAGCAGTATCCAGAGAGTACAGTCCAGGGCAGTCAATGGAGCCAGGCATGGGGAGGACCTCCATATGGTTCGCCTGCGGGTGGGCACGTGTCCGACTATAGCCAACTACAAGGACAACAATCTGCGAATTCCCCTTATCATCCGTTTGCGCATGGGAATGCACCTATGTATCCATTAGAGGGATATACAACACCCTATATGTTTATGCCAGACTGTGGATGCCGGGAAGAGAACGTCCAGTCGGCACCAGCAATTCCAGGAACGCAGGAGATTGGTAACAATCTGACTATTGCATCCCAAAATGAAGTTGGTTCTTCTTCTAAACCAAAGGATCGTAGCGTACGTAAAGGTAAATCAAAAGACAGCTCTGGCAGTACATCCAAAGAAGAGACATCCAAAGCCAAGGTTTCCAGTAAAAATGCTACTAATAAAAAGCAAAAATCCCGCTCCTTATCCTATAATGCACGTTCGCGTAAAAATCCGTGGATTAAGGACTGACGTGGCTATATGTAAAAGGAGAGGAACCTCATGGTAGTGCCCGGCTTTATTATTTATTAAGAGGAAGAAATAAATGTTAAAGAGACTGTTATTCTGCTTGTGGGAATAATGGTCTCTTTATTTAAATGCAGTGATTTTAAAGATGAGAAAAAAACTAAAAAAAGGTGTTGCCTTTTAGCGTAATTTTGTGGTATATTCTTATAGCTGTCTTTTGCAAGATAGTTAGCAACACGAAAACAAAGTAGAATTGATTAAAAAATTCTTTTGAAAAAAAGTGTTGCAAAGACGTAGAAAACATGATATATTATTTAAGTCGCCGCTGAGATGCGGTGGTGAAACAAAGTAAGGCATTATGCAGGTTTGATCTTTGAAAACTGAACAACGAGTGAGTAAAACGATTTTGTTCGCAAAATCAAACAAGAGATATTTTATCTCGTCAGTTTCAAAATGAGCTTATCGCTCTTTCTATAAAC